>CP066682.1:0-115961 GCA_016432285.1 Candidatus Kaiserbacteria bacterium
CATGTGGTTTCAGTTCTATTTCACTCCCCTCACCGGGGTTCTTTTCACCTTTCCCTCACGGTACTTGTTCACTATCGATCTCTAAAAGTATGTAGCATTACCAGTTAGTCCTGGCGAATTCACCCGAGCTATCCGTGTCTCGAGTTACTCAAGAACTACAGCCATAGAGATGCTTCGTTTTCGTGTACGGGACTATTACCCTTTGGAGTACAGCTTCCCAGCTGCTTCCACTAACTAAGCATTTTTTTACTCTACCTGTTGCCAGCGCCGTAGTCTTATAACCCCCATTCCCAAAATTTAAATTCATGCAAGGTCAAACCTTAAGGGATCCCAAGGTTTGACCTTAAGAATCCCATGAATTCAAATTTTGAGGCTGAGTTTGTGCTTTTCCCGTTTCGCTCGCCGCTACTCAGGGAATACCTGTTGGTCTCTTTTCCTCTTGGTACTGAGATGTTTCACTTCCCAAGGTCTGCTCTCACCTCGCGTTAACGAGAGAGTCATCGTGGTTTACACGATGGGGTTACCCCATTCGGAAATCTCCGGATCGAAGGTTGCTGAGCACCTCCCCGAAGCGTATCGCAGCTAAGCCGCGTCCTTCATCGCCTTTTAGAGTCAAGGCATCCACCACACGCCCTTACTCAGAACTCCCGTTAGGAATTCTGAGAACCGCGTATCCTCATCGGCTTCTGCCGATGAGTCGTTCGTCGTGTCTAACGACGAACTGCTTTCTTTTTCTTTTGCCCCGTGAGATATGAAATCCGAGTGGGCAGTCAATCAAACTCTTTTTAAGAAGCTTGATCGGCAACAAACTCTGACGCCGTTATCTCATGGGGTTCCTGCATTCAACTCGGAAAGACTTTCAACCGAGTTGAACGTTTGATTCTTTTTTGTGTCGCTCTTCAGTTTTCAACGAGCAACGTACGTGGTGGTGCCTCGTGGGCGTGAAAAAGGCCGCTTTCGCGGCCGGCCGAGTAGGGCTTTCACCCAGCTTAGCTGTGCCGCTTTTTCGTCCTGTTTCCGAACACCATATACGTAAGGACGAGTATATGCGACGCGCGGTCAGGTGTCAAACGCGGCCGGCAAATCGCGAGAAAATCACGATTTTTCAAGTATTTTCTCGGCCTTCTCCAGATCCTCGGGAGTCGTGATTTGCATCCAAAAGCGCGCCGGCACAAGCCGGATCGGGAGTCCGGCGGCCACCATGGTCTGCGGAAGACCGAGCTCGTCGCTTCCCGCGACTTTCGGTACTGGCTCCGTCTCGAAGATGCGCATATCGAGCATGTAGAGGCCAGTGTTGATGAAGCCTTTCGTCCCATCGTGCGCGCCGTGCTCTTGAATCGCCTCCACCAATCCGTCTTTGTCGACAACGATTTTCCCGGCGCTTCCCAGATCGTCCATCTCCTTGCCAGAGAGCGCCCATCCCGACTCGGTGGAAATCCGGATCACGTCTTCTTTGTCATAGAGATCGTCTGCGTTCATGACGATAAATTGATCGTGAAGCACTCCGCGCGCATACCACAGCGCTCCCGCTGAGCCGTTGAACTTTTCCTGCTCGACGTAAAGGATCCGCTTGTCCTTGTACACGCCGCCGAAGCGGTCGTGGATCGCGCTGCCGAGATAACGGACCACGAGGATAATCTCGTCGACGTTGTTGGGGAGCATGTCGAACTTGTGTTCGAGCAGAGTCTTGCCGCCGACCGTCAGGAGCGGCTTCGGGAGCGATTCGGTGAGCTTGCCCATACGCTCCCCCTTTCCTGCTGCGAGTATGACTGCCTGCATGATTGATCTATTGTACAGCCGTCGTCGCGCGCACCTTGAGGATCGTTGCCGCGCGTACGAGATCCTGCGGCGCGTTGATCTCTATCCACCGATCCGTAAAAAGCGGCTGGAGAGGGATGCCGAGTGTCTTCGCGCCCTCGGCTGCGGTTTGCGGCAAACCGTACTCGGTGCTTCCTGCTTGCTTCGGGACAAGCGGAGCTGTAAAGAGGCGTGCGTCGAAAAGATACAAATTGGTGCTCGCGATCCCAGGCTGCGCTCCCAAATCTCCCTCCACGATGCGTGCCACGAGACCGTCGTCACTTAGTTCCACCGATCCCGCGCGATGCATTTCGGGAAGCTGCTGCACGACGACCGCCCAACCCTGCTCGACGGCAAGCGCTTGCGCGATGTCTTCCTTCGCGTAGATGTCGTCTCCCATCATCACGAGAAAGCGATCTTTGAGCAGCTCTTTTGCCTCCCAGAGCGCTCCTGCGGTGCCGTTGTGCTCCCGCTGCTCCACATAACGGATGGGCAGTCTGCTGAATTTGCTGCCGAACGTATGCTGAATGACGCTTTTGGCGTACGCGACAATGACGACGACCTCCTCGATCTCGGGAAACTCGTCGCTGAGGAGCTCCAGCTTGTACTGCAAGAGCGGCTTGCCTCCCACGTCGATCATCGGCTTGGGAATCGCCGTCGTGAGCTCCCCCATGCGGGAGCCGTGGCCGGCCGCCAATATCACTGCCTGCATGCGGAGGATTGTACCAAACCACAAACCGCCCTTCCGGGCGGTTTGTGCTCGTCGTAGGACGAGGAGAAACTCACTAGCTTAGCGATTGTGCACCACTTCCGAGCGAACGCGCTCGATCGTGCGGGCAGCCGCCTCCTTGCCACCAAGACCGAAGGCGAGTCCGAAGCCGAGCGAGAGCGCGACGACGATGCCCGTGAAGAGCGTCTGCACGAACTCCGTCGCAACGCCGAGCTGGTTCAAGACGGCGAGGACCGCCGTCACCCAGATCGCGTACTTCGCGACCGTGCCGGCGAGGTTGCCGGAGTGGGCGCCCGCTGCCTTCGCGGATCCCGCGATGACGTTCTTGACCGCCTCAGCGACGATCGCCGCGAGGATGAGGATCAAGACTGCCACGATCACCTGCGGCAGGTAGTACAAGACGACCTGCTGGAAGAAGATGGTTACCCTGTTGAGGCCAAGCACGTCGAGTGCCGCGACCAAGAAGACGATCACGACAAACCACTGCACGAGCGTACCGAGGAACGCGCCGACATTAAGCCCAAAACCCGCCTCGCGGGCGAGATCGTTGAGGCCCGCGGCCTTCAGCGCCTCGTCGATGCGGAGCACCTTCACGACCTGGTCGACGACGCGGTACAAGACCACACCGACAATCCAGCCGATGATGAAGATGATGACCGCGGCGAGGATCATCGGAAGGAACTGGATGACCGTGTACCAGAGGTCCGTGAAGGAGTTCTGGATGACGTTCGCCGATTGACTAACAATCATATAAGTTGCAAATACAGCTAAAACTAATAAGTTTTTAAGGTTTTCGACCCCTTGTGAGGTTCATGATAGCACCCGGGCAGTATGAAAATCCGCCCCTTAGAGGGGCTGTGGATTAGGAAAAGCGACGAAAAACAGGGCTTTTTGCGCCTGTTTCCTAGAGAAGTCCGGTTTTGTCGACGAGAACCACGTGCGGATAGTCGAGCGTGTCTCTGATGAGGCGGTCCTGGATCGTGAGACGATACCGAAATTCGGGGGTCGTGAAGGCCGCGTAGCGGATTTCCCAGCCGAAGACAGGCTCCAACGCCTTTATCGCCTGATCGAGTCGACTCTCATTAATACCATCACCCGCGACGATGATGTCGGCCGGCCGCACCGGATCCCCGGTAAAGGAGCCCGAGAGGACGACGGTCGCGATGCGGCCCGCGCCCTTGAGGGCCGCGAGTACTCGTTTGTATTCCACGGGAGACGTTTGATGCACGAACTGCGAGAGGGCTGCGGCATGCTTGAAGTCGTGATTGAGAGTCCACGTCGGCTCTTTTTGTTTTTTCGCGGCGACTCGTTTGCCGGATCCCGCGAGCGTGATCGAGAGCTTTCCCTTTTTGACGATGCTGAGCTGCTCGAGCACTTTGATCTCCTTTTGCGCAGCCGCGCTCGCAACGCCTGCGCGCTTGCCGACCGCGGCGGCGGTAAAGGCCTCAGAGCCGTTGAGGACGAAAACCCGAAGGAGTTTGGCGCGCGCCGGATTGCCGAGGAGCTTCCCAAGGAAATCATCTACCATACGAAGGATCATACTCGCCCGTGGCCGCTTGCCAAGTCTGTGAACAAAAGAAAACGGCGTCCCACAGGGGACGCCGTTTTCTCACTTTGAGAGTGTTTATTTGAGGGTAACTTTGCCCCCCGCTTCTTCTATCTTCTTCTTCCACGCTTCCGCGTCTTCTTTCTTCACGTCGGTCTTCAGCATGGCTGGTGCGCTTTCCACGAGATCCTTCGCCTCCTTGAGTCCGAGCGCGAGCGCCTCCTTCACCACCTTGATGACCGCGATCTTCTGCTCGCCGGCCGAAGTGAGCTCCACGTCAAAGCTGGATTTTTCTTCCGCCGCCGCGCCCGCTGCCGGGCCCGCCACCGCGACAGCCGCCGCGGACACGCCCCACTTCTCCTCGATCGCTTTCACGAGGGCGTTGAGCTCGAGCACTGTCATCTTCTCGACCGCTTCAATGATTTGTTCCTGTGTCATGTTTGGGTTGATTTACATTGTTAAGCTTTCTTCTCAGCGACTTTGCTGAGCGCCACCGCCACACGCTGGCGGGGCGAATTGATCACCTGTGCAAACATCGCACGCAAGGTAGCCATCGACGGAATTGTCGCGATTTCCTGCATCGCGGCTTGCCCCATGAGCTTGCCCTCGAAGATGCCTCCGAGGATGGTCAGCTTGTCGGTGAGCTTCTTGCCAAACTCATGCATGAGACGCGCGGAGATCGTGGCGTCCTCACCACCGCCGTATGCCACCGCCACCTCGCCATCAAGCGCGAGGTCGTCGTGTTTCAGGCCGAGCGTATCGAGCGCGCGGCGGATCAAGGTCTTTTTCGCGACGAAGTACGAAACCCCGTCTTTGCGAAGCGCACGACGCATCGCGCCTTCCTCGGCCACGGTCACTTTCGAGAAGTGAACGAATACCGATGAAGTCGCGTTTTTAAACGCGTCTTCGAGCCGTTCGATGATTGCTGCTTTCTCTTGTTTCGTTTTTGCCATACGTACAAAAGTACGCTGCTAACAGGCTGTGTAGAGTACGACCTCGGCAAGCCTGACATCCCTTTCGGAAATGCTCGCTGTCTCTAGCCTGACTGGCGCACTCTACCAGGGCTAAAAACCTCAGTCAATGAGCCATGTCATTGACTTTTCTTGAAAAAGTGCTATCATAGTCCTCTTGTTCTCTCTGGAGGATCCCATGAAGAAGTTGGAATCAGTTCTGCGTGAGCTCTATGTCACGTTTGGACCGACTGCGCCGGCCATGTTGCTGACGTTTCTTGCCGACCGGCGCTCGCACGCCTTTGTCGGAGCGAATGCGGCGGCCATCAAGGAGTGGTGCAGTCTGCGTAACGTCATCTGACGAATAACAGGGACGGGGTCATCCAAGATGCGGCACCGGGAGAGTCTTGCAGTTGCAAGTCCCGGTGCCGTTTATTTTTACTTGAGCATCGCCTCGATCGCAGCGGCCGTCTGTTTCTCCTGATCTTGCGCGATCACGTAGGAGTTCATGGCAAAGGTGATGACGAAGCTAAGGCTGATGAAAAGGAGGAAGCCGAGCGTAAAGCGCAAGAAGGAGCTCGCAGGATTCATATCAACATTCTACCTCTCCGCACTCTCGGTTCAATGGGATACAATGCGTTCGTGATGAGACACTTTTTGGGACTGGCATCGGTGATCGTGTGCACGCTCGTCTTCATCGGCCTTGTCTCGCTCCTCCCCGGCGTTTCCCTCGCGGGCTGATTACTCGAGCGCAGCCGCTGAAGCTTCAAACTGGGCCGCAAGCGAAGTGTTGTTGACTTCGCGCGCGCCAGCGGCGGCGGCGCGGTACGCCGCCGCCGCTTCTGCTTTCTGCCCTTTGCTTTCGTAGTATCGCGCGAGCGCCGCGTTGAGATCGATGGCCTGCGGCCCTGCTATACGCTCGATCCCCTGTTTCAATATGTCGGCGGCCGCGCTCGTGTTTTGTTTGTAGTCGTAGCGGTAGAGCTCGTGGAGTGCGAGATAGGTGACGCCGGCCGATCCGACGCCGTCGATCATGTCGGCCTCCAGCGCGGCGAGGTAGTACTGCTCGGCCTTCACGTAGTCGACAGTGAAGTGCTGGTAGAGATCGCCGAGATTGTGGCGCGAAACGACGTCATCGGGGTAGTTGTACGCGAGATACTCCCACACCTCCCGCGCCTTTTGGTAGTCGCCCGCCTGCTTGTATCGGATCGCGAGGCGGAGCCACAGCTCATACTGGTCATAGTTTTGTGAGAGAGCCTCCCGATCGTCCGCGATGAGCTGCGAAAGCTGATCCCGCAGGTCTGCCGGAATGTTCTGGTCAAACGCGACTCCCTCGGTGAGCGAGGGCGCCGTCGAAGAAGCTACTCCGCCTTGCCCGCTCCCGCCGGAAAAGAGGCCGGTTTGCGTAGCCACAAAAATGGCGACGATGATGACAAGCACGCCGAGGCCAATCAATCCGTATTTCGTTTGATTCGTCATGATCCGGGCATTCTACCCGTTTTTCCGCCTCCTCCCAAATCGCCACAAATTCCAGAGGACAGGTCTCTGTGTACACAGAGACCTGTCCTCTGGGTTTTCCTACGGGCCGCCGTACACCCACGGCATGAAGACGTAGTTGCCATGGGGCGGGCGCGGAGAGCCGGTTGTGAAGTAGCTCACGAAATCTGTGCTGTCATTGTTGCCGGCCGACTCCCAGATTACGACGAAGTAATAATCCCCCGCCCGCGGACTGCTGATGCCATGCTGCGACTGCAACTTCCCGAGCGATTTCCCGAGAAAACCGCTGCTCAGGATTGTGGAGCTGCCGACCTCGCCCTTGAAAAGCGCGCCTGAGCGATCCGCGAGCTTCGAGACGAAACGCGAGAGGTATGTGCAGTACTGCTCACTCGGCACGTAAGTTGAACCGGGAGCGACTCCCTCTTCGATTGGCGAGTCCGAGCCGCAGTACCATCCGGCTTCCGGCAATCCGGCGCTGTTGGCGCGCCCCGGGGTTCCCCATGTGGAGCTGCCTGTGCCGATGTACGGCCCGTACGTGTCGGTGGCGCGCCAACTTGCCGCGAGCGATCCATCGGACGAGTCGGAGATACGCTCCATGGAGAGCGGCAGCAGCGAGTCGGGCAGCGATTGCACATTAGAGCCGATTACGGCGCTCGCCGATCCGGCGCACCAGCCACTGCATGTCGATACTTCCGGCGTGGAGTCGAGCGTGGCGCTCGCGGTGCCGGCGGTCCAGACGAGAGAAAGCTTCTCGCCCGCGTCGGAAATCGGGTCGAACGGAACGACGAGTTCATACGCGCTGCGCGTGATGAAGTCGGTGCTCTCAATCACGAGGTACCCGGTGATGTCATTGCCATTGGAAGCCGTCATAGATCCTGAAAGCTGAATGGCACTCCCGCCCGTGCGTGTAATCGAAAAGTTTGAGAGATCGATCTCGTACGGCGAAAAGTTCTTGAGCTCGATGAATTGGTCCGCTGCAACGCTCGCGTCGATTCCCCATCCTGCTTCGTTGATGATAATCGGGCGTGCGTACACGCCTAGAGAAACTTCCGTCGATGTGGCCGCATTCCCTGCCGCGTCGTACACGACCGCCGCGAATGTCGTCGTGGCTTTATCTGTGATTCCGGCGGAATACGTTGTAGCAGTTGTGGTCGCGAGCAGCGTGCCGTCTTTGTAGATGCCGTACGAGGCGGCATCGGCGATGGCGCTCCATGAGAGCGACACAGTGGTCGTCGGTACCACGCAAAAGCCCGACACGAGTGAGTAGTTGCACTCGTCAACGGCGAGCGTTGTGGTGGCGGGTGCGGTGAGATCGACCGAGACGGTGCGAGTGCTCGTCGCCGACGCATTGCTTGCTGAATCGTATGCCGCCAAAGAAAGTTGGTGCGACCCTTCCGTAAGTGTGAACGAAAAGCTCCAATTCCCGGATCCGTCGGCGGTCGTCGTCGAAAGCGATGCGGCAGCGTCTGCAAGAATTGTGTTTCCAACGTCCGACGTGCCCGAGAAGGAGATTGTCGTGGTCGCAAACGAGGAGTTGTCGGCCGGAGAAAGGATCGCAAAGGAAACTGTGGGTGTCGGCGTTTGAACGGCTGTGGCTTGAGACGATGTTTGCGTTTGGCGTGTGCTTCCGCCACCGCCTCCGAATCCCGGCGAAATACTGATTCCGTTTGCGGGAGCGATGGGCACGAGCGGCGTTGGCAGCTCGATCGGTTGCTCGATTTCCGGCTCCGGTGCCGGCTCGGGATCAGGCACCGTTGCCCGCTCGACCGGCGGCAGATCGATCTGCGGTTCGGGAGGGGGCGGCGGGGTGTCGCGCCGCTCCACGGACTCGACGGTGGCTTCTGCTTCTTTCTCATTTTCGTCCCCATCTTCTTCGAGCGCCGCGGCCGCGGCGCTCACCTGGCTTTTTGCGGCGGGCTTTGCGGCGAAAGCGCCGAAGAGATTTTTTGCAAATGCGAACGCCGTGTCTTTGGCGGCGAGTGCCCCTTCGACAAGCGGGTCGGTGGCTGCGAAAGCCGCCTTCCGCGCAAGAAACCCGAGATTTTCCGTCGGCGGCTCAAAGCATCCGCTCTCGCCGGTCGAGCCGCTGTTTTTCAAATCGCCGAGCAGCGCACTGATGTCGTTCACGATCCGCGGCGCGGCTCCTCCGAGATACGTGCTGAAGGAGTGTCCGCCCCACGCGCTCTCCTCATATCCATCCTCTTTCGGTATCGTGATATTCGGACGAAGCGCCGAAGAGACGATCCTCTCGATCGTGTAGTAGGAGTTGGCCTTAATCTTTGCGTTGCCTTCGACTTCCGTGCCGCGAATGAGATTGATGATCTTGTCGTTGGTCGAGGTGATGTATCCTCCGCCACCGGCTACGTAGCTCGCGGGTGTGGCGATGTTGTATACGGCAATCGATTCTTTCGGCACTCCATGCGTGGTGAGATACTCGTACATCTCGTTGGTGTAAAAAGTCCCTTGCGAGTGGCCAACGAGCACAATTTTCTGCGTGGTCACTTCCGGATGGATCTGCATCAGGATCGTGTTGAGATCGAATTTTGAGACGGACTTGTTGAACGCCTGCGAAATCGACTGAATCAAATCCCCTGCCCCACCGAGGTGAGAGGGGTTGTAGCCGTTTATCACTTTTACTTCTGGGTTTTTCTTCTTGAGAAGACCCTCGAGTTCTTGTTTATTTCTCTTTGCCTTTTCTAGATCATTTAGGACTCCATTTACGAAAACTACTGTGTATCCGTCAGTTGAACAGGTACCTGCATACGTAAGGGCGGGTGAAAGTACAAAGAGAATTAGCAAGAGCGCTGCTTTTGACCGCATGGGTAACTACCTATTGGCATCGCAGTCCGGTCCGTTGGTGCTCCCGAATGATGTTGTATATTTTTTCTCAACGCGATCATATGCTGACTTTCTTCCATCGGTGTTTAGCACCAGACCTTCGACTCTTTCGCTTGTTTTCCGAGCATTTTCAAGTGCCGGATCAGAAGCATTTTCAAAAATGCAACCGTATGCTCTGCTTTCTTGCTGAACAGCAGCAACCCATGTCTCAGTATTCATAACTTTCGTGAGATACATCTGCAACGCCATCGCATATTGCAATTCGGCGGCGCGAATTTTTTTGTCATTTGGATATTTCGCGAAGATCGCGAGCTCCACGTCGTCGCGGATTCCGTTGCCGTTGGAATCGATCCCTTCGATCGTCGCATCCGCAAGTGCGGGATCCGGTGCGGGCGGAAGATCGGAGCCATCGACATCCGCTATGGTGAGTCGCTTGGATTGGATCTCAGCAACTATCTGCTGCGTATCGATTTCGGATTGCCGATCAAAAATCCGCCAAATCACAAGCGCGATGTAGATCACGAGCAGCACCAAAAGCGGCCACTTGATCCACCGCCAAGCGGCCTTCAGCGCGACCGAGAAATTCATTAAACGGATTCTACCACCGGCTCACTTTTCTTTCGCGGCTTTTCCACACCAAACAGCGCCCTGCCGCCCGAATACTCCTCGATCATTCCATGCAAGTCCTGCTCTTTGTCGAGAAGGTCGGCCGCCTCTTCGTAGGCCAAGATTGCTCTCTCGGGCCGTTCGGCCACATAGTAGTCGTGGTAGCTCGAATAGGCGTAGTCCCGCAGATGTCCTTTAGACTTTTCGATGTCGGCAATTCCCTTTTCTTGCCAGTCCGGATCCGAGATCGAGAGTGGATTCAAGTGCACGTAGGCAAAGATCCACTTGAAATACGGGTCCGAGTCGATGTGGCTGCTTTTGAACGGACCTTGGTACATAACCCCACTGTGGCCGTATTTGGTGTTGAAGTACATTGAGTATCCACCGCCGAGCTTTTTCATAAAATTACTTATGCCGTGGTCGACCTTCTGCTTCACAACGAGGTGAAAATGATTGGGCATAAGCGAGTAGGCAAGAACCTCGACAAGAGCCTTATCCACCGGCTCCGAAAAAATCCCAGAGACCTGTCCTCTGTGTTTTTTCGAGCCCAGGAGTTCTCGCAAGACGACCGGTTTTGAGTTATTGACCATGTGCAGCAGTGCCGAAAATCGAGAAAAATCTGCCTCGGCTGTAAAAAGTCGCTGTTTATGCGCGCCACGGTTGAAAATGTGATAGATCTCTCCAACTTCCAATGGTCGTTTCCTCAGCATCTGGAAAGCATAACACCCAGAGACCTGTCCTCTGGGATCCCAGAGGACAGGTCTCTGGGTTTTGGGAAAGCAGGCCTTTGGATGGGTGGTGGTTGAGGCAAAAAAAGAAGCGGCGGGTGGGTTTCCCCTTCCCCGCCGCGAGAATCACGAGAGTCAGTCGAACGTTCGAGAATGGACACGCCGATCACAAGAGCCGGAACACGCGGCGCAGTGCCTTGACGGTGTAGTACGGTTCGGGTTCCTTTTGCTTTTGTGCGTCTTCCTGCGTTGACCGCCGCTCTTTCTTCGGATTGGCTGGATTTGGGTCGTAGATCGCGGAGTGTACAACAAAGAGTCCTTGCTCTTCTTTCACGCTCCAGAGTGCCCAGTGCTCGGTCGCGGGTGGCGCACCTCCCACGCCTTCGAGCGCAACGAGCGCAGGCGTTCGCACATCGGCCGGGTAACTGTCGTGGTCGCGACCGATGTAAATATCAAACTCCTGCCCGCTGATCTGTTGGTACATGCACAATTCACCATACTCGGTGATGTACCACGCAAGCATGACGTCGACGAGATATTCTCGGGTCGTGACGCTTCGCTTGATCCCCGCTTCTTCAACCTCGACAATGTTTTTCGTACGCAGGTTAACCCGCAGGTTCTTCTCAAAAGAATTTTCCCAAGCGGGATACGCGAGCACAAAGATAACATCGTTGAAGCCGACTTGGTGGAGAAGCAGCGCGAGACTGCGCTCCTTCGCTTCCTGTTCGCTCGTGTACATGGCAGCCTCCTCTCTCTTGCCGGACACCATAGTGCTCCAAAAAGTATGAAAACAAAAGCGCCACAACTCCAAAGCAAAAGGCCCCGCCTGAAAGGCGGGGCCTTTGCTTGATCACGTTGTCGCCGTGATCGGTAACCGGAGGCTCGTCAGAAGACGAGGCTCGGATTACTGGGTGCGGTTCATCACGACACCCGAAGCCGGGAGGCCCGGAACACCGAAGCCGTTCGTGAAGTCGTTGGCCGTGGTGGTCGTAACGGTACCAGTCGCGTTCGGCGTCCAGACGAGGTTGCCTGAGTTGCCGAAGCCGCTGATGACACCCGTGGAGGTGCCCATCAGGACGTTGAGTGACGGATACGCCGCGTCGCCCTTAAGCGTCGTGGCTACGTTGTAGGTCGTCTGCGTAGCAGAGACAGTCGCCTTGAGCTCGAAGTAGAACGTCGAGCCTGCCGGGACTTGAACAATGCCTGTCGAGAGACCAGTCGGCGTGACCGTGATGGTCTGACTGCCGGTCTGACCGGATGACTGCACCACCGAGCTGTTCACGAGACCGCCCGTCGTACCCGGAGCATAGCCCGAGTAGTCGGAGTTCGTGTACGCGTAGAGGTTGATGTCAGACGCCGTTGCCGATGTCGTGGCGACCGCGAACTTGAACTGACTGAATCCAACCGGACCCGTCGAGTTCGCCGTCACCTTGAAGCGGATCAGGCGGCCGTCCGCGACACCGTTGCTCGGCAAGGTGTCGAGAGCGATCGTCGGGAACGTGTTGAACGTTCTGACGCCCGATACAGAGGTCGAACCAGAGCCCTGGATGTTGGTACCCGAAGCTTGGCCAGTCGTGTCAGCGCTGTCGTAGTTGACCTCAAGGAACGCCCCTTGCGTACCGTTGAGGCTCGTGCCGATGTCGGCGAGATCACCCTTGATGGTGATGTCCGTGTCCGCGTCCTTCGCAAGAAGGAGCGGCGACGTGAGCGTCGAGGTCGCTGTGCGCGACGTACCGAAGCTCGCGGTGCCGACAAGAGTCGAACCCTGGTAGATGTAGACCGTACCGAGGTTAAGCGGAGAGCTCGAAGCCGTGACCGACGAGAGCGAGATACCGAGCTTGTTGAGCCAGATAGCCTCGTTGGCCGGGCGGAACTTGTAGACTCCCAATGTCACACCCGCCTGGCCTCCGGCTGCAAGCGTGTAGCCAGGAGAGCTTGCCGAGGTAGCGACCGTGAGAGAGCCTGCCGCAACTGTCATCGTGCCCGCGTTGGCGATCGAGACGGTGAGGTTCGAGCCAGAGACCGTGTTACCCGAAGTGACACCAGTGACCGTCCACGAGTCGCTGGAGTGGGTGCTCCAGATATACGTAGCGGTCGCGCCTGCGGTCACACCGCTGCGCACGTTGCACTTCAAGAGCAGGTTCTTGACCGCGCCCTTCGTGAGTGTCAGCGAGTTGTCGAGCGTGAAGGTGTCGGTGCCGTCAAGCGTCGACGGAACGTTGGAGCCCGTGTTGAGCGCCGACGCACCATCGAAGAGCTGACAGCCCGTAAGATCCGTCACTGCTGAGCCTGCTCCAGCGGCGAGGCGGAGCGGAACCGAAGAAATGCGGAGGTCTTCGCCGGACTGACCCGCATCGAGGCGGATCGTTGCGAATGTGACACCCACACCACCAGCGACGATGTTCTGCGAAGCCGGATCAGCGACCGCTGTGATCGAGATCTGAGCCGCGCGAACAGTCATCGTGTTCATGGTGACCGCCGTTGTAGGCCAGGTGAAGCTGTTGCCGGTGACCTGACCAGTCGAGTTCGTCCATGCGCTAGAAGGCGTGAACGAGATCGAGAAGGTGGCACCGTTGCTGAAGCCGCTCGCAAGCTTACCCTTGAGCTGGTACACGTGGCGACCAGTCTGGTACGTCACGGTGTCAGTAAAGGTAAGGGCAGTCGAGCCGCTCGCCATGTCTACCGGACCAGCGACCACGGCACCGTTCTCGTCAACCAACGAAACGTTGGTGAGCGGAACTGCGCCAGAAGCCGTCGAGGTCGAGACGGTGAAGACGTGCGACTGCACGGAGACCGACTCACCGCGGAGGTCAACCACGTACCCGCCGAGAGGCTGGTTCGCGACGTTGACTGCTACGTTTTGAGCCGGAACTTCGTTGGCCTTCGCGACCGAGGTGGCCGAAGCGCCCTGGACCGTCGTCACAATGCCGTTGAACCATGGCGTATAGGTGCCACTGACCGCAACACCGTATCCGTAGAGCTGACCGACGATGTACACGTCGGAGTTCTTGTCGATGTCGAAGTCGACCGTGCGGCTTGCAGAGTTGGAGCCGACGATGTCACCCTGGACGTACACGTCGATCGAGAAGCCCTTCTGAATGAGAAGACCGCCCGGGAATATCGTCGTGTAGTATTTGCCGCTTGAGTCGACGGTCGTCGGGTAGCTTGTACCGTTGATGATCGTGACAAGGTTGGCAATATCACCCGCTCCGACGGAGCCTACCTGGCGCCAGCGGATCGAGTAGAGTTTGAGGTCCTCCGCGGAACCAGCCGTGAAGCGAAGCCCCGAGAAACGAACTGCCGTATCACCGATGTTCTTCGTCTGAGCTGTACCCGGATCGAAGGAGCTCGTCGAAGTCGAGACCGAACCGATGGCAAGAGTGGAGTTCAGCGTCTGCTGAGCACCCGTGATCGGAAGCGAGCCTGCGACCGGAACGCTGGTGTTGACACCAACGACCGAGAGCGAGACTACCTGACCGGTGTAGCTGTCGAGCGAAGTGGCCATGTTACCCGCGACCGTGAAGGTCTGGGAAGCACCTGCCGGAATCGTCCATGTCTCGCCGATCGTCGCCTGGTGGTTGGAGTTCAAGGTCTTCGCGATGCCGACCTGGAGACCGTTGGAGTCTACCAGAACGATACCGGAGAAGGCCGCGTCCTGACCAAGGCCGGTGCGCTGCACCGTGATGCCGTTGATCGTAACCGCCGCGCCAGAGTTGTTGGTGATCATGAACGTCGTAAACGGAACTCGCGTCGCGCCTTCCGGAGCGATCGAGTTGGCCGGCTGCGAGCCCGCAGAGACAGTAACGCCTGCGCCAGTCGGAGTACCCGTGCTGGTGCCCGTGCCAGTACCCGTACCTGTGCCGGTACCGGTGCCTGTGCACATGCTGTTGGCCTTCGCGCGGGTCAGCGGACCCCAGTAACCAGCCGTCGGCGAAACGCCGTTGGCAGCCTGGAATGCCGAGACCGCAGCCTTGGTGCGAGCGCCGAAGAACGAAGTTTCGTTACCCGGAGAACCCGCGCCTGTGGATGCGACTACCGCACCGTGCGTGTTAAGGAATTTTTGAATTTCCATGACCTCGCCTCCCGTGTCACCCTGCTGGTGATTTCGCGTGAAGGTGAAGCATGCGCCGCCCGAGGTGGAACCACCCTGGAGACCGGCAATTTGTGCGAGCAATGCGTTGATCTGAGCCTGAAGGTCAGCAATCGACTGCGCCTTCACCGGAGTGGCGAACGCGAAGCTGAGAGCGACAACGAGGCTGACACCAAGAAGCACTGCCGCAACGTTTTTTGTTGCTAATGCTTTACTCATAGTTAATGTTTGACCTTTCACCTCCGCATTTTTTGCGAAGGCCGCACACACACTCTTTCGACGAGAGAACGTGTGCAATTTGTATTGTCTTCTAACTGACTAATAACTGAAGACAACTAATAATGGGGCTTACGCCCATTTGCTAGCCCACCGCATTTCTGCGATGAGGTTAGCAGCAATAGTGTTGGGACATTCGGAATTTCTGCAACTCACCGGAACGTATCTCCCATTTCTGGAATTCAATGAATCTTCACAGGCTCGTGCCTGTGCGTTTGTTTCTCTATGCAAATGTCAACGAACCAAACAGAGAGCGCTGTAGCCCCCTGCCTTTCAATGCCTCATCAAAGAAGCATCGGGACAATTATATATCAGCAGGGTTTAAGCGCTAATTCAGCGTATTCTCCGTTTTGTGGATAACTTGTGATGAAAAATGGCCCGTTTTGGGGGCCTTTTTCCGGGTCACTCGTTACGGCGCCACAATACCCTCCCACCGAGCGGGAGTCAATTGTATTGACGGGCCCTGTGGAGAAATCTTTCAGGCCTTCATCTCTATTTAATGGAACAGCCCCCCGGAAGCGCACCCGGGCGTCAGCCCTTACTGTACGAGGGAGTACCTGCTCCAGCGCTTATCTCCCGTCCTTTTGACCCGTCCGAGAGCGATGAGAGCTGCGAGCTCGCGCTGGATCGTCTTTTCGCTGTATTCCGGCAGGTTCGAGGCGATGTCCTTGATACCGAGCTCACCGCGAGAGCGCAGAATGGCGAGTACTCCCTCGCTGCGTGTCCCTGAAGAAGCAGCTCTAACGGACACCGATCTTCGCGGCGTGTCCTTTATCGCGATTCCGCGTGGCCGTGTTGCGTCCTTGTCCGTTAAACTCTCCGAGAGGAGTTCCTCCCGTTTCAAGACCACGCTCTCCGAGAGCGTGCTGCGCTGCGCGGCAAACAGGAAATTGCTCAGTTCATCGAGCGCCTCGGAGAGGATGGAAGTGTTTTGCTGCGAAATGTAACCGGAGACCGCGAGGATCCGCACGAGCGAGACGAGCTCCCGGGTCGAGCTGATTGTCCGTTTGAATGGGTGCGATTCGCGGGAGCGAAGCTCGTCTCGGAGCTGTAGGACATTCTCGAGCAGTTGAACGGCCTCCCGCCGGAGCGCGGTTCGCGCCGGCTCATCCGACGGGATGTGGTTGGTGATGAGGTGGAGGGCCGCGACGATGCGTTCGGCTCTGCGGTAGGCCCGCTCGGCCGATACGTTGCGTCCAAAGGGCTGGATCCGCGTCCGCTCGTCCAAGATCTCGGCCATATCGGTCCTCCTCTGTATGTCTCTTTGGTCGTCCATTGTGTGTTCCTGACGTGTACGTTGCGTGTCCGATTCGACGCATTTGGGATTATATAGATACTTTTCGTGACCGCAATCACGCCCTTCCGTGCTGTCCTTTAGAGCACTGCGCATCGCGCACGCGATGCGATGGTATGATGCTGCTATGAAAGAGCGCCGAAAAAACGGCAAACAGAAGAAAATCGATCGAGAATCGCCATCTGCCATCTCGCGCATCAGCGGGGAGGCACTGCGGGGGGTCTCGGCGATTTTTTTTATCGCGATCGCCGGATTTCTCGTGCTCGCGAGCTTTGAAGTGGGCGGCGCCGTCGGCTCCGTACTCTACGAATGGCTCTCGTGGCTCCTTGGCGTAGGGTACATGCTGCTGCCGCTCTCCCTGCTTCTGCTTTCGATCATCATCCTCCGCTCCTTTGAGCGGCACTTCGGAGCGGTCCAGCTCTTTAGCATGGCCGTCTTCCTCTTTTCGGCGCTCGCACTCGTCAACCTCGCCTTCCCCGGCAAAGGCGGCGTCTTGGGGAGCGCGATCTCGCGCCCACTCGTAAGCGCCGTCGACACCACGGCAACTGTCGTCTTTCTTTTGGCGTTCGTGATCGCGGCCTTGATCATCGCCTTCGACATTCACCTCGGTGCCGCTTGGGGCTCGATCCGCGATCGCTTCCGCAAAAACGAAGAATCGGACGATTCGCTGGAAGAAACCGACATTGAAGACGTGCCGGTCGTCGGTTTGGCGCCAGAAGAGGAAGAGACCGAGGTCGAGGTGGAAGCGGAACCGCAACAAAAGGAGGAGCCGAAGAAAAACACGATTACCTCCTTCCTCGAGCGGGCGCAGTCATCCGAAGGCTTTCCGATCATCGCCGCGACCGGCAGCACGTACACTCCCCCGCCGGTTTCGATCCTCGCAAAAAATAAAGGAAAGCCCGAGGTGGGAGATGTGAAGGCCAACATGAACATCATCAAGCGCACGCTTCAGAACTTCGGCATTCAGGTGGAAATGGACGAGGCTTCGATCGGCCCCACCGTCACGCGCTACTCCATGAAACCGGCGGAGGGCGTGCGGCTCTCGAAGATCGTGGCGCTTCAGAGCAATCTCGAGCTCGCGCTGGCCGCTTCTCCGGTGCGCATCGAGGCGCCGATTCCCGGCAAATCACTCGTCGGCGTCGAAGTGCCCAACATCTCTCGCACCACGCTTGGCATGGCGCCTCTCATCACCGACGATGCCTTCTCCGCATCGGACAAGCCACTCCTTTTGGGACTCGGCCGCTCGATTACGGGACAGCCGCACTATGCAGATCTCGCGCGCATGCCGCACCTTCTGGTGGCGGGTACGACCGGTGCCGGCAAATCAGTGGCGATCAACGACTTCGTGATCTCGCTCCTCTACCGCTGCGGCCCGGAGCGCCTCAGATTTATCATGGTCGACCCGAAGCGGGTGGAACTGACGCTCTACAACTCCATCCCCCACCTCCTCACGCCCGTCATCACGGATGCGAAGAAGGCGATCCTCGCGATCAAGTGGCTCGCCAAAGAAATGGAGCGGCGCTACAACATCCTCGAGACTGAGCAGGTGCGCGACATTGCTTCGTACCATGAAAACGTGGTCGCACCCGCGATCGCGAAAGCGAGCGACGGGTCGGAAGAAAAAATGCCGGAAGCGATGCCCTACATCGTGCTCATCATCGACGAGCTCGCGGACATCATGTCGACCTATCCGCGCGAGCTCGAGAGCGGCATCGTGCGCCTCGCGCAGATGAGCCGCGCTGTCGGCATCCACCTCATCCTCTCGACACAGCGGCCGTCGGTGAAGGTGATCACGGGGCTCATCAAAGCCAACATCCCGGCGCGCGTCGCGCTCCAGGTGGCCTCGCAGATCGACTCTCGCACCATTCTCGACACGGGCGGCGCCGAAAAACTCCTCGGTGCGGGCGACATGCTCTTTCTCTCGGGGGAAATGAGCAAGCCGCGCCGCATCCAGGCGCCGTACATTTCCGAAGACGAGGTCAAGAAGGTGGTCGCGCACATCGCCAAACAGTCTGTCGGGGAACTGACGAGTGAGATCGATTTCACGGAGCGCGGACAAGCGGGCGGCACCGATGCGATCTTCTCCTCCATGATCGGCGAGGAAGAGAGCGACGACGACGAGCTCTACCCCGATGCGAAGCGGACTGTCATCGAAGCCGGAAAGGCCTCCACCTCGTACCTCCAGCGCAAACTCGGTATCGGATACGCGCGCGCGGCGCGGCTCATGGATCTTTTGGAGGAACGCGGCGTGATCGGCCCGGCGGACGGCGCGAAGCCGCGCGATGTGATCGGCGCGGGCAATGCGGACGAGCTTGTAGAGGCCGCCGAAGCCGCGGAGGCGGAAGAAGAGAATCGCTAAACCATGCTCCCGTACCGCGACAGCAGGCTCACGCGCATCACCCTCATCGCCTTCTTCCTCTTGGTCGTCGGGTACGCGTACTTTGAGGGCCGCGGCCTCTTGTATGGCCCCACGATTGAGATCGAGGGCCGCGCGATGCAGGTGGAGGACCCATTTATTACAATCGAAGGGCGCGCGCAGCGTGTCCTCTCACTCACCATGAACGGACGGGCCGTGCCTCTCACCGAGGCGGGCGATTTTAGCGAGCCCTTCGTGCTCGCGCCCGGCTACAACAGAATCCTCCTTGAGGCGAAGGACCGGTACGGCAAATCGACTGAGCGTCAGATCGAAATCGTCTACACAGGCTCGCTCGCCACCTCCTCCCACAGCAGCGACACTGCGTCGTCCACCGAATCGATAGCACCCTGAAGCGCATCTGATACACTCAGTACTTATGGCATTCACCAAAAAGGAAAAAGTGGCCCCCAAGCAAGTCGGCAAAGGATCGGACAAAGACGTGGAGCGCGCGATCTCCGAGATCAAAACCAAATTCGGCGACGAAGCAATCATGAAACTCGGCGAGCAGCCGAAGGTCGACGTCAACGCGATTCCCACTGGCTCGATTGGCGTCGACTGGGCGCTCGGAATCGGCGGTCTTCCGCGCGGCCGCATCATCGAAATCTTCGGCCCAGAGAGCTCCGGCAAAACCACGCTCTGTCTCCACGCGGTCGCGGAAGCGCAAAAGAAGGGCGGCGTGTGCGCCTTTATCGACGCGGAGCACGCGCTCGACCCGGAGTACGCAAAAAAACTCGGCGTGGATATCTCTTCCCTCCTAGTGTCGCAGCCGGATACCGGCGAGCAGGCGCTTGAGATCGTTGAGTCCCTCGTGCGATCTGGCAAGATCGACGTGATCGTCATCGACTCCGTCGCGGCGCTCACCCCCAAGGACGAGATCGAGGGAGATATGGGCGCACAGCACGTTGGGAAGCAGGCTCGCCTCATGTCGCAGGCGTTGCGCAAACTGACCGCGATCGTCAGCAAAACGAAGACGGTCGTGATTTTCATCAACCAGATCCGCATGCAGATCGGTGTGATGTTCGGCAATCCCGAAACCACGCCGGGCGGCAAAGCCCTGAAGTTTTACACCTCGGTGCGCGTCGACATCCGCCGCATCGCACAAATCAAAAAGGGCGACGAAACCGTGGGCGGCCGGCATCGCGTGAAGATTGTGAAGAACAAAGTGGCCGCACCCTTCCGACAGACGGAATTCGACATGCTCTACGGCGAGGGCATCTCAAAGGAGGGCGAGGCCCTCGCGCTCGGCGAAAAATTCGGGCTCGTGCAGAAATCTTCGGGCGGCGCTTACACGATCGGCGAAACGAAGCTCGGCCGCGGTTACGACGCCGCCCGCACCTTCCTCCGGGACAACAAGCCGGTGTTGAACGCGCTCCTCAAAGACATCCGAAAGGCGCTCCAAGAGGGCGGCGTCGCCAAGGCAGCGCCCTCCGAGGAATAGCGAAGGTGCGAGCGGGGCGTTGCCCCCGAGCGAAAACCATTGTGCATTCCGCACATACATGTATAGTGAGCGGACTATTCGCTTAGGGGGCACGGCAGCGATGACCGACCTCAAAGTGAGAGATGAAAACAACCGCAAAAAAGAAACGCAAGAACGGCCACAAAAAATTCTGGCAGCTCGGCCGCGAGGAAGTGAACACCGCGCACTTCGACATCTCTCCCGAAGGGACGCTTATGGTGCGCGAGGGCAACTACCAGTACAACATGTTCGATATCGTCAAGAAGTACGGCACCTCGACCGAGATCTTCTTCCCCACCATCATCGAAAACCGCGTGCGCGACCTCATCGAGACCTTCAACGCGTACATCAAGGTATCCGGCTACCGCGGCAAATTTTTCTACCACTACCCCATGAAGGTCAACCAGAACCGTGAGTTTGTGCTCCCGGCAGTCGCCGAGGGTGCAAATCTCGACGTCGGCTCCGCCAACGAGCTCTTTCTCGTGAAGCGGATGGTGGAGCAGGAGAAATTCCACAACAAGATTCGCGTCATCTGCAACGGCCCCAAGACGGAGCGCTACATGGACCTCATTGAGGAGCTGCGCGGCAAGGGCCTTGTGGTGATCCCGATCATCGAGGACCGTGTCGAGCTTGAGCGCATGAAAAAGTTCAAGGGCGAAGTCGGCATCCGCGTCGATCTCAACGTGAAAGTGGACAGCCACTGGGACAAACGCTACAACCGCTTCGGCTTTACCGAAGAGGAACTCTTGGATCTCGGAAAAATCCGCAACCTCGCGGTCTTGCACTACCACATTTCGAGTCAGATCGAAAAAGTGGACGGCTTTCTCCAGCCCTTGAAACGCGCGGTGGCGCTCTACGCGAAGATGCGCGAAAAAAATCCGCAGCTCGACACGATCGACTTCGGCGGCGGCGCGGGCGTCCCTTACGACAAGCGCAAGCGCTTCTACACCGGCAAGAGCCTCATCAGCCAGATGGTCAAAACCGCCAAGAAGCAGTGCGACCGCCTCGGCGTTCGGCACCCCAATCTCGTCGCGGAGTGGGGGCGCTACGTGGTCGCGCCAGCGCAGATCACGATCTACCGCATCACCGCCGAAAAGCAGGCATACAACAAAGGCGGCAACAGCTGGTACGTGATCGACGGCTCCTTTATGAACGACCTCCTCGACACATGGGCCATCAAGCAGAAGTGGCACGTGGTGCCGATCAATCACATGCACAGCAAAAAGCTCGCGCATGTGTGGCTCGGCGGCTCTTCCTGCGACAGCGACGACAAGTACACGGCGGGCGGCTCGTACATCCTCCTCCCGCGTCTCGGAGACGTGGACGAGCTCTACGTGGCCTTCCTCGACACGGGAGCCTACCAAGATTCCCTCGCCTCCCACCACTGTCTTCTCTCCTCGCCGCTGAAGCTCATGGCCCAGAACGGCGAGATTAAAGTGGTGCGGCGACGCGAGAGCCCCGAAGAGGTCGGCAAGCAATTCGGCTGGTAACGCGCGTATGTCCACCGTACTCATCATCGGAGCGGGCGGCGTCGGGAGCGTGACGGCGCATAAGTGCGCGATCAATAAGAAAGTCTTCACGAAGATCCACCTCGCCTCGCGCACGATCGGCAAGCCGAACGCGATCAAAAAAGACATCAAGAAACGCTGGGGCGTCGACATTTCGACGCACACTGTCGATGCGGACCACGCAAAAGAAGTGATCGCGCTCATCAAAAAGACGAAGCCGGATATCGTGATCAACGTCGCTCTCCCCTACCAAGATCTCGCGATCATGGACGCGTGCCTCGCGACGCACGTGCATTACGTCGACATGGCTAACTACGAACCGAAAGACGAAGCGCACTTCGAGTACAGCTGGCAGTGGGCCTACCAGAGCCGCTTCAAGAAAGCCGGCATCATGGCCGTGCTCGGCGCAGGCTTCGATCCGGGTGTGACCAACGCGTACATCGCCTACCTCAACAAAAAATATTTCGACTCGATCACGTACGTCGATATCCTCGACGCCAACGCCGGCAGTCATGACAAATCCTTCGCGACCAACTTCAATCCCGAGATCAACATCCGCGAGGTCACACAGGAAGTGAAGCACTGGAACAAGGGCAAGTGGATGAAAACGCCGCCCGTGATGCACGAAGGCAGCGTGCACTTCACCTTCGATTACCCCGTGGCGGGGCCGCGCGAGAGCTACCTTCTCTTCCATGAAGAAATGGAGTCGCTCGTGAAGCACTTCCCCTCGGTGGAGCGCATGAGGTTCTGGATGACGTTCGGCCAAAACTATCTCACACACCTTCGCGTCATGGAGAGCATCGGCATCTCCCGCATTGATCCCATCGACTTCAAAGGCCAGAAGATCGTGCCCATGGAATTCCTCAAAGCGCTTCTTCCCGACCCTGCCTCGCTCGCCAAGAAGTACACTGGCAAAACGGTGATCGGCTGCATCGTCACCGGAAAGGAAAAGGGCGGAAGGCGGGAGAAGACGAAGTACATTTACAACGTGTGCGACCACGCGAAGTGCTTCAAGGAAGTCGGCTCGCAGGCGATTTCGTACACCGCCGGCGTTCCACCGGTGATCGCCGCGATGATGGTGCTTCAGGGCGCGTGGAAGGGCGCGGGCGTCTTCAATGTGGAGCAGCTCGATCCAGAGCCGTTTTTGAAGACCCTCGCGAAAAACGGCCTCACCTTCACGGTGGTCGACCGCAAGCCGCTCCCGGCGAAGCTATAATCCTTCTATGGAAAAGCGCCCGACCTCGACGCTTGATACGTCGAAAATAGCCACGCCCGCCTTCGTGATCGAAGAGGCGCTTCTGCGGCACAACCTTTCGATTTTGCGGCATGTGAAAGAGAGGACCGGCTGCAAGATGTACCAGGCGCTGAAGGCCTGGTCCACGTGGGAGCTCTTTCCCGTGGTGCGCGAGTACCTCGACGGCACCGAAGCGAGCTCGCTCAACGAGGCGCGGCTCGGATATGAGGAGTTCAATCATGACGTACACGTGTATGCGCCCGCATACAAAGATGAGGAATTCGATGAGCTGCTTCGCTACAGCAGCACGATTATTTTCAATTCGGTCGATCAGTGGAAAAAGTTCAAGCCCCGCATCGAAGCGAGCGGAAAACAGATCGAGTGCGGCTTGCGACTCAATCCGGAAAATATCTCGAAAGACGAGCACGGCGGCCTCTGGTCCCCGACGGCACCTGGCTCCCGGCTCGGCGTGCGCCGCACGGAGCTTGAGGCAGCGCTCACAGAGGACAGAGACGCGCTTCAGGGAATCAGCGGTTTCCACTTCCACGTCTTCTGGGACAAGACGTTGCCGGATTTGCGCGAAGCCGTGCGCGTGATCGAAGATAAATTCGGTACGCACTTTTCCGCGGTGAAGTGGATCAACTTCGGCGGCGGACAAATGATCACGAACGATGACTACGACGTGGAGGGACTCATCGCTCTCATCAACGATTTCCAAACGAAATATTCCGTGCGAGTGCATCTGGAGCCGGGCGCCGCGATCGTGAAGAATGCCGGCGCACTGGTTGCGAGCGTACTCGATGTGGTGGAGCGGGATGACGTGCCGTACAAGATCGCGATCCTCGATATGTCGTTCAACGCGCACACGCCTGATTTTCTCCTCAGCCGCGATCTCGACATGCCAGTGCGGGGAGCTCGCGCCCTGCGCGACGAGAAGAAACTGAAAGGACACGCGTACCGGCTCGGCGGCGGCACTTGTGTGACGGGAGACACGCTCGGGCACTTTCATATCTTCGAAAAATCGCTCCGCGCGGGAGACAAAATCGTGCTGGAGGACGGCATTCAGTACAACATGGTGCAGTGCACGATGTTTAACGGCGTGCAGCACCCCTCGATCGTATTGTGGAAAGACGACGCGGCCGAAACGTTGCGAGCCTTCACATTTGAGGATTACAAGGCGAGAATGGGCTAATGGGCTGGAAAGACTTCGATCCACAGGGCGTTGGTCTCGAGAATTCGGGTATTTTTGGCTTGCCGTTCACTCCGGAGGAGGCGCAGGTGGTGCTGATTCCCGCACCGTGGGGCGTCACGGTCTCTTACGGCGGCGGCACCGAAAAGGGGCCGGAGGCAATCCTCGACGCCTCACCGCAAATCGACTTTTTCCACGACAGCTACGGGTCCGACTCTTGGAAGCTTGGTATCAGCATGCTCCCGCTTTCGGAGTGGAAAGACGCGCACGAGGAAGGCCTTGCGCTCCGCAAGCTTGCCGAAAAACACATCGCTTCCCTCTCCGCGAGCAAAGGGGACGCGGCTCCGGCAGAGATCAACGAGCGGTGTAGAAATTTCCACGAGCGAATCGAGCGGACTGCCGATGATCTCCTCGCGAAGGGAAAGCTCGTGGGTCTCATTGGGGGCGATCACTCCACGCCCCTTGGCCTCATGCGTGCGCTTGCGAAAAAACACGAGTTCGGGATTCTCCAGATCGACGCGCACTGTGATTTACGGGATTCGTACGAAGGATTCACCTACTCGCATGCCTCGATCATGCACAACGCGCTCCACACCTCGCAAATCACGCGCCTCACACAGGTGGGCGTGCGCGACTACTCGATCGGCGAGCGGGCGGTGATCGAAGCTTCCGGGGGCCGCATACAGACTTTCTTCGATGCGGATCTGAAGAAGCGGCAGTTCGAGGGCGAACGCTGGTCGGAAAGCGTCGCTGCAATCCTCGCGACGTTGCCCGAAAAGGTGTACCTCTCGTTCGACATCGACGGGCTCGACCCCGCACTCTGCCCCCACACTGGCACCCCCGTGCCGGGCGGCCTCCAGTTCGACGAGGCGATCTATCTCATCCGCGCGGTCGCGGAATCCGGCCGGACCATCATCGGTTTTGATGTGAATGAAGTGAGTCCGTCGGAGACTTCGGAATGGGACGCCAACGTCGGCATGCGAGTGCTTTGGAATCTCGCCATGTGGTCGGCAAAGTCGAACAACATGAAGCCGCTCGCATAAAAGTAACCCCATACCGAGGTTTAACCTCGGTATGGGGTGGGCGGCATGTGTCCTCGCGGGGCAAAAGAACTGTATCGAGCCGGGAAAAAGATGGACAAGCCGGTTTTTTTCTCTACAATGCCGCGATATGTTGAATTACAACGATGTGAAGCCGGGAGTCGCCGTGCTCGTCGAGGGCGAGCCGTACGTCTGTACGTGGAATAACATCATGCAAAAGCAGCAGCGCCGTCCGGTGAATCAGACGAAGCTGCGCCACCTCATCCGCGGCAACGTGATCGAGTACTCCTTCCAGCAATCTGACAAACTCCAGGAAGCGGAGATCGAGTCGAAACCCGCAGTGTTTGTCTTCCGCGATGCGCGCAAAAACGAATGGGTCTTCCACGAGACTAAGGACAAATCGAAACGCTTTTCGGTCGACGATGAAAAGATCGGCGATGCCGGGCAATTTTTGAAGCCCGCCATGGAGGTGGATACGCTCGCCTTTGAAGGCAAGCTCTTCCGCGTGAAGGTGCCGATCAAGGTGGAACTGAAGGTGGTGGAAGCGCCGCCGGACGTACGCGGCAACACCGCACAGGGCGGCTCGAAGATCGTTACGCTCGAAACGGGTGCCTCACTTACCGTGCCGATGTTTGTGAAGGAGGGCGACGTGGTCCGCATCAACACCGACACGGGCGAATACGTCGAGCGCGCATAAAACACCCAAGAGAAAGGCCCCGACCGGGGCCTTTCTCTATATTCTCTCTATTTCTGAATGTACGGGAGGAGCGCCATGAAGCGCGCGCGCTTGACTGCCGCTTCCACCGCGCGCTGCTGCTTCGCGGTGAGGCTCGTGCGCTTGCGGCTCATGATGCGGCCATGCGGGTTGATGAACTGCTTCAAAAGGTCGATGTCTTTGTAATCGACGTGCTGAATGTCATTTTGGGTCAGGATGTTGCTCATAGTATTTAAAACGGAATATCGTCGGGGTTAATGTCTTCTTTTGGATAATCGATGCCGGCGCCATTGGAGGGCTCGTCCGCCTCGTGCGTGTCGTCGCTGCGGCGCGCTCCGCCCCCGCCCGCGCTCTTGGGGCCGAACTGCACGCGATCTGCCACGACTTCGGTGCGATACTTTTTCTGCCCCTCCTGCTCCCAGCTGCGGGTCTGCATTCTTCCCTCGACGAATACGGAGCTTCCCTTTTTGAGGTACTGCGCTACCGTGTCGGCCTGACGTCCGAAGACGACGATATTATGGAAGTCGGTCTGCTCCTGCTTCTTGCCGTCACGGTCACGGTACACGCGGTTGGTCGCCACGCTGAAATTGCAGACGTTCATGCCGGAAGGAAGCGAGCGAAGCTCAGGGTCGCGCGTCAGATTGCCAAAGAGCATCGCCTTATTGATGTACATACAAAAATGGTAGCACTATTCGGCGGTAATGTCCTGAAGTGCCTTGTCGAGCTCCTCTTCCGAAACGGGCGCAGCCTGCTCTTCCGTGCGGCGCGGCGTCGACTTGATCGTATCGGTGCGCTTCACCTCACGCAGCGTCGGTGCCTTGTACTTCGCGCGCGTGTCCTCGCGGACGGTGCGGAAGAGAATGAAGCGGATCACGTCTTTGCTCTGCTTCAGCGCGCTTTCGAGCGCCTTTGCGGCCGCGACGCTCCCCTCAAACTTGATCCAGCCGAAGTACCCGCGGTCGTACTCGACCCGCTTTCCGGCTTCGCGCCCTTCAATCGCGTACGAAAAGCGCGTCATCGAAGGCGCTCCTTCGGCGATGAATGAGCCCCCTTCTTTTTCGATGCGGGAGCGCACGCCACCGACCACTTTTTCGATGTCTTCCTCTTTGACTGAAGGGGCGATGTGGTATCCGACCTCGTAGATGCGCGAAACGGCGACGTCGTTTTCCGCGTCGTTTTCGATCGTCGAGACTTCGTTCTCCGTCATATGTCGCGGCACTTTAGCACGGGAGGCAGCCCCGAGGCAAGCTACGGGAGGCCGAAAACACGCCGCGCATTGGCGACAAGCTGTATCGCGACTTTCTCCTCATCCTCCGCCCGAATCCGTGCGATCGCACGCACGACTTCCGCCACGTACGAGGGCTCGTTGCGCTTACCGCGATGCGGCACGGGGGTTACGTAGGGAGCGTCGGTCTCCGAGAGGAGCATGTCGAGGGGAGCGCTCCTCACGACTTCGTCGTAATCGTGCGTGAAAGTGAGCACGCCGGTAAAAGAGAGCGTGAACCCGAAATCAACGAACTTCTTCCCCACCTCCCAATTGCCTGCAAAAAAGTGCGTGTCCCCTTTCACCTTCGAGTGCGCTTTCAGTATCTCAAGAGCATCTTCGTACGCGTCGCGGCCGTCGGAGGGGCGGATGTGGAGCATGAGCGCCTTCCCGAGCACATTTGCGAGTTCGATGTGTTCGATAAACACCTCTTTCTGCAATTCCTTCGAGCTCTCGTCGCAGCGGTAGTAATCGAGTCCGCACTCCCCGACCGCGATCACCTTTTTGTGCTTCCCGAGCTCCGCGTACTTTGATGCATCGAAGTGCTCGCCGCGCGAGGTAAAGGCCTTGCCGCCCTCCCCCAACTCTTTTTCATCGTGGTACGACTTCGCGGTGTGAATGGGGTGCAGCCCTATCGTGGCATACACGTTGTCGTACTGCTCGGCGAGGGCAACGGCCGCGGCCGACGTGTCGTACTGCGTGCCGACCACGTTCATTCCCACCCCAGCGGCCTTCGCGCGCGCGATCACCTCCTGCCGATCGCTCTCATATGCGGCAAAATTCGTATGCGTATGTGCGTCGAAGTATTTAAACATTCTAGTATCCTACAAATAAACGGGTGGACGAGCGAGAGCCCATCCACCCTTCTTCAGGCCGCTTCTTCAGCCGGTTATCGTCCCGACAAAGCAGCCGGCAACGCCGATGTTGCAGCACTGGCAGCCAGACCCGATGCCCCAGCTATACGGGACGACGCACCAGTTGACTTGCGTCTGGCAGATCCAACTGACGCCGGGCTGCCGTTTCGGTACCGGTGTGAACGGTGCCGTCGGAGACGCCTTCGAATAATTCGCCTTCGTGATCTCGAACGCCTGAGTCGGCGTCACAGACACGGAAGCGAGAAGCGTAGCCGCAAGCAATGCGGACACGGTACGTTTCATGTGGTCTCCTCCCTAGGAACAATGAGCTCACCGACAATCGGCCGCCCACGGTCCACCCAGAATCTAATCAGATTCATTAAGAATGTCCACGGTCTATTTATTGGCTCCGATTGTACGCGGCGATGAGATCGGCCGTGCTATTACGATGCGGCAGCTGGTACGATCTCCAGCGCTCTTTCAGGTCCTCCGCTCCCTTTGCAAACGAGCTGTCGAGGCGCGTCTGCACACCCTGCCAATCGATCGCGCCGTCCCGGAGGAGAGTGGAATCCACCTCTGCAAGGAGCGTATCGTTGACGCGCATGGTCCCGACGCCGCGCGTCGCCATCACTTGCGCCCTGGGCGATTTTTTGAGCACTTCGGAGATATTCTTCACGCCGCCGCATGAGCCGAGGTTGACCAGCGCCACGCTTTCGTCGAGCAGTCCGATGGTCTTGTTGGCATGGTAGCTGTGCCCGCGGTGCACAATGACCTGCGGCTTTTCCGACTGCTTCAAGCGCTCGTTCACTTCGAGCACGGTCTTGTCATTGCGATCGGGCTTATTGGCAAAAATGCGAATCGCGCGCTTGCCGTTGGCGCTCTTTTTTTCGATCACGATATACTCGCCGCGATCCTCGAGGCCGATCCCCTTTCGCACCGACACCTTCTTGATCGCGCCGTCTGAGCTCCACTGCACGTCACCACCGAGCGTGCGTATGAAGTTTCTGAACGACTGGTGTCCGTCCCACGCCGCTTCCGGCTTCCCGTCTCCTCGGTCGTCATAAAAGGCGTGTAGCTGCACATTCAATTCACGACCTCCCTCCATGCGAAAGCTCGCGGCGCTATCAAGCTTACTCATCGGCTGAAAGAATTCCTTGTACGATGCGACGCTCTCCTTCGCCCATTCTGGAACGTCAGACCTGCTGCGAAATATCTCTGCGACGAGGACGCCCGCCGTCGGATCGCTGCGCTTGAGGAAGCCTTGCAGCGAATTGATCACGAACTGCTGAATCGGCTGGTTTTTGGTCGCGTGCACGAGCTCGTCGATGGTGATGGCCTGCCCCTGGGAAAGCGTACCCGATCCTTCAAAAAGAAACTTCGTGAGCGTGCGCTGCTGCGTGTCAGCGTCGCCAAGGTCGGCAAGAAATGTATCGAGCAGATCGTTCTGCGAGAGCACCTCAAGAAAGGTGCCGAACGCGCGCTGGCTCGGGTTTGCGCGCTGTAGAAAGTCAGAAAGAGAGCCGGATTGCTGCACCTTGGCCATAAACGAGTACTCTCGCTCGCGTCCTGTATATCCGTTGCCGTTGTACATGAGTCGGAAGGACGAAAGGTACGCGTCTGCACCGACGCGCGTCATCATGTCGAAGAGCATCCCCGCATCCGCCCCCTCCAGCTCCTGGAGCCTTTTGCTGGGAGAGGCGTCGTGCAATTCGTTCATGTTCCACAGTCGTGTGTAGTAGACGGTCGATGCGCGCTCGCGGAGAATCTCACCGATCGCACCTGTGGAATTTTGGCTCATGAGTGCTCCGAATTGCCCGAGGGAAAGTTCGACGAGATCCCCCACTTTTTTACCCAGGCGATCCCAGAGGAGCACGTCATCGGCTTCGCGTGCCGCCGCATACCCGCTCACGTATCCGACGTCCCGTGACGCTCGCACGGCAGTTTCAAATTCGCGCAGGTACTCCAGATCTCCGAGACGGCCCCGGGTGAGCGCGGGCAACGCGGAGAGCATGCGTTCATCGTCTCGATACCTCTGCACGAGATTGCTGGCAGCAGACCACGAAGCCGAGTCGGAGGCGTAGTCGCGCAAAAAAAGCATCGTTTCTGACAGTCGCTTTTGCGGCACGCCGTCGAGCGTCTGCTTGAAATCGCTGCGGACGAGCATCGGTGCAAATCGTACGAGATCGAAGCCACCTATGCGCTGTAGACTCCTCAAATGCAGCGCGTTTTGCACGAAGTCCGGCGAACGGTACGCGCTCGAGGGCAGTCCGATGATTCCGTGCAAAGCCACAACACCTTGCGCGTGCAAAGCCGTGATGGCATCGACGAAGGCGGGATCACTCATTTTCGATTCAAAATCGCGCCGATCGCTCGGCGCGGACTCATACGGGGTAATGGTCGATAAGCTGATCCCGGCCTTCGCAGCTCGGGCGATCCCTTCGACGAACGCAGGGTTCGCGAGTGACGCTGAGCCGATGCGCTTTTTCTTTAACTCGTAGAGCAGATCTGTCCCTATTGAGATCTCCGGCCCGCGCGACACCGCCGCATCGAAAAGTTGCTTGAAATTTGGCGTCTCCTCCTCGGCGTCCAAGAGGGCGTTGAAATCTTTTATATCGAGGGAGCCCCTGATCGACTGGTACTTTGCCGGCATCTCCGTAAGGCCCGGTCGATCATACCGATAGCCAGGATTTTCCTTCAGGTCAGCAGGCATGAGGATGTTCTCCTTGCGTAGCTCCGCCGGAATACGCCCGAGAAGTCTCCTTAGTGCCGCATGGTCTTCTATCGTTTGTATCGGAGCCTGCATGTCAAACCGGGAGATGTCGCCGCCATACTCCCGAATGATTGAGAGGCCACGGAGAAAGCCCTTGCTTCGCAGTGCAGTTTCGCGCTGAAGAAAATCTTTTTTCTCCCTCTCAACCCATGCCTCCCCGGGAGACCGCTTTTCTAGTCGCTGCACATACGCGCGCCCCGCGTCAAGGTCCTTTTCGTAAATCTTCCGTACGCTGTCGAGATCTTCAAGCCCCTTCTCGGCACTTGCGAGGGTTACCGTATTCTGCTCGGGCACTTGTCCGACGGCTGGGGATGCGGTGGCCACCATAAAAGCCGCGACCGCCGACTTGAGGTTGAGCCGGTTGTGTTTTCGCTTACTAAGACCGCCTTCGGGTCCAGAAGACATGTGAAAAGTGTATCACCCGTGCTTTATTTCTTCCGCGGGAACAGATTCTCGGGCTTTTTGTTGGCCACTATCGCTTCGATGATCTTCCGAGACGTCTCCGGCATACATGGCTCAAGCAGGAGGTCGACAAACGCGAGTTCGCGCACCATTTCAGTGATGAGTTGCTTACCTTTTTCAGGGTCGGTCTTTACGAGCTTAAACGGTTCCATCTGATTGATCTTTTGATCGAGCGCCTGGATCCGGCTCCACACGTATTCGAGCGCGGCGTTGGTTTCGTACCGCGTGAGAGCGGACGTGTATTCCTCGGGGTACGGTTTCATTTCTACCGCCACGGGACCTCCGAGATTCGTTTGCGCGAGCTGCATCACGCGTGCCGCGAGATTTCCGATACCGTTCGCGAGATCCGCGTTGTAGGCATCTGTGAAGCGCTCCATCGTGAAATCGGAATCTTCGAAAGGGTGGACGTGGCGCGCCAGAAAGTAACGCACCGCATCGGTGCCGTACTGCTCCACCAAGGCGATCGGATCGATCACGTTGCCGATCGATTTCGACATTTTCTGCCCGCCCGAAGTTATGAAGCCATGGTAGAGAATCTGCTTTGTAGTGGAAAGATCTGCGGACATGAGCATGGCTTGCCACATGATCGACTGGAATCGCACCTGGTCCTTGCCAGCGAGCTGGAGCGTGAATCCGTCTGTCCAGAATTTCTTGAAATTGCCCGCCTCGTCCTCTGGCCAGCCGAGCGTCGAGATGTAGTTGGTCAGAGCGTCAAACCACACGTACATCACCTGCGAATCATCATCCGGCACCGGGACGCCCCACGAAAGGCGCGATTTTTCGCGCGAGACGCTAAAATCCTCGAGGCCATCTCGGACAAATTTCAGGGCCTCTCCCCGCCGCCACTCCGGCACGATGACGCCCTCTTTCGAGAGATATGCTTCGAGTTGCTTCTGGTACTTCGTGAGCTTGAAGAAATAATTTTCTTCCTCGACCTCTTGCGGCACCAGATTCGGGTGATTCGGGCAGCGGCCCTGCACCAAGTCGCTCTCCCGGAGGAACATCTCGTCTCCGACGCAGTAGAGGCCTTTGTACTTTTTCTTGTAGATATCGCCCTTCGCGAGGCAGCGGCGCCAGATTTCCTGCGCAGCGGCCTTGTGGTGTGCGTCCGACGTGCGGATGAAATGGAGATCGTCGGAGAGTCCGAGCGTGCCCTTGAGGGAGCGGAACTTCGCGGCGTACTCGTCGACGTACGCCTGCGGATCTTTCCCCTCCTCGGACGCGCGCTGAAAAATCTTTTGCCCGTGCTCATCGGTACCGGTGTTGAAAAAGACCTCGTCCCCGAGGAGCTTGCGGTAGCGCGCGATGATGTCGGCTGTTACGAGCTCAAATGCAAAACCGATGTGCGGATCGGCGTTGACGTACGGCAGTGTCGTCGTGAGGTACAAATGTTTACCCATGCGCTCTTCGTACCACTTCGCCCGTAAACGCTTTCTCCTCCTGCCAGTCGCGCACGAACTCCTGGATGACTGCCGCCACCGGCACCGAAAGCAGAATGCCCAAGAAGCCAGCGAGCTCGGCACCGATGATGAGCGCGAGGATCACGAGAAGAGGCGGCACGCCCACCACGCGAGTCACGACGAGCGGGTAGATGAGATGATTTTCAAACTGCTGGAGCAGTACGTACACGATGATTACCGTAACCCCCTTGATGGCGCCGCCGTCGGCGAAGGCAATCAAGACGGCGGGGAGCGCCGCGAGTGTGGGACCGAAGACAGGGATGAGCTCGAAGACTGCGGCAACGACCGCGAGAAGGAGCGCGTGCTTGATGCCGAAGATGGTGAGGAGGAGGTACACCAAGACGCCGATCAAGACCGCAAGCAGGAGCTGCCCCTGCATCCAGAGCGCGATTTTCTGGCGGGAGCGGCTCCAGAGATCGAGCACGTAGCTTCGGTGTTGCTTAGGGACGATGATCTGCAAAAAGTCGTCGACGCCTGTTTCGATTACCGCGAAGTAGAATGAGAAGACGATGATGAGGAGGAACGACAGCAGGCCGCCGAAAATGCTGGCGATCGCCGTGAGCGCGTTGCCAAAGACGCCGCTCTCCCCGAGGGAGTCACGTATGCTCGCGAGCAGATTCTCGGTCGAGACGGTCGGAGGTTCGATGCCGATGATACTCGCGTATTGATCAAAAGCACTGATTTGGTTGAAGGAGTCGATGTACGAGGGCACCGAGGAGAGGAAGGCCGCAAACTCGGAAAAGACGGTGGGGACGAAGAAGAAAAAGAGACCGAAGAAAAGCCCAAGCACCACGATATAGACGAGAAGTACGGAAAGTACACGTGGCACTTTGTACCGCCTGACACGCGCAACTGCCGGCTCCAGCGCGGAAGCAATAACGACCGCCGTGATCAAGATGAGCACGAGGTCCCGGAGCTCAAAAAGGAGCCACGCCCCGGCAAGTACGAGGAGTGCCTTTATGACCGTACCCGTCGTAATCGAGATCGAAAGGGGGCGATCGCTCATACGGGGCATCGTAGCACGAGTACCATCTTCATTACACGTGAAGATTCAGGAAGCCAGCTTCTCGAGAAGCTTCCCGATCGGCAGGCGCTCCTGCTTCCCTGTATCGCGATCACGAAGCGTTACGGTGTCGTCTTGAAGCGTATCGAAGTCGATCGTAACGCAGTACGGAGTTCCGATTTCGTCCTGCCTGCGGTATCGCTTGCCGATATTGCCGTTGTCGTCCCACATGGTCTGCGGCATCATCTTTTTGAGAATCGTGTACACCTCCCGCGCCTTTTTGACGAGCTCGGGCTTGTTTTTGAGAAGCGGAAACACCGCCACCTTCACGGGAGCGACGGCACGATTCAGTTTGAGATACGTGCGCGTCTCCCCACCCATTTCATCTTCCGTGTAGGCCGAGAGGAGCAGCGCGAGCACTGTGCGCTCGAGTCCGAACGACGGTTCGATCACGTGCGGCACGAAGCGCTCTTTCGTCTCCTCGTCGAGGTACGAGAGGTCGACGCCGGAGGCGGCAGCGTGCGCCTTCAGATCGAAGTCGGTGCGGTACGCGAGACCGTAGAGCTCTTTGCGGCCAAACGGGAAATCAAACTCGAAGTCGATCGTGCGCTCCGAATAGTGCGCGCGCTCTCCGTCAGGCACCTCCAGCTCGTGCACGAGCTCGCGCGAAATCCCGACGGCGTCGAGGTAGCGGTACACTTCTCCTTTCCACGCCTCGAAGTGCGTCTGCCAATCCGCAGGCTTCACAAAATACTCGATCTCCATCTGCTCAAGCTCCCGCACGCGAAAAATAAAATCGCGCGGCGCGATCTCGTTGCGGAAGGCTTTGCCGATCTGCGCGATCCCGAAGGGAAGCTTCGGGTGCTGAGAGTCGACGACATTTTTGAAATTGACGAAAATGCCGCCGGCGGTCTCGGGCCGGAGGTAGGTAGTCGCGGCGACTCCGTCGGTCGCGCCGACCTCCGTCTTGAACATCATATTGAATTGCCGCACCGCCCCAAAGGAGCCACCGCATTCGGGACATTCCTTCTCCACCTGGTCGGCGCGAAATCGTCGCTTGCATTTCTTGCATTCCACGAGCGGATCCTGAAAGCCTTCCACGTGCCCGCTCGCCTCCCATGCTTTCGCGTTCATGAGAATCGCGGCGTCCACGCCGTGCATATCTTCCCGCTCCTGCACGAACATGCGCCACCAGAGCGCTTTGACGTTGTTCTTCAGCTCCACCCCCAAGGGGCCGAAATCCCACGTGCCGGAGAGGCCACCGTAGATTTCGGATCCGGGGTAGATAAATCCGCGGCGCTTGCAGAGGGAGACGATCTTTTCCATCGATGGCTCGGCCATAAAGGGATCAGCGTACCACGGTCGCGCTCGAGGCGCTGAAACCGGGGTCGCCCACGATATTCGTCGTAACGTCGCGCACATCTTTCGATACCGCTTTCTTCGTCGCGTCGTCGATCCCCGTAAAGGTGATGTCCTGCAAGAGGATCGGCTCCTGCCCGATCTGGGAAGTGGAGGGCGTAAAGCCGATCGCGATCGCGGCCTGCCGCGGCTGCGTGCCGCCGAGTCCGACGCCCGGTTCGAGTGCACCCACGTCCCAGGTAACGGTGCTGTCGGTCTGATTGAACGAGAGATTCTCGGATGATGGACTGTAGATGCCGACCCACCGCACGTACGGCGGCAGCGAGGCCCGGAGTTTACCACCCGTTACTTTGTTGGTGGTGTTCGTGAGGGTGAAAACGATCGCGTAGGTGGTTTCGGAGCCCGCCTTCGGAGGCATCGGGCCGCTCGAGCCGAACGGATTGGCGTAGTAAAGACCCTGCGCCGATACAGTCAGATCGCTCGCGACTGCGACGCGCTGCGAAGCGGTCGACTGAAGGTTTTGCGGCACGCCGCTTTCGGAAAGGCGCTTGCCGGCCGCATTGACCGTGATTGTGAGCGAGGGGTTGCGCACCTCCGCGAGTGCTTCGCTCGCGGGCATCTGGAAGGTGAACGAAACAGTGCCCTTGGCGCCAGCCGGAATGCTCGAGAGTACGCCGCCGGTCGTCGATTTGTCCCAGATCACCGAGTTGTCACTGGAGCGGAAGAAGCCGTCGATCGAATGCACGCTCGTGCCGTCGATCGTAAGACCGGTGAGGCGTGCGACGATCACCGCATCGGTAACCGCCACGCCGAGATTGTTCTGCCACGAAACGACCACATTCACGTTTTCCTTCGGCGCGACGACAGCCCCCGTGCCGCTCACCTTGTTGACCGCAACCCCGAGCCCGAGGAAGGCGTCGGAGACGCGCAGCTTGAATGCGTTTTCGGAAAGGGCGGTCGCGATTTCCCCCTCGCTCGGACTTTTTCGCGTACCGAGCGTGACGCGAAAGACGCGCTCGTCGCCGCTCTCGCCGGTGAGTGTGCCGCGAAGCACGATCTCCTTTTTCTGCCCCGGCGCGAAATCGCCGAGCTCCCAGAAGCCGGGCTTTTTCGGCGACGGGTTTGCCGAGGTAAAGGTAAACCCGAACGGGTACGAGATCGAAACGAGCGCGTCTTTGATGATCGTGTTGGCGTTTGAGGCCGCGGTGATCCGCAGCTCCACCGGCTGTCCGGAAACGGTCTCTGTGTTTCCCTCCACCGTCAGCAGAATCGGCGAGGAGCTGAGAGAGGTGTGGTACTGCGACGAAGAAACGAAAATGGCGCTCGAGCCGCCGATGCGGTACTCGAGATCGGCCTTGATCTCCACCTCTTTGCCGCTCTCGCCCGAGAAAACGGCCGAGACGGTGCCCTGCCGCGAGCCACCCGGCTCGATGCTCCCAAGGCAGATGCGCTGCTGCGGAAAATCATACGTCGGGTCTTTCGTGCCCTCCGGCCGTGAGCAGTTGAACTGCGTGAAATTACCCGATCCGACCGAGCGCGTGCCCTCCGGATACGTGATCACGAGATCCGCGAGCTGCAAGGCGGTGTTGTTGCGGTTGGTAACAGTGATCTGCAATTGCGTCGGCTCGCCGCCCGCGATCTGCGGCGGGCCAGAGACGATGATGTCGATGTTGCCGGGCGCAGCCGGAAGCGAGCCGCCGCCGACGAGAAAGTAGTATCCAAAGAATCCCGCGGCCGCCAAGAAGAAAACGATGGCGCCCCCGAGCACCCACCAGAGGGCGCGTCGCGCGAGATTGATCGTGCGCGGGGCAACGGTGGTCTGATCGACGCCTCGCTCCTCCTCACGCCAATCCTCACCGACGATCGGGCGTATCTCGTCCATCGCACGGCGCGGACGCTCCTTGAGCTTTTCACTGAGCTGCCGCGAGTACATCGCGCGGCGCAAGCGCTCTATTTTCTCCTGTTCATGATCGGAGGCAGGCGGCTCCATGCGCGAATTATACCCCGTGGGATACGCTAGCCGGAACGTGTTCCGCGTGGCGAAACGCGTGCCGACTTCGAATCATCGACAACACGGGACCGATTATCCCATGGGGAGATCGCACATCGCGCCTCAAAGCTGAGTCTCGGGCAGCGCCCGATTGATCGAATCGAGCAGTTTCTGCCGCAGTTGCTCTCCTTCAGAAACTGCATCGAGGTCGTACGCCGTGTGCGTGAGAAGCGCGGTGTCGAGCGCCTCGGCGGAGAGATACCCCAGCGCGTACAAAAGACGCGCGACCGAGATGATCTCGATCGTCGGTACGATTTCCTCCGATGCGCTCTTGAGAGCTTGGTGCGCTTCACTCAGCGTCGCGTAGAGATACACATTCGCTTCTCCAGAACCGGTGAGCCGCACGGTAAGGTCCGCAATCCGCGCGAGAGCTCCGGCGCTTTTCGGCGCAGCCGGGGCGTTTTGGATCGCTGCCGCTCCCGCGACCCTCCACCCGCGCTTGCCCTTCACGAGCGAGACCGACGCGAGCGAGAGACTCTGGAGCGCGTAGCGCATGCGGGAGGATTCCGCGCGGACCGCGGAAGCACGCGCGCGCACGAGACCGAAGTCTTTCGTGTAGAGCGTGAAGACGCGATCGCTCTCCCCGCTCTCGCGACTCCGGAGGACAAGCGCTTCCGTCGAGTACTTCTGATACATACCTACGCAAGCGACACCGTGGTGTTCGTCTGCCGCTCGACATGGGCGAGGTGCTTCTCGACGACGGCTCTATCCGCCGTCGGCACAGTGATCGATACGGATCCGCGCTCGCCCATCTTCAGCTTCGCGGCCTTGCGGGCCTCTTGCACAAGACGGAGCGTGTCGCGAACCACGCCTTCTTCGCGCAACTCCTCGGTGAGTGTCGTGTCGAGCGCAAACGTGCCGCCCACCTCGACCTTTTTTACGTTCACCTCTTCGGCGATGATGCTGAAATATTCGGCAGGCACTTTTTTGTCGGCCGGAATGGTGAGCTTTGAGAGCGGCTGCCGTATCCGGAGCCCTGCCTTCTCGCGGGCTTCGAGCGCCGCCGACACCAGATCTCTCGCCACCGTCATGGATGAGAGTACCGACGCGTCGCTCTCTCCACGAGAGAAAAGTCGCGCGAAAAAGCCCAGCCGCTGGCGGCCCTCCGGCCATGCGGCAAGATGCACGCTCTCCGGATCCTGCGGCTCGCGGACCGTCTGGAAGAGGTATTCGGAAAAGAACGGCATCGAGGGTGCCAAAACGAGCGAGAGCGTGTGGAGCACGTACCGCAACGTCGCGAGCGCTGCGTACCGATCTTCCCCTTCCTCCTTGAACCGGTCCCTGCTGCGACGGAGGTACCACACGGAGAGGTCGTCGATAAAAAGAGAAATCGGCCGCGTGGCCCGGTCGAGCTGGTAGCCTTCAAACCCTTCGCTGGCCTCCCGCACGAGCTCGTCGAGCCGCGCCAGAATCCACCGGTCGAGCACATGCCCGCTCCCTCGATCGCGACGCGTCGTGCCCTCGTAGAGCTTGTAGAACGAGAGCACGTTGTTGAGACGTCCGATATTTTTCTTCACGATCTCGTCGACGAGGCGTTCGTCGAAATTCTTCGAATCGCCCGGCGCGTTGACGGTAAACATGAAAAAGCGCAGCGCATCGACGCCGTACTTGTCGATCACGACGCTCGGTACCACGATGTTGCCGAGCGACTTCGACATCTTCTTTCCTTTCGCGTCGAGTATGTGCCCGAGGCAAATGACATTCTTGAAGGCGCGTCCGCGGCCCATAATCCCTCCCACCGCATGCAACGTATAAAACCATCCGCGAGTCTGATCGATCGCCTCGCAAATATAATCCGCCGGATAACCCGCGCCCTTGACCCACTCTTTTTTTTCAAAAGGATAGTGATCCTGCGCGAAAGGCATCGTACCGGAGTCGAACCACACATCGAGCACTTCCGGCACCCGCGCCATCTGTCCCTCGCACTGCCAGCAGGTGTAGTTGAAATCGTCGATGTACGGCCGGTGCAAATCGAGCGCCGCGCCGCCGGTCTTTTTGCGCAGCTCCGCGACGCTCCCGATCACCTCGAAGGTGCCGCACTCCTTGCACTCCCAAATGGGAAGCGGCGTGCCCCAATATCGCGAACGGCTGATCGCCCAATCTTTGAGATCCTTCAGCCATTCCCCGAAGCGGCCATCGCGAATGTGCTGCGGCTCCCAGTGGATCTGCTGATTTTCTTTGATCAGGTCTTCCTTCAGCGCCGACATGCGGATGTACCACGAGTCGCGCGCATAGTAGATGAGCGGCGTCTTGCAGCGCCAGCAGAAAGGGTACGTATGCTTGATGATTTCTTTTTTGAAAAGAAGATCGCGCGATTCGAGATCCGCGATCACCTCCGCATCGGCGTCTTTCACGAACTTTCCGGAAAGCGGCCCGGCTGCCGGTAAAAATTTTCCGTCTTCGCCGACGAGATGGTACTTCGGCAGTCCGATTGCGGTGCCGAGCTCAAAGTCGTCGGCGCCGTACATGACCGCCGTGTGCACGATCCCCGTGCCGTCTTCGGTCGAGACGAAATCGGCCGCGTACACTTTGTAGGCTTTCGCGAGCGCCTCCTCTTGGGAATGCGGCAGCGACTGCGCCAGATACGGAAAGAGAGGCTGGTAGCTGCGGCCGACGAGATCTCTCCCCTTTTTTTCTTCCACGATCTTTGCTTCCGGCGCGATCGCGGAGAGCCGCGTTTTCGCGAGCCACACTGCACTCCCGTCGATCAGCGCTTTCACGTAGTCGACATCAGCGCCGACCGCAAGCGCAAGGTTGCCGGGCAACGTCCACGGCGTGGTCGTCCACGCGAGAAAATATTCATTCGCGTCGGCGGCTTTGAACTTCACGTAGACCGACGGATCCGGTGTGTCGTCTTGGTAGCCCTGCGCGACTTCGTGCGAAGAGAGTCCGGTGCCGCACCGCGGGCACCACGGCACCACTTTGTAGTCTTTGTAGAGGAGCTTCCGCTCGTGCGCACGCTTCAAGATATTCCAGACCGATTCTATGTAGTCGTTGTCGAAGGTGAAATACTGGTCGCGATACCAAAAAGCGATGCGCGCCGAAAAATCCTCCCACTCGCCGATGTACCGCAGGACACTCTCCTTGCATTTTTTGTTGAACTCCGCGATGCCGTACGCCTCGATCTCTTTTTTATTTTTTATGCCGAGCTCTTTCTCCACTTCGAGCTCCACCGGAAGCCCGTGCGTATCCCACCCCGCCTTCCGGCGCAAATGGTATCCCTGCATGGTACGAAAACGCTGCACCGCATCCTTGAAAGCGCGTGATTCGAGGTGGTGAATGCCGGGGCGACCGTTGGCAGTGGGTGGACCTTCGTAGAAAACAAACTCGCCTTTGGGGGATGGCTTCTGGAGCGCTTTGCCGAAAATATCCTTCTCTTTCCAAAAAGCGAGGATCTCCTCCTCCCGCCGCGCGCCCTCGCTTTTTTGCTGATTTTCAGCCATTCCGGCAATCGTATCAAACAGAAAGCCCGCCGACGAGGGCGGGCTTTTTGGAGCGCATTCGAGACTAAACGAAACGAGCAGCGACGACGAAGACCGGGCGAATAATGCCGAGGAAAGAACCTTCGATTCCGCCGAGTGCCCAGGCGAGATCATGCTCGGTTTCAAAGCGGCGGCGCCATCCGTTGTATGGATTGTCCCATTGATAGCGGCGACCGAGCTCAACAACTTGGCAATAGATGGGATACTTGCCGCGGGCGAGACGCAGTAACTCTGTCTTGTCGTGTGTCCGCTCCCCCATCAGCGCGAATCGACTTGGTGGCGGACGATCGACGACATATTTCAGTGCTTTTCGACTCACCACAGGGTTGAAGTGCGGAGAGCGATCGAATAACAACTTTGAGACCATGTGCGGTCCTCCCTGTTGACCAGAACGATAGTAGCCCCGCGTAAGCGGAACGCAAGAGTTTACATTTTCTCGGGCGCGGGGATACCGAGGAGCCACAGGCCGTTTTTGAGGGTGCTGCGCGCGGCGTCGGCGAGCGCGACTTTGTGCGCGGCGGCGGGTGTGCCGTCAAGAATCTGCTCCTTCGCGTACCAGCGGTTGAACGCGCTCGCAAATTCTAAGAGGTAGTTGGTAAGAAGATGCGGCTCAAGCTCCCGTACCGCGTATTCCACCGCCTCGGGAAAACGGTGCAGGAGGCGCGAAAGCTCCGTCGCCTCGGCCGCCGCATCGATTTTCGCCGACACCTTCTGTTCCCGCGCTTTTTCCACGACCTGATGCGCGCGTGCATGGGTGTACTGGATGTACGGGCCCGAGTCGCCTTCCAAGGAGAGAGCGCGATCGCGCTCGAAGATAATGTCGCGGCCCGACGCCTGTTTCAGAATCTGATACTTGATCGCAGCCACAGCGATCTGCCGCGCGAGCGCTTCCGTGTCGTCGGCGCGACTTTCCGCCGCCCGCTCTTTCGCGGCTTCGGTCAGGTCCGCAAGGAGCGATTCGCCCGTGATCACGTTGCCGCGGCGGGAGGCCATCTTGCCGCTTGAAAGGCGCATCATCCCGTGCGAGATGTGTTTGATTTTCGCCGCGAGATCGGGGAAGACTTCGCGCATGGCGGCGATGACAACCTCGAAGTACCCGCTCTGCTCGTGCGCCGTTACCGTGATCGACTGATCGAAGGGCCACTTCTGCGCCTTCATGCGGGCGAGGCCGAGCTCTTTTGTCTCGTAGGTGGGCAGCCCCTTCGAGGTGATGAAAACGCGCGTGTGGAGGCCCGCTTTCTCTCCCTGGTAGACAACCGCCCCTTCGCTTTTGACGAAAATCTCGGGATGCGCGGCGACAAGCTGCAAGCCTTCCGGCGCCGTCTCGCTCTCGAAAAAGTAGAAATCGAATTTCGTGCCGAGCGACGCGTAGATGTCTTCAAAGTGCGCGAGAGAAGCCGCGCGGCCCGCGTCGTATACGGCGTTGATCTCAGGATCGGAGCGGTCGTAGATTTTCGCGTTGATCGCGTCGATCTCAGCTCTCGCGCTTCCGTCGTCTTCAAAAGCCGACGCCCCGGCGGCATAGGCCGTGCCGAGCGCCGCTGCGTCCGTGGGATCGAGCGTGAGCTTTCGGAGCCCCCAGATCGCTTTGGCCACGTGCGGCCCCACATCGCCCTGGTAGTTGGCGCGCTTCACTTCGGCACCCGAATACTCGATGAGCCGCGCCGTCGCTTCGCCGATCGCGTTGCTCATGAGGTGCCCAATATGAAATTCCTTAAAGGGATTCGGGTCGGTGTATTCCACCATCACTTTCTTTCCTGTATTGATCGAGCCTCTGCCCCACTCTTTTGTGCGAGCACTTTCGATCGCCTCCGCGACAGCCGCATTCGTAAGAAAAAAGTTGACGAAGCCCGCTCCCGCGACCTCGACTTTGGCGACACCGTCAACAGCATCGAGTGCGGCGACCATGCGCTCGGCGAGCGCGCGAGGAGTCGTCTTCAACTCTTTCGCGTATTTCAGCGCGATGCTGGTGGAGTAGTCGCCGTTTTCGAGGACGGCGGGGTGCTCCAGCGGTACCTCCGATGCAGAAATCGAAAGTGCGGCAAGCGCCGCTTTGAGCGCTTCTTTGATGTTGTGGGCCGCTGTCATGAGCCCTATTGTACCGTCAACTTAGAGGTCGGCGTCGATTCCTTACAGGAGCAGTACACCTTGTGGATATTTTGTTCGCAAGCTCCAAAATACCTCACAAGGTCGATCGACACTCCTATTCCGTGTCGATCCCCATGCTCCGGGCCGTACCTGCGATGATTTTCTTCGCCTGCTCGACGTCGTTGGCGTTGAGATCCTCCATCTTTTCTTCGGCGATTTCGGTGATCTGCTGTTTACTCAACTTGCCGACTTTGTTCTGCGGCTTTTGGGATCCCTTCTCCATGTTGAGCTTCTTCAGGATGAGCCGCGACGCCGGCGGCTTTTTGACGATGAAAGAGAACGAGCGGTCTTTGTACACCGTAAGCAAGACCGGCACGATGTTGCCGATCATGGGGCGCGTCTGGTCGTTGAACTGCTTCACGAACTCTCCGATGTTGACGCCCGCAGGACCGAGCGCGGTCCCGACCGGCGGCGCCGGCGTCGCGGCTCCCGCCGCGATCTGCAATTTGATGATCTTTGTGATTTCTTTTGCCATACTGTGAAAAGATAGACTGATTATTTTATCCGGAAGACTCGACGTTACACACGTTGGACCTGATCGGCTTCAAGCTCCACCGGAGTCTCGCGGCCAAACATGGGAACTAACACCTTAACCTTTCCGCGCTCCTCGTCAATCTCGCCCACCTTTCCTTCGAGATCCTTGAAGGGGCCGTCGATGATGATGACCGCATCGCCCTCCGAAAGATCGATCGCGTGGCGCACGGTATCTCCCGAGGCGCGCTTCAGAATCTTGTCGACTTCCTCAGGAGAAAGCGGCACCGCCTGGTTGGCCGTGCCCACGAAGCCCGTCACCTGCGGGGTGTTGCGCACTACGCTCCACGCGTCGTCACTCGCGATCATGTCCACGAGCACGTAGCCGGGAAAAATCTTTTCTTTAGTCTCGGTGCGGCGACCGTTCTTGATCTTGATCTTCTTTTCGGTCGGCACGACGACGTTGAAGATTTTTTCCTGCATGCCGAAGGATTCGACGCGCTGCTTCAGGTTGCGCGCCACGGCATCTTCGTAGCCGGAGTACGTATGCACCGCATACCACTGCCGATCCGTGCCGTACGTTTGCTTTGCCATATTACTCTTGCGGCGTCGAGGTGGAGACGGTGATCTCGCCGAGGCTCGTGCTCGCGGCGCCTTCGAAATCAATGCCCTGCGAAGAAGCAGGGACAAACTGCAGGCCACGCGAGAGCGCCGTCGTGAAAATGTAGTCGAAGAGGCCGAGGTACACTGCGACGAAAAGCGAGATGCCGATCACGATCACCGTGTAGATGATTGTCTGGATTCGTGTGGGCCACGCCACGTGCTTCAGTTCGCTCCGTGTGTCTTTAAGATATTGAATGAAGCTCATACTTCTTTTTTGCCAATTTTAAAACCCCTCGCGGGGTTTCAAACATAGTACTCCGCACGGGCGGCGAGTCAACCCCTCACTGCCTCCTGCCCGACATCCGCTAGCCGAGGCTCTTTCGGAGCTTCCCTGTTTCCACGATCAGGCGGCTGACGTCCTTTTGGCTTTTGCGCTGCAAGAGAAGCTGCGAAGTGAGGTTGCGGTGCAGAAGCTCCCGATCCGCGCGCGGGCCAAAGCGCACCCCGAGATATTTTTCCGTAAGTGCGATGTCTTCGGCGACCGCTTTCCATGCGGGGTTGCCTCGCGCGAGCCCTTCAAGGTTTTCCCGATTGAGATACTTCCCCGCTTCGATTAGATCGTCCGTAAAGTACCGGTAGTACTTTTTCAGAAGATCCCGCTCCTTGTCCGTGAGCGCAAGGAGCGCGCGACCGGTGCCGAGAAATTCGGGCGGCACGCCCACCGAATAGAACGCCGCCGTAAAGCTGATCGCGCGCGGCAGCGATTTTTTGCCGACCCTGCGCCCGTACGAAAGCAGTCCGATATGCTGGCGCCGCTCCCTGCGGCGTGGTACCGCCGCAAAAATCGGAGAAACGTCTTTGATGAGTCGCGGAAGTGTGGATTGATACATTTTCGAAAATATCCGCATCACTTTCAAAAGCGCGGCGCGCTCCGAGCGCGGGATGCGTACCGCCGCGCGCCTTTGCAGGTGCCGCTCCAGATACCGCAGGGCTTTTTTCACCTCGGTGAGCGGGTTGTCGTAGCGAAAGGCAGATTGGATCGTAACGGTGCGCACGCCGGCGTATTCGGCGGCGAATTTCTTGGCACGCGCGGGAGTAAGACCGCCGCGAAAGACGAGTCCCCCCGCCCCGATGATGGGATAGACCGCCACATCGTACCTTTGCCCGAAGTCGTAGATGTCAGAAAGCGCGATCTTGTTGGCGAGGACGTTTGCCGTAAGGCCGCTCACGAGCGCCGGGTCCGAGCGAGCGAGGAAGGGACGCACGTAGAGCGGCTTTTTGCGAAAGATTCTCTTATGGAGGCGCAGGTATTTCGCAAGCAGCTCTCCGACCTTCGTTTGATGCTCGACGCCTTCGACGAGCGGGATGATCTCGACATACTCGGTGTTGTGATTCTTGCGGTGGCTGAACACCTTCGACTTGAAACGCGCCAGCTTTTGAAACGCACGTTGGATATAGAGAAGCTGCTCCGCCCGTTCGGTCATCGGGAGTATCGCTTCGAAGAGCGGCCGGTCCTTGAAGCGCACGTCTTCGGCGAGATCCTCGCTCGTGAGAATCACCATGAGCGCGCGTATCAGACTGTAGCCCTTTTCCTGCCAGACGTTGGGGAGCCGAAAGGTCAGGAATTTTTTCTTGCCGAGCGGATTTTTCTTGAAGTATTCGAAATGCTGCGAGAGCAGCTTTTCGATCACCGATTCGTCGGCGTACTTCCCTTCCCAGTCCCACATGAATTCCTGCACGCCGAGGTCGCGAAAACTCGAAACGCACTCCTCGGGCTCTTCGTGCACGGCCACGAAGCCGTCGTCGGTATCCCAGTAGGGCCCCTGCGCGTTGTCGGGGTGCTGGGTGGCCATCGTCGCGGGAATTGCTCTCATCGCTAACCCACTGTAGCAACTCGCTCGGGATATTGCATCTGATCGGGTCGCGTCTCCTTCTGCTGAAGGAGCGTCCCCGCCAGAAGGCGGGGACGCGAATGGCACGATGCCCCGAGCAACAATCCCTACCTGATCTCGTAGGTAACGTTCACGTTGGAGACGATCTTGTTCTCGCCGGTGGGGAGCATCGGCGCGGAGGCTTTGGTGGATTCCGCATCCATGGCGAGCCCGCCCCTCGCGTACGCGTACGGTATCGGGTAGGAGCCGTTCTCGCTGAAGCCGACGATGCGCACGAGCCGCACACCAAGCTGTCCTGCGAGTGCTTCTGCCTTCTCACGCGCGTCGTCGATCGCCATTTGCCGCGCTTGTGCCTGAAGCGCGTCTTCATCTTCGGTGGTGAAGGAGAGGCCAGAGACCTCCGACGCCCCGCGTGATCCGACTCCGGTCAAGAGGTCGCCCGCGAGATCGGTGTCGCGCACCTTCACGGTGAGCGTCTGCGACACTTCGTAGCCGTTCAAGATCTGCCTCCCCGGCGGGCAGTAGCCGTCGCGGCAAACCGCCGTCTCGTATTCGTACTGCGGATAGACGCTATAGTCGGCCGTCTTGATGTCCTTTTCTTCGACTCCCGCGCCTTTGAGGTAATTGATGATCGCGTTGATCTTTTCCGTCGCCGTGTCTTGCGCGCTCGCCACCTCTTTGGCACGCTCGCGCACCGTTACACTAAAGGTCCCCATGTCCGGCACCGCGAATACTTCGCCGTCGCCCGAGACCGTGATCGTATTGCTTGCGGAGACACCGCTGCCGATAAAACGAAACTCCTTCAGCTCCCGGACCGTGGCAACCACCAAAAAGAGCGCCAGCATGCCGAGCGCCGCGGCACCCGCCATACGCGGCCAGTGGGTGGCCTCGATAAGCTTATCTGTCGAACGTTCATCCATAGAAAGATGTGTTTACTCTTTAGAAACGAATAATAGTAATGCTTCGCCGGCTCATGACGATCTGATGAAGATAATATTACCACCCGAAAGGCCGGCTACACTCGGCCCCAGAAATACTCGCGATATCTGCGAAAGAGCCGTTCGCAGATGTGGAAAATGGTATAGGTGATGAAGTACGCGGAGAGTACGTCGATCGAGTAGTGCACGTGCCCCAAGAGCACGATCACCGCAAAAAAGACCGACCACGCGAGAAAGAAGTACCGCAGCAGCCGCTCGCGCCAGAAAATGAGCGCCAGAAGAAAGGGCGCGCCGGTGTGTCCCGAAAAGAAAAGGTCGTTGCCGCCGATGAAGCTCGTAACGACCGATCCCCAATCGAGCTGTACGCGATCCGGAAAAGGCCCGAGATGCGTCAGTGAGATAAAGATCGCGCGCACTGTGTAGAAGACACCGAGGCTTGCGGCGGTAAACGGGACCCAATGCGGCCTCGCGAACGCGAGCGCGGCCACAAAAGCGACGAGCACGAAGGTACCGAGCACGAAGAGGTCGTCGACCTGAAAAACAGGCGTGTTGGAGAGCACGATGTCCTCGACGTAGTTGCTCGCGCGATACGTGGCGTAGGTGCCGGCAAAGAAGTTGACGATAATGCCGAATATGAGAGCTGCGAGGGAAAACGCGAAGGCCCTGCGAAAGGGCGGCGAAGAGAGACTCTGTCGGTAGCTTTCGACAGCGTGTTTCATACGAGTATCAAGAGAAAGTATATACTAATCGCTATGGAAGGCGGACTTCTGATCCAGCTTCTGATCCAATATAAGTACGCCATCATGGCCCCTGCGTCGGTCGTCTTTGGTCCGACGGCAAGCCTTTTTGCGGGGGTGCTCGTGCGACTCGGAGTGCTTGAGCTCTTACCGACCGCGCTCATCCTGGCCGCCGGAGAATTGGTGGCTGATATTGTATGGTATTGGCTCGGCAAAAGGTATGGGGATTCCTTCGTACAACGGTGGGGCCATTTCTTCGGCATAACGCCTGCCCTCATCGGACGCGTAAAAGCGCTTTTTGCAAATTATCATGACGCGATTATCTTCACGTCAAAAATAACGGCGGGGATGGGCTTTTCGATTGCCATCTTTCTCACCGCAGGCATGGTGCGTGTCCCCTTCTGGCGCTATATGCTTGTCAATGTGATCGGGCAATTTTTCTGGACGGCAGGTTTGCTTTCCATAGGATATTTCCTTGGCCACGTTTACCTTTCGCTTGGAAGCTTGTTCGAGAAAGCGGCGCTCGTGGCCGTCCTTGCGATCATCGTGCTCGCAATGTTTGGTTTCGCTCGATACGTACGGGGACAGTTCACTCAGTAACAGAGTATGAAAGCGATCGCTGCCGTATCTTTTTTCTCGCTGGCTGGAATCGTCGGGTTTTTATTGAGTGATGAGCCTTCGACTCCACTTCTTCTGTATTACGTGGCACTCGTTATAAACTCCTACTTTTCCGTGGCGACGTTTGCTCCGATGACTCCGACGAGCATCCCACAAGCGCTCATAGATACCGCGCTTACGGTACTCTACGGGGCACTCGCGCTTTCATTCGAGTCGGTCGGCAATTTTACGCTCATCTCCGCCGCGCTTTTTCTCCTCGCGACGCTGAAGTACGTGCACCTTCGTACGGTCGTTTCTTCCCCCTACCTTATTCCGCGGAAAATTCGCATAGACCTCCTCGGTGCAGGCCTCTCTCTGGCGACATTTGTGCTCGTACGTGCAGGGTACCCGGATCTTGCCGCGTGGACACTGGCCGCGCTCTTTATCGGCGCCAACGTGTACCTTCTTTTCGTATCACCGATGTATCGCTCAACTCCCTGATTCTCCCGATTTTGAAACGGCGATAAGCGAAAGAAACCTCCGAGCGGAGAGATCCCACGCGTACTTTTTTGCCGATTCGCGGCACCGCTCCGGTGAAATCGTAAGACACTTTTTCGCGGCAACGGCGATATCGTCGTCGATGTATCCGTTCACCCCATTCTCAATAATGTCTCTCGGTCCCATCGCGTTGTGAGCCGCTACGGGAATTCCCAGTGCGAGCGCCTCGACAATGACGAGACCGAAGGTGTCCGTAAGAGATGGCATGACGAGCACGTCGGCACAGCACATCCAGTCGATGAGCGTCCTCCCGGTTTGGTATCCCAAAAAAGTCACGGTGGGATACTGTGCTCGTAGACGCTCCGTATCAGGGCCATCGCCGATCACGATCTTCGTGCCGGGAAGCTCTGCTTTTAGGAAATCTTCGATATTCTTTTCGGGAGCGACTCGCCCGAAAAAGGCAAAAACAGGCTTTGAAAACTCCTTCGGGCAGGTGCCGCGGGTGAAAAATTTCGAGTCGACGCCGAGCGGCCACACCTCAACGTTCGTGAGTCCGAAACCAAGAAGCTGCTGCCGTGCCGTTTCCGTGGTCCCGAGAGTAAGCGTTGCGGGAGCGTAAAAATAGTAGATCAGCTTTTCGATGAGCTTCCGGGCCCATGCGCCAAAGCGCACTTCCGCATATAGATGGAACTGATTATGGAATGACATGGTGAAGGGCTTTTTGAGCCTCACGCAGGCCGCTCGGGCATACCATGCGACAGGTCCATACGTCAGGATATGCACCTCATCGTAGTTGCCTTCTGCTATTTTTTTGCGGACACCACGACGCGAGAAAAGCGCAATGCGGAACTCCGGATACTTTGGAAGCGGGAACGTCCAAAATTGGAGCGGATCCAACACGTCGACATGCACCCCGGTGCGTTCGATCTCCTCTTTGAGATGCTCCAGCACCGTAACAACGCCGTTGATCTGGGGATGCCACGTGTCCGTGACGAGCAGCAGACGGCTTCCGGGCCCGAGCATAGGTCTTACAAATTATACAGGTCTCGTGGCGTATAATTGCCGCATGCCGACCCCTTCGGTCTCGATCCTCATTCCTGCACACAATGAGAGCGGACCGATCGAGAAAACGGTTCGCGCGGCGCGTGCGCAGAAATATCCCGATTTCGAGGTGATCGTGATCGATAATGCGAGCACCGACGATACCGCTGCACGCGCGCAGGAGGCGGGGGCACGAGTGATACGGGAGGCGCGAAAAGGGATTCTCTTTGCAAAAGAAGCGGGCCGCAAAGCCGCGCGCGGCGAAATTATCGCGGGTCTCGACGCAGATTGCCTACCCCCGGACGATTGGCTACAGCGCGGTGTCTCGCGCTTCACTGATGACACTATTGTGGCGGTGACCGGAGGTTATGAGTACGACGACATCTCATCTTTTATGAGCGGATTCATCAAACTCGGATTCAAGTATTGGCAGCCGTACCTGAATGCGATCATGCAGTGGCGGCGACGCGGCGCATATATGATCGGCGGGAATTGCTTCGTGCGCGCCTCAGCTCTGGAAAAAATTGGCGGTTACGATACCTCAATTCAATTTCTCGGCGAAGATACGGATACGGCAACGCGTCTCTCAAAAATTGGAAAAGTAATTTTCGCAAGAGATCTTTTTGTCCGCTCCTCCGGCAGGCGCTTCCTCGAACACGGATACTTAAAAAGCTATTTCACCTACATCAAAAGCGACGCGGAGGTTTTCAGGCGACACCGCAACCAACGTGGTGGTCAGCTTCGGTAGTCTTCGAGTGCCAAAACGGCCCGGCGTATGGCGATAAATATATACGCCCACATGAAGGGAAGCCACAGTGGCATGATGCCAAGGAGGCTGTTGCGCTCGAAGGTCTCCACGCCCGTCGATATGAAGATGGTTTCCGCAATGAACGAGGCGACGAGCCCGAAGAGCAGGAAGACACGATCCTTGTGATCTCGTTTGCCGGCGGTCGCGATGATGATAAAGGCAATGTAGATTCCCGTGAGCACGTAGTCGTTGGTGACCACCGGCACGAGAAGAATCATCCCAACGACCGGGAGCGCGTTGGTGGCGATGCGCGACGCGAGCAGAACTTTTTGAATCACGCCTTCTATTATAACGAGTTTGGGCGACCGGCGGGATTCGAACCCGCAACCGCCTGGACCACAACCAGGAACTCTACCATTGAGCTACGGCCGCCATCACGATCGAGCCTTGAGGAGACCGCGATCACGCCCCACATCATAATGATGTACAAGGAAATGGCAATTGTGGCAGAGCCATACTAAATTTCCCTCGGCGTTGTTGAGCCGGTTCCGATCGATATGATGCACCGCGAGCACTCGGTGATCGGTCGTTTTGCACAGAACGCATAGCTTCGTTCTACCCGCTCGATCGAGCACGGTTCGGTAGGCCTGTCTGCCATGTTTCCAGTTCGCGTGCTTCGGTCCGATAAATACTTGATTCCGCCATCTTGTTTGACACGATCGGCCGCAAAAGTATTTTCCGCTTTTCGAGGTGCGAACTTGCTTGGGAGTTCGGTGGACGTCTTTGCCGCAGAGAAAGCAAGAGAATTGCGTCCGGCGTCGGTTTGAAAGATAGCCGCACTCGCGGCTGCAATATTTTCCGTGCCCCAATCTGACGTGGCTGGGCTTTGTCTTGAATACTTTCCCGCATCGTGCGCACTCGCGCATGAGAGCCATTGAACAAGTCTAGCAATGAAGGGAAAGGAGGTAAAGACAGCAGTTTGTGGATTATGTCCACAAGACGATGTATCTACCAATACAAACGCCCGCCGAATCGGCGGGCGTTTGTCCTGAAGCGCCGCGTTACATCGCCGGCTGCATCGAAGAGGAGGAGCCCTCTTTCATCCCAAAGCCGATCCACAAAAGTGCGACGGCAAGAATGAGGTGGAGGACATGGTCGGCAGTGTTGGTCATGATGAGACCGAGAACGGTGTCACCCTGCACGAAGCCGACAACCGTCACGACCGCGTATACGACGCCGAATACCTGGAAGTAGAGGCGCGCGTACTGTCCGCTCATCGCGACCGCGATAGCGAGCGCTCCCGAGAGGAGGTGGATGACGTTGTGCAGGCCATCTACCTGGAAGATGCCGAGGAGCATCCCGTTTTGGGTGGCTGCCGGCACATATCCGAGAGCGCCGACCGCGAGGAAGACGATTCCGAAAACCCACGCGAGTTTCTGAACCATATATGTGTGGTTATGAATACTAATCATCGACCACCTGTTCATTAATTGTTCTCCCCCGGAAAATAAGTGTCAAGTCCCCTTTTCACTCCACTTTCTCCGCGAGCACAGCCGCGCTTGAGGTGGCCACCACGCTGAACGACACGCGCCCGATCACGTGCCCGTATCGCGTGAGCACGTTGAGGCGCCACTTGCCGGGGCTCGGCTCGGTTTTGATCGAGTATCCGCGGTAGCCGCCCTCCCTGCCGCCCACGATCTCAAATGGAATCGTCTCATCGGTGCGCCATTCGTCGGCCGCTTCATCGTAGTGCTGCCACTCATGGAAGATCGTGGTCGAAAGACCGGAGGGAGCGAAGACGGCAGAGAATACATACACGGGCTCGCCCGGCGCCCGGTGGTACACGGTGTTGTACCGGAGGTAGGCCTCGTACCACCGCAAGGGCTCATAGGAGAGCCGGTAGTCGCTGCCCTCGCGCACGACGCGGTGATACACGCCACCCTCCTTGAGGGCAAGCGGCAAGGGCGGAATCACGCCGGAAAAGTAGAAGAGGTTGAAAGTCAGAAAAATGATCGCGATCGCTCGCGCCACGTTGGTACGCGCTGCCTTTGCGCGCTCGGGCACGAGGTACGCGAGCAGGTGGAAGAATGCGGTGATGAGAAGGAGGCTCACAATCCCGCTGACCACAAACATGTACGGGCCGATCTGTTTGAAGACGACGGGAAGAAAAAAGATGAGGAACGAAAAGAGCACTGCAAAAAACATGCTCACCTGGAAGGTGAAGCGCATGTAGAAGCGCACGAAGCGCTCGTTCCCCACGAGCAGTATCGCGAGAATCGCGATGAAAATCCACGTCAGCTCCACCGCGGCGCTCCTGCTGTAGAGCGAAAAGTACGCGGTGAAGAGCCCGCCGAAGGCAAACTGCGCCACGACGGGGATCAGTGGCGTTATTTTGATGAGCCACGGATTCTTGAGGCGGCCGGTTTCGATCAGATTGAGGATGGTGATACAGCTTGCCGCGAGCGAGAGGTAGAAAAGCAGGAGGAGATTCCCCGTCCACAGGTCGACGCGCCGCAGGAGCACGAAGTAGTCGAGAAGGAGCGCCGCGACGAGCGAGATCGGAGAAATGTAGCGCATATACCACTGCGCCAGCTCCTCCACGTTTTTGGGCAATTTGGTAAGCCGGGTGCGTGCCATCATGGATTCGTTGTTTTGTATTCGGGAGAGCGCTCGTCCACCCCTGCGCGTTGGTTCTCGAGTCGCGCGAGCGCATAAAAGAGCGATGAGAGCCGGTTGGCGTACGCGCGACTCCCTTCGGAGACCGTGCGATCTCCCGATTCGTGGACCGTCACGAGCCTGCGCTCTGCCCGTCTTGAGATAGCACGCACGATATCGAGACGCGCGGAAAACTCCGTGCCACCCGGCACGAGGAAGGTCTTGATCGCTGGCAACTCCTTTTCGATGTCATTGATCAAAGCGCCGAGCGCCTCGACGCTCGATTGCGGCACCGACTTCTGCGCCCCCGCGACCTCCGCCTGAATCGTAAAGAGATGATCCTGCACTCCGAGGAGCACGTCCCGGACGGGGGTACCAGTCACGGGAAAATCGTCGGGAGCGGCCACCTTGCACCAGCCGACAATAGTGTTGAGTTCGTCGAGCTGTCCCAAGCACTTGAAAATAGCTGAAGACTTGGAGATGCGTACGCCAGGCTTCGAGTCAAAAAGTTTGGTAGTACCGCCATCCCCCTTTCCCGTAAAAAGCGCCATGCGGCAATCATAACAAACAGCGCGTCTTACTCCGTGCGGTATCATGTACGGATCGACAGCCATGGAAACTCTTGAGCGTAAAGACGGGCATGATGATCTTCACACACCCTACTGTGAGATCACTCTCAAGCAGTACTCTGAAGCAGTGCCCGAGAAAAAGAAGTCGTTTGAAATCGTGATGAAAGAAATCGATCGGCAAGGAATCGAAAACTTCGAAGTGTTTCAGTCGGAACGATTTCCCGGGGTCGCCTTTTCACACACGAAACTTCAAATAACTCCAGAATTAATACAAAAAATTCGTGAACAAACAATACCTGCACATGCGGACACGACTGACGACGAACAGACTAGTACTGAAAATCAGGAAGAAGAAACAAATGCGAAAAGGCATGATTATTTTTTATTCACTGCGTCTGCCCCACCTCCCGACGGACATGCGTTCACGGTCCAGGACGTGGCCATAGACCGATTCATTCGCCTCATGCCTCGCGTCGCGAATGCGATCAGACGGGGCGAGAATCCGCCGGAAGTGAGCGTCTATCTTCTTGGCGCCCCAACGGGGCTCGGGGGTTCGGTTACTCCAGAGTGGTTGGAGACGATCCGACAACGCGGATTTGAAGGACACGGCGAACTCTATGCGGAGTTTATCGAGAAGCAGGAATCAGCGAACAAGAAATCAACCGAGGTCCCTCATATCGTACTTCAGGGTGTGTCGAAAGGAGCTGTCGTTGCAGAGAAGACCTCGAAATACCTTCCGGGGGAGCTCGCGCAACACACGCAAAGACTCCTCGATAACCCCGCCGGCGATCACGAAAAAAATCCTGCGCGCTGGCTGAAGGGGGCAGAGGTAGCGCTTGGCTACACGGGCGAGGCACTAGCGAGGATGCTTTTCGACGACACGATGAAGGGCCTTATGAAGCGCGGCAACGCATTTATCAATTACCTGTCCCTGGAAAAGGGCATCCCGAAAGATGCGCCTGAACAACTAAAGCTCAAATGGAAAGCGACGATCGTGGAAGTGTGGACGCTCATCAAAGGATCTTCTCTCGACACAGACGGGGTACGATCATTTATCCGTCGGGGGATGTACGATCCGGTGACCTTTAGCATGGGCCGGCTTTTTGAGATTTGGCAGAAATCAAACCAAGGAAAGGGGGCGCAATTTTATCAAGACGGAAAATCCGTCGAGGCTCCTTTCCGCGGACAGCACATGTTTTTCTACAACAGATATAAGCGCTGGAGCACGATCCTGGATTTTGCTGAAGGCTCTTCCGATACCACACCCGCCCGCCTCTAGTGGGGTGCAGGGAGACTCGTCGACGTAAAAATCGCAATGCCGCTATCATAGCGGGCGGCACCCTCAAGCTAGAGTTTCTTCAGGGCCCCACCGTCTAACCGGTATGTATGCAGATCATCCAACCTCTTTGCACCAATGGAGGAGAAAAAGGTACCAGCATCCGAATTCCAATCAAGCGCGTGCCAGTCCAGCCGCCCATAATCCCGCTCCTTACAAATATCCGCAAGCTTCTGCATGAGTTCGCGCCCTACACCCGTTCGTCGATGAACCTCATCGACGTAGATGTCTTCCAAAAACATGCCGGGTTTCCCCTCCCATGTGGAGTAGTTCTGAAAGAAAAGAGCAAGTCCTATCGCTTTACCATTGAACTCAGCAAGTATGCACTCGAAAGGAGGTTTTGGTGATTCGAGCTGTTTCGTTACCTGCTCAGCCGACATGTGGACCTTCTCGCGACCCTGATGATGTTCGGCGAGTTCGTTGACTAGACGGACAATCTCCGCGGCATCTTGCGGCCCCGCCATTCTCAAAGCAGGCTTTGGTTGCTCGAAGCTGTCGCGTAAATCCATGGTGCCCAGGGGGGGACTCGAACCCCCACGCCCTTGCGGGCTACGCCACCTCAAGGCGTAATGTCTACCAATTTCAACACCTGGGCATTTATAACTTCTGGCCCACTATAGCCAACATTCTCACGATCTTCAATCTCTTCCTCCGCAGACAGAGGACATCGCCGCCACCGTACATCGTGCGCAGTAATTTCAACGAGGTGCGTTTTGCGTACTTGAGTTGCATCGTCGTCCCTTCGCGGTCGCGCGTTATGTGTCCTTTGACACCCAATCGCTTGCTTATTTCCCGACGCAGCCAGTTGATGTGCGACATGCTCGCCGATGCAAACACAGTGTAGAACATGAAGCTTGATTTCCAACGCGGATCCCAATACGAGTAGGTGGAGCCATCGCCGTCAAACGAGCCCCGCAGAAAATCAAAAAAATATTCCCGTGGCACGCTTACCGCGCCGATTATTTTCGATTTATTCGGCATAAACCCGATAGACAGGAGGTACCGATAAAAGAGCACGTCTCCAAACTGCGCGCGCCAGTGCCCTGTGCTGTTCTTTCCGATGCTGTTTACTATGCCCAGTGCGCGAAGAAAATTTTCCACCTGCTCTCTGTCTTTTGAGACAAAGACGATGTGGCGGCCGTCAGGCGACAAGCAACCATCTGCCGCGAGAAGCCCGAGGGCATAGGCAAAGTTCGGAGACCATTCGATCTTGACTTTTCCGGCCGGACTTCTCCCCCGCCTTCTCATAACGCGATAAGTATATATCGCTCAAGTAGATAGCGTCTACCAATTGTTTAAAAATAAAAAATGCTACTCCGCCTTCGCTTCGGTAGACGCAACGGGTTCGCTCTTTGCGCCAACCTCTTCCTCAGTTGCGGATTCGAGCTTTTCCTCCGCTTTCATACTGCCGCCCAAGACTCGTGTGCGGCGCAACTGTCGGCGGGCTTCGCGGGCCACTTTTTCGCGGATGTAGTAGAGCTTCGCGCGGCGCACGCGGCTTCGCTTCAGGATTTCGATTTTGTCGATCATCGGCGAGTAGAGTGGGAAGACCTTCTCGACACCAACGCCCGAGAGAATGCGGCGGACCGTAAAGGTGGCACCCGCTTCGGTGCCGTGCTTTCGAGCGAGCACCAAGCCCTCGAAGGCCTGCAAGCGGTACTTGCCCTTTTCCTCCTCGATCTTTTGCCAGACGCGCACGGTGTCTCCCGGCCGGAGGTCGAGATTCTTTCGCGCATCCATATCGACTGGCGATACTTTCACTGCCATAGTCGCGGCACTATACCATCGTGATTTCTAGAAAACAACCTCGAAATTCTCGAGCTGCTCGCCCGCTTGGCGCCATTCCACATGCACGTCCGACACCCGCGCGAGGAAGGGGCCCTTCCGCAGGTGCGCGATCAATTTCTCAAGCCTGTCGTGGTAACCCTGCGCAACGACCTCTACCATAAAATCGGAAGTGTTGCGGACGTAGCCCGTAAGCGCGAGGTGCCGGGCGTGCTTTACCACGAAATCCCGGAAGAAGACGCCCTGTACTTTGCCCTTGACGATGCATCGGATCTCCTCGGTTTGCATGTGCGCGGTGAGGGATTTGGTCACGGATAATTTTCTGTTGAAAATTTCCGCGACCCCGCCTCGCGCCGTCGCGCTCCGGCTTTCAAATCCCTGCTCCCAAATTTTACAACGCCCCTTTCGGGGCGTCGAAAAATTCGGGTGCGCGGTGAGGGATTTGAACCCCCGACCTTCTCTGTGTAAAAGAGTTGCTCTACCACTGAGCTAACCGCGCATCTCTATCCCACCGTGTGCCCCCGCTAGGAGTCGAACCCAGATCAACGCCTTAGAAGAGCGCTGCTTTATCCATTAAGCTACAGGGGCATCAGCCGAGGGACCGAGATTCCAATCGTAGCCGGGGGCGGGGTGGCGGTCAACGATGCTATTTCGACGGATCGGTGATTTGAGGCGACGACTGGAGCGATTGGTAGTTGGTGGCGCGCAGATCAAAGGTGTCGAGCACCGATCGAAGCTGCATACGATTGAGGGGCGCCACGCCGCTTCCTTGCGGTGAGAGGCCGATGCTGTCGGCGCCCGTAACGATTGAGATCAGCATGGAAGCGCTCCACAGACCGATCGCAAGTGAGATCGCCGCGGCGGCGGCGAGGAGCGTGCGCCAAAAGAAACCCGCAAGCGCGCGCAACGATTCCGGCTCGTGACGAAAGTCCCACGCATATCGCACGCTCTCCCATGTGTGCATACCGGGGATTTTCATGACGTGGGTAGTTCGGCCGAGGTAAAGACACGCATGCGCACGACGAGACGCCATGCCCCTTTTGCTTCGGCGGCAGGGAGCCGCTCAAGCTGCACGCTCTCGATTGTCGAGGGAAGCGAGAGCGCGTAGAGCATTTCCGCAGCGCGGAGTGCATGTGCAAATGTGCCTTGCGATTGAATCACGAAGCCCACGGTGTTGAGGGGTTGCGCCGGATCGGTGGAAGGCGCCGAAGACACTTGTCCGATCTCGATCGCAGTACCGGAATCGGTGCCCACCTGTTCGATCGTCTCGATCATGCGCACGATGTCCACACCAGTATGCTCTGCAAGTACAGCCCGCTCCGATTTCGTTTCGCGGGCGATCGCATGGCGGCGCAAGGCAGAGGCTTGCCGCAGCGCCTCCTCCTCATACGAAGTGCGCACGGCGAGCCGCTCGTCCATGGTGCCGAGCACCGCGAACGCGAACCACCCAAAAGCCGACCACGAAAGCACGGCGAACGCGAGTAGCAGGTATGCGAGCATGTGCGTGGTGTCTTTCATACTCAAAATGCGCCCGTGAGCGTGATCGTAAAGCGGCCTGCGTCCGCACCGGTGCCAGTCAATACATTGAGTGGCACCGAAACGGTCTTGAATCGTTTGTCTGCCCGCAGCTGCGCCGCAAACGAGTTGATAGTTTCCCGCGTCGGCGCGCTTCCCGTGAGCATGATCGTACTGTCGGCACCCGCACTTTGTGCAAACGAAAGCGCCGTGAACAGTACGCCCTTCGGACGCTGCGCGACCACCTCTTTCAGCACGTTGAATCCCGGGGCGGTTGTCGAGGCCATAGCGATCAGTTGCCGCACGATCGTTTGGCTTTTGCCGAGCTCGATCTGCTCGCTCTTATCTTCCGGCGAAAGCTGGGGCGGGGCGATTACCTCCTCCACATCATCGGCACGCGTGACGGCATATACCGGGAGGAGCGCCAGCGTACCCACGAGCGCGACCACAATGGCTGCAATCGATCCGAGCAGCAGAAAGCGCGCGCGGTACAGACGCGACATCTTTTTTTGTGCGGCTTCGGGAAGTACGTTGGTCATATCAGTGAGACGCCTCGGAGCGCGAGGCCGACGGCCGTGGCATATTGCAGCGACTCACGATACGTGATCGGCGGTACGTAGTCGTCGAAATCCGCGACATTCTTCCACACATTGGGTTGGTCGGTGGGTGCTTGCACGCGACCGGCGATGTAGTCAGTGATGCCCTTCATGTTGGAGGTACCGCCGAGGAGGTACACCTGCTCCACCGGAGTCATGCGCTCGCCGTGCTCGTTGCGACGCGTGTCCCAGTAGTGATAGTGACGCGCCACCTCGTCCGCGAGCGCTGCCGCCGCACCGGCAACGGCTTCGGCACCGGGGGATTTCGCGCCCCCCTCCGGGGCAATACCCTGCTCGTTGTTGAACTTCATCGCTTCCGCTTCGCTCAGGGAGAGCTTTTCCATGATGGCCTTGATCACGGTGCCGCCGCCGATGGAGACGGTCGAGGTAAAAATGGGAATGCCGCGCTTCAAGACGGCAAAGCCGCTTCGCGTGCGGCCGAAGTCCACGAGGAGGGTGATCGGGTCGGCGCCCTCCCGACTCGAGATCGCCCGCGCGATCGAGCTTGCCTCAAGCTCGAGGGAAGCGAGCGGGAGATCGGCGGCGGCGAAGGCCGCCGCGTAGCTTTCGGAAATATCGCGCGGAAAGACGACGACCCCGATTTCTTCTCCGGCCCCGTTCTTCTCGATGAGATTAAAATCGTAGACGGCGGCGGAGGGCGGAATCGGTACGCGCGCCTCCAGCTCAAACTCGATGAGACTCAAAATCTGCGCGCGGCGCGAACCCGGAGGCACTTGCATGCTAAAGACGTACGCTGCCTCCTCCGGCAGGGCGGCGTGCGCGCATTCAATGCCTCGAAGCTCCTTTTTTACCGCAGCAAGAATCGAGACAAGCCCCTCTTTGTCATGCACGAAACCACCCACAACGACACCCTCGGGAATCGCAATCTCCCCCCACGAACGCACCCGGAGGCCGTTGCCTTTTTTTGCGCTCTCGAGTGCGAGCCATTTGACCGACGCGTCGGAGATGTCGATGCCGGCCGATGGCGGCGCAAGGAGCCGCGGCGTCGGAAACGCGCGAGAAAGCGTGCGTGAAAATCCGCGCACGCTCTCCGGCAGATGGATCTGCACGGACGAAAGCTGCATGCTGAAAGTATACCGCGCCTTTATCGCAACTTTGTGCCGGGAGGCACCTCGCGCTCGGGGAAAAGCAGCGCAACCCCCGACTCGTCGCTCGCGGCGAGAAGCATGCCCGCGCTTTCGATGCCGCGCAGCACGCGCGGCGCGAGATTCACCACGTACGGCAACCGCCTGCCGACCAGCTCCTCCGGTTTTTTCCACTGTGCGATGCCCGAAACGATCGTGCGCACGCCAAGCTCACCAAAATCGACGGTGCACTTGATCAACTTGTCGGTTTCCGGGACGAGCTCGGCGGCTTTCACTTCGCCGATCCGTATGTCGAGCTTCGCGAAATCGTCGTAGGTGATTTCCGGCAACATAGCGCCTACTCTACCGCGCGCGGGTGCATATCCAAATACCGCTGAAGGATCACGGCCGCGGCTGCCGCATCGTTGTGCGGGGAGCCGGGTGGCGCGAATCGCGCCGCCTCCTGGCTGCTCCAGCTCTCCGGCACGAGCTCGACCGGGATACCGCCGCGTGAGAGGTCGGCGACAAACTCCTCCGCCGCCTTGGTGATCGTGTTTTCCGCGCCGCCTCCGGTGCGCGTGTCGCCCACCACAATGAGCTGCACGCCCTCGTCTGTGGCGAGCGTCAAAAGCGAGCGCACGATCTTCTCGTCATTGGTGATGACCGCGCGCGGAAAAGCGATCGCGCCGCGATCGTCGGAAATCGCGACGCCGATGTTCTTCGTCCCATAGTCCACTCCCATGCACTTCATATGCTAATTGTCGGCGAGTTTTGATGTTTTGTACAACTCCGGCTTGTGCGGCTTGAGGCGCACAGTTCGGACATTCATTCCTGCTTTCTGCAAATCATCTTCGAGATCTCTCACATACATTCCTTCCTGATCATAGCCGAGCGCGATCAGATCCGGCCGCGCCGCTGCGATGTGTGCGACATAGCCAATCTCGTCGCTCAGTACAACCTCATCGACGAGTGGGTGCTTTCGGAGGAGTGCGCACCGTTCACTTTCTGAATGTCGCGGACGAAATCCCTTGATTCGCTCCACGTTGCGATCCCGCGCAAGCGAGACGATGAGATGCGGATCCGCGGCGAGCGCTCTCGCCTGCTTGAAAAAATCTTCGTGTCCGGGGTGCACGATGTCGAAGGTGCCGAACACCATGATGCGCGTCATACCGCCCGAAAAAAGGCACGCGCCGCTGCCGCATCTTGCTCGATCGCGGCCCGCAGCGCTTCGTCGCTGTCGTACACGGCGCTCTCGCGAATCTTTTTCAAGAGCTCAACCTCAATCTCTCTGCCGTAGAGGTCGACGCTCGCGTCGAGGACGTGGGCTTCGAGCAGGTTGCGCTTCTGGTCCGCAAAAGCGACCGCCGGATGCACATCCCCCGCCACGTATACGCGGGCTACGAAGATACCTGTGATCGCCGGGTCGTCGAGCGTAATGTTGAGCGTGGGAAAACCGAGCGCGGACGCGCGCTTATTGCCGTTCTGTACCACTCCTTTATACATATGCCCCATGCGGAGGGGGTGAGATTCGAACTCACGGTGGGTTTCCCCACTCTTGTTTTCAAGACAAGCGCTTTAGACCTCTCAGCCACCCCTCCGAGGCTCGTTGTATCACGTATTTCGACTATACACAGCGACAGCAAAACGGCCTTCACGAGCGGGGTACAATTGCCCCATATGAAAAACAGAGGCTTTACGCTTATCGAATTACTCGTCGTGATCGCAATTATCGGCCTTTTGGCGTCGATCGTCATCGCCTCGCTCTCCACCGTCCAGGCCAAGGCCCGCGATGCCCGCCGCATGGAAGACGTCAACGCCCTCCAAAAAGCGCTCACCATTTACCTCAGCAACCACGGCTACTACCCGATTTTCACCTCGACGACGACTGTCATTTCGACCTCAACCGTGGGAGCGGCGCTCGTGGCTGACGAAGCGATCCCCACCACGCCGGCCGATCCGTCGGTCTATCAGTACAACTACCGCTCCGACACCTCCGGCAGCACGTACGACCTCAACTTCTGTCTCGAGACCAACACAGTAAGAAATTACGCGCAGGGCTGCGAAAACTACCTGAGACCGTAATCGTTTGATCGCAGGAGAGCGCCGGACAGGTATTCCCTGTCCAGCGCTCTTTTTGGCAAGCGCAGTGCGATGCTGCGATACAATACGAGCATGATGGAACATGCGGCTCCGATCCGCTGGCAGGCATACGAGCACGAGCACATCGAGCGCAACCGCGATTGGTTTGTCGCGCTCGGAATCGCTGCCGTTTCTATCGCGCTCATCAGCGCGCTCCTCGGCAACATCCTCTTCGGTATCCTCATTCTTGTCGCCGCCGTGACGCTCGCGGTACTCGCCAAAAGCCCGCCGCCGCTTGTCCAGTTCGAGGTCTCGGATCGTGGCATACGCGTGGCCGGGACGATGCACAAATACGAAGAGATCATCGCCTTCTGGGTGGAGGATCACGACGTGCATCCGCCCGTCCTCTTGGTCGACACGATCAAGTGGCTCTCGCCGAATCTCGTGATCCCGATCGAGGGCGTCGATCACCGGCAGGTGCGCGCCTTCCTCGCGGAGCGGTGCGAAGAAAAGCCCATGAAGGAGCCGATCTCGCACAAGATCCTGGAATTTTTCGGACTCTGATTAGTTGCTTACTTCCACGGTCGTCGTGGCGTTGCGCTCGCCGCCGCCCTGCGTCGTGCACTTCAGATTGAAAGCGGCGGTGTTCGTGAGCGCGGGCGTCATCGCCGTGCCATTCACGTTTGTGTTGTTTTTGTTCTGCTCGGTGAAATCCGGAAGGTCGACACTCGAGATCACGCACGCCTGCATGCCGGAAGTCACCCACCCGATTCTCGATTGCTCGCCGCTTTTCACGTTCTTCGGATTGGCGATCAGCACGATCGAGGGTTTTGCGACCTGCACGTTGCACTGCTGCGTCGCCACCTGTCCACCGCTCGTGCACTTGAGGCTATAGGTTGCGGTGTTGGTGTTCCCCGGCGGCGTGCCGAGCGTTGCGGTGGCGGAGCCCGATTGCGCACCGCCCGTTTGGAAACCCGACCCTTCGCTCGTCCCGGCGGAGCAGGAGTACGAGATCGCGACAGACATGCCGACATCGGCAACATCGGGCTGGCACGAGATTTGCGCCGAGAGTGTGGCACCGCTACTGCCGGACGGGACACACTGCCAGCCGTTTACGCAGTTGCCGCCGTACGTCGGGCGCCACGCTCCGCCCGCGCAACCCGAAGGATTTGGCTGCGGTGGGGAGCTCGGGCAGTTTTGCCCCTGTGCGGGCGCGGGCGCGCAGGCGTTGCCGGCGCAACCGTACTGACACTGTTGCACCACGTTATCGACGCACTGATTGTTGCGCTGCATGAGCGACGTGCCGCTACAGAGATACTGCGGCTGGCAGGTGCCAGGTGCCTGCGGCGTTTGATTGCCGGCCGGCGGCGGACTTTTCTTCCCTCCCTGCTGACCGCCTCCTAAAAGTTTTTGCAGTGCTTGCATCCAGTCTCCTCCGCCGCCTTTGTTGAACGTATCGTTTGTCCCGGTACCGGTTCCCGTGCCAGTGCCTGTTCCGGTCCCGGTGCCGGTCCCTGTTCCAGTGCCGGTGCCGGTTCCTGTTCCGGTTCCTTTCTTCCAGCACACATTGAGGCCCGCATCGCATCCGTACGCAGGATTCGCGGCCTTTGTCGCATCATATGGCTCGAACGTCGCGTTCGCCGGCGGCGGAGCGGTGGCAACCTTTTGCGCTGCGAGCAATTTTCTCTCTTCCGAGAGCCTTTTGAGCGCGTCATCGTTGAGTGCGGCTTTCTGCTGAGCAGCACTCGCCTCTTTTTTCAAACCGGCCAACTGTTCGCATTCTGCCTGCGAAAGTGCTATCCGAGCGGTGGCCGAACTGAGCGAGCGGCATGTCTCATCGGTGATTCCTTGTTTGCCGAGTTGGGCGATTTGATCCGCCGCCGATTTCTGCGAAGCAGCCGCCGCATCTTTCTCAGCCTGTGCTTTTTTCTGCTCCTCATTGAGGACACTATTGAGTGCATCGTTGACTTGCGGCGAGAGCGTTCCGCCGATCTCGTCGAGAATCTTTTTCTTCTCTGCGGGAGTCTTGGCATCCTGCCAGGCCGATTTCAAGCCCTCAAGCTGTTTGTCGGCCACGTTGAGATCGTCTCCGGGCTTCACGCCGTCCGCGACCTTGCGGCAGTTGCCCTCTCCACCAATACAATATTCTACCTGGCACCTTGCCGGAGGCTGACCGGTGCAGCTTTTGAGTGACTGGCCTTTTGAGCAAGAGAGATTCGGCGCCTCCGCCGGACAGCCCACCTGCGCGCCGGCACGCACCGGCTTCACCGTCACCGACCCTTTGCTCTCAATAACTTTGTAGTTGAATCCCGGGCGGCAGCTTTGCTCAAGCTTTTTAATATCTTTCACGACACCCTCCTGCGAGCACGCCCAGTTGACGTACACGTCGTTGCCGCGCGCGTCTTTGTACACCTTGCCGGTGGTCTCTTTGTCGACGATGACGTTTGGTTTGTTCTCGGCGCTCGGCCCGGCGGGCGCAGCCATCGAAGCCGGCCCCACGGCAAGCACGCCGCTCGCTGTCTGTGTTTCCCCATTGCTGGCGACACTGCCAACAAGATCCGCGACGGCGGCCGCGGCGCCCACCATGCCAAGGAGAACGAGGCTCGCGAGAATAGAAGCGCCGCGGCTACCCCGCGTGAGTGAAGACATGCACGCATGATACCCCGGGAAGCCGAAGGGTGTTTAAAAAATGTGGAAAAACGCGGAAATAATGGTACATTTCCTTCGTTCGCTGACGCCCTCGTCGTTCAATGGATAGGACGCATCCTTGCGGAGGATGTAATGTGGGTTCGATTCCTGCCGAGGGCACCAACTAAGCGATCGCGCGCAGTTTCTTCGTGAGGCGTGATTTCATGCGGGCTGCCGTATTCTTTTTGATCGTCCCGTTCTTTGCCGCCTTGTCGATCGCCTGGTAGAGCGCGGGAAGACCCCCGGCTGCTTCGCCCGCCTTTTTGGCGGTGATGAGTTTCGAGACGGTTTTTACGCTGGTCTTCATCGCGCGCGAGCGGCGCGCGTTGAAAACGCGGCGCCGGAGGGCGACGCGCTGTGCCTTTTTTGCCGAACTCGTATTCGCCATGTGCGCGGATACTACACGCTTTTTTTGGGGGGCGCAAGAAGAGCGCCTGGGGTATGATGTCTCTATGATCGGACGGCTCGAGGGAGAAGTATCGGCACTGCGACCCGGATTCTGCATTCTGAGCGTGGGCGGCGTCGGGTACCGCGTAGCGGGGACGCGCGAAGCGCTCGCTTCCCTCAAGGTGGGTGAGCGCGCCGCATTCTGGACGTACCTTGCGGTGCGCGAAGACGCGCTCGATCTCTACGGCTTCAAAACGGAAAACGAGCAGCACTTTTTTGAAATGCTGCTTTCGGTCCCGGGCATCGGTCCCAAATCCGCACTCGCCATCCTGGATCTCGCGCTCGTGGAAACACTCCGCAGCGCGATCGCAAGCGGCAACGCTTCGTATCTCACCAAGGTGTCAGGCATCGGCAAGAAAACCGCGGAGAAAATCGTAGTCGAGCTGCGCGACAAGGTGGGCGCGAGCGCGGAAGGCGTGGAGCGGAGCCTCAGCGGCGACGAGGAGGCCCTCGAAGCGATGCGGGCGCTCGGCTACAGCCACGCCGAAGCGCGGGAAGCGTTGCGAAAAGTGCCGACGGAAGTCGTGGGCGGCAGCGCGCGGCTGCGCGAAGCGCTTCGGATTCTCGGCTCCCGTTCATGACGCCCGGGCAATCGCTCAAAATAGTGCTGAAGCACGCGCTGCCCCCGGCGCTTTTCGAAAAACTGCTCTCTGCATACCATTTTCTGCTCGCGGGCATCGGCGCGCTGCTGTACCGCTTTCCTTCGAGGAGGCTCCTTGTCGTGGGCGTTACCGGCACCAAGGGTAAGTCGAGCGTAACCGAAATGATCAACGCGATCCTGGAAGAAGCGGGGCACCGCACCGCGCTCATCAATTCGATCCGCATCAAGATCGGCGACAAATCGATGCGCAACGCGTCGGGTCGCTCCATGCCCGGGCGTTTTTTCATCCAGCGCTTTTTGCGACGCGCGCTCGCCCGCAAGTGCACGGCAGCAATCCTTGAGATGACATCTGAGGGCGCGAGGCAGCACCGCCATCGCTTTCTCGACCTCAACGCGCTCGTGTTTACCAACCTCGCGCCCGAGCATATCGAATCGCACGGCTCGTACGAAGAGTACGCCGACGCGAAATACTCGATCGGGCTTCAGCTCGTCCGCTCGCACAAACGTCCGCGCCTTTTGGTCGCCAATGCGGACGATCCTGAGAGCGCGCGCTATCTTCTCCTGCCGGTCGAATCGGCAATCCCCTTCTCGCTTTCGGCGCAGCGTCCGTGGACGGCGGACGAGCGCGGCGGCTCGTTCACCTTTGAGGGCGTACAGGTCCCCGTGCAATTGCCTGGAGAGTTTTCACTCCGCAACGCGCTCGCGGCTGCCATGCTCGCGCGAGCGCTCGGCGTGCACAGAGAAGTGATCGCACGTGCACTCGATACGCTGCGCGAGATACCCGGGCGCGCGCAGCGTATTGAGGAGGGGCAAGCCTTTACCGTTGTCGTCGACTACGCACATACTCCGGACTCTCTCAAGGCGCTCTTCGAGGCATACCGATCGAAGCGAAAAATCTGCGTCGTGAGCGCCACCGGCGGCGGACGCGACAAGTGGAAGCGGCCCGTCATGGGGAAAGTGGCGAGCGAGCAGTGTGATGTGGTGATCGTTACCAACGAGGATCCGTACGACGAGGACCCCCGGGCGATCGCCGAGGAGGTCGCGGACGGCGCGGCAAAGGCGGTGATCGAAATCGACCGGCGCACCGCGATTCGAAGAGCGCTTGCGGAGGCTCGTCCCGGGGATGCGGTCTTGATCACCGGCAAGGGTACCGACTCGTCGATCCACGGCCCTGCGGGGAGCGAAATCCCGTGGAACGACGCCGCAGTGGTGCGGGACGAGCTGAAGAAAGTTTTGCAAAACAAAGCGCAGTGAAGGGGCGGCGCGTACTATAATCTGAATACATGGCATCGCACGGCGGCGGAGGCGGAATGGTCAAGACGATCCTGATCTGGTCGGCGGTCATCATCGCGATCATCCTCGTGCTCTTGTGGCTCATTTCGGGCGGGCCACGCAAAATCCGCGAGGCAGCCGGAGGTATCGGAAATCCGCTCTCGGCGATCTTCGGATTCGGCACCTCCAAGGGAGCGGCGTTCAAACTGCCGTGGCAGCCGAACGATCTCAACATCGCGCCGGAACTTACCTTTGGCACTGACACGGAATCGGGAGAGTCGCCGAATCCGGACGAGCTGAGCGATGCGGAGCGGGAATATGAGGAGCTCCAGCGAAAAATTGTGGCGGCCAAAAATTTCGGCGAACCGTCGCCCTATCGCGGACAGGTGTCGATCTACGAGCACGCCGCAGACGAGAGCGCGGAGAGCGAGTACGTCTCGATCCAGGCTTCGAGCGAAAACACCGCGCCCGTATCGCTCGCTGGCTGGTCGCTCCAGAGCGCGGTTACCGGTATTCGCGGCTTCGTGCCGCGCGGCACGAGCATCTTCACCTTGGGTGCGATCAACGCGCAGCAAACCATTTCGCTTGAGCCGGGAGTGTCGGCGGTGATCGCGAGCGGCTTTTCGCCCGTCGGTACGTCATTCCGCGAAAATCTCTGCACCGGCTATCTTTCGCAAATGCAGGATTTCAGACCCTCGCTGGGGAACCGTTGCCCCGCGCCTTCGGAATCGCTGCCGCTCACCGCGGACAACGTGCGATTGTACGGCGAGAGCTGCATCGACTTCGTGCGCGAGCTCCCCGCGTGCACCTTTCCGCTCACCGTACCCAACAACCTCACCTCCGCGTGCCGCGGATTCATCGTCGAGAAGCTCTCGTATAACGGCTGCGTCGACACGTACCGTTATCGCAGCACCTTTTTGCGCGGCGTGTGGAGAATCTACCTCGGTGCTGGCAACGAGCTCTGGCGCAACGCGCACGATGTTGTCCGTCTTCTCGATGCCGAAGGACGCACAGTAGACGTGCTCGTGTATTAGGAGCGAGCAGAAAAGAGAATCACTCCCGCAGCCACGGCGACGTTGAGGGACTCTTTTTTTCCGCGCATCGGTATTTCGATCAGCGTGTCGCACCGTTCGCGCAGCTTCGGCGAGAGCCCGCGCACCTCGTTGCCAAACACATAGAGTACGCGCCCTTTCGGCTTCAGCTTCCGATAATCCTTCGATCGCGGATCCTGTTCGACGCCGACGATCCTCCACCCCGACTTTCGCAGTGTGGCGATCACCGATTCGGCGGATGCACTTTTTTGCCACGGAATGAACTGCTCGGCACCGAGCGCTGTCTTCGCGATCTCCTTTTGCGGACGGCCGAACCGATCGATCGGCGCGGGTGTGAACCCGGAGAGATAGACCTTCGATACGCCGGCGGCATCGGCGGTGCGAAAAATGGATCCGACGTTGTGCGTGCTGCGGACGTTGTGCAAAAGGATCGCGATTTCCATGCGGCACACTGTATAGGCAATACGCTATACTGTCTCCATGCTCTCGGTTTTCCCCGAAATCCTCTACCTCTCACCATTCGCACCCTTTCTTATTCGCGTCGCGCTTGCGGTCGTCTTTGGATACGCGGCATGGCAACACTTACAGCGAAATGATATGCCTTCTCGCGTACTCGCGGTCGGCGAGATCGCGGTAGCGATCGCGTTTGTGGCGGGCTGGTGGACGCAGCCGGCGGCGATTCTTGCCACGATCGTGGGCGCGATCTGGTTTTTCCAACCAACGAGCCGCGTCTATGCCCTGAGCACGATCCTGCTTTCGATCTTGCTTCCCTTCACGCTCCTCATCACCGGCGCCGGCGCACTCGCCTTCGATCTGCCGCTCTAATAGCATCTCGAACCGCTGTCTGTTACGATGCAAAGGTAGCCGCCCGTAGCTCAGTGGTAGAGCAGACGCCTTTTAAGCGTAAGGTCGTTGGATCGTTCCCAACCGGGCGGACATGAATGCCTTCGCCAAACGCTGCGTCGAACTGCGAAAATCGGATCACACGCTCAATGAGATATCCGAGATAACCGGACGACCCAAAACGTCAGTGTATCCCTACATCCGCCACATGCCGCTCAGCAGGGAGCGGAAAGAGGCGGTTCTCGATTCGTATCGGTTGCGCGTGCGCAAAATTGCCGCGCGGAGGAAAGGAAAGAGCGTCAGAAGCTTCAAGAGATTCACTTCGTGGAGTCCGCAAACGGTATCGCTCGTATCGCATCTGATTTTTGACGGCGAGCTGAACCGCTCCGGTTGTAGTTACAACAACCGAAGCTCGAGTCTCATTGCGCACGTACGGGAGTGTATGAGGCGGATATACGATTACGATCCGAGAAGCTACGTGGATCCCAAGAGCAAGGTAATCCGCATTAGCTATTACAACGTCGCTCTTGGACAATACCTGACACGAAAGTCGCGAGAGCTACTCGGCACAATCGATGTCATGTCGACGGATTCCAAAAAGGAGTTCTTGAAAGCTTTTTTCAACGACGAGGGCTGCATGGACTTTAGGCCCGAAAGAAATGTCCGGCAGATTCGTGGTTATCAAAAGAACGTGGCCGTCCTACAGATTGTAAAGGGTCTTCTGCTCGATATGGGAATTGAATCAACAGTTAAGAAACCAAATGAAGTCGTGATCGTCGGTCGAGAGAATCTTTTGAGATTTGGGGAAAAAGTAAACTTCTCCCCAGGGGTGCGCATCAATGGATTGCGGTCGAACAGCCTCTGGAAGCAGCCGATGGAGAAGCGCGAACTTCTCGAGCGCGCGATCGCATCGTACAAACCCGCAGGCAGCAGCGGTGTGCATCGCCGCTGATTAGATCGCGATATTGACGGTCGTCTCGTCTTTCACTTTCGTGCCGTCGGGAGCGGTGCACTCGATCGTAAAGGTCGTTGCGCCCGAAAGCGGCACGGTGGACGCGCCGCCGGAAAGCTCGTCTTCGGTGAAGTTGCCGTCGGAGGAAGTGATGGCGCAGCTCGTGACGCCCTTCGTATTCCAAAAGACAGAGGTGCGCGAGCCGAGCGCTACCGATGCGGGCGCGGCCCAGATGTCGACCTCGGGCGGTACGACAGTCTGTTGCTGTGCCGGCGCCTGTGTGCTTCCTTGGGCCGGCGTCGTCTGCTGCGTGAGCTGCACCGAAGGATTCTGCGTCTGCTGCGCGACTTGCGGCTGAAGACCTACCTGGTAACCACGCCATGAGCAGAGGCTGTCGAAGAAGGAGGGTGGAATGATGAACGAGACGACAGAATTGGACCACGGCCGCGTGGTGCAGAGCGTGGCGACAACGCCCTGCGGCTGCGTAGTGCCAAAGGTGCTGCCGCCATAAAAGCCCGCAATCTCCGTGTTGGTCTGCGGATCGCGTGCGTTGGCGATCACGGTGGCTCCCGAATCGAGCACGCGGATGTCGCCCTGCGTCGTCGGCTGCAAACTCGTCGACTGGCCGGCGAGCGAGGAGGTTTGCGTGCCTCCGGTCGAGGTCTGCGTCGTCGGCTGCTGCGAAGAACCACCCGTGGTGATGTTGAGCAGATTCTGGCTCACGTTGACGGGCGTGCTCTCCTCGTCGCCGAAGGCCGCCCCGAGCGAGCTTCCCGTGCTGCCGCCGAGCGCACTCAAAAGTCCGTCGGTGCTGTTACTGCTGAGGGGATTATTGACCGATGCGGTTGCGGGCGGCACGTAGTAGGCGCACGGATCGGAGCTCGGCACCGTCACTTGGTAGTACTGCGTGCAACCGCTCTGTCCCGGGATCGCTCCTCCTGCTGCGCCACCACCGGTGGCGGGAGACCCACCCCCACCGCCGCCCTTTCCTCCGCCGCCGAGGAGCTCCTTGATCTTGCCCAAAATGCCCATGAATTGGTCCAGCCCCTGGATGCCTTGCATGCCTCCGCTCAAACCTTGAAAGCCCGTACCCTTGCAGCCGATTGGCGTGCACGTGCCCGTTACGGTTTTGCCGGCTGCAGTCGTTGTGCACGGTTTTGGAAGACACGGCGGGTTCGCCTGGCACTGGATAAAGTAATTTATGCACATCTGATCCACCCCCTCCGCGACATTGACTTGCGCAGTCGCGACAAGCGCAAAACCGAAAAGCACGATCGAGAAGGTGCTGAGAGCAAGCGCGAGGCGCAATGACATACGCTCCATGCTACCGCCTTCGAGTAGGATCGCAATGCATTTTTTCAGGATTTGTTGACACCGAGAATGTAGCGCTCAAGGGCGTATTCGAGCTCCACACCTTTGCGGCGCGATTCGTGCGGTAGCTCGGCGAGATCCGCTACGTATTTTTCCGCACGAGCGCGCTTTGCTCCTTCTGACTGGATGAACATCTGTTTGGCGCCCCAAAAGAGCACGCCGTGGATCGCTTCGGGTGCCTCCTTGCGCGCGAGCGCTTCTTGGTAACCCACCCAGAGCGCCTTTCGGTCGCCTTGGCTCAGAGCCCGAGCGAGTACGAAAATATCGCCGCGCCTTTCCTTTTTGGGTGCATCAAACTTCTTGCTCTCTTTTGCGTATTTCTCAATCAGCTTGCGGGTCGCCGCATCGGGCTTCTCCTCAAAAATAGAGAAGGATTCATCGGATTCTTTGAGATGCGGAAGCGCTTCCAGCATTACCGCGCGCATCTCCTCGTTGGCAAACACGCCCTCGAGTATCACGACTCGTTTACCGGCAAACATTCCCCCTCCCCGCAAAGCGCTCTCCAAGTCCGCGAGCGTGTGTGCATCGGTAATGCGCACGATCTCGCCTTTTTTGCCTGCTTCAGCTTCGGCCGCTTTATTCATCGCGGCCCGCGCCCTTTGCCTGTCTGTTCCGCTAAAAAAATAGATCATGCGCGCTTTGTTTTTTGCACCTCGCCCCAATTGGGGCCCATGGAAATATCGACGATGATCGGCACGCCATTGAGCGCTTTCGGCGATACAACGGATTCCATGACATGCCGGATCTCCTCGGAAATCTCTTGCGCGCTCTGTATGTCCACTTCATACACAAGCTCGTCGTGCACCTGCAAAAGAAGGTCGGCCTTCGCGCGCCACCCCTTCTTCTCGATCACTGCGTCGGCCTCCACCATCGCGAGCTTGATGATGTCCGACTGCGTGCCTTGCATGGGGGCGTTGGTGGCCATGCGCTCCGCCTGCGCCCGGAGGTTCGGGAGTGCGGATTTGAAACCGGAGAAGTAGCGGCGGCGCCCGAAGAGCGTCTCCGTGTACCCGAAGCGTGCAGCTTCGGCCTTGGTGCTCTCGATAAACTGCGCGAGCTTCGCGTATTTCTTGAAGTAGTCGTCGAGAAATTTCGCCGCCTCGTCGCGCGAGATCGACTCCCCGAGATTCGACCGCAGAGCGTTGACGCCCATGCCGTAGAGGATGCCGAAGTTGATCACCTTGGCGCGGCGCCGCATTTCGTAGTCCACCTTCTCGGGAGCAACGCCGAAGACTTCGGACGCGACGGCGGTGTGAATATCGCCGCCCGCTTTAAACACCTCGACCAACTTCGGATCGCCCGAGAGCCCGGCCGCGATACGGAGCTCGATCTGCGAGTAATCGAGCGCCGCGAGCACGCGGCCGGGCGAGGCAGCGAAGGCTTTGCGGATGCGTCTGCCGTAATCGGTCTTCACCGGAATGTTCTGCAAATTGGGATCCTTGCTCGCCATGCGGCCGGTCGTCGTGCCGGCCTGGAGAAACTGCGCATGAAGCCGGCCGTCGCTTCCGACGTACGCCGGCATCTTTTCGATGTAGGTAGAGAGGAGCTTCTGGAGTTCGCGATACGCGAGCACGTCGGCGATGATCGGATGCTGCGCGCTCATCTTTTGGAGCTCGTCCTCGCGCGTGGTGCGCGCTCCTCCCGCGGTCTTTTTTTGTTTCTCCGGCGTGATCTTGAGCTCGTCGTAGAGCACCGTGCCGAGCTGTTTCGGGGAGCTGACGTTGAACTCCCGCCCGGCATGCTGGTAGATGCGGGCCGCGATCTCGCCGAGCTCCTTGCTGTACTCGCGCGAGAGTGTTTTCAAATACTTCGTATCGAGCGATATGCCGGTTTTGTTCATGCGATCCACCACTGGCATGAGAGGCTTTTCGATCTTTTCCCACACCTCCTGCAAGCGGCCCGTTTTCGCGAGCTCGTCGAAAATTGCTTTCCGCGCCACATCGAAATCATCCGCATTCGTGTACGCGAGGATGTCTTCGAGCGTGGGGTCGCTAAGGTCGGAGCGCAGAAGCCAGAGTGCGATCGAGGTTTCTCGCAGCTCCAGTGGATCGACCGCGGATCGCTCCTTTTGTGTGACGGGCCGCTGCCCTACTTCTTCAGCGAGCGCGCGTACACGCTCCCTGATTGAGCGAAATTCGAGCTCCTCGCAGAGCTTGATGATTGGATCGGTGTGATCGAGGATTTCCCACTTCTTTTTGGGGAGAGAAAAATCGATTGGCGCATCGTGGTGGATCGTGGCGAGCGATTTGGAGAGCTCCGCCTCCTTTTTCCCCTCCTCGATCAGCTTCACGAAGCGCTTCTGCACGCCCGCTTCATCGGCCACCTTTTCGTGTCCGACCGCTTTGATTTTTTTGTAGATGTCTTCGAGGCTGCCGTACTGAGCGATCAGCTTCGATGCGGTTCCCTCTCCCACGCCCCGCACGCCGGAGATGTTGTCGGACGGATCTCCCTTCAGGCCTTTGTAGTCAACGACGTGTTCGGGCCCGAATCCGTACCGCTCCTTCACCGCATCCACGTCAAAGAGAGCGAGATCGTTGACTCCCGTTTTCATGGTGTACACAAGCACGTTGTCGGATACGAGCTGGAGCATGTCCATATCTCCCGAAACGATCACCACCTGCATGTCTTTTTTCTTCCGGAGCGTGTGGACCAAGGTGCCGATCATGTCGTCGGCTTCGTACCCCTTTGCGGAGTATTCGGGAATGCCGAACGCCTCGAATATCTTCGGCGCACGATCGAGCTGCACGACGAGCTCGTCGTCGGTCTTCGCGCGCGTGCCCTTGTAGGCTTCGAAGAGCTCATGCCGCTTCGTGGGGCCGTGCAAATCGCGCGTGGCGATGATGTAGTCGGGCTTCAGCGTGTCGATCGCCTTCAAGAGCGTGGTCGTGAGACCGTAGAGTGCGCCCGTGGGCTCGCCCTTGGAGGTCGAGAAATCGGGAATCGCGTGATAGGCGCGGTGCAAAATGGCGTGAGAATCGAGAATGATCACGCGCTCCTTGCCGCTTCCCTTTTTCTTTTTTGGCATTCCCCCGATGATACGCCCGCAGAGGGGGAAGTAAATCGTGCGAGATCTGTTGACGCCGAGAGCATGAAGCGTAGCATTTGAGGTCGGCCTCGACCCTGAACCAACCGAGGCAATGGAGGAAGCCATGATCTACGTGGTCAACTACATCGACGTGCTCGTGCTCGGATTCTTTTTTGCCGTGCGCGCAGTCTCTGATTCACAGCACGACTGTTACCTGCCGCGTGCGGCCGAGTGGGCTTTATACGCCCTCTTTATCGGTGCCGAAGTGAGCTACCTCGCGTACCTCGCGACAATCGGAACGCCGCGGTCGTACAGAGAGGTTGTCTTGACGGCTGTCATGCTGGGGTTCGCGTACCTCTTCGGCCTGTACGTGCAGTACACGGTGAAGCACGAAAGCTCGCGGGAGAACACGTCATGATCGCGATCTATGCGCTCGTTCTCGCGGCGGCACTCGGCGTGGGGTATCTGCTGTACGCGGAAACCACGACGATGCCGCAGCGCGTCTTCGCGTTCGGTCTCTTGATGCTCCTGATGTTCGTCTACACCGCGTGGCGCCAAGACATCCGGTTCTATTACGGGTACGAGTTTGAACGCTCCGCGCACGTAATTGTAAGCTTGGTCTTCTACGGCATCGGCACTCCGATCGTGCTGCGGCTGCTCCCGGCCTTCTGGCGAGCGCTCTCGCGCTCTTTGCACATCTGACAAGTAGAGAAAGCGGCTCCGCGCTGGGGCCGCTTTTTTTACGGTAGAATAGGTACAAATGGCGGTATTCAACGAACGAAAGCAGGACGAGCGCCTCGAGGAGCTTCGCAAGCGCGAAGAGGAGCAGCTCGCAGAGATGCTCGCGCACAAGTACGGTGTCGAGTACGTCGACCTCACTTCCAAATCGATCGACACCGACGCCCTCCGGCTCATACCCGAAAACGAGGCGCGCGCCGCCGAGATCGCCGCCTTCCGCAAGGCCAACAAAAAGATTCTCCTCGCCATGCGAGCTCCCGAGCGACCCGATGCCTTGCAGCAAGTGGAGAAGATCCAGCGCCTCGGGTACGAGGTCCTGAGGTACATCGTATCGAGCGCCTCTCTCGCGCACGCGTGGGATCGGTACCGCGATATTTCCTACGCCACCGAGACCGAAGCCGGCGTGCTCACGCTCTCCAACGAAACCATCCAACGCATGCTCTCGCAGCTGAAGACGCTCGAAGACGTGCGCGCCGAGATCGCGAAGTACGCGGCAAGCAAAGACGCGCACCGCATCTCGCGCATCCTCGAAGTGATCATGTCGGGCGCGCTCTCGCTCGGCGCCTCTGACATCCACATGGAGCCGGAGGAGCAGGGCGTGCGCATGCGATACCGCCTCGACGGCGTCTTGATCGAGGTGCTCATATTTGACGCTGCCACGTACGACCTCATCGCCTCGCGCATCAAGCTGCTCTCGGGTCTCAAGCTCAACATCAAGAGCGCCGCGCAGGACGGCCGCTTCTCGATCGTCGTCAACGACAAAGAGATCGAAATCCGCAGCAGCATTCTCCCCGGCGCGTACGCAGAAACGATCGTGATGCGCGTGCTCGACCCTTCGACCATCGCGCTTCCCATGGAGGCGCTCGGCTTCGACAAATACCTCATGCAAATCTTCAACGCCGAGATCGCAAAACCAAACGGCATGATTTTGAACACCGGCCCCACCGGATCCGGTAAAACGACGACGCTCTACGCCTTTTTGCGACAGGTGCACAACCCGGGCATCAAGATCGTTACGATCGAAGACCCGATCGAATACCACCTTCCCGGCATCGTGCAAACGCAGGTGTCGAAAGACTACTCCTTTGCCGAAGGGCTCCGCTCCACCTTGCGCCAAGACCCCGACGTGATCATGGTCGGCGAGATCCGCGACGCCGAAGTGGCGTCGACCGCCGTGCACGCTTCGCTCACCGGCCACCTCGTCTTCTCCACGCTCCACACCAACGACGCTGCGGGCACCTTTCCCCGCCTCATCGATATGGGGGTCAACGCCGACATCCTGGGCGCGGCTGTAACGACCGCCATGGCGCAGCGCCTCGTGCGCCGACTCTGTGCCAACTGCCGCGAGGCCAAGGCGATGAACGCCGACGACCTGAAACTCATGGCGCCGCTTCTGGCGCATATTCCGCATGCCGACGAGCTGCCGCAAAATCGCGACACCATGTGGGTGCCAAAAGGCTGCGAGAAGTGCGGCGGCATCGGTTACAAGGGCCGCATCGCGGTCGTGGAGGTGATTCTCATGGACAAGGAAATCGAGGAGACGGTGCGGCACACCAGCAGTGAGCGCGACATCTGGCATGCTGCGAAGCACCAGCAGATCCGCCGCATGGCGCAGGACGGCGCCGTGAAGGTGCTCCAGGGCGTTACTTCGCTCGACGAGCTCTCGCGCGTCGTCGACCTTCGCGACGAGGTGATGCTTGAGACGATTTCATGATCGAAAATACCGCGGACCGGAAAGAGGCGGGGGCTTTTTACTGGAATTCCCGGACGGCCGACGACCACGGCATGGACGGTTGAGCCGGAAAACTTTACACCACAAAACCCGACTTGCTGTGGGCACATCGGGTGCTAGAGTTTTCAGAGATCCGAGACGCGCAATTTTGGGCGATGCATTCTGGCGAATGTTGCAGCGAGGTTCTGAGGATAAGGGCCGTAACGCCGCGCGAGGCGGCATACCGCCGCCGTCCTCGAAAAAGCTACCATCGCCCAAAGCTGTGCGCCTCGGATAGGAGTTTGATACCAAGTTTCATTGTAGCATAGAGATTTTAAAAGTCAAGCCCAGTTGGAGAGGCCCGAAGCCCTCCAACGGGCCAAGGCACCCTTCCCTCGTTCCTGTAGGCACCGGGGAAGCAGCCACACTATGAGTAAAGAAACAGAGAAAAATCCCACAGAAAAAGTGTCGCGCACGCTCGACCAGGCGCTCCGGCCAGACAACTGGAAGGAGTACGTGGGCCAGCCAACGATCAAGGAAAACCTCCGCATCCTCCTCACGGCCGCCAAGGGCCGCAATCACCAGCCCGAGCACGTCCTCTTGTACGGCCCGCCGGGCCTTGGGAAGACCACGCTCGCGCACCTCATGACAAAGGAGATCGGCGCTTCGATGCGCTCGACCTCCGGCCCCGCGATCGAGCGCGTGGGAGATCTTGCCTCCATCCTCACCAACCTCACGGCGGGCGACGTGCTTTTCATCGACGAGATCCACCGCCTCAACCGTACGATCGAGGAGGTGCTCTACCCTGCCATGGAATCCGGCGTGCTCGACATCGTGATCGGCAAAGGCCCTTCGGCGCGCACAGTGCAGCTTGAGCTTCCCGCATTTACGCTGATCGCCGCGACGACGCGCATCTCCATGCTCTCCGCGCCGCTCCGCTCACGCTTTTCGGGTGGCACCTTTCGCTTGCAGTACTACACCGAAGACGAGATCGCGGAAATATTGAAGCGATCCGCAAAAATTCTCGGCATCGAGATCGACAAAGACTCGCTCCAGGAGATCGCGCGTCGCAGCCGCGCGACGCCGCGCACCGCCAACTACCTTTTGAAACGCGCCCGCGACTTCGCCGAGGTGAACGAGGAGAAGCTCGACCTGAAAACGGTAAAAAAAGCGCTCGCGCTTTTGGAGATCGATGAGGGCGGCCTCAACCAGACCGACCGCGACATCCTCACGATCATCGTGGAGAAATTCGGGGGCGGCCCCGTCGGGCTGAAGACCGTCGCGGCCTCACTTTCGGAAGAAGAAGACACGATCGAAGAGGTCCACGAGCCCTACCTCATGCAGCTCGGCCTGCTTGAGAGATCGCCGCGAGGTCGCGTGGTCACGGCAAAAGGCCATGAGCACATCGGCGCCGCGCCGTCGAAGCAAACAGGAGCGCTGAACGTGTAGAAATGGGGATAAGGGGAAAATGTGAAAAATCAGCGCGTACAATACAGGCACTACGCACGGTAGCGAAAAGCCTCCCTTGCGGGAGGCTTTTCGTTTGCGGTCATTGGCGAATCGATGGTACGTAAAGCGCGTCTTGATATGATCTCCCCGCACTCCCCGCATCACCTCACTGCTCTGACCGCCTGTTCCTGCACTGTCTTCGATACCAAAGGCACCGAATAGACTCAAGGAACTACCATCCGGTGTGTCGGGGATTTCTCCCGTCCTCCTTGAGGCGACTAGCGCACGGTTAGGCACACTAGTTCACCCAATATATATCCGCCGGAATCGCGTCAAATCCGATGAAATATCTCGTTTTCGTGGATTAGTCGTGCGCGAAGCTGTGGAAAACAATGTGTATATCCAAAAAAAAACCAAACTGGCCCATACACAATCTATGCGCACCCGCGCAGAGTTAGTGTGAGTGAGAGACGGTAATCAGGAGGAGCGGCCGAAGAGCTGTGAGACGCCCGAGAAGAAACTCTTGATGAGGCCGGCGAAAAAGTCGATCGTCGTCTTCACGGTGAACTTGGTCGACTCGACGAGGCTCAGCGACTCGCCGCGCTCTTCGAGCGTCGTCTCGCTCGCAAGCGAGTAGTCGTACGATTCCGAAGCCCCTGACACGTCTTCGGAAACACTCACGATTTCGGCGTCTGAACTGTCTGCTTCGCCAAATGCCGCGCCGGGCGACGTTTGCGCATATACATCCGCATCGAGCCGAAGTGCGAGTGCCGGCTCGACACCGTCGGTGAAAAGGTTGCGCGTGAGCTCTTCGCTCACCGCACCCTCTTCGTCGTCAGCAGCACGCGACGCGGGAGTGCTGCTGCGCGGATCGCCCGGGATCAGCGTGGTCTTGTCGGGGGTGAGCGTGAAGCCTGCGAGGCGCTGCGGATTTTCTTTCGTGGCGGCTTTCGGCTTTACCTCCACAAAGAGCCCGAAGAGTGTATTCGCGAAAGCGCTCGCGGCGTTGCCCACTCCCTCGGAGAGCGCACCGAGCACATGCGAGAAGGCGGTGCCAATCGATCCGCCGGAATCAGACTCGGCATCGGCTTTCAATTCCGCTTCGAGTTGCGCGGGCGTTAACGTTTGTGCTTTGGCTTTCCCGCGGACTGCTTGCGCAATCGCCTGCTCAAGCGTCTGCTCTTTTGCCTGCGCCAATTTGCCGATCGCATCGGCGGCAGTGGGCCCTTGTGCGAAGGTGCTCTCCACGACACGAGGATCGAAGTTACGGTTGTAGAAACCGCCACCCGTCGTAGTCTGCGGGTACGAAGAGCCGCCCGACGATCCCGAACCGCCTCCCGAGCCTCCACCACTTCCCCCGCCTCCCGCGCCGATGGTGTTGACGAAATTCTTGAAGACATCCGGCTGGATGAGCGCCGGCTTCGGGAGCGTGCCGCCTCCGACACCCGTAGTGCCGGGATTTTGCGCTCGTCCGCCCGATCCTTGATCTCCCTTTGCGATGATTCCAATATCTTTAGCGGGATTCGACGGAGCACTGGGAGCAGATGCTCCTGTGGCCGTACCGGCCTTCGCCGTACCCGTATCCGCTCCTCCGGACTTTGCGGGCCCATCTGCCGATTTCGATCCAGGAAACGGATTCGACCTTGATCCTGCATTGAACGCGCTGTCGACGTCCCGCGAAAATGCATCCACCCTGTCGGAGACAAGTATGGGTTTGTCGATCGGCGCATCTCTCGTGAGCTGAAGATCTCTCTCCAAATCCTTGTAGAGACTCTGGTACTTCATACCGCCGTCTTTGCACGACCCGCCGCTCTCGCTTATTGAACAATACCGTCCTGTCTGATCCACATACCCCGTGCCACGACACGATCGTGGCGCATCGCAGAAACCGACTACCATGAGATTCGACTGCGAATACTGACAGGACTTTTTGTATGCGTTTCTTTTGCTGCAATCCACCGCCGCAAGAGTGCCCGCAACCTGCGAACCATCGGAGAGGCTCATCGCTCCCATGCATGCATTGGTGGGCAGTTTCGGATTGTAAAAATGCGTTGTTACCTCGGGGCACTGTTTGTTGGCAGTATCGGCAGCGACGTTTTGGGGCGGCGATTTCACGGCGTTACCCACACCCCCCGCCCCGGCCCCCACGGGGACGGCAAGCTGCGCTCGCGAGTCGACCTCAGGAGCGCTCAAAGAAAGTGCCGCAACATTGAGCGCGGCGGCGAGCGCAAGTAGTCGGATGAGGCCGATCGGTCTCATTGCATCAATAATATCGTCTTTTTGCGCTCGCAAGCCAGGCGAAATAGAATAGCGAGATGGGCGGGCACAACAAATGGTCGCAGATCAAACGGCAAAAAGGCGCCAACGACGCGGCGCGCAGTAAAGTGTGGGGCAAGCTCTCGCGCCGCATTACAGTGGAATCGAAAAAGGCCGGAGGTGATGTGAACGCCGTCAATCTACGTACGATCATCGAGCAGGCACGCAAAGAGAACATGACAAAGGATAATATTGAGCGCGCCGTGGCCAAGGGAATATCCACCGATGCGGGAGCGCTCGAGGCGATCACTTACGAAACGTACGGCCCGGGAGGGGCGGCGATCGTGATCGACTGTCTCACCGACAGCCGCAACAGGACCGCGCAGGAGATCAAACACCTACTCTCAAAAAGCGGCCTCGCGCTCGCAGCGCCGGGGAGCGCGCTCTGGGCTTTCGAGAAAACAGCCGAGGGGTACGAGCCAAGGACTACAGTCCCACTCTCGCAGGAACACAACGAGAAACTTTTGAAAATTTTGGAAGAAATCGACGCACACGACGACGTGGAGAACGTATGTACGAATGCGGAATAAGGAAAGCCGGCAATTCGCAAAGCGAATGCCGGCTGACTCCTCAATACGCTGAGCATCAACGCCCAGCGACCCTTTCGTTTTGGCCCTTGAACTTACCGCCGATGACTTTCCAAGAGAACCGCAAGCGGTTCTCCAGAGGCTTGATCGCGATCGCGACTACATTTTCGCCGTTGCGGACTTTGACGAAGCAGTAATTTTCGAGCTGTGCGTTGGGCACGCACTCGACCGTCGGGGCCGCTTCAACGGCTGCATCAACCGCCTCCTTGAGCGGGTCGGCCGATGCGGTGGACATTGAGAGCGCTGCAAAAACAACGCTCAACAGGATGATTTTCTTCATGATCTTCCTCCTGGAGAGGTTGCCCGCAACGCGCGGCGGGGTTCTCCTCGCAGAACGCAAACGTGTTCTATGAGGAGAACCTCGCAAGTTTGAGGAGTATGAAAGAGCGGGGGCTTGTGGGCCCGGCCAAAAATCTTCTTACAGATTCTGGGCTGGAGCCGCAAGGGAGCGTGAATGGAGATGGATGTTCTTCTAATTATACCAAATATGGGGCATTTGTCAATACCCGCCTCGCCCTTCCTTATTGTACGCCCGAAAGGCTTGCTTTTCCGCTCCCGCGGGCCGGCCCTGTCCGGGCTATAATTGAGGCGATGTTTCAGCACCTCGCCGACTTCGGCTACAAACGGACGCCCCTCGAAGCCGTCGGCTTTTATCTCGCCTACCTCCTCCTCACGCTCGCGGGTGCGATGATCGTGGGAGTAACGCTCGCGCTCCTCTTTGGGAGCACGGTCGACCTCAACGGCTTCGCGATCGGCGCCGTCTTCTCCGCCTTTGCGAGCGCGGTACTCTCATACCTCGTGCTCCGGGAGAAGCGGCTCCTGAAGCGCTTCTCGTCGTTCGTGTGGATTCTCGCCGCGGCCGGTTCGGCGCTCCTCATCGGCGGCATCGTCGGGCTCCTCATCGTCGCGTACCTCACGACACTTCAACAAGCCGCGGGCGACGCAGTCTGATATGCGCGTACTCGCGATCGATCCTGGATACGGCCGCTGCGGCGTCGCTGTTGTCGAAAAAATCGATGGAAAGGAAAAGTTGATTTACTCCGACTGCATCGAAACGTCCGCCGACTCCGATTTTCCAGAGCGGCTCGCGCGCGTGGCGCGCGAGTGCGGCGAGCTTCTCACAAAGCACGGCGCGCAGTCGGTGGCGCTCGAAAAGCTGTATATGACGAAAAACCAGAAGACAGCGATGCGCGTGGCAGAGGTGCGCGGCGCTCTCATCAACGTCGCGGCCACGCTCGGCGTGCCGGTCTTTGAGTACACGCCCGGGGAAGTGAAAAGCGCGGCCGCCGGGTGGGGCGCCGCCGACAAAGAGCAGGTGGCTCGCATGCTCCATGCGCTCATGAAGATCGAAAAGAAAATCAAATACGACGATGAGTACGACGCGATCGCCATCGGCGTAACGCACTTGGCTCGCAACGGACGATAGCCGCAAGCCTCGGAAAAAGCTACAATGGCGCAAATGTGGCGTAAGCTGAAACGGTTGTGGCGCAAGATGCCGCTGTGGGCGGAGATGTCGATCCTGACGCTCGCGGCGATCGTCTTTATCGGACTCGGAAGCGCGATCGTGTGGGCCACGGTGGTGCCGATCCCCTCGATCAACAACTTCGAGAACCGCAAGGTCGCCGAATCCACCAAGATCTACGACCGTACCGGCAACATCGTGCTCTACGATGTGCACGGCACGATGCGCCGCACTGCGGTGCCGCTCGACCAGATCTCCCCCTACGTACAGAAGGCGACGATCGCCATCGAAGACGCCACCTTCTACGAGCACAAGGGCTTCCGCCCGCTCGCCTTCGTGCGCGCGGTGATCGCCAACCTCACGACCGGCTCCTTTAGCCAGGGCGGCTCGACGATCACGCAGCAGGTGGTGAAAAACGCGCTGCTCACCCAGGACAAAACGATCGTCCGCAAGCTGAAAGAGATCATTCTCGCGCTCCGCCTCGAGCGCGTGTACGACAAGGATCAGATTTTGAATACCTACCTCAACGAAAACCCGTACGGCGGCACCGTGTACGGTGTCGAGGAAGCAAGCCAGTACTTTTTCGGCGTCAGCGCCAAAGACGTGGACCTCGCGCAAGCGGCATACCTTGCGGCGCTGCCGCAGGCTCCCACGTACTACTCGCCGTACGGCAACCATCGCGACGATCTCGACACACGGCAGAAGTACGTCTTGAAGAGAATGCTCGACCTTGGGATGATCACGCAGGAAGAGCACGACAATGCGGCAGCCGAAGCAATCACCTTCCGCGATCGAGCGGAAGCGGGCATCAAGGCACCGCACTTCGTTTTTTACATCCGCGAATACCTGGAGCAAAAGTATGGCGTCGACGCGGTCAACCAAGACGGCCTCAAGGTGGTAACGACACTCGACTACGATCTTCAGAAAGAGGCGGAGCGCATTGTGGCGGAAGACGCGCCCGGCATGGAGGCGAACTTCAACGCCTCCAACATGGGCGTCGTGGCGATCGAGCCGAAGAGCGGCCAGGTGCTCACCATGGTGGGCTCGCGCGGCTATTTCGACGAGACGATCGACGGCAAGGTCAACGTGGCCACCTCGTACCAGCAGCCGGGCTCCTCTTTTAAGCCGATCGTGTACGCGACCGCGCTCGAGAAGGGGTACACGCCGGAGACGGTCGTCTTCGACACGCGCACGCAATTCTCCACCGCGTGCCCGGTGCAGGATATCTTCAACAGCACGCCGCCGTGCTACAGCCCCGTGAGCTTCGACGACAAGTACCGCGGGCCTGTTACCTTCCGCTCGGCGCTCGCGCAATCCCTCAACATCCCGGCCGTGAAGGCGCTCTACCTCGTCGGGATCGACGCTGCGATCAACACGGCACAGCGGCTCGGCATCACCACACTCGGAGAAGCGGGGCGCTATGGGCTCTCGCTCGTCTTGGGTGGCGGCGACATCACACTCCTGGAGCTCACCGGCGCCTACGCGGTTTTCGCCAACGACGGCGTGCAGAGCCCGACGACCGCGATCCTCCGTGTGGAGGACAAGAATGGCAAAATACTCGAAAGCTACGAAGACCGGAGCAACCGCGTGCTCGACCAGCAAGTGGCGCGACAAATCAACGACATCCTCTCCGACAACGTCGCGCGCACTCCGGAGTTTGGCGCCAACTCGCCCCTCTACTTCCCCGGCTACAACGTGGCGGCCAAAACAGGCACCACCAACGACTACTGGGACGTGTGGATCCTCGGCTACACGCCGGGCGTCTCGGTGGGCGCATGGGCCGGTAACAACGACAACACGCCTATGGTGAAGCAGATCGCGGCCTTCATCATCTCGCCCACGTGGCACAAGATCATGCAGTACGCACTCGAGCGCTATCCTTCGGAGGATTTCTCGCCGCCCGCACCGGAAACGGACTCGCTGCCGCCGGTCCTGCGCGGAGAATCGAACACAGACCCTTCGCAGGGAATCCACGAGATCCTCTACTGGATCGACAAAGACAACCCGCGCGGCGGACGACCCGCAAATCCGTACGCCGATTCGCAATTTACACGCTGGGATTACCCGGTCTCCTCGTGGGGTTTCGGATCGAGTACGGTTTCGGGCCTTCCACAACTCGGCGTATCGAATGGATTCATGATCACATCACCGCAAAACGGGTCGTTCGTTTCCGCGCTCGCTCCTCTTACGATCACCGCCGCGCACCCGAATCCGGCGTCGGTTTCCCGCGTGGCGTACTACCTCAACGGCGTCTACCTCGGCGCTTCGGTATCGCCGCCCTACGCCATATCAGCATCATTGCAAGCCCGCGGGCCGGCGCAGCTCCGAGCCGTCGCCGACACAGCGGGAGGCCTTCAAGAAACGACTATTTCGATCACGGTTCAATAGCGCTAACGATTGAGGGGCATCACGAGGTACGTAAACGAAGCATCCGAGACGCCGCGCAAGACGAGCGGTTTACCGGCACCGGAAAAGCCGAGGACGACGGAATCCGACTCGATGGAGGTGAGGCAATCCCCGAGATAGCCGATGTGAAAGTTGATATCGAGATCTTCACCCGAGAGCGCGGCGTCGATAGAATCGGACATCTCGCCCACATCCGCGCTTCGTGCGGTCGCGGTGAAAATCTTCCGCTTCGGATACACATGGAAGCCGACGTGCTGATCGTTGCCTGAAAAGACGCGTGCTTTTTTGAGCATTTCGGCCAGATCGTTTTTTAAAACGGTCGCTTCGCTCGAAAATTTCTTCGGAAGAATTTCTTTGTAGTTCGGGAACGTGCCGTCGACGACACGCGACACGAAGCGCACACCATCGGCGGTAACCGTGAGCTGCGAATCATCGGCCGCAAGCTCAATCTCCGCTGCGCCTACTTTCTCCAATACGTGCGAGAGCTCCTGCGCGTGCTTCAGAGGGATCAACACCTCCGGACCGCGAGACCCACGGAGGGGGATTTTCTTTTCCGCGAGACGGAAGGAATCTGTGGCCACCGAGAGGAGCGCATCCTCCTGAAGCGCCACGTACACGCTCCCCAATTCAGGCCGGATCATAGAAGGCGACGCAGCATACGAAACCGCCTCTATACCGCGCAATACCTTCTCCCGCTCGATGAGGATCCCTTTCACCTCACTTCCCGAGAGGACGGGAAACTCTTCATGGGGCACTGCCTTGATCAAGGTACGCGTACCGCGTGATTCGATCACCACATTTCCCTCCTCTGTTTTCACAACCACCTTATCCCCACTCATCGATCGCAGTGTCTGCGAGAGCACCGACGCGGGAACGGCAGCAACACCCTTTTCCTCAACCTCGCAGGGGACCCGCACCTCAATCCCCGCCTCAAGATTCGTCGCCCGCACCAAGAGATCCCTTCCCACATCGAGCAAGACACACGAAAGTACCGGAAGCGACTCTTTCTTGCCGGTGATACGCTCCGCGATCAGAATCGCTTCAAGAATTTTTTGCTTGGTGGTCGTGAGGCGCATAGGAATACTTTTAGATATAAAAACTATTATTACTACTAGTGGTGTGGAAAGTGGGTAGAGCCGGTTTTTTCCTTATTCTGCGCGACAGAAGCGGAATGGGACATGGTGAGATCTCGGGGATAAGCGACGAGAATCGCTGGGGATTTCGTCGCCGTGGAAAAAAATTCCGTACTCAACACCACTCTCCCCTCCACTGTCCCCATCGTTATCCGGCGGCTGTTAGGCATGGATGAGCGTGCGGATGTGATCGAGCTCTTGTTCGAGTGAGGTGTTGGTCTTGATCTCCTCTTTAATCTTCTCGCACGAGTGGATGACGGTTGTATGGTCGCGCCCGCCGAGCTTTTCGCCAATCGACGGGTACGAAACATTGAACTCCTCACGGAGGATGTACATGATGATCTGGCGCGGCTTCACCACCTCCTTTTTGCGGGTCTTCTCGTAGATGCTCTTTTCTGCGATTTCGTAGTACTGGGCGATACGGCGCACCACTTCGTCGACCGAAACGCCCCTGTTTGGCTTCACATTGTGCTTGATGAGGGAGCGCACATCGGCGTGGGTGATACCCTTGCCCTTCAGCTGCGACTTGCAGACGATCATGTTGAGAATCCCCTCGAGCTCGCGGATGTTGCCGCGCACATTTTCCGCGATGTACTGGATGATGTCTTCCGGGAGCGAGAAGCCGTGACTCTCAATCTTCGCTTTGATGATCGCGAGGCGCGATTCCACGTCCGGCTCCGGGATCTCGGCGATCACACCGCCCTGGAAGCGGCCCTTCAAGCGATCTTCAAAGCCCGGCAGGAGCGCCGGGTGCTTGTCCGAGGAAAACACGATCTGTTTGTTGTTGTCGCGAAGCGCATTGAAGAGGTGAAAGAGCTCCTCCTGCGTCTTTTCGGTATTCGCGATGAACTGCACGTCATCCATGATCAAGACGTCGTACTGGCGGTACTGATCTTTGAAGTTGTTGGCGTGTCCCGCACGCACGGCGTTGATGTAATCGACGGCAAACCGCTCGCTCGTCACGTACAGTATCTTTTTGTTGTTGTGCGTTTTTTTGAAATGGTTGCCGACCGCTTGGATGAGGTGTGTTTTCCCGCGTCCGGTCGAGCCGTAGATGAAAAGCGGATTGTACGCGAGCCCCGGCCGGTCGAGCACGGCTTTCGCCGCGGCGTGCGCGAGCTGGTTGAAGGGGCCGACGACGAAGGTTTCGAAGGTGTAGCGGGGGTTCAGGTTGTCGCGTTTGTCGATGTACAGCGCGTCGAGATCGAGCGAGGCGTTCTCCTGGCGCTCGGGGCGTGCCGGCTTTCGCTCCGTGGTGGGTGCGGAGCGGTGCACGACGTACTCGACGGTACGGATCGAGGGGTCGAGGCCGCGGAGGGCCTTCAGGATGAGCTTGTGGTGCTTATCCATGAGCCACTCTTTGACGATTTTTGAGGGTACGGCGAGCTGAACGGTGCCGCCGTCGCGGCTTGCGATGTCTGTGTGTCGGAACCACGTGCGGAACGACGCTTCGGACGTGCCGAGTTCGATCTGCACGAGCGCGTTTTGCCACATTTCGCGATTCGTCATAGAGCGAAATGGCTTGCAGTCGAGAAAAGGAAACGAGAGATCAGCATGCGCACCATAGCTCGGACATTATACGCGCCGCTTTTTGTATGCAAAGGCCGAGCTTCACGAAGGGCGGTGTTCACAACCTGTGGAGAGCATGGGGAAAAGCCGGCAGCGCGAGCAGGGGTTTGTTTTGGAGCGGGTTTCTAGTATAGTGCCGAGATGAGACGGACCTACCAGCCCAAAAAGCGCAAACGCGCGCGGACGCATGGCTTTCGAAAGCGAAGTTCCACGACGAGCGGTCGTGCGCTTTTGGTGCGCCGACGCCGCAAGGGCCGCGCGCGGCTCTCGAGCTGATGCCCCGAGCATTGAGTGTGCGGCGAAAAGACTTCCTCGCCCTCAAGGGCGCTCGCGGCCGGCGGGCGCACGGTCGTTACTTTTCGGTGCTCTCCTCTTCTCTTTCCGGGGAAACCCGCTACGCATGTGTCGTTAGCAAGAAAATTGCTGCGCGGGCGGTGGATCGCAATCGCGTGCGCCGTATCTGGCGCGAAGCGCTGCGCGCTCACCAGAAAAGCCCACCTGCGGGGCTGGCGCTCGTGTTCCATGCAAAGAAGGAAGCGATCGGCACGAGTCTGACGGAGATCTCACGCGACATCGCCGCGCTGATCGAGCGGGTCTCTTAAGGCGCGCGGTATACGAAACCCCGCATACGGTATACAATCCCCCGATATGATTTCCGCCATCTTCCATGCGCTGATCTACGATCCTCTCTACAACGCACTCATTTTTCTCGTCGACGTGATTCCGACGCACGACGTGGGACTCGCCGTCATCGCGCTCACCATCGTGGTCCGCATCGCGCTTGCGCCGCTTTCGAAACGCGCATCCGAAGCGCAGCGCAAAATGAAAGCGATCGCGCCGCAGATGGAGGCGGTCAAGCAGAAATACAAGGACAATCGCGAAGAGCAAGGCAAGGCGATCTTCGCGCTCTACCGAGAAAACGGCGTGCACCCCTTCGCGAGTGTGCTCCTTCTGCTCCTCCAGCTCCCCATTCTGATCGCGCTCTACTGGGTTTTTGCGCTCGGCGGGCTTCCGTCGGTCGACACGGGGCTGCTCTACTCCTTTGTGGGCTCGCCGACGATCGTGAGTATGCAATTTCTCGGCTTTCTCGACATGTCGGGGCACAGCATCGTGCTCGGCGCCCTCGCGGCCGCGACGCAATTTCTTTACACGCGCCTTTCCATGGGGCCGCGCGAGAAAGCACCTGCGGGGGCGCCCGCCTCCTTTTCGGCGGACCTCTCGCGCAGCTTCGACTTACAGGCACGCTACGTACTCCCCGCGACCTTTATTCTGATTTCGTTCGTCGTTCCCAACGCCGCGATGCTCTACCTCGTGACGAGCAATACGTTTATGGTTTTGCAGGAACTTGTGTCGGGCCGTCGCTTCTAGCGACGCTTTACGCGCAGGTGCACTACGGGGTATAGTGCCCCGATGGAATCCTCCGAGGTCGTTCTCAAAAAATTGCTTGATGCGGCGGGCCTCCCGCACACTGGCATTGAGGTGAGCGAGCTCGCGGGGCAGACCGTTCTCTCGATTAAGGCAGATGACGCCCGTGCGCTCATCGGCTCGCACGGCGATACGATTCACGCGATCGATCACCTCGTGAAGAAAATCGTCGAAAAACAGCTGCCCCCGGCAGCGGAAGGGAGCGAGGAGACGCAGTCACCCCACTTTCTTGTCGACGTCAACGATTACCGCTCCAAACAAATCAAGGATTTGCAGAACAAGGCGCTCATGATGGCCGAGCGCGCGCGTAGCTTTCAGTACGACGTCGAGCTCTCCCCCATGAGCGCGTATGAGCGCCTCATCGTGCACACGACCCTGCAAGACGCCCCCAATGTAAAAACGGAATCCCAAGGAGAGGGCCGCAATCGCCGCGTCGTCATCAAGTATTCAGCGGAGTGAGAATCGCAACATGCAGGCGTCTCAGTAGGTAATGCCGCTGTTGATGTCTTGACCCGGAGTCGTTTCTTCGAGCGGCCCGCCGAAGGAACTCTCCGTGGGAGGCGTGGACGCGCTCTGCTGTTGCGTGGAGCCGGGCGCGGGGCGCAGGACGTCGATCCGAAGCTTCAAGATGTCGGGATTGATCTGGTTAAGAATGATCCAGATGCCAAGGAGGAGGAAGAGGCCCAGAAACGTCTCCCTGATATCTTCCCTCGCCTTCTCCTTTTTGCTCCAGAGATCGCTCGACATGTACAGGAATCCCGCCCACGCGAGCCGGAGCACGGCGAGAATCGCACCCGCGGCGATGGCGGCAAAAAAGAGCCTGTTGAGGAAGGTGCCCAAGTCGGAGGTATTGTAGAGATCGTTGAGCCGCGTCGTGTCCTTAAATTCCGCGAGCGGCACGAATCCGTACGGAGTCGCTTGGCCATAGTAGGTGCTGTCCACATCCGGGCTCGCCGCCGCCGCGGGCGTGGCCGTAAGCAGCAGCGCAAACGCGAGGGTGAGTCCGCAAAACACGAGCGAAGTGTGGAGCGTTTTTTTCATACTACTGCTCGGCGACGCGAAGCACCCAGAACGATTTGTCGATGGCATTCATAAATGCAATGTATCTGCCCTGCTCGTCGATTTGTACATTCTCCACATCGAGCAGTATATCTCCCGGCCCGTACAAAAGTTCCGCGCTGCCGCCGCTCACATCAACCCGCCAGAAAGAATCCGCAGTGTGCGCCTGCCCGCGCGCACGAAGGTCGAGGTACAGGGCGCCAGTCGGCCGCTGCGGTACGCCGCAAAAGGCGATCAATTGTACGCTCGGCGACCAGACGCATTTATCGGCGGTGGTGCGCACGGGCAGCGTTACCTCCGAGGCGGAAGCATCAACGCGTGCGGAAAGCGTGAGGCTCGTCTCCGACTCGCCGATGAGTATCGCTGCGGACGAGGCGCGCGGCAGCACCGTAAGCCCCACGCCGCGGGCGAGCGGCGTGAGCGAGCCTGTCTCGTCGAGCGTGTACGCATATCCTTCCACTCCGCTTCCTGGATTTTGTGCGAGCACGATGCGACCGTCGGAGAGGGAACGCACCTGCCAGCCGCTTATGGCAGACGAAAAGACATTCTTCTCCCCTGTGCCGTCCCACTTGGCGCGCACGCCGACGGCACCCGACGCCGTTTCGGTGATGGCGAAAATTTCCGAACCTGCTGCGTTGAAGGTAATCGCGTGGACGTCGTCGGGGAGGCGGAACCCCACGAACTCCGACGAGCTTGCGGTGATCGTGGCGACGCTTGTCTCCACGCGCTCGCCCACGGTCTTCTCTATTATTTTTCCGTCGCGTGAGACGCTCGCTTCGTACACGCGCGGAACGAGCGTATTGCTGACGCGCGCGAGCGCACCAGTTTCCGGCTCCACGTCAAACACGTATCCGGTGGAGCGCTCTACGAAACGGAGCTTCGTCGTACTCGCGAGAAAGCCGAAACCGGCAGTCGGCGATTTGTTGATCTGGTAGAGCCGCGGGGGCGTGGTCGTGCCTTTTTCCCGGTCGAACACCGAAGAAATCGTCGAGACGATGTTGTTGTATGTGCTCCCCACCGCATCTCCAAAGGAGGGCGCACCGACTCCCGCACCCCTTCCCTCAAGCGCAGTGTCGATCTCTTTTTGCTGCGCGCGCAGGAAGTAGAACCACGAGGCGAACGCGAGGAGCGTGAGCGCGATCGCCGCGACTCCTATATATATGAACGTGCGTGTCGAGAACTTCATGGATTTACTCTGAGCCGCCGAACGGATCGTTGAAGGTGCCCGCTTCGCCACCCCGGAGCGACACACCCCAGAGGCCGGCAGCGCTCAGGAAGAGGTTTCTGAACGACGAGAGATCGAGATCGATGCGCGCAAGACCACTCGAATTGGATGCGTCGATCGTGATCTTGTTGCGGAGCTTCGGATCGACGGGGATCTGCTGCCCGTTGACCTTCCACGCATAGTCGAGCGAGCTTTCGCCCGCCGCAGCGGCATCGGCAAAATACGGCACGGCGACGAAGGTCGTTTGCGTCTCCGCGAGATTCGTCTGCGTACCGAGCGCCTCGTGATACAGAACCCCAAAGAGCGGGTGCTCACGATAGAGCGCGAGTATCGGTTCGACTGACGGGAGGCGGAGCACTTTCCGGGCGATGAGCGTACCGTCAGTACTGCGCGCCTCGACGGAAATCTGGTCGACGCCAAAGAGGGGCGGCGAGTCGATCACTGCGCGCGCCTTGCCGCGTCCCGACACTGATTTCAGCACGGTGTCGTTGCGCTTCCATGTGTAGATCGTATCGGCGCTCGGGACGAGCGAGCCGTCGGGACGCGCGAGGCGCGCGATCGCCTGGAGGCGCACCTGCGTCCCCGCAGAAGGAAGCGCGCGGCCGCGGAAGAAGGGTGGCACGTACGAATCCGATTCCCACAGAAGGTCGATTTCAGTCGGCCGCACGAATGCCATCGCGCTCGCCGATGCGCCGCCGTCACTCGCAACGATCTCGATCTGCGTTTCCGATCCGAGCTTTCCTGCCTGTACCGTAATGCTCGTCGTATTGCGCGCGCGCTCGGCTCCGTCGACGTACCACACGACCTCCGCCGCATCGAGATCGAGCAGCGTCGAATAAGCGGTGATCCGCACACTCTCGCGCGGAGCAGGATACTGCGGGGAAAGCGAGAGCGAGAGATCGGCCACGTCAAACGCGTTCGGGAGGACGATCTGCGCGTGTGCAGAGCCGGCGTACAAAAAAACCGCGAACGCGAGGAGTGCGGTGCGTCTCATACCTCCCGCAGCGCGCTGCTGTTGAGGGCGCTCGCACCCACCGGTGCCGTGTCTTCGCCCGGCTTGTGCGAAGCAGCGGTAATCGCAAGGCTCTCCGCGGTGCCCGGCATCATCGGGTTGGCGGAGGGCCGCGGGATGCCGGCCGGCGTATCTCCCGGAAGCTGGCTCTTATTTTCGAGATCTGCTTTCGCTTTCTTGATCGCGAGAATCTGCGAAGGGTCGGAGGTGATGATCTGGTCTTCGGTGTACGAGGCGATCACCTTGATCGCGACGTGCTTGAGGCCAGCGAAGAAGATGCCCTCCCCGACGTCGGATTCGAGCAGTAGATACTTTTCCTCATCGGAGAGCTTAAATGTTTGCTGAACGAGATCGACTGACGTAGGTGATTGCCGCAGGAGGATCTGGATTGAAGAGTTGGTGATCATCGGAATGCCATAGGGAGAGTTGAGGAAGTCGGAGACGTCCTGCGTGATCGTGGAGATGCCAAGAAAGTATTTGCGGCCGCGCTTCGCGATGCCGAAGAGGAACGACGCCGTATCTTCCGAGCGCATCATCCACCACGCCTCGTCGATCACGAGCAGTCGCTTACGGAGCTCTTTGCGCACCGTGTTCCAGATGTGGTGCGTGATGATGTACATCGCGACCGGCTTCAGGTCGTCTTCCATGTCGCGCACCGAGAAGACCACAAGCTTTTTGTTCATGTCGACGTTGGTGGGGCGGTTCATGAAGCCCGACCACGTACCCTTGGTGTATTTGCTCAGTCTTTGCACGAGGGACTCTGATCCTTCCATGCCGGAGAGCACGAGCTCGAAGTCGGAAAGAAGCGGCGGCTCGACCGATGCGAAGTTGGCGTCGGAGGTGATGTCTTTGAGGGCGTAGGTTTCGGTGATCGCCTTGTCGATGATGGCGTCTTCTTCCGGGGTGAGTCCGCCGAGCATGATGCGGAAGAGCCCGACGAGCGTGATGATGTTGTTGCGGAGCACGTCGGAAGGATTTTCGTCCTCGCGCGGAATGGGGAGATCGAACGGATTAATGTGGTGCTCGGAAGAAAGCGAGATGTTGAAGTAGCGTCCGCCCACAGTCTCCGCGAGATATTCGTATTCGCGCTCCGGGTCAATCACGATGACCTCGGTATCGAACATGAGCGAGCGCAGAATCTCCAGCTTGGTCGTGTACGACTTGCCAGCACCAGATTTGGCGAAGGTGACGGAGTTGTAGTTTTCGAGAGAGAATCGATCGAAGAGGATCAGCGAGGAGTTGTGACGGTTGATGCCGTAGAGGATGCCGCGATCCGACGTGAGGTCGAAGGAGATGAAGGGGAAGATTGATGAGAGCGGCGCGGAGTTGAGCTTCGTGTGCACGTCGAGCTCGTCGGTCCCCAGCGGAAGCGTCGAGCGAAAGCCTTGTTCCTGCTGGAAGAGCGCCGGCCGGATATACACGAGGCGCGACTCGAGAATCGATCTCACCTCGCTCTCTACTTTGTCGATCTCCTCGCGCGTGTTGCCGTAGATCGTGAGGTAGAGGCCGACTTCGAAGATGCGCTCTTGCGCCTGCTGGAGCGAGTCGCGCAGCTTTTCGAGGTCGGAGTAGGCGGTGTCGAGCATCGGGTCGCGCACCATACCCTTTTGCTCGCGTGTCGAGATCTGGCTCTGCACCTCCGCCACTTTTTTCTGGAACTTGCGGAGCATCTCGTTGGTGTCCATGGGGTGCACGAAGATCGAGATGTCGAGCACTTTGTCCATGTTGATGATCGGCGCAAACCAGCCGGTCGTCAGAAAGCGCGGGTACGAGATCACGAAGAAGGTGCGCGCGATGCGCTCACCGAGATCGAGCTCGCGCGAGTTGACCTTGAGAGCGTGCGGCGCGATCACATCTTGCAAATCCAGCACGCCGCCCTCGTAAATCTCTTCCGGGAGTACTGGCAGCACCTCGGCGACCGGCGCCTTCTTGCCAAACGGGAGTAAGTCTTTGAGCGCCATACGTTATTGCTGCGAAAGCGCTTCCACCGGCATGGGCTTCCCCTGCTCGCCGGGGTTGAACATCTTGTACATGAGCTCGATCGCTTCCTCGGTGCCGAGCTGTACGGTGCGCACGCCGGTGCGGATGAGGCCCTGCTGCACGATCGAGATGCGCTGCTCGAGCTGGGAGACCTGCTCCTCGAATGTTTTGTTGGCCTCGGCCGCGGTCGCCTTCTTTCTGTTCCACGGGAGCATTGAAGCGGGGCCGCTTGCTGCGACGGGCGCGAGTGCAGCCGAATACGGAACGACGACGAAAAAGTTTTTAGTCATGATGTTGGCCGCTTCAGTGAAACTCTTGATGAACTCGATGTATTCGCGGATCTGGATCCGCATGAGGTCGTCGAGCTGCTCCTTATAGGCGGCTTCGAGCGTGGCGACGTAGGGGCGGATGTCGAGCATGCGTGACTGCACGAAGATTTGCACGGTGAAGTCGAGCGAGTTGAGAAAGTTTTGGAACTGCACGATAAACGCAGTTTGCTCGTCCTCGGATTTGAGGGCGAAGTTGATCGAGGAAGCGAGCAGGATCGCGCGCATGCTGCCGTCTTTCATGACGACAACACCGTCGCGCACCTCGCGGATCGGGACGAACTCCTGCGTCGACTTCTTGCGCGTGCGCGCGTTTTGGAGGCGGGGAGGCATATTAGCTGAAGCGCTGCTGCTGGAGCGAGCGGTGCACGAGGGCCTCCTGCGCGGTGCGGATCGGCATGATCACTCCCGCTTCCGCGCGGCGCTCGTTCTCGCTCGCAACTCCCGCCGCGATGCGCTCCTTGATGTCGAGGCTCCATGCGAGCTCGTGGAGCTTGCTGTCGGAGAGTTTTGGCACGTACACCGAGGCATCGCTCCCCGGCTCGGCGTGCGCGGCCACCGCCTTCTTGACGCTTCCCTTCTGCGCGTTGTTCCACAGGTAGAGCTTGGAGCGCAACATATAGAAAAAAGCGTTTTCGAGCGCGACGATAAAGGGCCTACCGTTCCACTGCATGAAAGCGAGCGCCGCCGCGAGGCCGCCGACGCCCGCGATGAGGGGGCCCGCAAGCACGAGCGGGAGCGCACGCCACAAAAGGTATGCCGCGCCGACTCCGCCGATCACGTAGACGAACTGTTTGAAGGTCAGCGGACCGAAAATTTTGTCCTCAACCTCGATGAACTGAGGAACCTGAAACTGCATACACAAATTATATCAGCGCGGGAGCGTCCTCCTTTGCGAAAATTAGCGACTGGCTGCGCATCGGCGTCTCTTGCTCGTTCTTCAGCCAATCAGTAACAAACGATTCGAAGGACGTATGCGATGACCAGTATCCAGGTAGTGCGTCCATCGATACGATCGCCTTCTCCGGGCGGTCGATACCGAGGTAGTCGGGATAGCTTGACCATCGGAATGATTGCAAGAACTCTTTGGCTGCTCGGAGATCACCGATACCCTCGGTTTTCCATGTCGGACGGATGAGCTGCACCGGATTGAGGTGAACGTAGGCTATCAGGTAGGCGAGGTAGGTATCGGAATCCGCATGGATCGCCTTGTACTTACCCTGGAAAAGAGCACCCGACCGCTCGTATCTTGTATTGAAGTACATGGTGTATCCGGTCGAGATTTTTTGCATAAATTTCGCGACATCGCCCTCCTCGCTGCTTCGCACAATAAGATGAAAATGATTCGGCATAAGGGCGTAGGCGCACACGTCGACTTTCTTTTCAACTGCTTTTTTCTCCTTATTTAGAGCCAAAAACTGGTACAAGGTCGAACCTTGTAATTTGAGGTCGACTGGCTTGCTGCCGTTGCAAGCATAGAGCAGCGCAAGAAAGCGCTCGTAATCCTTGGTGGACATGAAAATCGTCCTCTTTTCCGTGCCGCGGTTGTAGATATGGTAGAACTCGCCGGGCGCGATCTGCTCTCTTCTTCCCATCCACCCATCTTACAAGGTCGAACCTTGTAGATTTTGGGAAAATGGCCGCCCTGTGGATAAGCTTTTAAGCCATATCCTGGTACAAGGTCGAACCTTGTAATCAGGCGGGGGGTTCGCGGTAAGGGTCGTCGTGAACGTCGGTGCGAGTGGTGGAGGGCTCGCCGTGCTTGTACGCGCCGGAAGACGGCAGCGGGCGGGCAGCTTTTTCTGTCGGCGCTGGCGCGGGCGGGGTGGCGGGAGCGACCGGGGGCGCAGCCGGAGCCGAATCGAGCTTCGGGGGCGTGGGCTCGGCTGGGGTTGCGGTGATCGGTGCGGGAGTCGCGGTTGCCGGGGGTGTTGCCGGGGGTGCGGCAGGTACCACGCTTTCTTCGGAGGCCGAAAGAATCTGCCGCCGCGCCGCCTCCTCGCCGCTTACCTCCTCCGCTTTTGCCTCCGGGTGTTCCAACTGCCGCTCAAGCTCCTCGCGGATTGGCTCAAATACCTCTTTCGAAATATCGCCAGCGAGCGCGGCAGCCGTTTTTTCGTCGACGCCCACTTCTCGTCCGATATTTGCTTGGAGTTCGTTGATTTCCGAGAAGCCCAGCAGCGTGAGCATTACCTCGTTTTCGAGTCGCTCCCACTGGTCGAGGTGCAGCTTGTGCGTGTCGGCCATCTTGCGGAGTAAGTTTTCAACGTCGGCGGACTCGATCGCGTCGCGAACGACTTTCGGAAGCTCCTTGAGTCGCTCCGCTATTTTCTTGTCGAGGTCCTCGTCAAAAATTGGAGTCATATTTAATGGTCGTCATCTACCTCTTCGTCGACTGCTCGTGGATTTTCTGAGCGCAGCTGGGTGAGCGCGGCTCGCAGGCGGCTTGTCCCAATCCTACCCCGCGCTTTGCCGCGCACTTCTCCCGCGATGTGTTTTCCCTCGCCGGTTACCGTGTAAAAGACGCCGGCCGATTTTTTTCCTATGTACTCTGCCGCACCCTCGATACCGCGTTGCTTCGATGCGACTTTGTTCTTACCCGCTTCGTTCGCTAGATTTTCCGTCTCCTTGTCGAATGCGTTGAGATTGCTTGTGGCGCTGCTGAGTTTTTGCTCCGCTTCTGTGAGATTTTTTTTCAGGTAATCAACCGTTTTTTGCGCTGATTGCACTTTCCTGTCCTCAGCCGCCTCCTGCGTCTTGCCTTCCTGCACATGTGTATCAATCTGGCGCAATATGTCCGTGCGCTCCTCCTCTGTCCGCGCTTGCGAGAGATTTGCTTGCAGCGGCAAAATTCTTTCCTGCGTCGTTCTCCGGAGGGCCTGCTTGGCCCTTTCGGCTTCTGTTTGCATCCTCATCAGTTCCCTGCGTGCGGATGCCATCTGTCCGCCTTCGTCACGTTCGGCGCGTGCTTTCTCGGCCTCGTGTTCCGCTTTTGCGGATTCGTACGCGCGGCGGCGTTGCTGGCCCTCCTCGCTTGCTGAGCGCTCGCGGTATGTTTGCTGGCGTGCCTCGTCTTCGGTTTTCCTTCTTTCTGAAGGAGAGACGTCGAGTGCCTTGGATCGCTCTTCGCCCAACTTGATCCGCTCTTCGATTCCGTGCATGTAACCAGCTGCGGTACCCTTCGGTCGCTGACCCGCCGCGAGAGCAGAGAGTCCGATCGTTTTGGCAACTGACTTCGCCGTGTCCGAGTCGGCGATGTTGAAGCCCGATTCCGCAATGTTTTTGGCTCGGCCTGCCCACAGCGCGTAACTGCCGGCGCGTTTTTCAAATTCTGAAGCTTCCTTCCTTTTAGCTTCCGCCTGCTCGATTCGGCCCGCCTTCTCGTCTCTAAGCGCTAATGTTCGTAGCTCACCCGCACGGCTTCGCTGTGCTTTGCCATCACTCAGCAGGGATTCACGTATTCCGTACGCCGCTCTCCCCGCTGTCTGGCGCATGACAGGTGCCACCCCGAATCTCCATGCGAGGCCCGGTGCGGCGAAGGCACCGTACTTGGCAAGACCTCGCAGCGCGGTCGAAACACCGCCGAATCCACTGATTGATGTCGCGAGATTGTTGGCGGCGTAGAAGGAGCCGTAGAGGAGCCCGAGAATGACGACGTACGCGAGCAGCGCTTCAAGATTCAGCGGCTGGGTTGGATTTGAAATCAAGGAGCCGAGCGTACCGCTTTTCGTGTTGACGCTGACCGCATCGGCGATGACGAGCGTGGCCCAGAGGAGTCCCATGAGTATCGGAGCGAGAAATGCGCTCTTCAGGAGCGACTTCCACCACGTGGTCCAACCAATATCGATTGTGTGGTGCGGTATGAGCCAGCTCGCAAAGGCCAGCGCTGAAGTGAGCATGATAAATACGAGCAACACGGCGCGCGTAACGAGAATGTAACACCCGTACAGCAGGACAAGCGCCGCGGCGGTGAAGAGTGTAGCCGTCACGAGGCCGAAGAGGAGCGCTGTCCAACCGCTCGCTGTTGCGTAGTTGTCCTCGCGGATGCCGAAGGACGCCGTCTTGAGTGCTTCGTACGTTTTGCCAACACCCTCGAGGCCGGCGAATTTTATGAATTGGCCGGCGATCCCCTTTTGCGAAAAGTCCCCCGTGAATTCGACACCATTCTGCCCTGCCCCCGAGCTCGTCGAGTAGAGCTCGCTCGCCTTGTAGAACTGCATGGCAACGAAGTTCGACGTGTCGATGATCACCTTGCTGAAAAGGAGGCTGAAATTGAGGAGCACGGCCACGATGAGGATGCGCGCGATCATTTTCTTCTCGCCGAAATCCTTTACTCCGAGGATGATGTTGATCGCGATAAAGACGAACATGCCGATGATCACGATGTTGGCGATGTCGCGTATCGCACTCCAACCGATGTCGATCCCCTCGCGCACACCGGGCGTGAAAAGCGCACCGAATTGTATGATTGTATGGTCGACTAAAAAGTTGAAGAATAGAGCCGCCACGGCAAGAAGCCATGCCGACATCGCGATCAGGGCAGATCCGATAAGCACGCTCAGCGTCCGTCCCCAACAGACGACATCGAATAGGCTCCAATACGAATCACATGTGGACGGCTGCTTCGCGTAATCCTTTGCAGCGTATGAGCCAGGCGGCCGACACGAACCGCTGCCGACGTTGCCCGTGTCACTCACATCCGCGGGTGTCCACTCACCACCGGCGCTGGTGCACGCTTCTTGTGTCGTGGCCGCCCCTATCGCTGCCGCGTCTGGGGTCTTCTGCGCATGTGTGGTGAGGGGCGTCGCAGAGGTCCCGAGGATCAGGAGCATGAGCGAGAGCGCGAGAGCGGTTCGTTTCATATTATTTCTTCCAGCGCTCCGCCCACTGGCGGATGACATCGGGGTTGTTGACGTTGCACCAGCCGACGTTCGGGTCCGAAGAGTCGCCCCACGCCTTTGCGGTGTCCGTCTTCAGCGTGTTCATCGCTTCGTCGACGTCTTTCTTTTGCTCGCCCGCGCGCTGCGCGTCGTACTGCGTGTGCAGCAGCTTTTGGGCGACGAGTGAGTCGAGCTGCTGGAGCGCGAGCCGCTGCGCGTTCAGCGAGGCGGTGTTGGTCACGCTTGCGATGAGCTGCTCCACGAGCTGCACCGCTTTCTGCGCGGTCTTCACGTTTTCCTCCGCAATCTCGGAGAGCGACTTGATCTGCGAGTCGATCACCTGCTGCGAAAAGGCGAGCGTGCTCGTGGACGTGCGGATTTTCGTCTCGCTCAACTGGAACGGCACGCAGGTTTCCAAGGGCGGATTCGTCGTGGTGTCGGTGGAGCACTCGCCTTTGGCGGCGTACGCGCGCGCTTTCGGCTCGATCAGGGCCCAACATGCTTTCTCGGTGTTCTTAAGATCTGTCCCAGTTTGCGTGAGCTTCGTGGCGATGCCGTTGGTCGAGGCGAGGTAACTACCTTCCACCTCACGCGATTTGTTGAGGATCGAGAGCGCGGCATTGACCGCCGCACCCACGACTCCCTGCGAAGACTCTTTGGCCACCTGGTCGAGGTACGACGGCTGCCCGCCGATGCTCTGGCGGAAACCAGCGAGACCGCGCGTGTCGCTCAAGGCCTGCGTCGTTACGCCCGAAAAGAGCGCGCCGATCATCTGCCCGATGTCGTTGGCGCTTTCAAGCTGGCGCACCGACGAGCCCAGGATTTGCTGGAACGATTCTTGTACGACCGAAGCAGGTGTCAGCACGTCATCTGAGAGCGGATCCGCTTCGTTGTTGGTGACCGGGTAGAAACCACGTCCCCAGTCCCACATCATGCGTGCGTACTCCCGCGACTGCGCGTTGCGCGACTCCGCGAGGTTGTCGAATCCGGCGGCGGTGAACACAGGGTTGCATCCGAAGGGGTTGGTTTGTGCAAGGATCGCCCCGATCACGTCGTCGCTTTTATTTTCGAGCGATTTCTCGATGTCCTTGAACGCGCACGAAAGGATGGATTCGGGCTGGCGAGAGCGTGTCTGGTATGCGCGCGCTGCGTACTTCTGGATCTCTTTGCGGAACGCAGGGACGAGCGCATCGAGCGTGCCGTCGGTAAGAATCGAGTATTCGGATTTGTCGGAAATCGTGCGGAGCTCTTCGAGCGGATCCACCACGTATCGCTTGTTACCGTCTCTCCCGGTCTCCACGCTCTCGACGTTGCGCTTCAAGAGCGCCGACGCGGCGTTCTCGCGAAGGCGCACCTGCAAGGGCCGGAGCACGCATTCCTTGTAGGTGATGATGCCCGTGTTGAGCGTAATCGCCGCGTCGTTGACGGGCACGTACACGCCGCCGATCGCCGCCTGCGTGCCGGCACTCATGTTGACGCCGCCGATCGTGTTGCATCCGAAGATGCCTTCGTTTTGAAACTGATACTTTGCGGCCTCCGAGGGAGGCGTCTCTTCCGTATTCTCGGTAGTCTGCGTTTCGGCATTTTCTTCCTGCGCTGCGACGAACGAGAGAGATCCGAAAAGAATCGCCAGGAGCAGCGCGAGGATCGACAGGTTTTTTGCGACCGATGTCATGGTTTCTTTTGCTGCTGGTATTTCACGAGCGCGTCGAAGGCACTAAAAAGGCGCGTCTCGGCTTCGGTGTATGCGGTGATCAAGGCGGCGTTGGCGTACGGGTCGTCGACGTGTTCAGTCATGCTACCCACCACCGCGCCAAACTCCGAAAGAGAATTGAGCATGCCGATCTGCACGCTGACCGCATCAGCGGGCACGACGATCTTGGCGGCGCTCTTCACCGCAGCCTCGTAGTTGGCGGCGCTCTTTTGGAGCGCGGTCGCGTATTCGCTCCCGCCCGAATCGATTAGATTCGCGAATACCTTCAGCTCGTACCCCTGATTTTGCATCAAGGGCTCGAGCGCGATCCGGAGGTCGTCGCGGTATTTCAGCATCCGCTCAAACGAGAGGTCTGCGTCGGTCGTGAGGTCGCTCGCGCGGAAGGTTTGGTACGACACTTTCGCCTGGAGCGTTGATCCAATGTCGGCACCGATCTCCTCGCCCGCGTCGACGCTGTAGGACCCGCTCTCTTGGAGCACCGCATACGATCCGAGGAGGGCGGAGAGGACGTTTTCGCCGATGTTGGAGATGCCGTCAGGGTCCGCGGACGCTGCCTCAGCCCCGAGGGCCGCCTGCCAATCGATCGAGCTAAAGGGGCTCTTGGCGGCCGTCTCAATCTGAAGCGGATTCGAGGCGCTCACCGTGTTGCCTCTCCCGAAGAGCGAGGCCACTTGCCAGCCGACGATGCCAAGGAGAGCGATCACCGAAAGAGCAGCAACGAAGGCCATGTGCGAAAAGGCCACGCTCCCCTGCGCGCTGTCTTGCATTGCTTAAAGTATAACCGCCAAAGTGGATAACGCGGGGAAAAACAGGGGGACAAGCGGTGGGTATCCGCTAGAACGACGGGCTCGAGGAGAAGAGAAACACGCTTCCCGGTTCGTCCGACCTGAAGGTGACTCCCGAGATAGAAAAGAGGGTCGCGAGCGCGACGTAATTCTTGATAAAGGTCTCCACGCCGGTGTTGTATGCGAGCATCGCCTTGAGCAGCTCATCGTCATTGGCGGCATTCGGGATCTGCGAGAGCTTGAGGCCGATCTCGATGTAGCTTTCGGCGAGATTTTTGTTGGCGCTTGCGGCCTGTGAGGGCACGAACTCGATCGCCCGGAGCGCGCGGCCCACACCGGAGAGCGAGGAGGCGAGCTCGACGAGGCGTCCGCGCTTTTCTTCGTCGTCGCGATCCTCAAACTGATCCTTGAGGACCTGCGGCATGTTGCGGTGCGTGTCTTCGAAGCTCTGGATCAGGGATCCGGCTTCGTTGCCGTACTCATAGAGCGCGCTTTGAGAAGCGGTGCGCGGCTTTTGGCTTTCCGTTTCGATACTGATCAGCGCCTTCGGTATGAATTCGTACGCGTCGAGGAGCGCCTCGCTCCCTCCGCCCGTAACTGCGGCCTTGCCAGCCTGTGCGAGTTCCTCAAGGAACGACTCGAACGCCGCGTTGGTGACGTCTTCGGCTGAGGCGTCGTTGCTGGAAACCGGCTGCCAGTTGAAGGGCGCTCCCTGCCGTACGCTCGTGTAGATATTTTGCGTATCGCTGCTCGTCTGCGCCCCAGCGCCGGAGAGTGGATTGAGGAGCGAACCTCCGCCGCCCCAGGCACGAAGTCCCGAATCTCCTGAAACCGCCGAGCGATTGACCACGATGAGGAATCCGACAGCCAAGAGCAGCACCGTCGCGATGATCGCGACGACGTACGGGTGCGAGCGAATCCACTGCATGCTTGAAGCGTACCGTCTCGCCTCTCGCTCAGCAATCGTGTGCGCTGCGCTTCAGGAGCGCGCCCGCACTCCTGCTACAATAGAATCGTGAAAAAGATGCTTGCTGCTCTTGGTGCGCTCCTCGCGCTACTCCCGCTCACCGCCTCCGCATTTCCCTTCGGCGGGCGCGCGTCGACCGTGCTCGACTGCGTGTACAACTCGACCATTTACGTCAACCTTGGACCTCCGCGCGGGGGCGAATACATTTGGACAACGGGAACGAAGACGTATCAGTTCGGTCCTCCCCGCTCCTCCGGCCAGTGGATCCTGGGGCTTGCGGCGCCACCATACTATTGCATCTACAAAATCAGCCCGCTCACGATCTACACCGGCATCGCGATCACCATGATGGGCTCGAGCGGCTCGGCGGCGCCGCCCGCACCTCCCACGGCGACTGGTCAGCAAATCAAAACGGTCGCACTCCCCTCCGGCGGCTCGGCGGTACCCTCTTCGGGCACACAAAGTGGCTCTTCCGGCTCGACCTCGATCGGTCGCGTGGTGATCAGCGAGGTGTACTACAACGTGGATTTGGATCACGGCTCCAAGCCGCAAGGTGAATGGGTAGAGCTCTACAACGGCTCGTCCGCCACGGTGAATCTCTCGGGATGGACGATCCGCGACTCCGCACTTTTCGACGCGCTCCCTGGGGGCACCATGCTTGCGCCGGGGTCCTTCCTCGTCGTGGGCGCGATATCGGCGACGCGCGCCTCGTGGGAGGTCCCGAGCGCGCAGTTCGTCTCGATCGAAAGCCCGATCGGCGACGGCCTTTCGAATACGGGCGACTCGCTCACGCTCCGCAACGCGGATGGCGCGGCCGTCGACGCCGTGTCGTGGGGATCCAACTCTTCGGCCTTCAATCCTGCGGCCGCTTCGGTCCCGTATGGCTCCTCGCTCGCCCGGAGCACGCTCACGAAGGACACCAACACCGCGAACGACTGGATCTCGCGCGGCACGCCGACTCCCGGCAAGTGATCTAAACAGACAATTCTTTCAGTAGGCGCTTCCACTCGGAAAGCCGGAGCTCTTCGGCACGGATTTTTTCCGACAGTTTGCATGCACGGAGCGCGCTACTCACTCGTTCTTTGCCGACGAGAGATCCGAGATTGCTCGCGAGGAACTTTCGCTTGGAGGAAAAGCCGACACGCACGGCCTCGAAGAAGCGATCTTCGTCGAGATCGGCAAAAAAGTCGCGCGAAATATGCTCGATGCCGAGAATCGCCGAATCCACGGACGGTGGCGGCGAAAAATTGCCGCGCGATACTTTTTTCAGAATCTTCGGCGTGCCGTACGCCTTTACCGAAAGCGACAGGATGCTCTCGGTGCCGCTCACGATGCGCTGCGCCACCTCCTTTTGAATCAGTAAAAACATCGCGGCCGGCTGCGAGGGCGCAGTGAGGAACTGTCGGATAATCTCGCCGGTGATGTAGTACGGGATATTGGCAGCGACGACGTACTTCCCCAACCTCGCTTCCTCCGGCCGAAAGTCGCGCACGTCGCCCTCGATCAGAGAGAGCTGCTTCGATGCGATTTCGTCTGCAAACGTCTCCCGCAGCGCTCGCACGAGCACTTCGTCTTTCTCGACTGCCACGACCTGCTTGCCGGTGGCGAGGAGCTCGCGCGTGAGCGCGCCCGTGCCGGGGCCGATTTCGAGAGTGGTGTCCGCATCTTCCTTCGCGGCGGCAGCCGCGAGCGCGCGCGCCGCCCAGATTCCCGTGAGAAAGTGCTGTCCCAGCCGCGCCCCCTTTCTTTTCATATCAGTCGATGACGCGCTCCCCCCGCTGCGGCAGCGACGCGCTCGTCAGAAGGCGCGTGTCGATGTCTTCCAAGAATTCCGACGGGACGGTGTATTCGCGCGAACCGTATTTCATGCGCTCGCGCGCGTAGGAGAGGAAGAGCCGTTTCGCGGCGCGCGTGATCGCCACATAAAAGAGCCTCCGCTCCTCCTCCTCGTCGCGCTCCGTTTCGCTCTCGCGCATCGAAGGAAAGAGGCCTTGCTCGAGCCCCGTCACGAAGACCGCGTCGAATTCCAATCCTTTCGAGGCATGCACCGTGAGGAGCGAGACGGAGCCGCCGCTCTTCTCCTTTTCTTCGATAAGCGCGAGCTCATCCTGCTCGCTCTGGAGCGCGGCTTCTTCGAGGAGCCGCTCGATTCCTTCGGGAGGCGGCAGGTCGTCGTACTTCGTGGAGAGGTTGACGAGCTCACGCACGTTGCCAAGGCGCTCCGGCCCCTCTTCGGTGTCTTTTTTCAGCATGGCTTCGATGCCGCTCGCTTCGATCGCAAAGCGCACGGCCTCGGATGCGGGCGCAATCTGCGCCGCCTGTTTGATGGCAAGCAGTGTTTCGCGAAACGCGTTCACTTTCGAAAGTGCGGCCTGCGGAATGCCCGCATCCCCCGCAAACATCTTGTCGAGCGTTACTTTTCCGATGCCGCGCGGCGGCACGCTGACGATGCGGGTGATGTCGTTCTTACTTTGCGGATTCAAGGCGGCGCGAAGGTACGAGAGCACGTCTTTCACTTCTCTGCGCTCGAAGAATCTCGTGCCGAGCACTTTGTACGGCACGCCAAGATGGAGAAACGCTTCTTCGAGCGCCCGCGACTGAAAATTTTCCCGGTACAGCACGGCGATCTTGCCGGGATCGAAGCCGCTCTCGATCAGGGCGGCGGACATCTGCGCGACGTACCACGCCTCGTCGATCTCGTTCTGCGCGCCATAGAAATGAATCGGCTCGCCCGTTTCCTTTTCGGAAAAGAGATTCTTCGGTTTGCGGCGGACGTTTTTGACAATGACCGCGTTTGCGGCGGCGAGAATCGTGCGGGTGGAGCGGTAATTCTGCTCAAGCGTGACGACCTTCGCGCCGGGAAACGCTTTTTCAAAACCGAGGAGGTGCTCGATGTCGGCACCGCGCCAGCTGTAGATGTTTTGGTCGGTATCGCCGACGACGCAGAGATTGCGACGCTCGCCGGTGAGGAGCCGCGCGATCTCATACTGCGATTTATTGGTGTCTTGATACTCGTCGATCGTGAGGTGCGTCCACCGATCTTGCAAAAGCTTCCGCACGCTCTCCGATGTGCGCAAAAGCGTCAGCGTGCGAAGCAGCAGGTCGTCGAAATCGAGCGCACCTTCTTCCCGGAGCGTTTGCTCGTAGAGATCCCACGCGCGCAGGATCGCCTGCTCGCGGAAGTTAAGCGAGCTACGCGCCCACTCCTCACCCGAAACCCCGTCGCCTTTTTTCTTTGAAATCGTCGAGAGCGCGCTTTTGGGAGCAATGTCGGATCCGATCTTCGTGAGGATGCCCTTCAGGGCCTTCATGCTGTCGTCGCGATCCCAGATCGTGAAAGTCCGCGGCACGCCGACCTCGCGGTGAAATTCCCGCAGGATTCGCACACCGAGAGAGTGGAAGGTCGTGAGGAGGGGGGTGCCCGTCTTCCCGTCGAGCAGCTTCCGCACCCGCTCGCGCATCTCGCCGGCTGCTTTGTTGGTGAAAGTAACGGCGAGGATCTGGTGCGCGGGCACCCCCGAGGCGATCAGGTGGGCGATGCGGTGGGTGATGGTCTTGGTCTTCCCCGCCCCCGCCCCGGCGACGATGAGCAAAGGCCCTTCGGTGTGCAAAATAGCCTCTTTTTGAGCCGCATTGAGGCCATGTAGATAATCCACCGGGGAACTATAACACGGAGGTTTTTGGCCGATTCCGGGCCCGTTTCCCCGGGCTGCTGCTGGTTGACAGAGGCGTTATCCCCCCTTCAAATCTAAAACACGTTGACGCTGAAGACCCCATGAAGGTACAGTAGACGGGACGGTGACGTGTCCGTTTCTTCCGACCCTGGCCTATCTCTCCGTGGATAAAGGGATATAAAGCCAGACCTCCCGTACTCCGAAGTCACAGTCAAAAAACGGCTTATTGTCTAGCGAAGTGAGAGAAGAGCAGAGGGTAGCCCCTTTGCTATTCCGAGCGAGCGACGACAAAAAGCCTGTGAAAAAGGCTTATTGTGAGCAAAAAAAGTGATTCCCCGGTGGGTCCGGCAAACCCGCTCGCGGGCGGACATATTCGATCAAAAACCGCACGACCGGTGGTTTCCGCCATCTCCCTCCTTCTCACCGTCGGTACCCTCCTACCCGCCTCTGCCGAGGCGGGTATTTTGAAGGATTTCCTCGCCTCTTTGCAGGGCGTCGCGAAAGCCGAGACGATCACTACTTCAGGCAATCTCCAGACCATGCAGTTTCTGCGTCCGGCCCAGAACATCGACCCCAGTGCCGCGCGCGGCGGCGGCGACATCACGATCGTGGACGACTCGGCGCTCCAGCCGCAGGAAGGGCCCTCCGGCACCATCGCGGATATCGAAAAGCCGAAAAATGCGACCATCAGCGTCTACGTAGTGCGGGAGGGCGATACGCTCTCCGGCATCGCCAAGATGTTCGGCGTCTCCCCCAGCACGATTCTCTGGGCCAACGACCTCACCTCACGCTCGACGCTCCGGGTGGGGCAGGTGCTGACGATTCTCCCGGTGACCGGACTCAAATACACGGTCAAGAAGGGCGATACGCTCGCCTCAATCGCCAAAAAGTACGGCGGCGATGCAGAGGAGATCGCGAGCTTCAACGGCGTCGACGGCCCGCTCGCGGTGGGAGACGAAATCATCATCCCCGACGGCGAGGTGCCTGCGCTTGCTCCTGCCTCCTCAAAAACCACGACCTCGGTGGCGCGCAACGTCGGCCCCTCGGGCACCGCCACGCAGATTGGGTACTACCTCCGACCGCTCGTCGGCGGCACACGCACGCAGGGAATCCACGGCTACAACGGTGTCGACCTCGCGGCGCCGACAGGCACCCCAGTGCTCGCCTCCGCCGCGGGCGAAGTGATCGTCGCGAAGCAGGGCGGCTGGAACGGTGGCTACGGCAACTACGTGGTGATCCAGCACGACAACGGCAGCCAGACGCTCTACTCGCACGAATCGAGCGTCATCGTGTCGGTCGGGCAGCGTGTGCAGCAGGGTCAGGTGATCGGCTACGTCGGCGCGTCCGGCAAGGCGACCGGGCCCCACGTCCACTTCGAGATCCGCAACGGCATCCGCAATCCCTTCTAGCGTATGACGCCGAATCTCATCCAGAATCTGATTCTCTTGGCGCGCATTTTTTTCTAAATTTGCGACGGAGCCAAAAAAATGCTACACTCGGCCAGTTGTGCTTGCTGCCGATGTCATAGTCGATCTCCAGTACGGAGATTGCGGGAAAGGCAAGGTCGCCCACTTTTTGTGTAAGACGAAAAAATACACCCATGTGCTCCGCTACAACGGCGGAGCCAATGCCGGACACACGATTTTTCATAACGGAAAGAAATTTGTTACCCACCAGATCCCCGCAGGCGTCTTTTTCGGCATCAAGAGCGTCGTGGGCTCCGGCTGCGTCTTAGACCCCGAGCAGTTTTTTGCGGAACTAAAGATGCTCGAAGAGGGCGGCGTCGACACGAAGAACAAAATCTTCGTGGCGACGAACACGCACATCATCACCGACGCGCACAAGGCGGAAGACCGGGAAGTGGGCGGCAAAATCGGCACGACGGGGCGCGGCAATGGCCCGGCGTACCGCGAAAAGTACGGCCGCACGGGGAAGCGCGCCACCGAAGTGGAGGCCCTGAAGCCCTACCTCCTTGATCTCTACCAAGAGTGGTACGGCGGCAAGAGCGTGAAGGTGCTCGCCGAAGGCGCGCAGGGTTTCGGGCTCGATATCGACTGGGGTGATTATCCGTACGTCACCTCCTCGCACTGCACGACCGCGGGCGCACTCTTGAACGGCCTGCCGCCTTCTTCCATCAACCACGTCTGGGGCGTCGCGAAAGTGTACGAAACGTACGTCGGCAGCAAAAAGTTCCAGCCCGAGGGTGAGATTTTCAATAAAATCGCCGACATCGGCGAGGAATACGGCGCCACCACCGGCCGCCGCCGTCAGACCAACTGGATGAATATGCAAACCCTTGAGCGCGCGATCCGTCTCAACGGCGTAACGCACATCGTCTTCAACAAAGTCGACGTGCTGCGTACGGTGGGGGCGTGGGCTGTGTACGATCAGGATAAAAAAGTGGAGTTCAAAACCGAGAAAGCGTTCAAAGATTTCGTGTCGAAGCGTCTCAAGAAGCTCGGCATCCTCCCGAAAAATGTTTTCTTCTCCGAGAGCAAGGATCGTATCTGATCCGCGTCTAGCGCTCGCTCGGGATAAGGGTCGTCGTGGCGTTGTTGAGGTAGAGCTGCACGCGCTGCACGGTAGAAAACTGGAGCGCGGTCTCCTCGATCTGGCTCGCCGCGCGCGGATCGTCACAGACGCCGGAGAGGCCGGTGAGAGAGCCGGTAAGGTACACATTCGCCGTGCCGTCCACGACCGTGGCGCGGTCGAACTTCAGTGTTTCGTTGGTACGGTCGATAAAGTTGAACCAGCTCCCAAGCGTCGTCGTATTGAGGGCAAAGAGCGCCTGCAAAGCTCCCGTGAGCGGCATGGTAGTGGTCGCGATTTTCCACGGCACCATGATCACCTTGTCGCACCCGCGCGATTTCCCATTTGAATTGCCCTCGAGATCGAGCACAGCGAGCATGACCGACGAAGTGGCGGCCGGATTTTGCGCGCCGCTTTGCGTGCTCGTAGATGTGGAGGTAGCGTTGTTGCCCGAGCCCGTACCGCCGAGGAAGAACCAGAGACCCCAGAGTACGGCAACGAGAAGCACGATGCCGCCAAGAATCCAAAGCGCGTTGCGCGTATCCATGAGCGCCACTGTAGCGGCCTTCTGTGAAGATACAAGGAAGGTCTACTTGCCTCCCGTCTCTTGCAGCAGCTTTTTCACAATCTCCAGCGACTGGTAGAGTTCGAGCCCCTCCTCTTGTACCTGCTGTACGACTTGCAGATGCTCCACTTTTTTATTCAGCGCGTTGATATAAAAGTGCGTAAGCAGCTCGCCTTGCAACTCCTTCGGGAACTCGTGGAAATGCGCCGCGAGGTACTTGCCCGCGCCGATTTCGTCGTTGCGCTCTTGGTACTCAACCAATCTGCTGTAGAGATATGCGAGCTGCTTGGAGTCCATACGTTAGGTGAGCTTTGTCCTCAGCGCATTTTTGTCGACGACACTCCAGAATGCGCGGAACACGGCGCCAAGGAGCGTCCCAAAAAGCCCCTGCGGCTTCTCAGCCCCGCCTCCCCCGCGGCTACTCAACGTGTTCATAAAATCGTCGCGGACCGTATTCTTGTCGGCGTCAGCCAGGTCGGCAAAGCTGTTGCCGAATTTCCTCACCGCTTCCTTGTCGCGGTACTTTGGCCAGTCTTTCCTGGCGATCGAGCTTATGTCGAGGCTGTTTTTCTCCTTCTCAAACTCGGCGAACGTTTTCGGACCACGCGTCGGAATCGCTTCCGCACTTTCGCCAGTCATCGCTTGGGTAAGAAACGCGCGCATGAGGTCTTTTTCTTTTGAGAGTGAGGTCGCCATGAGTCCGCCAAGGCGTTTTTGCTCATTTTCGAGAGCCTGGACCGCCCCGGATTCTTCTATTTTTTTGACCAAACGGCGAGTCCCGTGTACAGCGCGGTTTGCCTTGTAGTTGATAAAAAGTCGGCCGAGAGGTCCTTGCAGCGCCGATTGAGATCGGATGTGCTCACGGACAAAATCTGCCGCCTTTCTTTCCTCATCTGCTATCTCGGGGTGCTCATGGAAGACTCCGCCGATCAGGGCAAATGTATGTGCCACTGCTCGGGCGAGCTGATCAAATCCTTTTTCTGGGATACGGTGTGCGTTTTGGGGTGGCGGAGCCAAATATGGATACCATCGTGCAAATATCTCACTGCGCACTTGTTGTAATTCGGCGCGCCGTTCGGCAGGCGTCCAGTTGAGTCGTTCGATGATTGAGAAGTGTTCAGGTTTATATCCAAAATCCTTTACAAGCTGCTCAGTTGCCGCTTTTGCTTTTGCAAATCCGCGCGAGCTCTCGACCATGCGCACTTTCTCTTGCGCCTTTGTCACTTCGAGGATCAGGTCATCCTTCTGCGCCGCGCGGAGCGTCAGGAATTCGCGCATGAACTTCGCGCCCTCTTCGTTGTTTTTGAAAGTCGCCCAGATCGCGCCGAAGCCCTCGTCGTGGAGCGCCAGATCCTCAAACTCCTCGTCTTTGATCGCTTCGAGCGCATGCTGCCCCCATGCGCCGCGATGCTCCGCGGTGAGGCGGGTTTTGTCGGCGGTTTTGAGGTGCTCGAGCGTTACCTCCTTCGTCTCATCCGCCGCCACCTCTTTGAGCGCGTCAACATTCGGCTTCTCGCTCGGGTCGAGCGTGTCGAGCGTGGCCGAAAGGAGCGCCGCTTTTTTCGGGTCTGCGATGCGCTCCGGCAGTTTCTCTTCCTTCTTCTCCGCCTCGCCGTGCTCGAACTGCGCGAGGTCGACGCCCGCCGCTTTCTCGCGGACATTTCTGCGGTTCTTGTCTCTCAAAAAGTCCCGGAGGCCTCCGTCCAATCCCATACGTAAATCTTAGCACTACCGCTAGAGCTCGCGGGAGCGGTATTGCAGTGCTTCCAGCATGTGCGGCGACTCCACGGAGGCGCTGCCGCCAAGGTCTGCGATCGTGCGCGCGAGCTTGATCGTGCGATGGTAGCCGCGGGGCGAGAGCTTCAGCGAGCGAGCGGCGCCTTGCAGCTCGCGCTCCGCCTTTTCGGATACGTTGGCCGACTTCTCGATGTGTTTCGGCTTCATGTCGGCATTCACGAGAATGCCGCTGCCGCGAAAGCGCTCGCGCTGTATCTCGCGCGCCGCGCTCACCTCCTCGCGCGCCGCGCGCGTCTCACCCGTAGCCTTCTTCGCGCGCGTCGAGAGCGACTCGGGCGGCATCGCTCCCACATGCACCCAGAGATCGATGCGGTCGGCGATCGGGCCCGAGATCTTGCGGCGGTATTTCTCGATCGCGTGCGGCATGCACACGCAGCGCGTGGATCCCCAGAAGCCGCAGGGGCACGGATTCAGCGCCGCGATCAGCATGAACGAGGCGGGAAAAATTGCCGAGCCTCGCGCGCGAGAGATGCTCACGGTCCGGTCCTCGAGCGGTTCGCGGAGCGCCTGGATCACATCGCGGTGAAACTCGGGAAACTCGTCGGCAACTAGAAGTTAAGTTCGTTGTTCTCGAACATCCGAACGAACTCTTTGAGATTCTTTTCTTCAATGTAGTATCGGCTACCAGACCGCTTCCCTGTTTTAATCGGCTTGAGAATATGCTGGTAGTAATCAACGTACTTGCGAATCGTCTTGTAGCTCGTGTGCCAGTAAATAAGATTCTGCTTTTGGATTTGTGCCAATGAGTAAAGCTTTTTCATAGTGTTGAAGTGAGACGAGCGAATCCACGATCCTTTCTCGTCCTAGTAATCGGGTAAGTAATGGTATCTATTATCTTCATACGAGGGTTTTTGGAACGTACATAAGAGGGTTGGAACGAAGTATCTGCGCCCGCCTCTCTGCTTCCGTAATCGTTTTGATGTTGAGTACGAGCGGAAATGATTTATTCTCTTGTGAAACTTTTTTGCCAAGTTTTACTGTTGCTGTCTCCGTTGAGCCAGGGAACGTGAATACCACAGATGCGTAATCTTCTTTTGCATGTAGCGTAACACGCTCAATAAAGAGACGAACGATTTCGGATTTTTCGTCGTATGAAACGGAATCCAAACGCTCTTTGATTTGCTTGTATGCTTGTTGGATAGCGACTTCACGTTCCGCCTTTTCTTTTTTGGTGAGCAGGGACTGTCGCAGTCGGGACGCTTCATCATTCAATTTCTTTTCTTCTATCCCGTTTCCGTTGCTGTGTTCTCGGTATCGAGGTTGGTCGATTTTCCCGTTGATGTAGAGTTCGTCCACCCGTTTTTGCTTCTCGTGTACCGAGGAAAGCTCTGTAGCTATTTCCTCAAGCCTCTCTCCTATGTTCTGTGGGCTTTCTTCCCTATAGATATATTTCTCCAAAGGGTCAAACATATTCTTTGGATTCTTAAGGATTTCTTTCAAACACTCCCAGACGGGCTCCAGTCGATTTTCGGAGTATTGAGGACACCAATCGCATCGTTTCGATATGCCTATCACTTTGTCGTTTCGGTAAGTGCCGTGGTAGTACCTGCCACCGGCAGTCGGCCACCTCTTTGTAGAGGGCTGATATCCGCCAAACATCTTGTATCCACATTTTCCGCAGTATATGACTTTGGAATACAGATAGCTTCTCTTTTGGTTTCGTTTTGAGAACTCACGGTTCTTCAGAAGTTGTTGTTTCGCGGCCTCGAACATTTCTTGAGTAATGATTGCAGGGCATTTCATTTCAATCCATTCCTCTTTTGGCCTCAACATTCGTTTGTCTGTAATACTCGTAAGGTTGTTGAAAGGACGCTTATATTTTCGGTAGTAGAATTTTCCCGTGTAGGTTTCGTTGGTCAATATGCGACCAATCGTTCTGCGATGCCAGTAGTTTAATGTCTGACGTTTTTTGTACTTCGCATTATACGGTGGTGGGACTTTCATTTGGTTCATTCGTTTTTCAACTTCTCGTAAAGGAAGTTTTTCATCAACGACCCAACTGAAGAGTTTCTTTACGATTTTTGCCTGCTCTGGAATCACAGCAAGTCTTCTGCTTGGTTTATCAATAAAATACCCGTAAGTTGGAACACCACAAACAAATTTTCCCTCTCGTGCCGCTTTAATTTTCCCCGACATAGTTCTTTCCCTTGTAGTTTCTCGTTCCGCTTCCGCAATACTTGCAAGAAGTCTAAGAAGCAGACGGCCTGAAATCTCATTTGTGTTAAAAGATTCAGTAGCAGATTGAAACGAAACACCCGATGCTTTCAATACCTCAAAGGCATTTAGAAGGTGTCGAGTGCTACGAAAGAATCTGTCTAATCTATAGACGAGTACGACATCAAACTTTTTATTTTCCGCGTCCTCAAAAAGTTTTGATAACGCTGGACGGTGTTTGATGTCGAGACTGCCTGAATAGCCCTCGTCTTTGTAGATGTTCTCAGCTTCAAGGATGTATTCCTCTGGTTGTGATTTACAGAATGCTTTAAGTTTTTCTTCCTGAACGGCTAGGCCGTTTCCCTCACGGGCTTGTTCGTCGGTGGAGACACGCAAATACAGAGCAGCTCTCACTCCTTTTTTCTGCTGTGTATTAGTGTGTTCCATGATTAAGTTATTTTGAGTAGCGTCGTGTTTGCAACACCTCTCGTTCGGCTACTGCCAGTGCACCAAGCATGTGAATAATCAATCCGTTCCCCGCCTCTGTGTCTATGAGTTCTGTAGCTGAACGAAATCCAATCCCGTTTTCTGCCAAGTTATGCAGGATGTTGAGTAAGAATTTTGTTTTTCGTGTGAGACGGTCTAATTTGTAGACGACGACCGTATCAACGTATTCTGTTTCGAGTGTTCGAATCATCGCAGAAAGACCTGGACGGAAATCGTCCAAACCTTTGCCAATATCGCGGTAGATGTGTGCCTCGCTTACTTCGATTCCCTGTGTTGCACAGAATTCTCTGCATGCTTTTTCTTGTGCCTCGAGTGAGGGTCTTCCTGTTTCTATCTGTTCTGATTCAACACGCAGATACAATGCTGCTTTTTTAATTTCTTTAGATTTGCTCATTTTTGTTTAGGTTAAGTAGTTCGTAATCGCTCATCTGCTCGATTGCTTTTGATTTGAGGTCAATAAGCTCTCGCTCCAACTCCTCTTTTGAGAGGGACAAAATTCGTTGAATTTCGTCTGCGATAAGATAGTCCCTGAGTTCATTTGTGCTATTCATGTTGTTTTTGGAGTCCGTTATTCGCCATAATGTGGCTTAAAATAAGGGTATTCCTAAATACAACAATAATAGGAAGTGTCAAGTAAGTACATATATTTCCATATATGAAGTGTTAACAACTGATGCAGGCCTTATCGCGCTTAACGGATTTGCTAATAATCTTGGGTTGAGAAGTCATCGAGCATACCCAGATTTAGGAATTCCTGAATTCTGTCCTCTGAGTTAAAGAACCACTTAAGTCCTCTGGTGCCGTTGTTTCTCATTTGCCATTCGTTTACAGAGAAGTTATTCATGGCTCGCTGAAGGATGCCTGGTGGGAAATCGCTGAGACGGTCAAGAATTTTTTGTTTTGCTGATTCAGTAAGTCTTGGAATCTTATGCTCTGAGACTTCTCTGGTTCCAGGAAAGATTTTTTTGAGATAATACTTATATACCTCTTCTATTGTTCTTTCTATAGATAAGTTATCTATAGTGTGTATCCTTTTGTCCCTAGCCAGTGTCGTTTCGTCACCATTTGCAGGGGACGTAAGTACACTGCTTTGGTTTACTTTTGTCCCCTGTTCCTGATGTGTTTCTGTCACCAGAGAGTATTCATTCGTCATACTGCTTTTAACTGACGTGATAAATCCTTTCTGCTCCAGAGAACGCAACGCTCTGATGATTTGCTTCCGAGAAAGCCCTGTTCCGTTGTGAATCTTGCCCACTCCATGCTCAAGCTGTGTGAGACTGATTCGGTCTGATGACCTGTCGAAGCCCCATGTGTGCCTGAGTATGCAATCGAGCACTTTTTGTTCCGACCCTCGAGCACTTTTTGTTCCTACCCCACAAGCTCGTGCCAGTGCAGACAGAGCACTTTCGGGTAGCACCAGAAGTTGCCACTGATACGCTTGGGTGGGAAACCGGGAAACTTTTGTTCGTGCTCGGTATGCATAAATTAGTTAGTTTGTGCCTTACCCATTCTTTTTACTGCTGTCTTTTTGAGCCTCGCCTGTTCTTTGTAATCTTTTGCCAGCAACTTTATAGTGCCCTTGTCTACGTCTCCCAACACATAGTCGTTACTGCCAGGAATACGCGTTCGCTTTGCTTTCCCAATCCTGATTTTGCCGTGCACAAAATCCTCAGTCTTCTTTGAACTCTTTTTCCATGCCCCCACGATAAGTCTTGTCGCAGCAAGTCCTTTACCGCCGTTATAGATAACTAATGTGGCTGGATAACTCTTTGTTTTTGGATTCTCTATCGTATATCTGAGACTGTTAGCCAGAGCGTAGAGAACTTCGGCTGT
>CP066682.1:116027-859070 GCA_016432285.1 Candidatus Kaiserbacteria bacterium
GATTTAGGTACTTTCATGTTAGTTAGTTAATTTGTTCGGATACTGCAAGTCGTCGTAGAGACATATTTTGATATCCATGACCGCATCGATTTTAGTGTTGTCGTGCATAGATATCAGGATAATCGTATATATCTCGCGCTCGTTTGCTGGCCAACCTGCTGTTATAGGTGTGCCGAATTCTCCGAACTTGTTTGTAATCATTTCCTTTACTTCACAGACTCTTTTTTCGAGCATTTCGCCTGTGTCCGCTGTAGGCCTGAGCCTAGCGACGAGTTCTCGCAGGAAGTCATTAGGCGCCCCCCCTTTATTTCTCTGGAGATTCCCATATTTTTTCTGTTTCTACGATAGGAATTTCTTCACCAGAGTCCCTGTCGTACCACGACGGCATTCCCATAAGCCATGGGTCGCCGATGTACTCAGACTCGACCTGACCGTATGGCTTGCCGAACCCAACTGCTGAACTGACTAGGACGGGTAGCATGTCGGTGTGCTCTGCGAGATTTATTACGATTCTGATTTCTCGCGGCATAGTAGAGTTTGGCTGTGCATCTTCTTCGTTTTCAACCTCTGACGCGATAAGCCAGACTGCATCAGATATCACCTCGCTTAGATACTCATGTTCTTTTGGAAGTGCTGGCAGTTGTACTCGTTTTTTGATTTCTTTTGGTTTCATTTTCTTCTATTTCTGAACTGTTAATAGACCTTTCGCTGTTAAGTAGGACGTCAAAGAGCCGACACCAAGCACTGTCATGAAAACCAGTGCGTTCGACCTGATATGGCTCTTGTTTCTTGTCGTCCATAGTGTATATTTTCGCCTATTTGAGCCTTACTTTTGAGGAACTTATATTGAGGAAGATTAGTAGAAATGATGTTGTTTTAAGCCGTAAAATAGAAAAATATACTTGCAGTTTTTAAGTATCCACAAGTCAGACGTAAGTATTAAAAACACCTCTAACACGAGGTGCTTTCTGAAAACAATATTTCGTTATTTACTACAGCTCAGGATTGTTGAAGATGATTGATTTCCCAAAGCCATCCCTCTCTAATATCTTTCTACCGCCAGGCAGCTTGTTGGGTTTGAGTTTTTTGTAGTCTATCGTGTCGTCAATTGCATTTGTAATGTTTTTCTTACGGAGCGTTTTGTTGTGCTGACTTTTCATGTACCTGATAATCTCGTCAAATCCAACACGACCACCGACCTCGTTTGAAAGAGTGTAAATGGCTTCAAAAATCTGGTATGCGAGGTCATCTTTGCTCCTAAATTTGATTATAGTTCTTCGCTTGCCATGGAAGAAGTCGCCCTCGCCGTCTTTTTCAATAAGTCTGGGCCCTTCTTTCGTCGGTCTTGCCACAAGATTTTTAGTACGTTTTTCTTCCTCTTGCTCAAGAGTGATAATCTCGTTGTGCAATTTTTTAATCGGTTCAATTTGCAATACCTTCAAAATAAGATAGTTCTCTGTTTCTGGGGATCGTTTGCCAGGATAGCCCATATCAGCAAGTTGTTTAAGAACTGACTCAATCTTGTCTGTCTTTATTGTCCCAAATGTTTTAAATGGATTTTGTGTGTCGTTATGTAGTCTTGCAATAGCAACGATACCCCGGTGTTCCCCTAAAGCTTCCTTTAATTTTTTTACGGAAACAGCAGTATTTGTTATCACACTGAATGTCTGTACCGCTTTCAGCTTTCTTTCTAAATAGCTCCAAAAAAGGACGTTGTTCCATACTCTCTTTGGAGTTCTCAACTCTGACGGCAGATATGGTTTTATAAGGCAAAACGCCTTCTTTTGATGCCATTCTCCATGAATGAAAAGGATATCATCGAGATACCTCTTAATTTGAGGTGTCGCCTCAAACGGTAGTTTATAAACGGACTTCATGACTCAATTTTAACGGATTTGAGCCGATACCTCAATTTGAAGGGTAAGTAATAGATTCCGCCAACTCTCACACAAACGTGCCTCAGATAGGACGAGAGAGGCCGACAGAGTGGCCAAGGTGTCCTACTACTCCATAGCGTGATGCTCGCGTAGCACGCTGGGTATAGTTTCTTTATTACACTGCTTCCAAAAGGAAAACGAGTAAGATACTCGCGGAAGCTATCGCAAGTGCGACAGACTACTTCTCTTTCTTCTCGTTCTTATTGGAATCTGGAAACTCAACATTGTCGTACACTGCGCGGTAGATGTTCACGAGATAGTCTGCTTTCCTAGAAATTTCCTTGTCAGAGAGTTTCTCGCCGAAATGCTTCTCGTAGAGAGTTTTGAACTTTCTTAATGACCGCTTAGTAATCATTGGTTCCTGCCCTTTCCGCCACCGCCTGTGTTTTGTGAGAAGTATTGGTATAAGCCGTCGTACATCGCTTGTGCTTCCTTCTGCACACGAGTATTTGTTGCTCCGTTTTGATAATCAATGAAGTCGCACGCCCCGTCCGTGTTGGTGACGAAATATGACTCGGTAAGAACTCCGTGCAAAGAGCCATATACCGTCATACCATATCCGTCGTTCTTAATTCCTTTATTGGGTAGATTAAGTGCGTTTACGATAGCCGGATGAATATAGCTTGCAAAGATTTTGTCGTTCTTTTGAGTCACAAAACTTTGAGTGTAATCCGCCGATGTGTTTGTCGAACCGTTATGGTGAATAGATATAAGCACGGTAGAGCCAGCTGCTTCTGCATTCGCTACTCTATCTTGTCGTGAATCTAACTGAGCGACTTCGTGATAAGTGCCAACGGGTAAAAGTTTTTCAAGCTCTAATCGAACTGCCCAGTTTACATCCGCTTCTATGACTGGAGTTCCGTTGCAGTCTCCTACCGCACCTGTTTCCCCGTTGCCGTGTCCAGCATCGAGAGCTATGAGTTTTCCGTCAAACGGAGTAGCCGCACTGACTGGAAGTGCCATTGTTAATACCAGTCCTAGAATCGCTATAGAGTTTTTCATATATTTTTAATAATACTCTTAACTAATAATTCCTCAATTTGCTCAAATCATTCTCTTTGATTTGAGTCGAAAACAACCTTACCCCCGATAATCATTTTTTGTAGAATCCAACTTTCGTTCTCTAGTCTCATAAGCACAGACCAGTCACTTCTAATCATTGCGCCAAAGCTATTTTGCGAATCTACATACGAAATGACCTGATATGAGCCGTTTCCGTCTGTCCCTGCGTGAACAGGCATTATCGGAAACTCAGCGGTGGACGGCGCTTTGAGTCCTCGTAAGACGAACTGTTGTGCTTGAACATGAAGCTCGATTTCATCTGGCACATACGGCTTATTGGTGGGTGGCGAGCTTTCGCCAAAGAAAACAAAATATCCCCATGTAAGAAAAAGGAGTGGGGCGACCACCAGCATTATGCCTTTTGGTATTGTTCGTTGTTTTGTAAAAACATTCATATATGGAATCAGCTACCCTCATTTGCATTATATAACAATATAACAAGTAGTTATATTCCATATAGTTATAGAACATAGATGGTATGAAGAAGACCATTTATGATGATGACTACAAAATCTTTGTTAGGAAGCTAAAGAAAGCTCGTAGCGAATCGGGTTTGACTCAGATTCAAGCAGCAAAAAAGCTTGGTTCTACCCAAGCGTATATTTCAAAAGTAGAGTCTGGTCAGTTGCGAGTCGATGTTTCTCAACTGAAAAAGTTTGCCACCATGTACGGAAAAAGCATCAGCTACTTTTTAAAGTAGCCTGCTTTGATTTAGATGTCCTGTAGAAGTTTTGAAATAGAAACACCTATGCCTTTAGCAAGCTTGCTTATTGTAAAAAGAGTCGGATTCTTTTTTCCTTGTTCGAGATTGCTTATATAACTTTTATCCGCGCGGATAGATTTCGCAATTTGCATTTGAGACAATCCTGCCTTCAAACGCGCCTTCCTTAGATTCCTTCCGAATCGCGGGTAAAGATCGTTTCTCATGAAGTTATCCACAGAATACATCGTTACTTTTTAATAAGATAGTTGTATTATAGTACAACCAGTGTATAATACAAGGGTAATGCTAAAATATAACTATCCCTCATGAGATATTACGGCTGTAAAACAAAGCTTTTGGATTATATTTCTGATGTCGTTGCATCTCTTTCTGTAAAAAAAGGGGCAACTTTTTTTGATATCTTCAGTGGTACTGCTGCAGTCGGGAAACATTTTAAGAGACTGGATTACACGGTCTACTCAAATGACTTTTTAGAGTTTGCACATGCCTTTGCACGTTGCTATATCGAGACAAACTCAAAGCCCAGGTTCGCTAACCTGAAGATTAACGAGGATGTTATTGCGTACTTGAATGAGTTGAAAGGAAAAGTTGGTTTTATTACAAAGAACTACTCGCCTTATGGAAAAAATGTCCGCCAGTATATTTCCGTGGAGAACGCAAAGAAGGTTGATGTTATAAGGGAAACTATTGAATCTTGGAAAAAATCAAAGAAAATATCATCAACGGAGTATTACTACCTTATAACCAGTCTGATAGACGCGATTAATCTGGTAAGCAACGTTACTGGAACTTATGCCGCATATTTGAAGACTTGGGACGCTCGTGCTTTGAAGCCAATGAAGCTTTCGCACCCCAAAATAATCCCGAGCATTAGAGAGAACAAATCGTTTAATGAAGATGCAAATAAGTTAATCAGTAAATATCGCGTAGATATTTTATATTTAGACCCGCCGTATAACGCCAGACAATTCGCCTCTAATTATTTTTTTCTTGAGTTGATAGCAGAGGGATGGTTTAAAAAACAACCTGAGATATATGGCGGTTCGGGAATGCGTCCTTACGAACACCAAAAATCTGATTACTCGATTTCAAGAAAAGCGGCAGATGCTCTGAACGATTTAGTGATGAAAGCGAAAGCAAAATACATCTTATTGAGCTATAACAATGAGGGCATTATCCCTCACGAAAAGATAAGAGAGATACTTAGCAAGCGTGGAAAAGTTAAAGTATTCGAGAAAAGTCATCGAAGATATCGTGCAATCAATCAAGACGGTAGTAATGTTGTAACGAAAGAGAGCTTGTTTCTAGTTAAAGTCGAAAAATGATATGGCATCAAAAATGAACAACTTGTCGGGAAAAGAGTGGTTGCAAAACTCTTTTACTATCTGGAGAGATATCGCAAAAACAAATGGCGAACGAAAACTAAAACACCCAGCGATGTTTCCTTCGCAACTTGCTGAGAAGCTAATCAATATCTACACAAAAGACCCCGGAGAGGTCATTTTAGACCCATTTTTGGGCATTGGCTCAACTCTATTGGCCGCTTATAGAACTGGTAGAAAAGGAATCGGGATTGAGTTAAATAAAGATTATTGCAAGATAGCAAAAACAAGAGCAACTGAATATCAAGGAGAGATTTTTGAAACAAACATAGAAAGATTTGCTCCAGAAGTATATTGCGCAGATTCACGCAATTTACTGAAGTATGTGAAACCAGAATCAGTAGACTTAGTTGTTACTTCCCCGCCATACTGGGATATTCTCAACATGAAAAGAAGCGCAGATTCTAAAGAGATTCGCAACTATTCTGACTCAAAAAAAGATTTAGGAAACATCAACGACTACGAAGCATATTTGCAAGACTTAAAGGCAGTCTTTGAGAAAGTTTATGTGGCATTAAAACCAAATAAACGATGCTGTTCAGTTGTTATGGATATTCGAAAAAAAGATAAATTCTATCCTTTGCACGAAGACCAGACTAGAATAATGAAAGAGATTGGTTTTGAGATTGAAGAGTATGTAATCTGGGATAGACAGAAAGAATACAACAACATGAAAACACTCGGATATCCGTATGTTTTCCGATTTAACAAGGTACACGAGTTTGTTTGTATCTACTGGAAGCGGTAGTTAGTTGAGCAGGAAGTCCTTTTTGTTGAAAGGTACAATGGAGTTTTGATTTATTGAATCTGATTTCTCATCCCAAGCAAAAATAGTTATTTCTCCACCGCCATTAAGTTGTAGAATTCGTTTTCTAATGTCATCGTCAAGCAATAGTATATTTACTTCACTTGAAAGTCCTCTGGTAGAAGCAAGAAATACAAGGGTGGATTTTGTAAGACGAGCGTAGCAGTTGATTTCTCCGATTTCTTTCAAACTGAGCGCAGAGGTCGATCTGTTTAACAACACGACTTCCTTATGCTTAGTCGTTTTGTCTTGGATGATACCAAACACATCTGGCTTGAAGTCCCACGATGAATAATTCTGAAGTCCTTTAATATGTTCGTTATTTAGTTTTGCCAGACTTGAAGTTGGAGCTAACACTTCAAGTACTGTATGTGTGGAAGCAAGCTTTCTTTTAAAAAAACTTTCTAACCACTGTCTCATTTTTTCTGTAAAATCATTTTTTTCCATATTTTTATATCTCGATAGATTCGAGGGATTTGCCTGTCCAAACTCCAAGTTTTATACGCTTTCCTTTGGAGTATTCCAGTAAGTCAGGACGTGCTTTTAAAATCATGACAAGTGATGTCGCGATTGGTTTGTTGGAGACAAGTAAAGCTTCTTCAGGTTGAGCAACAAAACAATATCCTAAGAGTTGCCCGATTGCTTTCAAATCAAGGGGCGTTATTTTGGCTTCAATAAAAGCAATACGGCGCGTTTTTGTTAAAAAGCCCACGATGTCAGGACGAATTCTGTACTGGTCGCAGTAATCAAAGACTTCGAGCAGGCTTGGGTTTCTATTTTTCAAAAATAGATTTAGATTTCCTGCTGACGTATCAAATGTTATTACATCCTCTTCATATTTTTTGGTTAGATACTCATGCAGATAATCCGAAAGTGGCTCGTATAGAGAAGATTCAAGTACTGATTCTGCATCTTGTTCTTTCCGCAGCTTCTTTTCAGTTGGTTCTGCGCCTTTTGCAAAAGCTTCCTCTTTAAGTTTTGTGCTAATCGCATCTCTTTCTCTCATAAGAACGTCTATATCCCCATCGCCTTTCGAATCGCCCGTTAATGCAAAGTACTCTAGATTTTTTGAATGTTTCTGTAATTCGCCTAGGAATTTGCAACCCATAGCTAGGTTTATTTGCCAGAATGCGTCGAAGTGCTTCCTAGCGGGTTCTGGTATCCGCAAATCCTGTTCTCCCGGATGATATGCTTTGATTTTTCCGGTTGTAACTTTGGACGGTGGAAACCAATCATCTTTATCTTTAAAGACTGTGGCGACATTATGATTATGCAACTCATCGAAAAGAGACTGTTTTGAACTTATCCTGAACTTAAACATTCCATAGTATTCGGGAAAGAACTTTAGTTGATGTTCACGGCTCCAAGTTGTCGGACGAGCATTAAAAAAGTCGGTAAGATTTGCATCTCTGATGTTGGGATGTCCCCAGTCAATGGTGTGAATAGGGAGTCCGAACTCTGAACGTAAAAAATTATCTATCTCGACAGGCAGGTGCCAGTTTCGCACTAACTGAAAATATACTCTCATTCTGCCGTGTCCTTTTTCACCGTCACGGTTTAACCAACCGCCAGGAGAAGGAAAACCAGAAGTGTCTAGCAATCCATTTATAAATTCGATTTTCGATGCTTTCTCTACTTCGTGAATGGCTTTTGGTATATGGAATCTATCAAAACTCGTGTCTGGCACAAAATGTGAAAGTACCTCATCAAATACTTTTCCATAGTCTTGAAAATCCACGACCAATAAAGTCATGGTTTTGTTGCCTGTTATATCGAACTTCGCGCCTATCTCTTTGCTGAGAAACGGGATGATTACATTCTTTAATGACTCAACAGCAGATACTGGTTGGTTGTATGTTTTCTTTACTGAAGGGTCAACGGGTTTACCACAAGCAGGATTTTTGCACTTCAGGCCGTTGCCATTATTGGTTGCCAGCCAACCGCATACGGGACAATGTGCAATACCTTCCGCATATTCGTTGGCATGTGAAAATTCGATAGCGATTATTTTGCTATCGTGAAATAGGTGTCCTCTCCCTGTTATGAGCCCTAAAAAATAGGAAAATGTGGGTGTAATGGATTTCATGCGACATTAGCCTGTCGCTAAAATCCTCGCATTTTTTAGGGCAAAAGTACAGCCATACTACTATATATTTGTTGTTTTATAAGCCAACCACCATTTTGGTTGGTCTGCAAAAAATTTCACGAAGAGTATCCGCCTACTTATATGGCACAATGCAGGCCTGTTTTTTTTACTACTTTTTACAAACCGACCACCAATTTGTTCGTACCGCTAAAACGGTGAAACCTCTCTTTCCAAGCCGACCTCTAGGATGGTCGGTTTGCAAAGATGCCCTTTCCGTAAGGCAGAGCATCATTTTTTATAAAAATCTGCCTGTGTTGGCACTCGTTTTTGAAGTTCGGCTTGCTCCTGAAGTTTTTGAATGACTCATCCATAGGCCACTTTTACTGGCCTCGCACCAACAAAGTTTCTGCTTCTGTAAAAAGACTCACTCGCGTGCGTACGCGAAATTATAGCGGTCTATTTGCAGTGTCAGCGAGTTTCTACTCGCTTCACCTCGATTGTTCCAAAGTTGTTCCTATCTCTTCCTGAGTAGTAGTATCCTGCCAATGAATTACTATCGGGGCCATAGGTTAATTTTGCTGAGCCTTCGTGCATAGCCATTGTCTGTGTAGCATCGTATGACGGTTCATTCCTGAAAAAGTAAAACAGTGCTACTCGGTTATCTATCTCACTTCTACCAAAGTTTTCATGGATGCTAACGGACTTCGATTTGTTAAAAGTTCCACAGATTTTTATTTTTGTTGCAGTTTGCTCGATTACAAGCTGCGCCTCTATGTCAGTTGCAAAGTTGTCGTAAGAAGATTTTAAACTGCCGACCCACTTTCCATTTAAATCATCGGCTACAATAATGCCGAGCCGTTTAAAGATTTTCTTTTTCCAAAGAAATCTATCAAACAACACAAAAAGAAAAGCATACACCGCAGGAATAGACGGTGTTTCAATATAAAAAGGCACGACAATCCCGTATGACTTCAAGGTGTAAGAAATCATATAGACGACTACGGCACTGATACCAACTAATATCAAAATGAATGCCGTGAACTGTTTGTAGTTGTTGCCGTCGATGTTCATATAGATGTCCAGTTGTCCCACAAGTGAGCCAATGCACTTAGTGTTTTTGTCGCGTTGTCATGATGCCAGTGAATACCGGAGTTTCCGAAAAGTTCATGCTGTCCGCTTTGGGTGGTAAAATCTTGCTTGTTGTTTTCGATGAGATATTTCAGCGTGTTATAGACGGCCGTACTGTCGTTTCCTGCGAAATGTTCGTTTGGCACATTGTAAATCATGCACTGCAAGAAATATGAGGGCGCGACGTCTTTGTGGAGAAGTCCTTTGTCTACTGCGTATGCTCGTGCATTTTTGATAATACGAACAATCCTTTTAAAAGCATCAGAGGTCGCTTTGTGTTTGGCGACGCCGTTGGAATAGTGTTGGTCTGGGTAGTTTATAACCTCTGCATTTGTCATTCGGTGATAGAACATAATACCCTCTACTTTGGCGTGATTCGTGTGGCCTAGAAAGTAAGAATAGTTGCGGTGCGCGATTACTGGCACGATGTCTGCACGCAAACGGCCATTATTTTTTTGCACTTTGATTGATTTGTTTCCCGAGACATCAACAGAAGCCACACCATAATACTCATTCAATGCTGTAATAATGTCGCGACGTAAATGCGACCAGTCATATGTCGCTACTGGATATGTTTGCTCGTGAAGCAAGAACTGATTTGTTGGAAGTGAGTACTTGTTCGAGCCAAAGACATTGAGCCGCACGAGCACATCTACATCACTGTCGCCTCTGGTGTTTGTGTCGTTTGCGTACGACCCCTGCAAATCGACTCGTATATTGCCCGAGGCAATCTTTTCTCGAATCGGTGACTTACTACCAGTCAGCGCGTTCCTGACCGACTGGTATGTGGTACTAGAAAGGTCTTTTGAACCTTGTTTTGCCCATGTTTCCAATTGGTCAGCGGGTATCGCCATGTTAGTCCAGATTATTTCCCTCTTTCCCGTCAGGGTTTGAAACAGGTGTTCTCACTCCGTTAACGACACGGACATGATAATTTTCATAGTCGCCACATTCTATTTTTTGCACGAACTGAGTGCGTGTCATATTTCTGCCAGTAGCGTTGTCATGAAACTGAAGATTCCGACCTGATTCGCTTTCGTCCGTGACTGTTACTCTTTTTGCCATGTTAGTTTAGTGGGTTAGGTATGCTGTTAATGACTACTCCCTGCACCATGAAATCGCCCTCAAGGATAATCGGCTTATGTGCAGGGTTGCTCGACCGAGGCACGAGTACCACCTTGTCTCCTTTTCTTTGAAACTCCTTGACGGTGGCGTCATCACCGATGAGGGCAACAACACGCTCTCCGTTGTCTGCAACAGGTTGCTGTCGAACTACGAGCAGGTCGCCGTCCTTGATTCCACTTTTGTTCATGGAGTCACCCGTAGCTCGGAGCAGAAAATACTGCGCCCCTGGTTTCGCAATTCGCTGAGAAACAGGAACCCATGCTTCTATGTTTTCTTCCGCTAAGAGCGGTAGCCCGCATGGAACTGAACCGACAAGAGGTATTTCCACTACACGTTCTGTCTCCGTTCTTCCGCCGAGGTCTTTTAGCAACCGCAAGCTACCCATAGCGGTACGTTCAAGGTAGCCCAGGTCTACGAGTCGTTCGATAAGGAGTGCCGCAGAACGAGAGGAGCCGAATCCCATATGCTTCGAAATCTCCCGTAATGTAGGAGATTTACCACGATAAATAATGTAGTCGCGGATATAGAAAAGCCCTTTAAAATCTCGGGGGTTTAAGCCTTTGGTACTCATGGTACTCAAAGCTTACCATATGCGTTTTTTATTTGCAAGCCCCCCTCTTTTAATAACCGACCTCGGCAAAAAGGACGCCGCGATGCGCGAGCGTCGCTTCTCCCGGCCGGATGCCGCTCGATCCGCCGCCGATCAAGGATGCGTACGAAGAAGTGTGATGCGGTGAGCGGAAGGGCGGCCGGTACACCGGGCCGCCGAGGAGACCGAGGAGAATACCCGCGAGCGAGTGGATGGTGGTTACTTCGATCATCTCCTCTTCGCCAAGGTCGGGGAGTACGGATGCGGTGGCGCGTGCGAGGAGCGTTTTCCCGGTGCCCGGAGGGCCCCACAGCGCGATGTTGTGTCCGCCCGCGGCGGCGATGATGAGCGCGCGCTTCGCGCTCTCTTGGCCGCGGATTTCGTCGAGGGCCGTGTCTTCGGGCTCGGCGCGCTTTATTTTCTGCACAGCAGAGCGTGGCTTCCCTCTGCCTCCGAGTTGCGCGAGCGCGTCTTCGAGTGAAGCAACCGGATGCACGCGCAGCCCCGAGATCAGCGATGCTTCCGCAGCATTTTCTTCCGGCATGAAAAGATCGGTGAATCCGCGATCGCGCGCTTCGCTCGCGATCGAGAGCGTGCCGAGAATCGGGCGGATCGTACCGTCGAGGGCGAGCTCTCCCGCAAATACTTTGCCCGCAGGGTCAAATGCTGCCTGTTCCGATGCGAGGAGGAATGAGAGCGCGAGCGGGAGATCGAATGCTGCGCCCTCCTTTTTGAGCGCGGCGGGCGCGAGCGAAAGAACGATCTTCTTGTTGCTCTTTTTGGGCGACTCGAGGTCGTTGGTATTTTTGATTGCGGCTGCGAGACGATCCTTCGCCTCTTCCACCGACTTGTCGGGGAGTCCGACGATGGCAAACGCGTGGAGGCCTTTCACGATGTCGCACTCCACGCTCACGATGGTCGCTTTTGGCAGCGCGGGCTGTGCGCCAAAGACGCGCGCGAAGCCCGATTTTATTTTTTGTGCGCCGGCCACGCGGCCAATTGTACCGCGTTATTTTCTCTAGACGTGCGTGATGCAGGTCTTGGCTGCGGGGTTCGCCTCAAGGCGGTCGACCGGAATCGGCTCGCCGCACTTCTCGCAGATTCCGTAGGTGCCGTCGTCCATCTTTTTCAAAGCCGCCTCGATCTCCTTGCGGCGGGTTTCAAGTTCCTCAACGAGCGGGACATTGGTGACGAGCTCCTCAATCTTGTCGGCAGCGTCGGTCGGATCCGCCTCCTCGCCCCGCAGCTCCCCGCTTCCGCCCTGCCAGTCGCCGTTGTTGGATTGACCGTGCTCGGCGAGCTCCTCGTCGAGCGAATCGCGCTCGGCTTCAAGATTTGCGCGCAAATCTTGCAGCTCGTCTTCCGACAGATGTGTTTTTTTCATTGGATAACTATACGTGCTCCCTTTCTTTCGTGCAATTCTAGAGCCTGCGGACGGCGCGCAGCCTGCTTAAAATTTCGGTGAAGGAGTACGGGCTCTCTCCGATGATCAGGATTCCCTGCGTCGGAAATGAATAGTAGAGCTCGATCGTGCCGCCGTCGTCCTTGAGGGCGCGGACGTCGTAGTTGCGCATCACGACGTCGCTAAAGGTGCGCTTTTGCGGCAGTCCACCCGCACCGAGCACCTGTTCTGGAACGGGCGTGAATGCGGGCGAAAGATCGGCGTTGAGCGTTTGCTCCCATGCGAGCATGCCCGCAAAGGCACGCTCGTAGGAGAGCACCGGTATCACAAGGAGCGGCGCATTTTCGTCGACCGTGTGAATGCCGAAGAAGAAATCGCTGGAGAGCGCGCGCACTAAGTCTGCGGGCGCGCGCGTGCCGAGCGCCCCGAGAAATTCTTCGAGCGTGGCAGCGCGCTCGTAGGGAACGCCTTCCTCATCGGTCGCTGTCTTGGTGGGGACGATGCGGGTGATCGATCCGAGCGTTGCACTAGAAGCGCCGCGCGCCGAGGCGATGAGGCGCTTCAAATCGAGCGCGTTCTGATTATCGAGCGGAAGTGAGACGGTCGTTTCGGAAAAAAGAAGCGAAGGGGCTTCGGTGCTCGGCGCGCCCCCGCGCTGCTGCGAAATAATATACACGCCGAAGAACGCTCCGACGCCGAGCACCGTGAGGAGCGCCGCAGCGAAAATAATGTTGGCCGTGCGACGGGACCGGTGCGTCGCCACCTGCTCCTCGATCTTTTCGGCGCTGCGGCCATATCGCTTCTCTTGCTCGAGCGCCGCCGCGCGAACGAGCGAGATCTTTTTCTCGCGCACGATGACCTGGAGATCGTCTTTGAGAGTTCGAAGCGGCGAAACGATCGACGACGAAAGATCCCTTTTCGGCTCGGGGGCGGGTGCGGATGCGGGCGGCACGCTCGCGCCGAGCGTTGTATCAAAGGTACGGGCCTCCTCAACTTTCTGCGGGGCGATCGACGAGGGTTGCGAGCGATCCGGCAGTTTGACCTCCTCGAGAATCTTCGCGAGCTCCGGCGGCTTCTGTACGGCGCCGCTTTGCGGCACAAAGACCGACTCGCGCGCTCGCTCGGCTGCGGGAATCACCGCAGGGGCGGGAGCAGGGGGCATCGGCTCTGCTCTCGCGGGTGCTGCTGCTGGCATTGGTGGCTCTTGCCGCGGCGCGATCGTTGGGGCGGGCTTCGGTGCCGCTGGAGGAGCGGGCCGTACGGGTGCGGGCGCAAACGGCATTTCCGGCAAAATGCCTGCCGCAAGCGCAGCGCTGTTGAGGCCATGCGGGTGCTGTTCCGCTGGCTTTGGTATCGGTGTTTTTGATGGTACCGGATCGAGCGAATCAAGCGCGATCATCGGCGGCTCCTTTTTTTCAGCGGTCGGAATCGGCGCCGGTGGCGCCGATGGTGAAGTTGTCTCCAGGGGCGTGATCGGTATTTTCGGCGGAATGAAGATGGGAGCCGTTTCTTCCTTTTGCGGAACGGGAGAAGCGGGAGCGGGCGGTGGAGGCGTCGGTGGTTGCGGAAGTGGGGCTGGTCGCGGAGCTGGCGCCTTCGGCGCGGGCCTGATCACCGTCTCTTCGAGAATCGTTGCTTCGGGCTCCTGCGCCGGAGTAGATTTCGCAGCCGCAGGACTTTGCGGATTAGATGCGGTGTCGCGGCGGGCCGTTTCGTCTGCCATGCATATCTCCGCCGCCTTCCGAAGGCTTCACGCCTTTGCGGGCAGCCCACTCGGGATCCGCGGCTTTGATAGAAAGATTATACCGTCCCTTTTCATCGATTTCTTTGATGACGACGGGGACGACGTCGCCGATCTGCACGGCATCGGAGATTTTGCCGATGCGAAACGGCGCAACTTCCGAAACGTGCACGAGTCCGTCGTTGTTGGGGCCGATCTTCACGAAGGCGCCGAAGTCCATGAGGCGCACGACCGGGCCCTCGAAGCGATCTCCCACCATGTATTCGCGCGTGAGATCTTCGATTTCCTTGAGTGCAGCTTCGGCGGTGCCTTGGCGGCCCGTAATGAAGATCGTGCCGTCTTCTTCGATGGTGATCTCGTCGCAGCCGGTGCGGTCTTTGATGCCGTTGATCATCTTGCCGCCGGGGCCGATCACGAGGCCGATCTGGTCGACCTTCACTTTGGTCGTGAGAATCTTCGGCGCGCGCGGCGAGATGTCGGCGCGCGGCGCGGGAATCGCTTTTTGAATCACTTCAAGAATCTGCATGCGGGCTTTCTTGGCCTGAGCGAACGCCTCGGAAAGCACCTTCAGGGGCACGCCGTCGACTTTCACGTCCATTTGCACGCCCGTCACGCCCTCGCTCGTACCTGCGACTTTGAAATCCATGTCGCCGTGATGATCCTCCGGGCCCTGGATGTCGGTGAGCACTTTGTAGACGCCCGCCTTGGCGTCGCTCATCATGCCCATCGCGATGCCTGCGACGGGCCTACTGATCGGCACGCCGGAATCCATGAGCGCGAGCGTACCCGCGCACACGCTCGCCATCGAGGTGGAGCCATTGGAGGCGAGACAGTCGGCGACGATGCGAATCGTGTACGGGAAGTTTTCTTTTTGCGGCAGCACCGCGCGCAGCGACTTTTCGGCGAGCGCGCCGTGGCCGATCATGCGGCGGTTCATGCCGCCCACGCGGCCGGTTTCGCCCACCGAAAACGGCGGGAAGTTGTAGTGGAGCATGAAGGTCTTCTTCTTGTCCTGGAACTCGATCGTGTCGATGAGCTGCGCGTCTCCCGGGCCGCCCAAGGTGAGTGCCGCCAAGACGTGCGTTTGGCCGCGGTAAAAAAGGCCGGTGCCGTGAATGACGGGCGAGATGCCTCCCGCTTGCGCAAAGAGCGGACGGATTTCGTCCATCGCCCTGCCGTCGACGCGCTTGCCTTCCTTGATCGCGAGATCGTGCACGTGCTCGTCGAGTTTGTGCTCGAAGATGCCGTCGGGGATCTGTGGCTTTGCGTCGGGGAACTTCTCGAGCGCGTGTTTCATCCATTCAGATTTCAGCGTACCGATGTCGCCCTTGTCCATCTTTCCGTCGAGGGCGAGGAGTTTCGGACGCATCACGCTCTCAAACTCCGCTTCGATCTCGCCGCTCTCCATGGGTGCAGCAAACGTCTGCTTGGCGACGCCGCGCTCTGCCACGATGCTCTTCTGCCACGCCTGGATCTTTTCGATCTCCTCGCTGGCTCGTGCGAGGCAGTGCTCCACATGCTCTTCGCTCACTTCGCGCGCGCCGACTTCGATCATGTTGACGAGGCCGTCCTTGCCGGACACGGTGAGATCCATCTTGGCCCGCGGCGGCAGCTCATCGCTGCGCTGTCCGTAGCTCGGATTGACGATCGGCGTCGGGTCGTCTTCGACGAGCCCCACGCGCACTGCGGAGACGGGGCCGTTCCACGGAATGTCGGAAGTGGCGAGCGCGAGAGAGGCGGCGTTGACCGCGAGAATGTCGGTGTCGTAGTCCTCGATCGAGAGCACCGTGATGATCACCTGCACGTCGCGCTTCAGCCCCTTCGGGAAAAGCGGGCGGATCGTGCGGTCGACGATGCGGCCGGAGAGCACTGCCTCGTCGGAGGGTCGGCCTTCGCGGCGCACGAATCGGCTGCCCAAAATGGCGCCGGCGGCGTAAAACTTTTCCTCGTACTCGACGGAGAGTGGGAAGTAATCGAGATTCGATTCCTTGTTGCTCATGACGACAGTCGCGAGAACCGCACTGTTGCCGTACCGCAAAAGCACCGAGCCGTTGGCTTGGTCGGCCCAGTCGTTAAACTCCGCGATCATCGTTTTCCCCGCGATTTCGAGGGAATACTCTTTTTTCTGCATTGCTCGAAGTGATGTCCGGATTTCAGCAAGCCCATCGCGCGCTCAGGGCTTTCTGCCTATCCCGACACCACGGTTATCTAATATGCGTGGACTATATCACAACGGCCTTTTCTCGCTATTTTTTCGCGGCGGCGTGCTTTGCCGATCCGCGCCCGCATGTATAGTGGTGCTACCCCATCCAACGAGGAGACAGAGTATGCAGATATGGAAACGGGACCCAGCCGGGCGCTGGAAAAAGACGGTACTCAGCTCTTTTGAGTTCACCGGCATCGCGGAGCTGTGGCACCTGCTGCGCGGACAGCTCGCGATCGATTGTGAGCGGCACTGGATCGTGCTGAACGAGGCGGAAGTCGATTCGCTCGCGCGCATGCGCCGGCGATACACTTCTTCCGACGAAGGCGTCAAGGAATTCGTTCGCAACCTGGGACTCGCGCCTCTCCGCTCGCAAGGTCTTCCGCTCCAGCTCGTCGACCATATGGTCGGACTCTCGGCGGGCCATCTCGCAATCGAGTGTAACGGACCCGACGCGTTCGCGTGAATGTGGAGGTCGGGAGACGAAAAAGAGCGACGCGAAGCGCCGCTCTTTTCTTACCGATGCAAAACCGCGACGTATGCTAGTATGCCGCGCATGAGAGTGCTCATCTTTCCCACCGTCGTCGCCCTTTTCGCCTGCGTCGCAGCGTACCTCTGGGGCGGACTCAACGCGCTTTTCACCGTCGCCCTCCTTGCCGTGCTCGAAACCACGCTCTCCTTCGACAACGCCGTCGTCAACGCGAAGGTCTTGCAGCGCATGGAAGCCGTGTGGCAGAAACGCTTTTTGCAGTGGGGCATCCCGGTGGCGGTCTTCGGCACGCGCTTCGTGCTTCCGATTTTCATCGTCTCGTTTGCGGCCGGCCTCGGGCCGCTCGTCGTTTTGAATCTCGCGATCTTCGACCCGCTGCAATACGGACACCTCTTGGAGGGCGCGCACGTGGCGATCGCATCCTTTGGAGCCGCCTTCCTCTTTCTCGTCTCTCTCAAGTATTTCTTCAACGACCGCAAGACAGTGCACTGGATCGAGGTGATCGAAAAGTATCTCTCGCGCTGGGGCGGCGTCGAGGCGATCGAGGTGGCGCTCACGCTCATCGTGCTCCTCGTCTCCGCGCTTATCCTGCCGATGGAGGCCGCGACGATCCTCGTAGCGGGAGTCATCGGTGTCGTGCTCTTTATCGTGATCGAGGGAGTGGCGCAGGCTTTCGAGATGCAGGCCGGTGCCGACATCGCAAAAAGCTCGATCGCGCTCTTTGTGTACCTCAACGTGCTCGACGCGGCCTTCTCGCTCGACGGCGTCGTCGGTGCTTTTGCCGTCACGAGTAATCTCTTGATGATCATCGCGGGCCTCGGCATCGGCGCTCTTTATGTGCGAAGCGCAACGGTGTATCTCGTGCGCGCCAAGACACTCGAATCGCTTCCCTACCTCGAGCATGGTGCGCACTGGGCGATCTTCGGGCTCGCGATCGCGATGCTCGGCAGCCTCTTCGTGCGCGTGCCAGAGCCCTTCACCGGATTCATCGGACTCGTCTTTATCGTACTCGCGTACATTTCTTCGCGCCGCGAAATGCGAAAAGCCTAAGCGGCGTCTTTGACCCGCAGCGACCCGCAGGTTAAACCTGCGGGTCGGGCACTAAAAAACCGCTCCTTCAGTGAAGAAGCGGTTTCTTTTTTGCTGCTCGTTTTTTTGTCGCTACTCCACGTCAGTCGCGCGTTCGATTTCGCCGAGTTTGTCTTGCGTTTCTGAAGGCAGCGAACCGACGCCGTTTTCCTTCGGCGGGAAGCGGCGGCCGCGCACCGGCCGGTAGTTGATGAGGTAGCGGCGCGGGTCTTCGTCGAGATCGAGGAACTGGTCGGCCGCGTCCTTCAGCTTCCCGGAAGTCGATCGGCCGAAGCTGGTTACTTCCACCTGGCAGCCGTGCTCCTTGAGGTAGTGCACGAGCGGCACGAAGTCGCCGTCGCCCGTAAAGAGGATGACGGTGTCGAGCTTTTGGGAAGCGACGATCGCGTCGACCGCCATACCGACGTCCCAGTCGGCCTTCTTGGCACCGCCGTAGAAGATTTGGAGGTCCTTGGTCTTCGGCTCAATGCCCATTTTGGTGAGTGCATCGAGGAAGGCGGTCTCCTCGCCGCTTTCGGTGGTGACCATGTAGGCTCGCGCGCGGATGAGGCGGCGGCCAGCGACGCTGTCTTTCAGCACGTTGCCGAAATTGACGCGCGCGCGGTAGAGATTTTTCGCGGTGTGATAAAGGTTTTGCGTGTCGATGAAGACGCCGACGCGCTGTTCGGGGTGTTTGATGATTGCCATACAAAAATTAAATACTATTTATGAATAAAATCTATTAAAATCGCCCCGTGATTCGTTCACGGATGCTCTGAAGCGGGAGTGAAGGGGACGACCTATTTCTTGAGCCCGAGTTTCTTCACCAAAGTGCCGTAGGCGCGCTTGTTGGTACCCTCGAGGTACTTCAAGTGCGTCCGGCGAGCTGCCACGAGCCCCAAGAGGCCCCGGCGCGAGTGCTTATCCTTGCGATTCTTATCCAAATGAGCACTAAGCTCCTCAATGCGGCGAGTGAGGACGGCGATCTGCACCTCCGGAGAGCCGGTGTCGGTGTCGTGTCGCTGCGCCTTTTTCACCTCATTTTGCTTCTTACGCTTCGAAAGCATTGCGGAATGATATCACATTCCTCACCCTTTTGCAAGCCCTACTCTGTCGCCTCGGAGGTGGTGGTCGCCGGCGGGGCCTCCTCCACTTTGACCAATTTGATGTTGAAAATCAGGGTCGATTTGCCCGGGATCACGACCGCACTCGCGGGGTCGTTGGGGTCTTGGCGGACCGGGTTGTCCCCGTAGCCGAAGGCCGGCGGAATGGCGATGAGGCGCTCGCCGCCTTCCTTCATGCCGTTGATGCCGATCTGGAAGCCCGGGATGATGCCTTGCGCGCCGAGCTGGAATCGGAGCGGCTCGTTGTTATGCGCCTCGGAGCTGTCGAAGACGGTGCCGTCGGAGAGGCGGCCCACGTAGAGGACCGAGACGATCGAGCCCGGCTTCGCCTCCGCCCCGGTGCCGACGGTGACGTCTTGCGCCTGCACGACGTCGCCCTGCGGCGTCTCACCTGTAGTCTCGCCTCCAGTGTCTGCTGTCATGTAATTGGTATAGATGAAGTAACCCGCAACTGCAAGAATAATAACGACGACGATCCAGATGATAGCTTTGCGCATATTCACTTCAGGATAGCGCGACGGCGCGCGTGCGCAAGCGCAAAAAGCGCGCCGGTGTGAATTTGGCCGCACGTTGTCCCGCAAGCGCCGCCGTGATTAGATGGCGGAAGTAAATCTGAGGCCACAGACAACCAGGCGCGAAAGGGAGAACCACATGAAGATCATCTGCGCGGGCGTAAGCTCCACGATCAAGACCGTGCTCGAAAAGCATGAATTCGGCATCTTTGATTTCACCAGCGTCCAGACTTTTACGAAGGCGTTTGAGGAGAAGCCGAAATCTCTCGGCTCGATGCCGCTTCTGTGCGGAGTCGGCAACCTCGACCAGCTCGCACACGTGCCAGCATGTATGCGCGAGTTCGGATTCCGGAGCGCCACGATCGGCATCGTTGAGTCCAAGATCGGCGGGCTCAGCTTCGAAGACGCCGAGGTCTTTTTGCTCGACTGCGGGTGGGATCGGGTGCTTCGTGTCCGCGTACCCGTGAGCGAGCAGTTGCTCGCCGAGTCGATCAGGGCCGTGGTGCGCGGGTACGAGCGTAAGGTTTTCGTCCCCCCACCCGAGAAGCCCGACGAGCGAACGGCACTCGAGTGCTTCGACGGCCGCATCAAGATCGATGTGCTGAAACGCACGGTGGTCGCTGATGGGCGGCGGTTGGTACTTTCGGCGACGCCGTACAATGTGCTTGTCATCATGGCTCGCCGACCCGATGTGTGCTTCTCGCGTGAGCAGCTCATGACGGCTCTCTGCACTCGCGAGGTATCGTACGATCGCTGTGTCGATGCGCACATTAAAAAACTGCGGATCGCACTCGGGAAAGAGTGCCGGGAGGCAGTGGAAACCTTGAGCGGTGTCGGGTACAAGGTGCTGCCGTAGGCCGCACCGCGATATTGCCAAAGACTCAAGCGCCGCACGGAGTGCGGCGCTTTCTTTTTGGGATCTTCGAGGAGGTGTAGAGTGATCCGATGGAGCCGCTCGCCTCACAGATACGGCCAAAGAATCTCGACGAATTCGTGGGACAGGAGCACCTCACCGGTGCAGGCAAGCCGCTGCGGGTCGCGATTGAAAAGAAAGAGCTCTTCTCTTTCATCCTCTGGGGCCCGCCAGGCTCCGGCAAGACCACGATTGCGCGCATCTACGCCAATGCGGTGAATGCAGAGTTCCACGAAATCTCCGCTGTCGACGCGGGCAAAGAAGACATCCGAAAGCTGCTCCCGAAGCGCGGCGCGCTCCCGCTTGGGCAGCCGGTGATTCTTTTTGTCGACGAGATCCACCGCTTCAACAAAGCGCAGCAGGACTTTCTCCTTCCCTTCGTCGAGCGGGGCGATCTGACTCTCATCGGCGCCACCACGGAGAACCCGAGCTTCGAGGTGATCGCTCCCCTCCTCTCGCGCTGCCGCGTCTTTGTCTTGCAAGAGCACTCGGAAAAGGAAATGGAAAAGATCATCGCGCGCACGAAAATCAAGATGCCGAAAGACGCGCGCGAGTGGCTCGTGCGCTTGGCGAGCGGCGACGCGCGCCAGGCGATCACCACGCTCGAGACGGCGCAGAAGCTCTACGGCAAAATTACGCTTGAGAATCTTAGGGAGGCGGTGCAATCGACGCACCTGCGATACGACAAAAAAGGCGAAGAGCACTACAACACCATCTCGGCGTTCATCAAGTCGATGCGCGCCTCGCAGCCCGACGCCGCGCTCTACTATCTCGCGCGCATGGTGGAAGCTGGCGAGGATCCGAAATTCATCGCGCGGCGCATGGTCGTCTTTGCGAGCGAAGACATCGGGCTTGGTGCACCGACCGCGCTCGTGGTGGCCAACGCCGTCTTTGAGGCGGTCAACAAGATCGGCTACCCTGAAGCGACGATCAACCTCGCGCACGGCGTCGCCTACCTCTCGCGGTGCAAGAAGGATCGCCGCGCGTACGACGCGATTTTCGCGGCGCTCGACGACGTGAAAGTGCATGGCAATCTGCCGATCCCCATGAAGGTGCGCAACGCGCCTACGAAGCTCATGAAAGATTTGAAGTACGGAAAGGGCTACGAGATGTACGACAAAGAATCGTACTTGCCCGACAAGATCAAAAAGAAAAAGTATTTGAAAGGTGAAAAATAGGAGGGCGGCGTGTTTGTCAAAGAAAGACGGCCCGCGGGGTACACCCTGCGGGCCGTCGAAATCGCGTGCCGAAGATTCTCAGTCGAATCTCGGGTGTCCCGGATAACGTTGAAGCAAACCTTCACGATCGTGCCAACTCATCTCGATCATCATGTAGAAGACGAACTTCACGTTGGCCGCCGCAGCCACCGATTGCCAGCGGATGTCCGCCGGCAGGTAGTAGGCCGCAAGCAGCATGATCGGCGAGAGTGCGACGAGGCGCCACCACCAGCGGCTGTGCGATTGCTCCCACGGCTCGTCGTAGCGTTTGTGACCAGTGTGCGAGTCATACACGAACGCCGTTGCCGCAAGCGCGAAGGCAGCGGCGGCCGTGTGGATGATCCACGCAAAGGTGCCGGTGAGCTCGAAAGCCCTGACAACCACGATGAAGATTATTCCGGTTGCCATGAAAGACGCCGCTCCAAGCGACATGTTCTTCTGTCGCAAGAACATGTAGCCTGTTGCGACAAGCGTGATAAGCGCCGCCGCGTACGAAGCGAAAAAGTTTTCGCCAACGCTGAGAAGCGCATAGAGCACCACCAGCGCGATCTCGAGCAGTGCGACGGTGACGTACGCCTGTCGCAGCTCTGCCCGCTCGTATTGAGTCAGTCTCGTGCGCATGATACGAATCCTTCGTATATAGGTGCGAGAAAATCTCGCATCCGTGGGAGTGATAGCGCACATATCGAATAAGCGCAATCAAATAGTGCGGCCCGCAGGGTGTACCCCGCGGGCCGTTTGAGTCGATGATCGTTTGCCGGACTACGCCGACTGGAACTGCGAATCGAGCGCGGCGTCGATCCATCGTTTCTGAATAGCCGGATGTTGACCGCGATGTTCGAGACGCGCGAACACCATGATCGCATGGAGCACGGCCGTGGTTCGGGGAAGCGAAGCGTCGCGAAGGTGCAGCTCGGCGCGCGACATCTCTTCGAGGCTTCCCTCGGCGGGCATCTTGCCCGCAAACCACTGCCGCACAGCGGCGCCGGCTTTCCAGACGCCTTCGTGCATCCGGTCGTAATCGAGAGGTTTCGGCATGGCTTTCTCCCTTGTACCGAAGTGTGATGGCAACGTGGAACTTTGTGCCACCAGAAGGCATACGCCCGAAGCGCGAGCGTGTCAATGCGGCGTACTAGTCCAGTACATTTGTCATGCGTGTACTGTTAGATCACGTGTCTATCAGTTTTTCCGCTTCTTTCAAATGATTAGGAAAGATTACCAACCCGGCATTAATAAGGCATTTGAGATAGTCATCGAATGAGAGCCTGGGATTCTTCAATGCTTTTCTATGTTCTTTGATCGTCTCCAATGTCTGATCTCGTTCTAAAGAAAGGTGATGAGTCAAGAATTGATCCGGGTGCTGTACTTCAATCCCAAAAGGAGCAAGAACATCGGAAGGAAAATGTTTTGTATTTGCAGTGACTATAAGGTCACAGCGGCCGCAAAGAGCCGCGATGACGACGTGTTCGTCTTTTGCGTCGGGCAGTTTCAAGCCAGGAACTGCGACGCCGTTACACTCTATTAGTGCGTCGGGAAATGCGATCCCCATGCGCTCAGTTACGTAGTCGATCTGCTGATTGGTAAGTCCAGCCTTTTTCAATAGGGCCTCTCTAAGCTCTTTCAGTATGTGGTCACTCCAGTGGATCCGGAACGTATCTCTCAATGCCAAGCGCAAAATGATGTCTCTTAGATATGAGGGATAGAGAACATTTGTGTCGAGGAAGACAGCGAATTTAGAGATCTGGAAGTTTATGGGGTCCATGCTCATTTGAGAATTCTGCTAGCTCATCAAGCGCCCGTTTAGCATCCGCCTTGCGCTGCGTAAGATATTTCATCAGATCCTGGAACAAAATCCGCCTGTGAGTACCAACCATATGATGAGGAATACTGCCGGCGTCTAATATTTTGATCAGATGCGGCCTCGAAACATTCAAGAGATTAGCGGCTTGGTGTGTTGTAAGTTCGGCGTGATACGGAACGATAGATACCGCACGGCCTTTGGACAAATCAAAAAGCATTCTTCTGAACAGTTCCACTATTACCGGATCTTGCACCTCAATTTGTTTTTTGTTTGTATCTACAAGAATTAACGACCCCAATTCCCTCAAAAGATTGGCCGCAAATTCGATCGTGTTCTTATCCGGAACTATGGGTGTTAGAGGACTTAGAACACCTCTAGAATCGGGTATAACCTTGGTGTTTGAAGCTGAGTTCTTCATATGGGCAGTATATATCTAAATGCAATAAATGCAATGAAGGTGTGCACATCTCCTCTCCAGGTTAATTCTGCTGATATTGTGCGACGTATGGCTGGCGATCTGAAGTCTCTCAAAACGCAGTTCCTCGAATACATCGAGATCGAAAAAGGCAGGAGCGTAAAAACGGTCGAGAATTACGACCGCTACCTTTCGCGCTTTCTCACGCAGACCAAGGTGAGCACGCCGCGGCAACTCACCGAGCCCGTCGTGCGCGAATTCCGACTTTGGCTCAACAGGCAGCCGGGCGTCGCGGGAGACATGAAACGCAAGACACAAAATTACTATCTCATCGCGCTCCGCGCGTTTCTCAAATATCTTCGCAAGCAAAATATCGAATCGCTCCAGCCGGAGCGGATCGAGCTTGCGAAGGTGGGCGGGAGGGATCTGGATCTCATCACCGCCGACGAGCTCAATCGTTTGCTCCGTTCTCCTCAGGGCGACGTGCTCCCCATGCTGCGCGACCGGGCGATGCTCGAGCTGCTCTTTTCCACCGGGCTCCGGGTCTCGGAGCTCTGCTCCCTCAACAGCGATCTCGATCTCTCTCGCGACGAATTCGCGGTGCGCGGCAAGGGCGACAAGGTGCGCGTGGTCTTTCTCTCGTCGTCGGCCAAAAAAGCGGTTGCGGACTATTTGAAAAAACGCGGCGACATGGGCGAGGCACTCTTCGTGAGCTACGGCAGAGGCGGGGCGTCGAAAGATCTGCCGCGCATCACGCCGCGCTCCGTGGAGCGAATCGTAAAGCAGCATGCCATCAAAGCTGGTATCACGCGCAAAGTAACGCCGCATGTGATCCGCCACTCCTTCGCCACCGATCTTTTGGAAGGCGGCGCCGATCTCCGTTCCGTACAGGCGCTTCTCGGGCACGCCAACATCGCGACCACACAGGTGTACACGCACGTTACCGACAAACATTTGCAGGAAGTGCACAAAGCTTTTCACGGCAGGCGCAGAAAATAAAAACAAAACCCGGGGCGAAGGAGGCCCCGGGTGGCTTCGCGTCGCTTGGCGACGCTCGGCTAGTTCTTGGTCTTGTCGACAAGTGCGTTCTGCGTGATGAACGGCATCATCGCGCGGAGCTTGGCGCCGACCTCCTCGATCGGGTGAGCGGCGTTGCGGGCACGCGTGGCCTTGAACGATGTCTGCCCGACCTTGTTCTCGAGCATCCAGTCACGCGCAAACTGCCCGGACTGGATTTCATCGAGAATCTTTTTCATCTCGGCCCGCGTCTCGAGCGTGATGATGCGCTTTCCGCGCGTGTACGAGCCGTACTCGGCCGTGTTGGAGATCGAGTACAGCATGTTGCCGATGCCGCCCTGGTAGATCAGGTCGACGATCAGCTTCACTTCGTGCAGACATTCGAAATACGCCATTTCAGGAGCGTACCCCGCCTCGACCAGCGTTTCGTAGCTGGCCTTGATCAGCTCGACGAGGCCGCCACACAAGGCGGTTTGCTCGCCGAAAAGATCGGTCTCGCATTCTTCCTTGAACGTCGTCTCGATGATGCCGGCTTTGCCGCCGCCGATCGCCGAAGCGTACGCTAGTCCGAGATCCCGGGCGTTTTCCGACACGTCGCGGTCGATTGCCAGCAGCATCGGCACCCCGCCGCCGCCGACAAACAGCGAACGAACGGTATGCCCCGGCCCCTCCGGCGCGACCATGAGCACGTCGAGGTCGGGCCGCGGTTCGATCAACTTGAAGTGAATGTTGAGGCCGTGCGCGAACATGAGCGCGGCGCCTTCTTTCATGTTGGCGTGCAGGTGATCACGGTAGATGTCGCCCTGCAATTCGTCAGGCGTGAGCATCATCATCACGTCGGCCCACTTGGCAGCCTCGGCGACCTCCAGCACCTTCAGCTTCTCGTTCTCGGCCTTCTTCACGCCCTGCGATCCTTTGCGCAGAGCGACGACGATGTCTTTCACGCCGGAATCGCGCAGATTGAGCGCGTGGGCGTGACCTTGGCTGCCGTACCCGATGACGGCGACCTTTTTCCCCTTGATCAGGTTGAGGTCGGCGTCGCGGTCGTAATGGACACGCATTGTCTTTCTCCAATGCTTCTGCTCGTCGTTGCCGGGCGAGCGCTAAGTGGAACCTCTCTCTATGGCAACGGTAGAGAGTAACCAGCGCACATGTAGGCGTGGCGGCATAGAGAAGTCAAGCACATGAAAAAGAAGAAAGCCGAGGGTGGGACTCGGCTTTTCAGTTTGCACTCGCGTTTGTTTTTCCCGCGCTGGTCAGCAACGTGCAATCCTGCAACGTTCTTCGCAATACGTAGAATCGCTTCGACGTGCGAATCTCGGCAAGTCGGCAGACCACCGGGTCGCCGACGCGTGCGTTTGCCCATGCGGCGCCGGGCCAGTTGGATCGAATGTCGTCCGGAGTGCGAAACGACCAGTACCGCGTGGGCGGTACCATGCACGACACCTCGACGGCGCCGTCCTCGTATCCGATGGCCGTGATCTCACATCGGTCGTATGCCGGCGCAACGGTAAACTCGTGCGCCGTATTCTCTTGTGCGATCGCCGGAGAGGCGAGCAGCACAAGCACTGCGCAGAGTTTGTTCATGGCAGGCACCTCCGCCTCCATCAGATTCCAACGGTGGCGTTTCGTCAATGCCAAAATTCATCCTCCCTTTCCGAGGTGACACCTCGGGAGGTTGCGCAAACGAAAAAGCCGCGGGGACACCGCGGCTTTTTCCGGGAAAGGTCAAACTTACGCGCTCTTGAGGCGCCGGTAGGGGTAGATGATACGAATCACGTACTGCGGCTCCTTGATCACGATCGGCTTTTTCGGGAGCCGCACGCGGTAGCCGCTTCCCGAGTCGTCCCGCACTGCATTGAATGCAGACCACTCGCCGCTCCCCTTCTCGCCCGCAGGAGCAAACGCTGAAAACTTCCGATGCTCGTCGATTTGCTGCTTCCGTACTTCAAGAAATGCACTTATGTGTTTCATACTGCGCACGCGACTTGGTTATGATCGCTCTTTATGAAGACGCTTGATAAATCACCCCATTACCGTCCGGAAGTGGCAGCGGGCCGCCCCGGATACCCTTGATCCTAGGGCCCCCGGGGTGACGTTTCGGTGAACCCCGTATGCTATCGTGGTGCGATGAAACTGATCTCCTGGAACGTCAACGGTATTCGCAGCATCCATCGGAAAAACCAGCTCGTTCCCTTCCTTGAAAAGGTGAAACCGGATATCGCCTGCTTCCAGGAGACGAAAGCGGAGGAGCATCAATCCGAAGTCGACCTCCCGGACTACGAGGAATACTGGCACTCTTCGAGCGGTAAGAAGGGGTATGCGGGGACGGCGATCTTCACAAAAGTGAAGCCTGAAGCCGTTTTTTTGGGGTTCCCGGCGGATATTCTCAAGAAATACAAGCTCAAGGACGGGTACGGCGACCCCAACGGCGAAGGGCGCGTAGTTGCCACGGAGTTCAAGGATTTCTTCCTGGTCAATGTCTACACCCCCAACGCCAAGCCCGACCTGAGCCGCCTGAAGTTGCGGCACAAGCTGTGGGACCCCGCCTTTTTGGCCTATGTGAAGCAGCTCGAGAAGAAAAAACCCGTTATTTTCTGCGGCGATCTCAATGTGGCGCACACCTACGATGACCTCACCCATCCGGAGGCCAACGAGGGCGAGCACGGCTTCACCAAGGAGGAGCGGGAGGGTATCGACGCGATCGTGGAGGCAGGATTCATCGACACATTCCGCATGTTTACCGAGGGCAAGGGCCACTACACCTGGTGGAGCCACTTTAGCAACGCACGGGCGCGCAACGTGGGCTGGCGGATCGACTACTTTTTCGTCAGCAAATCGCTCCGACCGAAGGTCAAGACGGCCAAGATCCACCCCGACGCTTTCGGCTCCGATCACTGCCCGATTTCGCTCGATATCGACGTCCGGGGCGCCTAAAATCCCTGATTTTGGGCCCATGTGCGGCTGTCCGTTCTATCGGACATATCCACACCCCTGTCCTTTACAATGTCCTTAAGGCGTGTATCCTTGATCGTTAGGGATTGGGATCACACGTCCTCAGTCCTTAATAGGTTGCGTCAATGATCTTTCATTCTTCGCTTATTTCTCAAGGCAGGGATTACGTTCTTGCTCACGGGTAAGTAAAGCAAGATAGGGCTCACGCCCTGGGATCTATTACAGGCACACTACACCTAAAGGGCAGTGCATAGCACTCCCACATTATAGGCTTCGTGCCCTCGTAAGATTCCGAACCTCCAGGCGCCAACCACATCCAAGGCCGTTTCCAGGCTTGGGCTCACGTACTCATAGAGAGACGACGCGGGCCCCTTCTGGGGGCGGCCTTTTGGCTTTTTCGGTTGTCGGAATTTTTTTTTGAATATTAAGAAACGTGATGCTTTTTACGAAGCTCGGCGACGGCGGCTTCGTCCTCCTCTTCTTTCCTCTCCTTCCCCGCTTCTCCCAACTTTTTCAAATCCGTGTCGTTGAGGTCCGCCAGCTCTCCGGCCCGCGACTCAAGATACGCTTCCGTATTTTTTTTCGGATCGTCGAGCACCTCTTCGAGCAGCGCATGCAGGATCCAGCCGATACGCGGGCCCGGCGCTTGCCCGAGCGCGATGAGACGCGAGCCGTCGATCTTGAGCATCGATACCGACACCGGATCGCGCATCGCTTCTTCCACCATCGACATGTATTTTCGAAGCCGGAAGGGCTGCTCCTTGGGGCGACCCGTGCCGATCCGGTCGCAGATGCGCAAATTCAGCAAGTCTTTAATGTGATCGGTGCCCACATTGCGGATCGTGCGCCGCACCGCCGAGAGCGTAACGGTATCGGGATCGGAAAAAAACATGTGCCAGCGCACGAGGGAGCTCACACGCTCGATTGTCTCGCTCGAAAAGCGCAGATCCTTCAAAATCGCGCGCGCCATGCGAGCGCCGATCACCTCGTGGCCGTGGAAGGTCCAGTCTTTTTTCTCGTCGGACCATCGCCGGCTCGCGGGCTTGCCGATGTCGTGGAGGAGCGCGGCAAGCCGGATCAAAAGCGGCCACTCTTTGTCGGCCGCGTGCTGTAGGCTGCGCAAAAGATGCTCAAAGACGTCGTACGCGTGCGCCTGATTTTGCTCGACGCCGATCGCGGATACGAGCTCGGGGATCATGAAACGCAAGATTCCAAGCTTCTGTGCCACGAAGATCGCCTGCATGGGCCGAGGGCTCTCTAAGATGCGGACCAGCTCGTCACGCACGCGCTCGCGCGATATTTTCTCCAGCAGCGGCGCGTCGGCAGCGATCGCGGCAGCCGTCTGTGGCTCCAGCGCGAAGTCGAGCTCCGCAGAGAGCCGCACGGCGCGCAACGTCCGAAGCGCATCTTCCTTGAAGCGCTCGTTCGGGTCTCCCACCGCAGCGATGCGCCGTGCGGCGAGATCTTCCCTGCCGCCGTGTTCGTCGATGATCTCTCCCGTGTGCGGGTCGTACGCGATCGCGTTGATCGAAAAGTCGCGCCGCTTCAGATCGTCGCTTAAGGAATCGCTGAAGCGCACTTCGTCGGGGTGCCGTGCGTTGGAGTATTCGCCTTCGATGCGGTACGGCGTGATCTCGACCACCTTCAGCTTCGGATCCTCGGATTTCGTAACCACGCCGACGGTGCCGAAATCGTTTTCATAAAACGTTTCTTCGAAGAGCGCCTGGATTTCCGGGGGCTTTGCGTTGGTCGTGATGTCCCAGTCCTTGGGCTCGCGACGCAAGAGCAGATCGCGCACGCAGCCGCCCACGAGGTAGGATTCGAAGCCGCCCTTCTTGAGTACGGCGCACAGATTTTTTATTTCAGACGGCACGTGCAGATCAACCGTGTGCATGTTCGTATTGTAGCTTGCCGTTGTGTTAAAACGATGGCGCCTGTAGACTTGGCGCACTGCTCCCGTGGTGAAACGGATATCACAACAGTCTTCGGAACTGTCGTTCCAGGTTCGAATCCTGGCGGGAGCGCAAAGAAGACCAACCCTCTGTGCGGATACGGGGAATCGAACCCCGATCTCGTCCTTGGCAAGGACGCGTTCTACCACTAAACCATATCCGCGATCCGCAAATTCTACCCGCTGATACGCATCCGGGGAACCTAACTTCTTGTATCATCCACCGAAGCCATATCCGCGATCCGCAAATTCTACACGACGATATGCGCGCCTGAGATTATACAGGAGCGCTCGGTGTTTCAAAATTTTACGTACGTGCCGCCGGGAGCGAAATCACGTTGACCGGCTTCCGGATGTTCCAGTAGGCGGCGGCGAGTCCCCCGAGTGCGATCAGGATCGCCACCACGGGTGCCCACAAGCCTGTCCGGCAGGTCGGCACGAAGAACCAGATGCCAAAGAGGAGGAGGAAGGGCACGACAATAGCGGCCGCTGTCCACTCGAGCTTGTAGTCCGTTATGATTTGGAGCTGTCCTGAAGCCGCGATCCCCGCGACGAGCGCGTAGAGCACCAAAAGGACAACCCACAGGTTGGTCGCGCTTGCGCTCGATGCGCATGCCGGCCCGCCAGCTATGCCCGTGCCTCCGACAACCGGAGGAGCACTCGTGGCCGAGCTTGTTCCCGTGCTTACGTTGGAGGGTTTTCCACCCGACTGACTCGCGCCCTGCGATCCGGAGCTTCCTGTTCCCGCTCCCGTGCTGCCGCCCGAGGTCGGCGCGGAGGGCGTTACCGCGGCTCCACCCCCCTCAATGCTGGTCGAAACCGTAACCATGCACACCGGCTGCCCCGCTTTCGCGGAAAGCATGGTAACGCTCACCGGGAGACCATTCCCTGAGGGCATCGTAGCCGTATCTACATGAATACGGAGCATCCCCGCAGCATCGACCCGACGCGTCATCTGATTGAACGGGATATTTGCGGTGCCCACAGTTCCAGCAATGGCCACGTATGAGCTGTCCGGGACGTAAAATTCAAATGAGTGGGCCGCGTTGTCGTACACATAGGGGGTAAAGCCGGAGACCGGGAGTGGCGCGCATGTATTGGAGCCGGGCGGGACCACCTGGGTGGTCCGCACGACCACCTCGGCTGCGTAGGTGTCGGTTGGGAAAAGTGTGCCGACCGCGAGAAGCAGCGAAATCACAAAAAGCGACTTCAAGATAATCCTCCGCTTTTGCATTCCGAAAAGCTAGTACGGCGCCGCTCTATCAGTCAAGCGGGAAATGTGTTCCAGTGTTGACAAATGGCCGGATCTATTTCCTAAAGGACATTCGTAAAGGATATGCAGATGCTATCCACTCCCCTCTCTCTCCGGCAGACCATCATTTGAGCCACTTTTTCGCGATATCTGTGGAAAACTCTGGGGATATGTGGATAAAGGACAACTATCGACTGTCTTTTTCAAACCCGACCCCGTTGAGCGGCGGCTAGTTACGGGATCGACCACCCAATCGCCGCCGTCGCAATGTGTACAGAGGACTGTCCTCTGTAGTGGATAAGTAACATTTCACGTGAACCGTAAGGGCGGCCGCGAGGTTGATATCCCCCCCCCCCCCCCGCGCGGTGCCCGAGGCTTTGGGACCGAGGCCCACAGTCCTCGGGCGGCTAACCTGCCGCTACTGGATGATATGCTGGAATGGAATATGGATCGGAATGAGAGCGGAAATCTGGGGGAGGAAATTGCATGCCAGTTTCTCGTGAGAAAGGGATTCAAAGTGGTTGAACGGAACTACCGGCGTCCATGGGGCGAGATCGACATTGTGGCTCAAAAAGGAGACGAGGTCAGATTCGTCGAGGTAAAGGCAGTTTCACGTGAAATATCGGGGTCCATTTCACGTGAAATGGACTACCGCCCGGAGGAAATGGTACACCGCTCAAAGTTGGAAAAGGTCGCTCGTACGGCAACGCTGTATATGGATGAGAAACGCGACAAGCGCGAGTATCAAATCGACGTGGTTGGGGTGATCATGGATCCGCAAAAGCGCCTAGCGCGCTGCCGCCTTTTTGAGCAGGTGCTCTAAAGGACATAAAGGACAAACGTCAAGAAACCTCGAAATATCGTGCTAGTATGCAGCTCAACGGGCCGTGTACCGATTGGTGCGCCTGCGTGGGGAAGTTCGTTTTTTCGGGGAGTCGTATAGTGGTAGTACGCGTGCGTGGGGTCAAATGCTTTTTCGGGCTGTCGTATACCGGTAGTACGCCTGCTTTGGGAGCAGGTAGACTGGGTTCGATTCCCAGCAGCCCGAAAAAGCATTTGACCGGAGGCGCAAAGGCGCTTCCGTGGCCCCAAAGGGGACGTAGTCCGAGTTCGATTCTCGGCTCCCCGAAAAAATGAGCTTCCGGCAGTCCGGGGGACTGCCGCGGCCCCAGAGGGGAGGTAGACGGGTTCAACCTCTTACAGAGGCGGTACACCTTTCGCGCAAAATGCGCGAAAGGTCTTGCGGATGCTCCAGGTGTTCGCATCCTCACCCAGCAGCCCGATCGTACGTTTCGCTAGCGAGCGATCAGCTCGTCGATCAGGAGGCGCATGAGGTGCGGTGCCGTATTTGATCGGAATTCCGCTGCCTTTGCGGCGACATCGCCCGCAAACAGGGAAGCGAGATCGGAACCGGTCTGTGTCTTGATGTCGCGGTCGATGTAGCTGAGAGTAACTGCTCGGAGATCCCTCTCCTGAGTCGTCTTGCCGTCGCTCGTCGTGGTGATGATACCCACGAGTCGTCCCCATTCGTTGACGACCGCGCCTCCAGAGGAGCCGCTCTGTGCGCCGATAATGCCGCCGAGGGAGACGAGGTCGATCGTATTTTCGGCGAACGTCAGCAGGTTCTTGATCTCCGTGACCGACGAGACGGCATACAGATCAAAACGAGAGGTGATGCCGCCCACGAATTCGGCCGGATAGCTCGCCGCGAGCACGGAGTCGTCTTCAAAAGTAATTCCTTCGCGCGTGTCGTACGGCACGAAGGGGAACGATGCTGGCAGTAGCGCTCCGTTTCGTGCGCCGGTGATTCTCAAGAGAGCGTAGTCGTGCTCGCCCGTGCCCGTGGGCCGCTCGAGCGTGATGTCTTTGGCGTGCTCCTCCAGCCACGCCGTCGGCATGAAGAGCATTTCGGCCGACCAGAGCGCGCGGGCAGGGGAGCCGTAGCGAATATCGCACGTAAGGCGCACCGCGGAGCTCTGCGAGAGCAAGACATACTGCGCAACGTGCGCGTTGGTGAGGATGATGCCGCGCGGATCGATGATTACGCCGCTTCCCGAGATGGGGCGCAGGCTGTCGGCCCCTGAGGTGCAGAGGATATTGACGAGTGCGTCACGTGCCTGCTGATTGGTGAGATCGAAGGATTGCGGTGGCGTCGAATACGGGTTCTCGATGCGGCGCACTTCACCGGTAGCAGGCTCGTGCTCTGTGGCCGGCGCGCTTGATACAACTGCTGTCGGAGCGGGGGATGCGACAGCAGGGGAGTCGGGGGCGACCGGAGAGGTAGACGCCACATCTGCGGCGACCGCACTCGCGACCTGAGAGCTACTCGTTGCTGCCGAGTCGGTGGAGACGATCACTTCAGGTGCGGCTGGGGCGGTGAACAGCAGAAGTGCCAACCCAAAAACTCCCATGATACCGATGATCGTAAAGAGAGGTTGGATTCGAGCGTACATTCAATTGGAATATACGCGCTTTCGTTTAGACGAACAAGTTTTCCAGGATCGAAAAGCAGTGTATGCTTTCCAGCGCGGGATTAGTTTAGTGGTAAAACACGAGTTTTCCAAACTTGGGTCGGGAGTTCGATTCTCCCATCCCGCACATGTGCACGCAGTGCCTTCGCACTGCGTGCGGAGAATCGAAAGGCGGAACGCTGTCGCCGACAGTAGGCGGCGACCGCGAGCCGGGGTCGCGGAATTTTGCGAGCGACGGCGAGTAAAATATCCGTGACCGATTCTCCCATCCCGCACAAAAAACGAAAAGCCGCCCGAGGGCGGCTTTTCTGCCAATTCACACAGAAACTACTTGATCGCGTCTTTCAGGGTCTTCGATGCGCGGAATTTCGGCACGCGCATTGCCTTGATCTGAATCGTCTGCCCGGTGCGCGGGTTGCGGCCCATGCGGCCCTTGCGCTCTTTCGCCTCGAAGATGCCGAGGCCCGCGATCGATACCTCCTGGCCGCTTTTCAGCGTCGCAGTGATCGTGTCGATAACGGATTCGACGGCGCGCTCCGCGTCGGCCTTGGTGCAGCCGATCGTCGAAGCCACCTTTTCCACGAGATCCATTTTATTTGCCATACAGTTTGAAAGTAATGGTAAGTACGCACTCGACCTCACTATCTGACCATTTTGAGCCGCGCTACGGCGCTGTCAATCCGTGGCTCAACTGTGCGATTTATCGGCCATCTGTCAAATATGCCAAAGACTCCCCTCGGCGAGGGCTCTATTGAGCCGTTTTTTCGTGCCTTACGAGCGAGTGAGGACTAGCGGGCGTACTCGATGACCCGAGTTTCTCGGATGACGCTCACCTTGATCTCACCCGGATACTGGAGCTCCTTCTCGATTTTGTCGGCGATGTCGCGAGCGAGCTTGCGTGCCTCGAGGTCGGTAACCTCCTCAGGCTTGATGATGACGCGGACCTCGCGGCCGGCGGCGATCGCGTAGCTCTTCTCCACGCCGGGGTGCTGGTTGGCGATTGCCTCAAGCTCTTCGAGACGCTTGATGTAGTTTTCGACGGAGTCGCGCCGCGCGCCCGGACGGCCGCCGGAGATCGCGTCGGCGACCTGCACGATCATGGATTCGGGCGTTTCGTACGGATACTCCTCGTGGTGCGCCTGCATGGCTTTCACCACGGCTTCGTCGATGCCGAATTTCTGGAGGATGCGGCGACCGATCTCGACGTGCGTGCCGGGCACTTCATGGTCGACAGCCTTGCCGATGTCGTGGAAGAGCGCTCCCGCGCGCGCGGTGGCCTCGTTGGCGCCAAGCTCCGCCGCGAGCATGCCGGCGAGGTGCGCCACTTCCACCGAGTGATCGAGCACGTTCTGGCCGTAGCTCGTGCGGAAGTAGAGGCGGCCCAAAATCATGAGTAGCTTCGGATCGAGATTGGGGACTTTCGCGGCATACGCGGCCTCCGCGCCCTTTTTCTTGATGATGTTGTTGATTTCCTCCTCGGCCTTTTTCACCGACTCCTCGATCTTGGCCGGCTGGATGCGGCCGTCAAGAATGAGATTCTCGAGCGCGATGCGCGCGATCTGGCGGCGGATCGGGTCGTACGAAGAGAGCGTGATGGTGCCGGGCGTATCGTCGATGATCACATCGACGCCGGTCGCGCGCTCGAACGAGCGGATGTTGCGGCCCTCTTTGCCGATGATTTTGCCCTTGATTTCGTCGTTGGGGATCGTGATCGTGGTGGCCAAGACGTCGGAGACGACCGAGTTGCCGAGGCGGTGCACGGCGGTCGTGAGAATCTCACGCGCGCGCTGCTCGAGCTTTTCGTTGGAGGCGATTTCGAGCTTGCGCATCCTTCCTTCGAGGTCGGTCTCGTACTGTTTCTCAACGGATTTCACGAGCTCGCCCTTGGCTTCCTCGGCGGTGAGCTCCGCCACCTTCTCCAGTTTCTCCTGCTGCGCGCGCACGAGCTCCTCGGATTTCTCCTTCGTTTTTTGCAACTCCTCGTTTTTCTTGTTGATCGATTCCTGCTCGGAGTCGAGGTTGATCTGGCGCTTGTCGAGCATCTCCTCTTTGCGGACGAGGCGCTCCTCGGTAGTCTTCAGCTCGCGTTCGCGCTCCTTGTGCTCTCCCGCAATCTCGACTTCCTTCTCTTTCGCGCGCGCTTCGGCTCCTTCGAGGATCTGCTTCGATTTTTCCTCGGCGTCAAGGCGCATTTTGCGGATCTCCAGTTCCATGGAGCCGCGCTTTCCTAATGAAATAATGAGACGGAGAAAATATCCGACTCCAATGCCGACGCCGCCGGCGACGGCGATCAGGGCGAGTGCTATTTTTAATGACATACGCGTGGTTTCCCACGCCGAATCTTGCTAGCGGGACAAAACGTGGACGTTTGGAAGCTCGCGAGTAAGGTTGCTCTGCGCTTCAGAAGGCAGCACGGCGTTGAGAAAAGTGAATTTCATACAATACTAATGGGGTACTGCGCGAGTATACCACTCCTCTCGAAAAAGGGAATACGAAAGTTGCACTCCCGATGATTTTGTGTCCTAAACTAGCGGAGCACCTTGTCGATGATGCCGTATTTGACCGACTCCTCGGCGTCCATGAAGAAGTCGCGGTCCACGTCACGCTCTATCTTGTCGAGCTTCTGCCCAGTGTTTTTGGCGAGGATCTGGTTGAGGCGGGAGCGCAGCTTCAAGATCTGCTTCGCGGTGATCTCGATGTCGGCCGCCATGCCTTCGGCACCGCCGGAAGGCTGGTGGATCATGACCTCCGCGTTCGGGAGCGCGTAGCGCTTGCCCTTCTCGCCGGAGGAGAGGAGTATCGCGGCCATCGAAGCGGCCATGCCGACGCACACGGTCGAGACTGCGGGCTGGATGTGCCGCATAGTGTCGAGAACCGCGAGGCCGGCGGTTACGACACCGCCCGGAGAGTTGATGTAGAACGAGATGTCTTTCTTCGGGTCTTCGGACGCGAGGAAGAGAAGCTGTGCGATCACGAGGTTGGCCACCTCATCGTTGATCGGGCCCCCGAGGAAGACGATGCGCTCCTTCAAAAGGCGCGAATAAATGTCGTACGCACGCTCGCCGAGAGAGGTTTTTTCCACCACCATGGGGACGAGCATCTGAGATTTAGAAGCGGTCATTGAGAGGAGTGTACCCCATGAGATAAGTGCGCTCAAGTTTTTAAAATCTCAAGACTACCTTTGGGTCAATACATTGCATCTCGCGCCGCGTCTCTATCTCACGGGGTGTATCAAGGGGAAGCGGGGAGGCGCACATTTCCTCTTTAGTGGGCGTGATCATGCGCCGACGCTTGCACCGGTGTCGCATCTCCTTCAAGCAGGCGGAGCGTCGCCTCGTTGCGCATAACGCCCGCAATGTGCGCGCGAAGCGCGCCGTCTTCAGCCTCGGGATAGTGCTGCTTCGCATGCGCAAACTCGGCGTCCAGTTCCTTCGCAGGCGGCTGCACATTTTCTTTGCGGGCGATTTCCGCAAGTATAAGCCGCACCTTCGCACGCTTGTCAGCCGCATCCTTCCACTCCGCTCTCACTGAGTCGATCGTTTTTTTGGTTTGCGCGAGGTAGCCTTCGAGGCTCGTGCCCATGCGCTCCAGATCGCTTTTCATGCGTGCTTCCATGTCGTCGAGCTCGTATTCGCGCAACACGGCGGGGAAGCGGATCGAGGACTGTTCGACGAGCGAATCGAGCAGCGTCGCACGGCGCTTTTCGCGCGCCTGCACCTCTTTCTCGTGCTTGATGTTGGAGCGCAGTGTTTCCGAAAATTTCTCGCTGCTCTCGTAACCGAGCGTCTTGACGAACTCGTCATCGAGGGCCGGGAGCTCCTCCGGCTTCAGCGCACGCGATTCCTCGTGCGCTTTTTGCGCTTCCACGCCCGCCTCGAGACGGTCGATCCGTGCCCGCTCGCGCCGGAGATGCGCGGTGGCTTCCGCATGCTCTTCGTCTGACACCGACACTTCTTCTTTTGCATCCATAATCGCCTTGGCGATCTTCGTGTAGTCCGGGAGTTGTACCTCCGGCGCGAGCGCGGCACGGGCCGTAAAGGCGACCGGCTTCCCGGCCACAGGTGCCTCGAGCGAGACGCGCGGCGATTCAACGATCATCAGATTTTCCGCAGCCAAAAGTTCAGGGAGCTCGTGCTGCACGGCGTCTTCGGCCGCGCGCTTCAGAATCGCTTGGTCGCCGTAGATCTGTACGATGCGATCCACGGGCGCCATACCTACCCGAAAGCCGTCGAGCTTCGCGGTTTTCTGGAGCTCCTTCAGCGCCGCCGCTTTGTACCGCTCCATTGCTTCGGGAGTAATCGTCGCGCGGATTTCGGCTTCCCACGTTTTATCGTCTCGGGAGACTTTCAGATCTTGCAGATTTTTTGACATCGCGAGATTCTAGCAGTTTTCGCGGATTTTCCCATACTCGTGCGTTTGTGCCGGTCGGCACAAAACGTGGAGTTCGCAAGAAGTGGGCAGTGTGTAAAAAATCCGCGCAAGAAAGCGCGGACCATCCGCGCTCGTCGCGTGCCGCTAGCCTTGCTGCGCGGGGATGAGAGGAAGCGTGTCGGTTTCTTTTTCCTTATTCAACTGCGCTCCCCAGAAGTAGAGCGCACCGAGCGCGAGTACGAGAATGATGATCACGGCGCCGACCACTGGCCCCATCGAGGATTCTTGTTTCCGGCCGGGCAAAATTCCTCCCTGACTCAGGTGCGGAGGTGGAAGCATGTGCGAGGTGTCGGACGATCCGGCAGAGGGCTGCGATGTCGAGGATGGAGGCATACAAATAAGTGTACACCCACCCCTTCGGGCGGTGCCAAAGAATGAAGGGGATATCCAGCTACTTCGCGAACTTCGCGTCGTACGAAACGATTGATTTTTTGACCGCCGCAAGTGCCTCGGCCTTGCCCTCAAAGCCGTGCACGGTGATCTCCACCGGCTTCTTTTTGAGCTTCTTGTTCTGCTCGAAGAAGTGCTGCAACTCTTTCAGCGTGTGTGTATTGATGTCTTCGAGCTCCTGCACATGATCGAAGCGGATGTCTTCGGTCGGGACTGCGATCACCTTGTCGTCGGAGGCCCCGTCGTCAGTCATCTTCATGAGCCCGACCGGCCGCACCGACACGAGAATGCCCGGCGGAATCGGATTGGTCGTGAGCACGATCACGTCGAGTGCGTCGCCATCGTCCCAGAGCGTGCGCGGCACGAAGCCGTAGTCGCACGGATACGCGGCGGCAGAATAATTGACGCGATCGAGCTTGATCAAGCCGCTGTCTTTGTCGATCTCGTACTTATTGTGCGAGCCGCGCGGGATTTCAATCACCGTGTTGAATTCTTCGGGAGCGTTCTCGCCGAGCGGAATGTCGTGCCAGAGATTCATGTGAGATCAGCTTACCGCAAGAAAAGGCTTTCACAAGACCTCGGGGCCTGCGTAACGCCGAAAAACACATGACCGCATTTGATCTCGATTGATTTCTGTGTCATCGTCTCCTCGACGGAAATTCCGTTGTTCTCAAGATCACACATAGGGAGAGTGACATGCGGTACAAGATTTGCTGCATCCTCAAATTAACTGAAGATCCTACCAAGCATCTCGGCGGTCCCGACCGTGCCTGCGGAGCGGACGTGATCGTGAGGCTCTGGCAGGAGGGTCGGCAGAAGGCAAACGCGCCCTTTCTGCCCGGTGCCGTGACTGTCGGCGAGAAGTTTGGCGACCTCTATCCGACGATCGTTTTCGAAGGCGAGGTCGAGGGGCTTCCCCGCGAGGAAGTCGAGGAGTTACTCCGTGAGATTGCGGAGGGCTTCGAGAAATCGACGTACTTCATCATGGAGGGCGTCAACGCCTATCCGGGTGAGAAGCTCTCGATCACACTCGACGGTGATCATGTGCCGCGCGTCGTGGCGCAACCGACGCTCCAGCGCATGCGATTTGAAGTGCTGTGGGCCCTTCCGGGCAACAAGGCGCGGTCTGCAAAGTACTACGCCGAGCTGGTCCGCAAGCACCTGAAGACATGGCGTGCGAAGCGCGGGGAGTTGCTCGATCTCGCGGTCGTCGGCCATGATGTGCGGTTCGCCGAAGGGACCGTGGAGTTCGGTATGGTCGCTTTGCACGGATACACGTATCCGTCGACCAAGGAAAAGGTCCGCGCTCTGCTCGAGGAGTTCAACGCGCTCACGGCAGGGGCCCGGATGACGGTTCCTCGTGACTCCGTCTTCATCAACGTTGGTGAGGACTCTCTAGAGAAAAGAAGGTACGCCCAGCTCGTTACTGCGGCTTGAACGCAGCCAGCGGGGCGCAACTGAAAACGGCGGGACTCAACCCGCCGTTTTGTTTTTCAATTAAGTCTTTTTTACTCCGTCTGCTTCTCTACATCTGGAGAGGCGATGTCACGATCCTGCGGAATATCTTCGGTGATCGTGTCTTCTTCGGCGGGAAGCTCTTTGCCGCTTTCTGTTTCTCCAGCGGGTACTTCCTTCGCCTCCTCTTTCTTCTTTAGCGCGCCGCCTTCTTCGGTGCCGGCGACCTGTTCGCCGCTCATGGAGCGGATGTCGATCTTCCAGCCGGTGAGGCGTGCGGCGAGGCGGACGTTTTGTCCGCCGCGGCCGATCGCGAGCGACTGCTGATCCTCGGCCACCTGCACGACCGCGCGTCCTTCTTCTTCAAAGAGTTCGATCCCTAAGACCTGCGCGGGCTTGAGCGCTTCTTTCACGTAATCTCCCGCAGTTTCGCTCCACTCCACAACATCGATTTTTTCGCCGCCGAGCTCCGAGGTGACCACCGCGACGCGAACGCCCCGCTGGCCGACAAGCGCGCCAACCGGGTCGACGTGCTCGTCGCTCGATTTCACCGCGATCTTGGCGCGCGATCCCGGTTCGCGGACGATGCCCTTCACTTCCACGACACCGCTCGCCATTTCCGGCACTTCGGCTTCAAAAAGCTTCGTGAGAAAACGCGGGTGCGAGCGCGAGAGGCGGATGAAGGTGCCCCGCACGCCTTCGTCGACTCGGAGCAGAAGCGCGCGCACGCGCTCGCCCTGGCGGTAGCGCTCGCCCGGGATCTGTTCGTCGTAGGGGAGGATGGCGGTCGCGCGTCCGAGATCGATGTAGAGATTGCCGCGCTCGAAGCGCTGCACGTGGCCCGTCACGATCTCGCCTTCGCGTTCGCCATATTCGGAAATGATGGAGGCGCGCTCCGCTTCGCGCACCTTTTGCATGATCACTTGCTTCGCGGCCTGCGCGGCGATGCGGCCAAAATCTTCGCGCGTTTCGAGCGGGAAGGAGATCTCCTCGTCGAGCTGAGCGTCGCGCTTAATGCGTCGCGCGTCTTCTATCATGATGTGCTGCTCGGGATTGAAGCGGGAGCGCTGGTCGTCTTCGCCCTTCTGCTCCTCGTCTTCCTTCCGCACGAGCGTTTCGTCGACGACGATTTTCGCCTGTCGGAATTCCATTTCGCCCGTCTGCGGATTAAAGGTGGCGCGGATGATCTGCCCGCGCTTGCCGTATTCGCGGCGGTAGGCGGCGGCGAGCGCCGTCGCCAAAGCTTCGATCACGCTCTCGCGGCTGATGCCGCGCTCCTGCTGGAGCTCGTCGAGAGCGGAGTTGAGTGATTTGAGGTCAAAGAGAGCCATATGGATTATGTTGTGCCAACCTTACTTTCAATAAAAATTCCGGCACAAGCCGGAACGATGAAGGAAATGTACCCCCGTTCCTCGGGCCTGTCAACGAGGTATCGATCTCGCCTCGGGGCGGGGTAACGCAGCAAGCCGCCGCATCGTCTGCGCATGCGCGGTGCTATACTTTTTGCATGTACATCAGCGATACGCACCTTCGCTCGTTTCTCGCCGATGCGGGACTCGTTTCACAAAAAGATTTCGATGCCGCGGAGACGGAAGCCAAGGAGAGCGGTAAATCCGTCGGCGACATTCTCACCGCGCACAACGCGATCGGCGAAGACGAGCTCCGGCGCACGTATGCGTACATTCTCGGTATTCCGTTTGTCTCGCTCTCAGGCACCGCCATCAAGTACGACACGCTCGCACTGATCCCGGAGCCGGTGGCGCGCCGCAACAACATCATCGCGTATGCGCACAAGGGCGACGAGCTCGAAGTTGCCATGCTCGACACCGACGACTTGGCCGCGATCGATTTCATCAAAAAGAAGACGCGCCTCAAAGTGATGCCGCGGCTCACCGACGTCGCTTCGATCAAGTTCGCCCTCAAGCAGTACCAGCAGGGATTGAAAGACAACCTCGGCGACGTGATCGAGCGCGAGACGCGCGCGCTCGAAAAGCAAACCGGCGAGGGCGGGGAGAAGGAGCTGCGGGAAATGGCCGAAGGCACGTCCGCAGTGCGCATCGTCGACACCTTGCTGCGGCACGCCAACGCGCAGAACGCCTCCGACATCCACATCGAGCCGCTCGAAGATTCGCTCCTCATCCGCTACCGCATCGACGGTCTCCTCCACGACGCCATGGAGCTCCCAAAGCATGCGGCGGCCGCGATCACCGCGCGCGTCAAGGTGCTCGCCAACATGCGCCTCGACGAACACCGTCTGCCGCAAGACGGGCGCTTCGGGGTGGAGGCCGGCGCGGAGAAAATTTCATTCCGCGTGTCGGTGCTGCCCACCTACTACGGCGAAAAAATCGTGATGCGCCTTTTGCGCGACTCGATCTCCGGCTTCACGCTGGAGTCGATCGGCTTTCATGGCACCGCGCTGGAGCACATGCACGAAGCGATGAAAGCAACGACCGGCATGATCTTGGCGTGCGGCCCCACGGGCGCAGGCAAATCCACCACGCTCTACACGCTTCTCGACATCGTCAACACGCCCGACGTCAACATCTCGACGATCGAGGATCCGATCGAGTATCAGATGAAACGCATCAATCAAACGCAGGTGCGGCCCGAGATCGGCTTTACCTTCGCCAACGGCCTGCGCACGCTCGTGCGCCAGGATCCGGACATCATCATGGTGGGCGAGATCCGCGACAAAGAGACCGCGTCGCTCGCGATCAATGCGGCGCTCACCGGCCACCTCGTGCTCTCGACGCTGCACACCAACTCCGCTGCGGGCGCGATTCCGCGCCTCCTTGATATGGGCGTCGAGCCTTTCCTCCTTGTTTCCACGTTGCGGATCTGCATCGGGCAGCGGCTCGTGAGAAAGCTCACCGCATCGCGCGAAAAGTACGAGCTCTCGCGCGACGAGCAGGCGCAGCTCGAAAAAAACATCGACCCGGCGGTCATCTTGAAAGTGCTGAAGGAAGAAAAATCTGTTCCGAAGGACGCCACGTGGAAAAACGTGCCGTTTTATAAACCAAAACCCTCGACCGACGCACCCTCGGGCTACGCCGGACGCATCGGCATCTATGAAACGCTCGCGGTAAGCCCGGCGATCAAGGAGCTCGTTATGAAAAGCGCCACCGACGACGCGCTCTACAAGCAGGCTCGCAGCGAAGGCATGCTCACCATGGCCGAAGATGGCATCGTCAAAGCTGCACAGGGAATAACGACAATCGAAGAAGTGCTTCGCGTGGTTACGGAATAGCGAACGTGAACGCGTTGTTTCGATGGTACTCTTTTTGGCATGAGAGAGGACCAGCGGCCTGACAAAGTCCGTCAAACACGTACCGAACATATTCGAGATCAGCGAAGCAGGTTGCAGGATCTGGCCGAAGCGGCCAAGCAACTTGGCGATTTCGAGCACGATGCCGCCGCAAAGCGGAGCAGCAATGAACCCGAGAGCCCAGAGTTTGCCGTACTCCGGCAGAAAGTCGCGAAGCGGCTTGACATGCAAATGCCATTCCTGCGAACCTCCCTTGCCGACGAACGTTTGACCCCTCAAGCGCTCGGTGTTTTTCATCGCCTCTTTGCGACCCGGGAGTTTGAAAAAAAGGCCGCTGATAGCATCGCGGAATGCGCGGACCATTTGGCAAAAAGTATAAAAGGCTACACCCCTTATATGGGGCACGTCATTCAATTGTTTGGCGAGGCATTCGCAGTCCTGGAACGCGAAGCGAATATGACGGACCCACTGACCCCTGGTGGAGAGAAAATCCGAGCAGCGCTCGATAGTGCGGGACCGGAGCTCGAGATATTTTTTAGCAAAGCCAATGTACCTGCGGGCGACGTGATCAAAGATCGATTGAAAGTACTCGGTCTACTCTTACAGATAGGTGATCCAACAAAAACCGAGTGGGCGATTGAAGCCGCCGCTGAGCATATTGCATTGGTTTTACGCAACAACGAGTATGTCCCACACTTTTCGACGACCGCGTTACTCGACGTTCTGGGGAAACAATCAATTTCGCACATGCTCGAGAGGCCTGTACCCATGAGTGCAGTGACGAGGTATGACGTTGAGGCCATGCTTCAAGACCTCCGCTACGAGCAAGCGAGAAAGGTTATGGCGTCCACCATGGCACAGTTCGGGCTACCGGCAGATGAGTACACGCACGAGAGCTTCGGGTACCATATTCTTGATCAGTTCGAGCTTATTCAGAAACTCGAGTCCGAACGTCCAGGGGCCGTTGCGGAGTTACATGAGCGCTTCGGAATTCGTTGGTTTACGCGCTACGGTGCGGAAGTACTCAAGGCTCAGTACGATCAACGTGATAAGGTCGACCAGAAGTACGGGGTTTTCCTCGCGGCAGCATACGATCACAATGCTGGAACGTTTCAGAAAAATGATCAGACAGTCGTGTCGAGTGTTGCGTGGCAACTCAAACAACTCGGATATGCGCTACGCATCATCGAATGCGACAGTAAGCAGGAGGTCGAATACTACTTCGGGGAATTCAAGAAAAAATACGGACCATCAAGAAAGGCGTCGTTCCTATTCATTCGCGCACATTCATGGCGTCAGCATTTGGAATTCGGACCTGATGAAAATGGTGGTGACATCGATGTGGACGATATTATGGGAGGACTCGGCGCCGGGCCTGAATTGTTCGTAGAGGAGCCTACTTTTATTCTTGACGGGTGCTCGTTGGGTCGCCGCGGGGGGATCGGAGAGAAAGCATCGGAAAGATTTTCAGCGCTCGTGTTTGCCCCAAAAAGCACTGCCAGTGCTCTCACCAAAGTCGATATCACCGAATCAAACGGAAGACTTGCGTTTAGCGCTGAGTACGAAGATCATCAAGATAAAAAAGTTTCGCCGCGTGTGTACATTAGAGGTCGGAAACGATAAGTCGGCCCGAACTCCACATTTTCTCGAAAAGAAGCCGCTCGGGCGCCGCTTTCTCATCTATAATTGAGTGAATGGCGCGCTTCAACTACACGGCCGAAAAGCCGGACGGAGAGATCTACACCGGCGTCGCCGATGCCAAGGATCGCTTTGAGCTCTACTCGATCGTCCGCAAAGAGGGCGGCCACATCGTCTCGATCGCGGAAGAATCCGGCAATAAGTGGCTGAGCCTCTCGTACCTCAACTCAAAGTTCGGGAGCGTGAAGGAGTACGACAAGATTCTCCTGGCCCGCAACCTCGGTGCCATGCTCTCGGCCGGCCTCGCGCTCGCGCGGGCGCTCGCGGTCTTGGAGCGGCAGACGAAAAATCCGAAGCTGCGGAACGTGATCGGCGAGGTCGCGAGCAGTGTGAGGCGCGGCGACACGCTCCACGACGCGCTTTCAAAATTCCCCAACGTCTTCAGCAATCTTTTCGTGGCCATGGTGCGCGCGGGTGAAGAGGGCGGCACACTCCCCGACGCGCTTTCGGTCGTCTCCGAGCAGATGGAGCGCATGTACCAACTCAAAAAGAAGATCAAAAGCGCGATGATCTATCCGTGCATCATCATCATCGCGATCATCGGCATCGGCGTCCTCATGATGATCAAGGTGGTGCCCACGCTCGCGCAGACCTTTCGCGAGGTCAACGCCGAACTTCCCCCGTCGACGCAGTTCGTGATCGGCGTGAGCGACTTTTTGGTGCAGTACACGGTGGTCGCAATCGGACTCGCGGGCGGCGCGCTCGCGCTCTTCTATTTTGCGCTGCGTACGCCGATCGGTCGGCGCACGCTCGATTTCGTGATCCTGCACCTGCCGCTCATCAGTCCCATGGTGCGCGAGGTGAATGCGGCGCGCACCTCGCGTACGCTCGCCTCGCTCCTCTCCTCTGGGGTCGACGTGATCGCCTCGCTCGAGATCACGGGGCAGGTGGTCCAGAACCATTACTTCAAAGGAGTGATCGACGACGCGAAGCGTGGTGTCGGGCAGGGCGAGCCGCTCTCCGCTGCGTTTGTGCGCCGCGAAGATCTCTATCCGCCGTTTGTGGGCGAGATGATGTCGGTCGGCGAAGAGACAGGAGCGCTCTCGGAGATGCTGAAGCGACTCGCGGTTTTCTACGAAGACGAAGTCGACCGCAAGACGAAAGACATGTCGACGATCGTCGAGCCCTTCCTCATGGTCATCATCGGGCTCGCCGTCGGATTTTTCGCGGTTTCGATGATTACCCCAATCTACTCCTTGTCGCAATCGATCGGATAGGATTTTTGCGTGTATGCGGTTCTTTCATGGAGCGATACATCGGCAACGTGGGATGACGCTCATCGATACGATGGTCGGCAGCGCGCTCCTTCTCATCGTGTTTGTCGGTGTCGCCGGCGTCTTTCAGCTTTCGGTCGACGTGGTAACCAACAACAAATCGCGCGCCGGTGCGATCGCGCTCGCCGCCGAGCGCATGGAATACGTGCGAAGTCTCTCATACTCCTCGATCGGCACCTCGGGCGGCATTCCCTCGGGCGCGCTCGCGCAGTCGGAGACGATCACGCTCAACAACACCGACTATACGAGACGCACGACGATTCTCTACGGAGACGATCCGTACGACGGACTTGCCGGTGCCGACACCTACCCGTCAGAAAGCCCCACGCCGCTCGACTACAAGAGCGTGCGCGTCGACGTCTCGTGGACCTCGCGGATCGGTGAGCGGCATATCACGCTCGTTACGCGCATCGAGCCGCGCAACGGCACCGAAGTTTCATGCACCGCGCCGTGCGGCGCGATCTCTGTCTACGTGGTCAACGCGGCTTCGCAGCCCGTGCAGAACGCGCGCGTGGACATCATCAACAGCACCGTGAACCCCACGGTGAGCCTCACGACCTACACCAACACCGATGGCGTCGCGTCGCTGCTCGGCGCGCCCGTCGGGTCCGGCTACTCGATCGTCATCACGAAAACGGGCTACTCGTCGGATCAAACATGGGGATCGAGCGGGCAGAACCCGTCGCCTTCTCCACCGCACGTCTCGGTGGCCAACAACCAGACGACCTCCATGACATTTGCGATCGACTACCTCGCGTCGAAGACGGTCGTTACGAGATCGCAGGCGACCGGCGGCGGACTCGCGGCCGTTCCGTTCACGCTCCGGGGCAACAAGTACATCGGCTCCAATCCTACGGTCTACAAGTTCGAGGAGGTTCTCGGAAACGGTGGCACCGGCACGACCACGCTCGCGAACATGGAGTGGGATACGTACGCGATCTCGATCGACCCCTCCACCGGATACGACATCGCTTCATCGTGCGACGCACCGCAGCCGCAGTACCTCGCGCCTGCGTCGAGCCAAACGACGGTGCTCTACCTTGCGGCTCACACGAGCGATTCGCTGCTTGTCGACGTACGTACGAATACTGGGGTGCTCGTGCCGGGCGCCACGGTACGGCTCGAAAAAAATCCCAGTATCGACACGACGCTCACAAGCGACCTCTGCGGACAGGCATTTTTTTCGTCGCTTTCAAACGGCGGAAACTACTCGCTCACCATCAGCGCTGCGGGCTACACACAAAAGACGTTCACGAACGTCAACGTCAACGGCACGAGCGTTTTCTCCGCCCCCTTTGATTGATATGCAGAAAGAACGAGGAGTCACCATGCTTGAAACGGTCGTGTGGATCGGCGTCTTCATTGCTGTCCTAACGGCGATTCTCTCCTCGATCATTTACTTCTACCGCACAAGCGGATATGCGATCGAGCAGGCATCCGCCACCGCATCGGCGCAGCGCGGCATCGATACCATGGTACGAATCGTGCGCGAAGCCTCGTATGGAAGCGACGGCTCTTATCCGATCGTCTCCATGTCCACGTCGTCCATCGTTTTCTATGCCGACGTCGATACCGATCCGGCGATCGAGAAAGTGCGCTTCTACGTGGCCACCACGAGCTTCAATTTTCAGACGCTCAATCAGGGCATCGTGAACCCTGTGGGCGATCCGCCTGCCTACACGGGCGCGGAGGCCACCTCGACGCTTTCGGAATATGTGCACAACATCGATCAGGGAATCAGCGCCTTTACCTACTACGACAAAAACGGCGCTGAGATCACCGACCTCACGAAGGTCGCCGATCTCCGCTTCCTCACGCTCACGGTCGTCGTCGACGTCAACCCGATCAAATCTCCTACGCTCCTCACCTTCCGCTCGTCGGCGGCGCTCCGCAACATCAGATGATATGAGACCGATCATGCAAAAATCTTCGCGCGGCGTTACGACGCTCATCGTCGTCGCGTTCATGGGCATCTTCCTCATCGTTATGGGCACGATCACGAGCTACGTCTTCGAGCAGGCCAAGTACGGCCGCGCGCTCCACGCGCGCGAGCAGGCAATCGCGATCGCCGAGTCAGGTCTCGAATACTACAAATGGTTCCTCGCGCACAATCCCGCTATCTTGGTGAGTGGTAGCGGACTCATCTCGCCCTACACGCACTCGGTGAGCGACCCCGAAGGGGGAGCGGTCGGAAGCGCCGAGATTACGGCGACGTCGGCGCTTCAGTGCAATCGCGTGCAGTGGATCGATCTCGAATCGAAGGGCACCGCCGCTATCGACACGCGCTTCCCGCGGACGATTCTCGCCCGCTACATGCGCCCGTCCGTCGCCGAATACGCCTTCCTCCTCAATTCCAACGTGTGGTTTACGTCGAGCAATTTAAGCAACGGCCCCTACTTCTCCAACGGCGGTATCCGGCAGGATGGTCTCAACAACTCCACAGTCTCGAGCGCTGTTTCCACGTGGAACTGCACCACGAGCTACAACTGCAACCCGGCGCAGCCGAGCGCTCCCGGCGTTGTCGGATCGGGTCCGGGCTTCGCGCTCTGGCAGTATCCTGTGGCGTCGATCGATTTTGCAGGTGTCGCATCCAACTTCGGCACGCTCCAAACCCTCGCGAATACGAGCGGCATCTATCTTTCTGGCACCGCAACGTACGTGGCGGGCGCGCAGCAGGGATCGAGCTACTCCTCGGTCGCCGCGAGCGATCAGCGCGGCTATCACCTCGTCTTCAATTCCAATGGCACCGTCACGATCTACCGCGTGACGGCGACGAACGGGTCGACGCAGGGGTACCGCACCGAGACCGGGCAGTGGCACCTCGAGTACGATGTGATCACCGGTGAGACGCTCCTCGGCACCTTCACGCCGCCCTCCGGATGTTCGGTGATTTATGTGAATGCGAAAGCGTGGATCGAAGGGACAGTCTCGGGGAAGGTGACGGTCGTCGCGGCCGACACCGGCAACTACGCACCAGACGTGCTGCCGGTAAATAACATCGGCTACACGACGACCGACGGATCGACCGGGCTCACGGTGATCGCGGAGCATTCGATCCGCTTTCCGATCAACGTCCCAAACACGATGACGCTCCGCGGCATCTTCGTGGCGCAGTCAGGCTACTACGGCCGCGACTACTACTACGCGGGATACACCGGCGGCTACGATTCGTACATTTTGCGCAGCTCTCTCACGGTCGCAGGATCGATCGCTTCCAACGTGCGCGCGGGTACCGTGTGGTTCGACAGCTACGGCAACGTGACCAACGGCTTTCAAACGCGCACCAACACGTACGACCAGATACTGGCCTTCAGCCCGCCGCCGTTTACGCCTTCGACCTCCGTCGACTACGGCCTCGTGCTCTGGCGCGAGCAATGATACTTGCTTTTTTGTATTTTCCTGACATAATTTCGCCGGTTTAGAGAGATGAAATCGCCGCAATCCGCGGCGATCAAGTTGAAGAGGTTCTGAAATGAACAAGCGTATCCTGATGGCCTCTGCGGCCATCCCCGTGTTCGCCGTCGCGTACGGCGGATCGGTCTCGCTCGATCCGCAGGATGTGCGGATCGCGCTCGTGGGCGATGCGTCGGCACAGGGGATCTGTTGCGGTCCGGGAGGACCGCCTCCCGGCGGTGGCGGATCGTCAACTCCCGGTGCCACAGAAGGCAAGGGCGGTGGCGGCCACAAGAGCAATGCCGGTACCGGTAAAACCGCAGTCGGTTGCATCTGGTCGTCGGCGTTCTCAACGTGGAACGGCGCGCGTTGGCAAGGCGCCAGTCTCACCGATCCGCGCAGCATGACTGCCCGCGAATCGGCCGTGAACATGATCAAGGGCTGCGTGGCGACTGCGGTGTTCGCCGGAGCCTGGCTGCCGTATCGCGACAATGATCGTGTGTTGCAGGCGGCACGGCTGGAGACGGTCTGGGAGAACACCGAGCAAGGCAGAAGCTTCGCGCAAACATGCATGCGTGGTGCGGCCGACGGCTGCAACACGAACGGCAAGCAGGAGCTCTGGGTGGGGCAGTGGTATGCCTACCACCACAACGCTTTGCCCAAGGGCTTCGCGAAGAAGCTCCAGAAGCAAGGCATTCAAGTTACCGCACGCATGGTGCGGCAGGCCGAGAAGCCTCTCATTGGCAAGAACGCTGCGGTTACGTTCAACGCCAAGAAGAAGCATAAGCACGGCTGACGCTCACCGCGTCGGCAACGAGTCAAACGAGTACGGTCCCCGCGGCCCGTACTCGTTTTCTTTTTTGGTATACTGGCAGCGTGAAATCCATCGTCGTTGCGAATTGGAAAATGAATCCGCCGACGATGCGCGAGGCGAAACAACTCTTCGATGCCACGCGAAAGGCCGCCGAGCAGGGCAAAAACTTCCAGCTCGTCGTGGCGCCTCCCGCGATCTTTCTCCGGGAGCTCACGGCCGCCTACAAGGGCAAGCGAATCTCGTTTGCGACACAGAATGCGCATGCGGAAGCAAAAGGCGCCTTCACGGGCGCCACCTCTTTGGCGCAGGCCAAGGACGCGCGCGCCAGCTTCGCCGTGATCGGCCATTCGGAAAAACGCGCGCGCGGCACGAATAATGACGACACGCGCCGGCAGGTCGCAGCGGCCCTCGCGCTGAAGCTCACACCGATCCTCTGCGTCGGGGAGCAGCAGCGTGATTCCTCCGCCGAGTTTTTCCCGTTCGTGCGAGAGCAGCTGATCGCCGGATTTTCCGACGTCCCGGCCACGCAGATTGCAAAAGTGATCGTGGCGTACGAGCCTGTGTGGGTGATCGGCGGCGAGAAGACCATGAACCCGCGGCAGATGCACGAGATGGCGATTTTCATCCGCAAGACGATCGTGGAGCAGTACGGCGAGAAGGGTCACGCGATCAAAATTTTGTACGGCGGCTCGGTCAACGAAGAGAGCACGCGTCCCATGCTGGAAGGAGGCGACGTGGCCGGGCTTCTCGTTGGGCACGTGAGCATCGACGCGCCGCGCTTTGCCGCGCTCCTTGCTACCATCGGCTGATTCACATGAAGTGCATCGACGAAATACCGGCCGCAGATTTGAAGGGGAAGCGCGTGCTGCTGCGCAGCGATTTCAACGTGCCGATCGGGCGGGACGGAGCGGTGGCCGACACGTACCGCATACAGCAGGGTTGGCAGACGATCAAGTATCTCTCGGAGAAGGGGGCACGAGTCATCGTGATTTCGCACATCGGGAGGGACCCGGAGGAGACGCTGGAGCCGGTCGCGCAGGCGATCAAGGCCTTCGGGCCGGTCGTATTCATCGCCGACATCGTGGGGCACGCCGCGCGTGGAGCGGTACAGGCCATGCGGGATGGCGATGTGCTTCTCTTAGAAAATCTGCGACGCGATCCGCGCGAGAGTGGCAACGACGAGGGCTTCGCCAAGGAGCTCGCCTCACTCGCGGAAATCTACGTCGACGACGCCTTCGCAGCTGTGCACCGCGCGCACGCTTCCATCGCGGGCGTGCCAAAATTCTTGCCGTCGTACGCGGGCTTTCTCTTGCGCGACGAAGTGCGCGAAGCGGATGCCGCCCGCGCGCCCCTCTCGCCTTCGTTTGCCATGCTCGGCGGCGCGAAGTTTGAAACGAAAGCGCCGCTCATCAAGTTGCTTTTGGAAAAATATGACCGCGTGTTCATCACGGGCGCGCTTGCCAACGACGTTTTCAGGGCGCGCGGGCTTCCGACCGGCCGTTCCCTGATCTCCAAGGAGCTGCCCGGCCCCGACGTGTTGCAGCATCCGCACTTTCTTGCGCCCGTCGACGTGACGGTCGAGTTGCCCGACAAATCGGCACGCGTGAAAAAGCCTGAGGAGGTGGCAGCGGAGGAGAAGATCGTCGACATCGGGCCCGAGACGGTGAAGCTGCTCGCTCCGCACATCGCCGCAGCGAAGTTCGTACTCTGGAACGGCCCCACTGGGATTTACGAGGATGGCTATATTTCGTACACCAAAGCTATCGCGGAGCTCGCGGGGCAAAGCGGCGCGAAGATCGTCATCGGCGGGGGAGACACGATCGCCGCGATCGAGGCTGCGGGCGTCGATCTCCGGAAAAAGGCCTTTCTCTCTACGGGCGGGGGCGCGATGCTCGAGTATCTCCTCAAAGGTACGCTTCCAGGCATTGAGGCATTGGGATAATTTCCTGTAACAAACAATAATGAAGGCCGTCTTCATCCACAGCGGCCCGTGCGCCGCTTTAGAAAAGCGTTACTTTTAATACATGAACAAAAAACTGATTGCCGGTATTACGCTCGCGACGTTGTTTTCGGTCGGCGCTCTCTCTGTGAGTCCTGCCTCGGCTCTCACCGTCGATGAAATACAAACGCAGATAAAAGAGCTCTTCGCGAAAATCGCCGACCTGCAGAAGCTGCTCGCCTCCACAAACGCCACCTCGACCGCTTCCACCGCTGTTGCTTCAAGTGTGCAGCATCGCGTGTGCGCGATCCTCAATCGCAATCTTGCGCGGAACACCTCGGGCGACGACGTGATGAGCCTCCAGGAGTTTTTGCGCGACGAAGGGTATCTCTCGGCAAACGCGACCGGGTACTTCGGCCCCGCCACGGCAGCAGCGGTGGCGAAGTGGCAGTCGGCCGAGGGAATCTCGGCCGTGGGCTCTATCGGACCTCTGAGCCGCGAGCGCATTAAAATCTGGTGCGGCGCGAAGAGCGATCTTTCGGCTTCTCCCGCGCGCGGCGCCGCTCCGCTTGCCGTCGAATTTACCTACCAGCCTCAGGGCGAAGAAGGCCAGTACTACATCGACTTCGGCGATGGCGGCGGACAACTGATGGACACGCGGCAGATCTACTGCATCCGTGCTCCGTGCGTCTCGCCTGCTGTCGCATCGCACACGTACCGCTCACCCGGCACCTACACGGCGACCGTCTCCCGCTACATCGCGTGTCTGCACACGGAGCCGCGCTGCCTTCTTGCGGAGCCGCCGCCGCTCGCGCGCGCCAAGGTGGTGGTGCTCGATCCGTCTAGCGCCTCCAACAAACCGCCGGTGGTTTCCGGCTTCTCCGGCCCCACATCGCTCACCTTAAACGAAACCGGCACGTGGACGATCACCGCATCCGATCCTGAAAACGGGCCGCTCTCGTACGCGATTTCCTGGGGCGATGAGTGGCAGGACAAGGGCGCGACGCGCGTATCAAGCGCGGCGTCGTCGATCCAGCAAGAAACCACCTTCACGCACAGCTACGCGCGTGCCGGCTCCTACCGTGTAACGGTCGTTGTAACGGACAGCGCAGGCAAAGAGGCAAAAACGAGCTCAAGCGTGCAGGTCTCCAATTCGCAGGTCGCGTGCACACTTGAATACAATCCGGTCTGCGGCCGTCCGCCAGGCTGCACCAATACCTGCCCGCCGGGACAATTCTGCACCGCGATCTGTCGCCTGCCGGACCCGGTTACCTACGGCAATCGCTGCCAGTTGAACGCGGCCAACGCGGAGTTCCTCTACGCAGGCGCCTGCGCTCCGGCACAGAGTTCGTCAAACTAACGAAGCGCGCCGACGATCTTTCGCTGCGACTCCTCAGCTTCGCTCGCTTCGTATGAGCGCTGCGGCATGAGCTTCAGGCCGTCGCCCTTGAATCGCGGAATGATGTGCACGTGCGGATGCGGTACCACCTGCCCGGCGTGTTCGCGGTTGTTCATCGCGATATTGACGCCGTCGGCCTCCATCCCTTTTTCAATCGCGATCGCGAGCAGTCGCACCGTCTCCGAAACAGCGGCCCAGTCCTCCGGAGCGATGTCAAAGATATTGTGCGAGTGCTTTTTGGGAGCGACGAGCGTGTGCCCGGCGTTGACGGGGTGGATGTCGAGGAAGGCGATCGTCCGCTCGTCTTCGTAGACCGTAAATGAAGGAAGTTCTCCTCGGATGATTTTGCAAAAGAGGCAATCGCTCATGGAGGCAGTATACAATGGGGCGATGGAAGTTTCCGAGTTTCTACGCACGCTTCTTTCGAAACGCGGCATTGATGAGGAGCATCGCATCGCGGAATTTCTCAATCCTGATTACGATCTCCACCTCCACTCACCCTTTACGATCTTCGACATGGAGCGCGCGGTCACGCGGCTCTTGCTCGCGATCCAGCAGAACGAGCGCATCGCCGTATATGCCGACTTCGACTGCGACGGCATTCCCGGGGCCGCGGTGCTCTCGGATTTTTTTACGAAAATCGGGCACGAAAATTTTGAAGTGTACCTCCCACACCGCGACCGAGAGGGGTACGGCTTTCACGCGGAGGCGCTCGCGGCGCTCGCGGCGCGCGGTGTTTCGCTCATCATCACCGTCGACGTCGGCACCAACGCCGCGGCGGAAGTGGAAGTCGCAAAAAAGCTGGGTGTCGACGTGATCGTTACCGATCACCACGAGGTTACCGGCGTGCTGCCGGACTGTGTCGCCGTTTTGAATCCAAAGCTCGGCGAGTACCCCTTCCGCGACCTGTGCGGGGCGGCGGTCGCGTGGAAGCTCGTGCAGGCAGCGCTTGTCGAGGGGCGGCAGCGGGGCATTCCTTCCTTTACGCAGGTGGCCGACGGCTGGGAGAAGTGGCTTTTGGATCTCGTGGCGATCGCGACGGTCGCCGATCTCGTACCGCTTGTCGGCGAGAATCGCGTACTCGCGCACTGGGGTCTCCGGGTGCTGCGCAAGTCCCCCCGGCTCGGCCTCCAGGCACTCTGCAACAGCGCCCGCGTGAAGCGAGCGGATATTTTGGAAGACGACATCGCCTTTTCGATCGCGCCGCGCATCAACGCCGCCTCGCGCATGGACGAGCCCGACGCCGCTTTCCGGCTCCTCACCACGCGCAAGCGGGATGAGGCGGAAAAAATCGCTGCGCATCTTGAGGATTTGAACGCGAAACGGAAGGGAATCGTGGCCGGCATCGTGCGGCAGGCGAAAAAAAGCGTGAAGCAGCGTTTTTCCGAGAACGATCAGGTGATAGTGGTTGGAAACCCGGAGTGGAAGCCCGCACTTTTGGGCCTTGCCGCCAATTCCATCATGGAGGAGCGGGGTGGGCTCGTGTGCGTGTGGGGGCGCGACGCAAAGGGTCGCATCAAGGGCTCGTGCCGCTCCGACGGCAGCGTCTCAGTCGTCGACTGTTTTGCGGCCGCGGACGAGGCGTTCGTCGAGTACGGAGGGCATCGCCAGAGCGGCGGCTTTACCTTGCGAGAGGGAAGCGTGCACACGCTGCCGGAGACTCTCGCGAAAGCGGCGGCGGATTCGGGCGCCGTTGCAATCGAACCGAAATCCTTTGCGGCCGACGCGATCCTCGCGCTCTCGGAAATCTCGTGGTCGCTCTACGAAGATCTTTCGCGCATGGGGCCCTTTGGCATCGGCAATCAAAAGCCGATTTTTCTCGTCGCCGACGGGATCGTGACGGAAGTCCGGCGTTTCGGCAAGGAGAAAAATCATGTGGAGCTCATGCTGGAGTGCCGCAAGACAGGCTCGCGGGCGCGGGCGTTCCAATTTTTCCGCTCGCCGGAGCAGTTTACGCTGCCGCCCACGCAAGGACTCCCAGTGGGAGTAACGGCGAGCCTCGAGCGCGATTCGTACCGTGGCGGACTCACCCTGCGGCTCGTCGACGTGCTTCAATCAAACGCAATACACAGTGAGGAGGCGCAAGAGCGCGCCGGCATGGTAGGCTAAGTTTCATGCAGGGCTTCAGGAACACCGAAGCGATCAAGACAGCGTGGGAGATTTTCAAAAAGAAGCCGTGGGTGCTCGCGGGCGGACTCCTTCTCACCACAGTCATCAGCTGGCTCCTCGGCGCCTTCGGAGAGCAGATGCGGGGAGATCCGACCGCGTCGCTCTTTTTCACGCTTGTGAGCTTCGTGGTCAATCTTTTCATCGGCATGGGGATGACCGCGTTTTTCATCAAGGCGCACGATTCTATTGAAAGTGTTTCGATCAACGACCTCTGGCACCCGGCGGACTTTTGGAAATATCTTGGCGCCGCCGTCTTGTACGGACTCATGGCGGCCGTGGGCTTCGTGCTCCTCATCATCCCCGGAGTCATCGTCGTGCTCACATTCCAGTTTGCGCAGTATTTCGTCATCGACAAAGGCCTCGGCCCGATTGAGGCGCTGAAAGAAAGCGCGCGCATCACCAAGGGGCACAAGTGGGAGCTCCTCGGGCTCTTCGCCTTCATCCTCGGTATCAACATCCTCGGCTTTCTCGCGCTCGTCGTGGGGCTCCTCGTATCGGTGCCGGTGACGGCGCTTTCCATCGTCTACGCCTACCGCACGCTCGAGAAGCTCGCCGCTTCTGCTGCGTCGGCATGAGCGATCTCGCGCGTCCGATCGCCATTCTTTTTGCAGGCGCAGGGATCGCCTTCCTTTTTTTCATGGGCGGCGTCCAGTGGTACGGCAACTGGTATCAGCGCTGGAGCACGATGCTGCCCCCGATTTCGGATGGCCTTTGTTCGATCGCCGTCATACCGATCCAGGGAGAGATCGTGCCGTACGACGGCTTTTACGACGAAACAGAATACTCCGCCGTTGCTACCTCGGGCGATTTTGTGGAGCGCTACCTCAAAGAGGCCGAGGCCGATCCGAATATCTTCGGTGTCGTCGTCGAGATCGACTCCGGCGGCGGGTACGGCGCCGCATCGATGCAGATAATGAACGCCATCAAAAATGTGTCGATCCCGGTCGTCGCCTACGTGCGGGAGGTCGGCGCCTCCGGCGCGTACCTCGCCGCCACCGCGGCGGATTCGATCATCGCGTCTCCTTTCGCGACGGTGGGCTCGATCGGCGTCACCTATTCCTACGTCGACAACGTGCAGAAAAACAAAAACGAGGGACTGAATTTCGTCGAGCTCGCCTCGGGCCCTTATAAAGACACCGGCAATCCCAACAAGCCCCTGAGCGAAGCGGAGCGCAGGCTCTTCGAGCGCGATCTTGAGATTTTTGCCGACGTCTTCATCGAAGCGGTCGCGCGCAATCGCGCGCTTGCCGAGGGCGAGGTGCGTGCCATGGCCGACGGCTCCGCCATGCCTGCATCGCTCGCGCTTGAGCAAAAGCTCATCGACGCCGTCGGCTCCGAAGACGAGGTGCGTGCGTGGTTTGCGGCTTCACTCGAGCGTGACCTTGAGAGCATCATTTTGTGCAAATAATCATGGCAGAGATCGTCATCTACACCGACGGCGGGGCGCGGGGAAACCCGGGGAAGGCGGGCGCAGGCGCGCTCTTGATCGACGGCGCGAAAAAAATTGAGATCAAAAAATATCTCGGCGATGGGCGCACGAACAACTGGGCCGAGTATGAGGCAGTGATCCTCGCGCTCACCGAGGCGAAAAAACGCGGTCTCTCGGAGCGCGAGATCGAGGTGCGTATGGACAGCGAGCTGATTCAGCGGCAGCTCACCGATGTGTACCAGATCAAAGAGGAGACGCTCTGGCCGCAGTACATGAAAGTACACAACCTGATCGTGGCCCATTTCCCGCGGATCTCCTTCGTGCATGTGCCGCGTGCCGAGAACGCGGAAGCCGACCGGCTCGTCAACGAGGCGATCGACGAAGCCGCGCAAGCGTGATGCGGGTATAATCCTCGTATGACAGATGATCTCAAGGTGATACAAACGCAGACGCCCGAAAATGTGCCGCCCCGCCAACCGACGATCCTCGCGGCGCCCGAACGCGCGTTTGCCGGATTCGTGCAGTTCATCAGGGAGCGCGGCGTCATGGGGCTCGCAATCGGTTTCGTGCTCGGCTCCTCGGTGCAGAAGGTCGTCACGGCGCTCGTTACCGACATCATCAACCCGCTGATCGGGCTCCTCACGGGGGAGGGCGACAAAAACTTTTCGCAATTCACCGTCGGCCCCTTCCTCGTAGGCGATTTTATTTCGGTACTCATCGATTTTTTGATTCTCGCTGCGGTCGTCTACTTCGTGTTCAAGAGCTTGAAGCTCGAACAGCTCGATAAGCCGAAAGAATGAGCGCCCGAGTGCTCTACGGGCTCTCCGGCGGTTTTCTCTTTGGTGTTTTTGTCGGCAGTTTCGACGCAGACCTGGCGCTCGCTGCGTTCCTTCTTGTGCTTGCCGCGGCCGCATTCGCGGTCGCGCGTTTCGGGGCGCTCCGGCACGAAGCGGCCGTGCTCGCGTGCGTGGTCCTCGTCGCCATGGCGGGCGGCGTGGTGCGTGTGGGCGCGGCCGCGGAGCCCCCTGATCCACAACTTTCCGAGGCAGTCGGATCGCGCGTAACGGTTGAGGGTGTCGTGTTTGCCGAGCCGGACATGCGCGAAAGCAGTATCCGCCTCTACGTGCAAACCGACACGCTGGTATATCAAAGTGCGACGACGAGCATCGAAACTGGCATTCTCGTGATCGCTCCCCTTGGGAGCGATGTGTCGTATGGCGATCGCGTACGAGCCGGTGGGAAGCTCACGTTGCCCGAAGTCTTTGATGCGGGCGCGGGACGAGAGTTCGACTATCCGATGTATCTCAAGAAGGACGGTATCACGCATGAACTCAGCTTTGCGGAGGTGGAGAAAATCGGAGCGGGCGGCCGGAATCCTCTGAAGGCGGCGGCGATCTTCCTGAAGCGCGTCTATCTTGACGGTCTCCACGCTGCTTTGCCGGAGCCACAGGCGGGGCTCGCTGCGGGCATTACCGTGGGCGACAAGCGCGGCGTCGGGCCAGAGCTTTCCGACACTTTCCGCGCAGTGGGCCTCACGCACATCATCGTGCTCTCCGGATACAACATCATGATTGTGATCGACTATCTTTCTCGCGCGCTTGCGCGATTCGCGCTCCCGCGCTTTGTGCACCTTAGCCTCAGCATCTTCACCGCATTTCTCTTTTCGGCATTTACGGGTTTCGCGTCGGCCTCGGTGCGCGCCGGTTCGATGGCGGGGATCGCAGTCGCAGCTCGCATGGCGGGCCGTCTCTACATCGCGTCGCGCGCGCTCGCGGTGGTGGCCGCGCTTATGGTGCTGTGGAATCCGCTCGTGCTTCGGTACGACCCGGGCTTCCAGCTCTCCGCTCTCGCCACGTTCGGCCTCGTTTTTTTCACGCCGATCATGATCAGGAAACTCTCGTTCCTCACCTATCGATTCGGCGTGCGGGAAATCGCCGCCACCACCCTCGCCACGCAAATCACGGTGCTTCCGCTTCTCCTTTTTGAAAACGGGCAGCTTCCGGTGTACTCTCTTTTCGCGAATCTTTTCGCGCTCATTGCGGTGCCGCTCGCCATGCTCTTTTCGGCGATGACGGCGCTTGCGGGGCTCCTCTTTGGCGGCTTCGCCGCTTTTGTCGGGCTCCCCGCGTATGCGCTCCTCTCGTACATCGTCGGCATCGCGCAGTTTTTCGCATCGCTCCCCTTTGCATCCATCACGTTGCCTGCTTTCAGTCCGGTGTGGCTTGTTCTCATCTACGGGGGAGTGATACTATTCGTACTGAAATATGGACGAACTCAAACCGAAGAAGGAGAGAAAGCTCATGGATGAGACGACCGCAGAGGAGCTGCGAGCAGAGGCGACTGCAAAGCATCCCATCGCGGGAACCAAAAACTTCCGTGATGTGGACGATCGCAAAGTTGACCACGCCTTTATGAAGCCGCAATCGCTTCTCGCTCACGACAACCTCGAAGCTGATACCGAAGTCGACAAGGACTCGGCCGAACAGGGGCGGAGCGCAGACGGCAGCTTCCGGTAAGGGATCGAAATGAATTGAAAAAGGCGCGGCCCGCGAGCCGCGCTTTTTGTTACTGAAGCGCGTCGAAGCGCTTTTCGATCATGCTCCAATTGAGGTTCTTGAAGAAAGCGTCCACGTATGTGCCTTTGCCCGTCGCGCCGTAGTCGAGGAGGAAGGCGTGCTCCCACACATCGAGCGCGAGGATGATGGGTAGCGTCGCGAAGTGTCCTTGGTGCTGCTCGCCGGTGAATCCCGTGAGGAACTGTTTGCTCTCCGGATCCCAGTAGAGCATGGCCCAGCCGGGGCCGCGCATCGCGGCGATCGCTTTCATCATTTCGATCAACCACTCGGGCTTGTGGTATTCCTTTACGATCGCTTCGTAGAAAGCGCCGCTCGTGGGGACCGGTGTCGGTCCGCCCTCAAACTGCGGGAAGTAGTGCTCGTGGAGCCGCATGCCGCCGAATTCGAACGAGCGGCGACGGATAATCTCCGCGAGCGGGTGCATATTTTTCTCCGGATCTTTCGCGAGCTCCGGCAAAAGATTCGAGAGTGCGTTGAAATTTTTTACGTAGCCTTCGTAGAGCGCGAGATGCTGCTTTACCGACTCGTCGGAGATTCCGTCGAGCGAGGGGAGGTTGAATCTTTTCGCCTCAAACATACGCCGCACAGTATACCGTATTCATGAAGGTACAATGACCCGATGCGTCGGAGCGCGAGGCTGTACGGAATCGCGATTCTTGTGCTCCTCGTCCTCGTTTTTGTGATAGGCATCATCGTGCTCCGGGAGGATCGGCGCGGCTCTCTCACCGTCTCCTTCCTCGACGTGGGGCAGGGAGATGCGATTTTTATCGACGCGCCCTCCGGGAGGCAGGTGCTGATCGATGGCGGGAAAGGCTCTACCGTGCTGCGGCAGCTTTCGGGAGTTCTGCCGTTTTACGACCGCTCGATCGACATGGTGGCGCCCACGCATCCCGATGCGGACCATATCGGCGGTCTTCTCGACGTGCTGAAGCGGTACGAGATCGGCACGATCATCGAATCCGGCGTGCAGGGCGACAGCTCGATTTTTGCGGCGTTTGAAAAAGCGGCGCAGGAAGAAGGATCGGAACGCCTCGTCGCGAAGCGCGGAGACGTGTTTGATCTCGGAGGTGGTGCGCAGCTCGAGATTCTCTTTCCCGATCGCGCAGTGCCCGGCGTGGAAACCAATACCGGCTCCCTGGTCGCACGCCTCACGTACGGCGCCACGTCGTTCCTGCTGCCGGGCGATGCGCCACAGAATATTGAGGAGTATTTGGCGCGGCTCGACGGGAAAAATCTGAAATCCAACGTGCTAAAGGCGGGGCACCACGGCTCGCGCACCTCGTCGGCCGCGCTCTTTGTGGGGTACGCAAGCCCGGAGTATGCGATCTTTTCGCGCGGCTGCGAGAATACCTACGGACATCCGCATCAGGAGGTGGTCGATCTTTTGGCGCGCTTTGAAATACCGACGCTCGATACGTGCGAGGAAGGCACGATCACCTTCGTGTCGGACGGGAAAACGGTCAGGAGAAAATAACTCCCTCTTTTCTACTTGATGAGACCGGCGGCCTTCAGAGTCTGGAAGGCGCCCTTCTTTTTCATGATCTTGAGGCCCTTTGCGGAGACGGTGATCGTTACCTTGCGGTTGAGCTCGGGCACGAAGACGGTCTTCTTCTGAAGATTGACGAGGCGGCGGCGCTTACCGGTCGGATTGAATTTCGTCGCGCGAGTGCGGTTGGAGTACCCACCGCCGACCTGGGATGACTTGCCTGTTATGTCGCACACTCGTGCCATACGTCCGCGGATCCTACCATCCTGAAAAGGCGAGCGCAAACCTCGCTATGGTAGGATCTCGTGATGGAAGTGATCGATATCGTATTTCTCGTCGCGGTGATCGTGATGTCCGCAGTCGTGCACGAAGTGATGCACGGCGTAGCGGCCAACTCGCTCGGCGATCCGACCGCGCGCTTAGAGGGACGGCTGACGCTGAATCCGCTTCCGCATCTCGACCTCTTCGGCTCGATTATCTTGCCGGCAATCTTCGTGCTCACGCAATCTCCCTTGTTTTTCGCATGGGCGAAGCCGGTGCCGTACAACCCCTACAACCTCCGCGGCGGACGCTTCTCGGAGGCCATCGTCGCTGGTGCGGGCCCGCTCGCGAATCTCGCGATTGCCCTCCTTGCCGGCCTTTTGCTGCGGCTCGGACTCTTCCCCGGCGCGCCCGACATCATTTTCACGATCGTGGTGATCAACGTCATGCTCTTTATCTTCAATCTCATTCCCATTCCGCCGCTCGACGGCTCCAAGGTAATTGAGGCGTTTCTTCCGGGGCCTCTACAGTACGCGTATGCTGGGTGGCGCCGCTCGCTGGAGCTGAACCCCTTCCTCGGCTTCGGGATCGTCGTGCTCATCATCGTCTTTTTCGGCGGCACGTTCGGCAGCTTCGTCTACCAAGTCGCGCGTGGCATCGCGGGCGTGTAGTCTTGTAGTCTTTCCGCAACGCGAGTGGGAAGCGTCCGATCGGATGCTACGCTTGTAGCATGAAGGTACGCTGGAGCCTGCCGCTTTTCTTTTGGACGTTTTCGCTCGTCGCGTTCGTGGCTGCGGCGGGAGTCGGCACGCTCGGCGGCATTTCCATGCGCATCCCGTCCGAAAGCGCAGGACAACTCGCGGCGGGCGGCTCACTGAATCTCGCGGCACCCAAAAGCTGCATGGAAGCGATCTCGCGTGCCGTTACGATGCAGGGCGTCAACGACGGCACGTACACCTCGACCGTAACAGGCGTCGGCAAAGAGCTTTCCGGGAAAACGCTCGACGATTGTTACGGCGCGGTGCTGAAGGCGGGCGCAAAACAGCCGTACAAATTTTCCGACTATCAGTGCACCGGGCGCATAGGCACCACGAAGGTCTCGTCGGCGGGCGTCGTCGACACCACCGTCGCTTCGCTCGGTGCGCCGCCCAAAAAGTGCAACACCAAGGTGACCAACGAAAAACCGAAAACTCCAGGGCAAGAGCCGGGGCAGGAGAAGCCAGCGGCTGGAAAAGGGGAGGGCGGCATGCCAAAGCTTCCCGAGCTCCCGAAACCTCCGGGCGGTGGACAGGGTGGCGGACAAGGTGGAGGTCAGAGCCCGCTAGGCGCGCAGACCGGCTGCGCGGAAGTCGACAAAAGCAAATGCCCCGGGGCTCTTCCCACGGTGAGCGATTCTCTGCTCGGTGCGTTCACCTCGGCAAGCGCGCCCACTGAAGGTAGTGCGCCACAGGCGCAGCCAGAGCCAAGCGTGCCGTACGAACCGGAGACGTTTGTCTCGCGGCGGGTCGATGGAGCGCCCTACGAGGCGCCCGTGTTCACGCCGGCACAGGACGTGGTCAAAATCTCCGTCGCCGCTCCGAAAAGCGAGTCCGCACCCGCTGGTCCGTACACCGGGATCACTCCCGAGATCATTCAAACGACCGGATTTACGGATACGAGTGTGAACACAGCGGTGAGCGAAGACCTTTCCGGGCAAGGCGTGCTCCAAGGACTCTTCACGCGACTCTCCAACGGACTCCGCAGCCTCCTCAGCAGATTTTCTTTCTAGACGCGTAAAAAAAGCGGCCCGCGAGGGCGGGCCGTTTTGTTTTTTTCAGTGGCGCAGACGTTACGCCGCGCTGAAGATCTGCTCCGTCTCGACGACCTTGATGCCACCGTCGGGCCACTCATCGTCGCCGCAGTGTGAGCGGACCAGAGCTCGCGCCCGATCGAGCGCCTGATCCTTGTTATGGAGCGGCCGTCCGGTGAAGCGGTACTGCTTTACGGCGGGATCGAGATGCGGCCAATTGGCACGGAACTTCTTGAGGTCGTTCCCCTCGAGAAATGCCACACGAAATTCGGTGGCACCGTGGTTGGGGCCGGGCGAGCGGACCACGTAGACGGCCTGGCTCGGGTAGCCCGTGTGGATGCCAGGCGTGGACGATGGCCGCCACGGCGCGGAACTGTAGGGCGTGTCGCCAAAATAGGAATAGGAATGCGCCACCATTGCATTTCTCCTTCTGAAGAACCGGGATGGTTCTCTGTGGCCACTCTCCCATATCTTGCGTCCGCACTCAATCAATAGTAGACTCCGCGGTGCGCTGAGGCGCATTTTTTCATGGCAACGATCAACCAGCTCACACGAAAGGGACGCCGCAAGAAGACGTGGCGCACCAAAACCATCGCGCTTTCGCGCGGCTTCAACACGCTTGAAAACCGCCCGAGCTTTTACCCCGCGCCCTTCAAGCGTGGTGTCTGCTCGCGCGTGACCACCAAGACCCCGCGTAAGCCCAACTCCGCGATCCGCAAGATCGCCCGTGTCCGCCTCAGCAACGGCATGGAAATCACCGCATACATTCCGGGCGAGGGACACAATTTGCAGGAGCACTCCGTGGTCTTGGTGCGCGGCGGCCGCGTGAAAGACATCGGCCTTCGATATACCATCGTGCGCGGCAAGCTCGACACCGCCGGCATCGACAAGCGCCGCCGCGGCCGCTCGCTCTACGGAGCCAAGAAGCCGAAAGGTGAAAAATAATCTATGCGACGCCCTGTCAAAAATCGCAACCAGCCCGGCCCCGACGAGATCTACGGATCCGTGAAGGTCTCGAAGCTCATCAACTACGTGATGGAGCGTGGCAAGAAGGACACTGCACGGAAGATCGTCTACAAGGTGATGGAGGAGTTGAAGAAGGACGGCGACCCTGTCGCACTCCTTGAGCAGGCGCTCGAGAACGCGTCTCCCACCGTGGAGGTGCGCAGCCGCCGCGTCGGCGGCGCCAACTATCAGGTACCGCGCGAGGTCAACCCAAACCGCAAGCTCGCACTCGGGCTCCGCTGGATCGTGGAGGCAGCCGAGGGCACCAAAGGTAAGCCCATGAACGAATCGCTGCTCACGGAGCTGAAGGCCGCGATCAAGAACGAGGGCGTAGCCGTCACCAAGAAAGAAACGACCCACCGCATGGCCGAAGCCAACAAGGCCTTCGCCCACTTCGCGTGGTAGACAAACAGATACCTTCTGGCACCATACGTGTATGGGTCTAGAAAATAAGAAAAGTCTGGAGTCGGAAGCAGTTGATATCCAGAAGTTAGGGCAAGATTTCGCAGACTTGGCTGACCAGCGAAGATTTGCGGAAATCCAAATTTTGGCAAAACAAGTAAGACTCACTCCGCAACAGCTTTCTAATACTTTCGAACAGGCGATAAGAATTATGCAAAAAAAATCGCCTCTTACCCTAACCAATAGACCCATTACCATAGGTTTGACAGGAGGCGCGCTGCTCGGGATGTTAGCAGGTCAGATTGTTGTGGGAGCTATGGCTGGAGGTTCCGCAGGTGCCATCGTGGACCAGATGCAAGAACATGCGCAGAGGGATAAACTCCAGAAACTAATAGAAGCGAAAGAATGGCTCGAAAAGAGCAATAGTTGACGAAGCATATCCTGTAGTTCACTCAGCCTTCTTTCAAAAGTAGCGACCCGCAGGTTAGACCTGCGGGTTTGCCTCCATGTAGTACTCCCTGGCGTCCTTGAGCATATCGCGCAGCGATGGCATCCGGTCATAGTAATCACCGAGAACTTTCTGCGGAATTTTGCTCTCCGGTCGAATAGTTCCGTTCATATCCGGCAGATTCGAATACGGGTATTTCAGTAGCTTCTCTCCGACCGTCGCGATATTACCGACGCCGCGTTTCCAGTTTCGTTCGAACAGCTCAATCGGGTTTAGAAGGACATATGGAATCACTCGCTTCAGGTAGGCGTCGTCTGTAATGTGTTTCGACTTGAAGCTGCCCGCAAACAACGGGCCAGTTCGTTCGTTTTTATTATTGAAATACATTGTGTAGCCAGTGAAAACTCGCTGCATGAAGGTGGCGATACCTCCCGATTTGATTTGATGCAGCACGAAATGCACGTGCGTGGGCATCAAGCAGTACGCCGCTATTTCAACAATCGGATCCGCGTCGAACCTCTCGTTGGCCAGTACAGCATGAAGATGGAGATCGGCTATGTCGGAAACGCGACGACTCGCGCTACTGTTCGCGACATACGCGTGAACGAGGAAACGTTCATAGTCAGTTTTATTTTGAAAAACAATTCTTTTGTCTACGCCGCGGGAGTAGCAGTGATACCACTCACCAGCGGGCATCGGGGGCCGAGTTGCCATCCATTTATCTTATCACCAATCCCGCAGGTCGAACCTGCGGGTGAACCTGCGGGTTAAGGTCAGCGGGTTAGATCGGAACCGTCTGCGATGTCGGGTGCGGCTTCACGCTGCGTTTAGCCGCACTCCGTACCATGGGCGGCGTATGGATTTTCTGCTTCTCATCGGCGGCCCTCTGGGCTTCGTGGCCATCTGCATGTTCGGGCTCTTTTTGGCGATGGTCTTCATCGAGGAGTTCTACGTGCGCTGAGCATCTTTGCGTTTTCGCGCCATATCGGCTACATTACTGAAACGCCTTCGGGCGTCTTTCTTTTAGCGTATGGCACGAGACTACCCACTCGAAAAAGTCCGCAACTTCGGCATCGTCGCGCACGTGGACGCCGGGAAGACCACCACGTCGGAGCGCATCCTCTACTACACCGGCGAGTCGCACAAAATCGGCGAGGTGCACGAGGGCAACACGGTTACCGACTGGATGGAGCAGGAGCGCGAGCGCGGCATCACGATCACCGCCGCTGCGATCACTTGCTTCTGGAACCCCACGTACATGGGGAGCGACACTTCCTACAAGCACCGTTTCAATATCATCGATACACCCGGACACATCGACTTCACGTCGGAGGTGAAGCGTTCGATGCGCGTCCTCGATGGCGCAGTCGTCGTCTTCGACGGCGTCGCCGGCGTGGAGCCGCAGAGCGAGACCAACTGGCGGTACGCGGAGGAGGCCAACGTGCCACGCGTATGCTACATCAACAAGCTCGACCGCACCGGCGCCTCGTTTGAAAAATCGTACGCGTCGATCCTCGAGCGTCTTTCCACGAAAGCCGTCCGTGCGCAGATCCCGATCGGATCGGAGGGCGACTTCGCGGGCGTCATCGACTTGCTTACCATGAAGGCGTACAAGTTTGAGGGCGAGATGGGCCAGAACGTTTCGACCTACGAGATTCCCGACAACCTCAAAGCCGACGCCGAAAAGTACCGCCACGAACTCGTCGAAAGAATCGTCGAGAACGACGACGCGCTCATGAGCGAGTACCTCGAAGGCAAAGAAGTCTCGGTGGAAGTGCTCAAAAAGACGCTCCGCAAAGCCGTCGTCGACAACAAGATTTTCCCGGTGCTCACTGGCTCCTCGCTCAAAAACAAGGGCGTGCAGCTCGTGCTCGACGCGGTCGTTGACTACCTCCCATCGCCCTTGGATCTGCCGCCCGCCAAAGGACACAACACTGACACCGGTGCAGAGGAGACTCGGCCTGCGAGCGACGACGCGCCGTTTTCTGCGCTCGTCTTCAAGCTCCAGGTCGACCCCTTCGTCGGCGCGCTCGCCTTTTTCCGCGTCTACTCTGGATCGATGAATGCGGGCGATACCGTCTACAATTCCGCCAACAATAAGAAGGAGCGACTCGGCCGCATCGTGAGGCTCCAGGCCGACAAGCGCGAAGACGTGAAGACCGTGTACGCCGGTGAGATCGCCGCTGCCGTCGGCCTCAAAGAGGTGAAGATCGGACACACGCTCTGCACACCCGAGAATCCGATCGCGCTCGAATCGATCGTCTTCCCCGAGCCGGTGGTTTCCATGCGTATCGAACCGAAGACGAAGGTTGACCAGGAAAAGATGGGTATCGCGCTCTCGCGCCTTTCGGACGAAGACCCGACCTTCCGTGTTACGTCCGACCCTGAAACCGGCGAGACGATCGTCTCCGGCATGGGCGAGCTGCACCTCGAGATCATCGTTGATCGCATGAAGCGCGAGTTTTCCGTCGAGGCCTCGACCGGCAAACCGCAGGTCGCGTACCGCGAAACGATCCAGGGTACGGCCGACGTGGAGTACAAGCACATTAAGCAAACGGGTGGCCGCGGCCAGTACGGCCACGTGAAGATCCGTGTGAAGCCGCTCGAGCCGGTCGTCGAAGGACAGAAAGTGAAGAACAACGTCGATCGCGAAGACCACTTCGAGTTCATCAACAACATCAAGGGAGGCGTCATCCCGCAGGAATATATCCAGCCGATCAAAAAGGGCATCAAAGAAGCCATGGATCGCGGCGTGCTCTCGGGCTTTCCGGTGGTCGACGTGTCTGTCGACCTCTACGACGGCTCGTACCACGAAGTCGACTCTTCGGAAATCGCTTTCAAGCTCGCCGCCATCAACGCCTTTCAGGAAGCCGTGCAGAAAGCGAAGCCTGTCTTGCTCGAGCCCATCATGAAACTCGAAGTGGTAACACCCGAGAAATTCATGGGCGACGTCACCGGCATGATCAACAGCAAACGCGGATCGGTGGAAGCAATGGGCGAGCGCGGCCAAGCGCGCGTCGTTACCGCCAAAGTGCCGCTCTCGGAAATGTTCGGCTTCACCACGCAGCTGCGCTCCCTCACGGAAGGCCGCGGCGTTCCCAACCTCGAGTTCTCGCACTACGCGACCGTCCCCCGCAACGTTCAGGAGGAAATCGTCGCCTCGCGCAAATAATCTCACCTCACAAAAGAAGCGCCTGTGTATAACAGGCGCTTCTTTCGCACACCGCTGTATACTTTTACTCATGGGAAGCACGCTCCGGGTAGAATGGGTCGTGCTGCTCGTCTGATGCCGAAAAATATGCATCCGCATTTCAATCTCAATCAGGTACCCATGGCGATCAAAGTCATGTTCGCCGCGCTTCTTGCGCTCGTAGCGGTGTACGCCGTGCTCGCACTCTTTTTGGCATGGCAGAGCGGGCGCATGGGAGGCGATGGGAAAAGAGACGGCCCGTACTCCCGGGAAGAAAAACTCGAGATTCTCAACGGGCTTGCTGGGTCTTCTTCCGACTCCTTGAGCGCAGACGAGAAAATGGAGGTGCTCGAAAATCTCGGCAGCGAAAAGAGCACGGTATCAGTCGAGAAAAAGGCGGAGATTTTGAACGCTCTCAAATAGTATGCACACACACCGCACATCCTTCACTGCACTCGCGATTTTCTCCGTCGGCATCGCGCTCGCTCTCGCGATCGCCGCCTTCGCGACGCCGCGTGCGGGCGCGGTAGGGGAGTCAGCGCCACTCGAAGGATACGCGTGGAGCGACACGATCGGATGGATTTCGTTCGACTGCGCGGGTCCCGACGAGTGCGATCAGGGTGACTACCAGATCATGATCGCAAGCGACGGCGCGCTTACCGGCTACGCGTGGAGCGACAGCATCGGATGGATCTCCGCCAATCCCGCGGATCTCTCCGGCTGCCCCTCCGCCCCCTGCGAAGCGCTGCTCGACGATGGGGAGCTGACCGGCTGGCTCAAAGCGCTCTCGGCAGCAGATGGTTGGGACGGATGGATCAGTCTCAGCGGTTCCGGATACGGCGTGACGGAATCCAACGGCACGTTCGACGGCTACGCGTGGGGGAGCGATGTCGTCGGGTGGGTAGATTTTTCATACGCGCACACGACGCTCACCTGCGAGCCCACCTACTCGTGCAGCGGACAAAATATCGTCAACAGCTGCACCGGCGCCACGACCGCATGTGTGAGTCCCGCGTACTGCTCCGCCGGCTCGGCCGTTTGCCTCTATCCGCCCATGGATTTCGAGGAGTTTGGCGACTTCAGCGGCCACCTCCAGATCGTCCCGGGCATCGTCCGCTCTGGAGACACGACGCGTGTCTACTGGAACGTCGAGAATGCCGACAACTGCACGGTGACGGGCAGCAATGGCGACTCGTGGAGCGGCAACTTCTCCGGCACGAGCGGCCAAGCAACCAGCCCGATCCTCCAGAGCACCACCTACACGTTGCAGTGCACGGCACCCGACGGCTCGGTGCCCGCCAGTTTGAGCGAAGACGTCAACGTGATTATCGTGCCCGTCTTCTGCGAGGTAGGAGCGCCGGGTTGCGACATCAATCCGTCGCAGTAGCGAAGCTCCCCGGTATCGGTCTCGAGAGTCCCGGGCGCCCCACCTCGGGGAGATAGTCCAGAACCGACGTTTTCCCCACCCGACCGAAAATTGGCCTCGACAAACGGCGAAAATGTGCAAAGATAAATGCATTAGACGTGTCTCCGAACGCCAGGTGCGCACTGGCCCCCTCGGGGGCTTTTTTATTTGTAATTATGAAAAATAATCAGTTCAACTTGCGCAAGTTCGAGATGATCGCCCTCGGGGTGGCGTTCATCATCTCCTCTCCCACCTTCACGATGGCCCAGTCCATCGACGAGATCAAAGCCCAGATCCGCACGCTCCTCCTCCAGCTCTCGGCCCTCCAAGCCACCTCGACTCTCCCACGCGGCACCTCCACGCCGCTCTTTCCGAAAAAGGAAATGCCTCCGGCCTTCGGCGTGCGGGCCAAAGTGGCCGAGCGATGCCCCGAGCTGACCTTGAACTTGCGGCGAGGCTCGCGCGATGCAATCACTGGCGGGGAAGTAACGAGGCTCCAGCAATTTCTTGCGGATCACTATGGACTCGATGAGAAGGATGCGGTGAGCGGCTACTTCGGCCCGATGACAGAAAAGTACGCGATGCGCTTCCAACAAGAGAACGACATCCCCGCCGTCGGCGCCGCGGGCCCCGCGACGCGCGCTCGGATTGCGAAGCTGTGTATCGCGAGTGCGAGTAGCACGCCGCCCGCGAGGCCCCACGATTTTCAAGGAGGGAGGCCGGGCTTTGAGGGGCGCGGCAGACCGGCTCCCGCAACCACTACACAAAGCGCTGCACCCGCATCCGCGACCTTGAGTGAAGCGGACCGCGCGCAGCTCGCGAGCGCTCTCTCGGGACTCGAATCGTCGCTCGACGAGCTTATCGGATTACTGAAATCACCATGACGCACATCTCGGTGTTTCTTTCGCAACATCGCCGCTTTCCCGCGGCGATGTTCTTTTATGAACATCTATCCCCACGCAGTGGGGTCCAAACGGACAAAAATGTGCAAGCATGAGAGTGAACAGCATGCGTAAATCTTTTGCAGTCGGTATCACCCTCTTGATCGCGGCTCCCGCGATCCTTTTCGCGCAATCTACCGCCGATCTACAGGCGCAGATCGAGGCGCTCTTTGCCCAGATGCGGGCTTTGCAGGGTGCACCGGCGGCACAAGCTGCGCCCGCGGCCACCTCCGCTCCCGTCATCAATCCGATCTCCACGGCCGTGGGCGGCTGCATGCAGCTTTCGCGCACGCTCTTAGTAGGTGCGCGTGGCGAAGACGTGGCGGCGCTCCAGCGCTTCCTCGCGCGCGACTCCTCGATCTATTCGGGCGAAGCCACCGGCTACTTCGGCGCACTCACGCAAGCGGCGGTGCAGCGCTTCCAGGCGAAATACGGAATCGCTTCGGGCGGATCTCCACAGTCCAACGGCTACGGAGCCGTCGGGCCGCGCACGCGCGCCTTGATCCGCACGCAAACGTGCCTGCCCGGAGAGGCTGGAAGCCAGCCGATCACCATCAACGAGACGACCGGTGTGCCGACCTGCGCGATCATCGCGAGCAGGAGTGAGATGCGAGCGGGCGAGAGCGTAACCGTTTCGTGGACGAGCAAAAACGCGGCGTACGCGGTCGACAATACGACGGGGAGGTCAGTGGGGCTCGAAGGCTCCGCGATCTACGTGGCGACGACCTCCACTACGTACATCTATTCGTTCTTTGGTTCTCGCCCCGGGACGCCGGCCGTCTGCTCCGCGCGCGTGTACGTGAGCGCGCCGATCGTCAACACGTTGCCTGTTGCCACCGAATCACCCACGGAAGATACGCTCGTCGCGCTTCCCACCGACGGCTCGAGCCCACTCTACGTCAACTTCTCCTTCCGCCCGCGCACCGGCACCTCCTGCTCCTTGCGCTCGCTTTCGATCGAGTACGGCGACGGCGTGAGCGAGATGCTTACGACCAACGTGTGCGCCTCAACAGGCACGCGCACGGCTTTTCATGCGTTTCGCCAGAACGGCACCTACGGCGTCCGGGTGTGGGACAACAGCTCCTGTAGCGGCAATTCAAAATGCGAGCGGAGCATCGTGGTCGCGGGCGCGACGATCCGCGTCGCGGGACCTTCTTCCTGCACCGTGAACGGCAACGTGATCGCGCATGGCGAGACTCGCGAGTTTTACAACGTGTCGGTCGTGCTCCCCGGGCAGAGCTGCGTGGACAAAAAAGTGGTGCGCAGCTGCGTCGATGGCGTGCTCTCCGGCGAGACGAGCTACCAATTCTCCTCGTGCACCGTCGCGCCGACTCCCTCCTGCACGCTCGACGGGATCACGGTGCCAAGCGGCGGCACGCGTACCTTCTATGCAGCCACTCCGAATTCCGACGGCACGTGCGCGTCGCTCTCGCGCTCATGTTCCAGCGGAGTGCTCTCCGGCAGCGGCGTGTACAGCAAAGCCTCGTGTGTTGGTAACGGCTCGAGCCCGCTCGCAAGCTGCACGCTTGATGGACGGACGATCACGCACGGATCTTCAACCACCTTCTACTTCGCGCAGAACGTGCCCTCCGGCGAGCAGTGCTCCTCGTACGGTCAGACGCGCACCTGTTCCAACGGCGTTTTAAACGGTTCGACAGTCTACAAATATTCGAGCTGCACGCCAGTGTCTTCGAATTCGTGCGCGCTCGATAATACAGTGGTAACGACCGGCTCGTCGGCCACCTTCTACAAATACCGCACGCCGCCCGCAGGAGAGCTGTGCGATGCTTCGAAGCTCACGCGCACCTGCACCAACGGCACTTTGGGCGGCAGCAACGACTACGTCTACGCCTCCTGCACCAACACCACTTCCTGCACGCAGGGTGGTATCACACTCGGGCACAGCAGCTCGTCACTCTTTTACAGCACGAGCACGGTTGCCTTCGGCTCCACCTGCGCAGGCGTCTCGCTCGAGCGTACCTGCACCAACGGCAAGCTCTCCGGTGCAGACACGTATTCGTACGGCAGTTGCAGCGTGCGTGCGCCGTCCGCCTCTGTGCAGCAGAGTCTTGCCAACGCACTCACGGCCCTTGAGCGCGCAATTCGCGGTATACTGGATATGTTGAGATAGAGTTGTATGAGCGATGAGTACCACAGGGATGGAACGCACGTACAAGATGGCGAGCACCGCCCCGTCGGGGGTATCGCCTTCGCGCTCGTGCTCGCCCTCGCGCTGCTCGCCGGTATTGAGTTTGCGCGCTTTGTGAATTGAGTATGCAACACCGACTTTCATTCAAACAACTCTTCGCCATCCTCTTCCTCGCGTTCGCCGCGCTGCTCGCCGCATCCTCTCTTTCCGCCTGGGTCGGCCCCACCGCTTCTCCCCCCGACGACAACGTCCCCGCTCCGGTCAACGTGGGCACCACTGACCAGATCAAGAGCGCCGGCCTCTCACTCGATGCACTCGCGGTCTTCGGATCGCAATACGTCGAAGACAAACTCGGCATTGGCCGCGTATCTCCCGTTGTCGCGCTCGACGTGGACGGCACGCTGCGTCTTGGGAACGGCGACGAATCCTGCCAAGCGGTGACCGCCGGAAGCATTCGCTTCAACAGCGGCACGAGTGTGATCGAATTCTGCAACGGCGTGGAATGGAGCACGCTCACTGGGAGTGGTTCAGCACCGAGCGGAGCCGTCATGGCCTTCGACCTCACCGCCTGCCCTTCGGGGTGGAGTGAATACACCCCCGCGTATGGCCGTTTCATCCGCGGTATCGACAAGAGCGGCACCAGTATTGATCCAAGCGGCCAGCGTGCGCCGGGTAGTACCCAAGGGGATGATTTCGGTGCGCACACGCACAGTGCCGCGATCGTGGCGGGCACCAACTGGACCGGTGAGTCATACACATACTCATTCAGCGGCACGGGAAACGGTTCCACAGGAAGCGCTGGTGGCAGCGAGACGCGTCCGAAAAACGTCGCTCTTTTGTACTGCGAAAAATCATAAGCCCATGCGCGCTCTTTCATTCCGCCAACTCTTCGCCATCCTCTTCCTCGCGTTCGCGGCCTTGCTCGCCGCATCCTCTCTCTCGGCGTGGGTCGGCCCCACCGCTTCTCCCCCCGACGAGAACGTCCCGGCTCCGGTCAACGTCGGTGCCGACAGTCAGATTAAAGAAGGCGGACTCGCGGTCGACTTTTTCAGTGTGTTCGGGACGCAATATATTGAGGACAAGTTGGGTATCAATAAGACAAGCCCGGTCGTCGCACTTCATGTCGTCGGCTCCATGATCTTGGGCAACGGCGGCGAAGTATGCCAAGAGGTAACTGAAGGAGGCATCCGTTACAATTCGAGCTCCAATCAGCTCGAAGTTTGTGACGGCTCGGATTGGAGCGCGGTCGGTGGGGCATCCTCCGGTCCTGGTGCCGTTCAATACTCGACGCCCGGCACATACGAATTCACTGTCCCAACATACACGTCGTTGACGGCGACCGTGAAAGGAGCCGGAAGCGGCGGCGGAGGTGCTCAAGGCGCGAGCCATCACCCGTCGGAATATTCCTATATCTACTCGCACGGTACCGGCGGTACCGGGTCCGCTGGATCTGCGAGTTCATTTAACACGTCAGTCGTCGGTAATGGCGCGACGGGAGGGACGGGCGGTGGAGGCGGGCAGTATGGTTATAGCGCCGGGTCTGCAGGCACTCCAGGCACGGCGAGCGGCGGCACGACGAATACTACGGGTGGAGGCGCTCCAGGTGGAAGCGGGGGCGGATACTGCTACTACGGCGGACTCAATGGTGGCAGCGGTGCCGCGGGAGGCAATGCGGTCAAGACATACGCAAGTGGAGATCTGACACCGGGCACATCGATCACGGTTGTCGTCGGTACGAGCGGCGGAGGCGCAGGCGGATCTGTCGGGGACTACTGCACGGGAGGCGCTGGTACTTCTGGCTCGAACGGCTCAGTAACGATTTCGTGGGAGTGAGACAACTATTTTCTTGACGCTCCAGACTCATTTGGTAGTATGTCGGCACGCACGCTCTGTGCGTATTCTTTTGCTTGCCCTGAGCGAAGTCGAAGGGCCGAAATATTGAATCGTGTGGCCTAGCGAACCACGTACAGCGATCCAAAATTCCCAAAAGAACTACCGGAGCACTCAAAAGCGTTGGCGATTAGCAAATTAGTAGCTAATACAATTATTTGTATGGCAGGAGAATTTAATCGAACGAAGCCGCACGTCAACGTAGGCACCATCGGCCACGTCGACCACGGCAAGACCACGCTCACCGCGGCGATTCTGAACGTCCTCTCGAAGGCCGGCAACGGATACGCGGCATCAGTGAAGGGAGTCGACGACATCGACAAGGCGCCTGAAGAGAAGGCGCGCGGTATTACGATTTCGCTCTCGCACTCCGAGTACGAGACGCCGAAGCGTCACTACGCGCACGTCGACGCACCGGGTCACGCCGACTACATCAAGAACATGATCACGGGTGCCGCCCAGATGGACGGCGCCATCCTCGTGGTCGCCGCGACGGACGGCGTGATGCCGCAGACGCGCGAGCACATCCTTCTTGCGAAGCAGGTAGGCGTGCCGAAGATTGTCGTCTTCCTCAACAAGGTGGACATGGTGGACGACAAAGACCTCGTCGATCTCGTCGAAGAGGAAGTGCGCGAACTGCTCGACAAGCAGGGATTCGACGGCAAGAACGCGCCCGTCATCCGAGGGTCCGGTCTCAAGGCTCTTGAGAATCCGGCAACAGGCAACGAGTGGAGCGACAAGGTCATGGAGCTCGTCAAGGCGCTTGACGAATACATTCCGGAGCCGGTGCGCGAGCTCGACAAGCCGTTCCTCATGGCGATCGAAGACGTGTTCTCGATCGAAGGTCGCGGCACCGTGGTAACGGGCCGCATCGACCGCGGTATCGTGAAAGTGGGTGAGGAAGTGGAGATCATCGGCATCAAGGACACCGTGAAGACCACGGTTACGGGCGTCGAGATGTTCAACAAATCGCTCCAGCAGGGACAGGCAGGCGACAACGCCGGCGTGCTCCTTCGCGGCACGAAGAAAGAAGACGTGCACCGCGGCCAGGTACTCGCCAAGCCGGGTACGGTGAAGCCGCACACGGAGTTCGAATCCGAGGTGTACATTCTCACCAAGGAGGAGGGAGGCCGACACACGCCGTTCTTCACCGGCTACAAGCCGCAGTTCTACGTCCGCACCACCGACGTTACCGGCGAGGTAACGCTCAAAGAGGGCGTGGAGATGGTGATGCCGGGCGACACAGTCACCTTCAAGGTGAAGCTCGTGGGCCCGATCGCCATGGAAGAGCAGATGCGTTTCGCTATCCGCGAGGGTGGCAAAACGGTCGGCGCAGGCGTCGTGACCAAGATCACTGCTTAATTCGCACTCGAATTAAACAGAGAAAACCCGCCGCAAGGCGGGTTTTCTCGTAGCGGCGAACATGGTGAAAGACACCAAACGTTGTGCATGTACCGTGCTTGTGCCGCACAGGTACCATGTGTGTTATTTCCGCATACCCCTTGATCTCCGGGGCCCAATCCCTATACTTTACTTTATGGTTAAGTATTGGAATCCCGCGCGGATCAAGCGGATCCGCGAACGGCCCGAGCGCAAAGAACAGCGAATATACGATGAGGCGAAGAAAGAGCGAAAGAGGCTGCTTCGTGGGATGCCAGTTGGGAGAGATCCCGAACGCTTACTCGATGTACTCGGATTGCCGTTGCGGCGCAAAATGCTAGGCCGCTTGCAAAAGAGCGGTGCGATGTCCGTCTCCAAACTTGCAGAGCCGTTCGGGCTTACGCTGTCCGCAGCACTCAAACATGTCCGCTACCTGGAGTGGTCGGGCATTGTGAAGACGAAAAAACAGGGTCGCACGCGAATCTGTTCTTATAACCCCGGCGCGCTCCCAGAGCTTGCACGCTTCCTCGAATCCCGATACTTTAATCATAAGTAAAGTATCGGGATTCTGCCCGCGCTCGTCTTCTAGCGGGTTTTCCCGCCTGGCCGTTCGATTCGATTACAAGCAGGTATACTGGCAGTATGAAAGCACCGCCGTTTACGAATCTCGCCGTCTTCGTGCTTTTCTTCGGCCTCGCGCTTATTGAGGCGATGCAGCGGGGCAACTGGATCGGCGCGGCCCTCTTTCTCGCACTCGGCGCCCTTTCCCTGTGGGCCGACTTTTCCAAGCGATAGGCGTCCAAGACAAAGCCTTGCAAATACGTGCGGCAAGGCGAGGCCTTGCCGCGCGTTCACATCGCCGGAGTCCGACATTTCGGCGGGAGTATAATGGCGACATGAAAGTCTGGGTCAGACGTGTCGTGTATGCGATTGTGCTCTGGGCGCTGCTTTTCGTGGCAGCGATTCCGCTTTTGCCGCTCCAGACGGCCGACCTTGCGGCGTTCAAGGCCGTGATGGCCATGCTCGGCTCCCTCGCCGGCGCGGCGCTCGCCTCGCATTACTTCCTCGGCGTGCAAAGCAACTACCTGCGGGAGGGCATCTACACCGCAATCACATGGATGGCGGTCAATTGGCTCCTGGATCTCGTCGCGCTCCTTCCCTTTACCGGACAATCGATTCCGCAGTACTTCCTGCAAATCGGCATCGAGTATCTCGGTATGTTTGGCATCCTCGTCGCGATCGGCTACGTGCTCGAAAAAAAGACGCCGCGCTTGTAAGAGAGCGGATATTGCACACTCGGAGGGAATAGTGCATACTCTGCGGGTTCTATGACAGCGGAAGCGACAAAGAAGCCTCGCGCCTCGCGCGCGAAGACGGCCAAGAAGGCCGACGATTCCGCTGCACCCCAAGCTCCGGCCCGCGCCAAAAAAGCGGAGGCTGCGCACCGCCTTCGCATCAAGGTCCGCGCCTACGAGCACGGCGTCCTCGATAATTCCGTGAAGCAGATCATCGACACGGCTGCCCGCTACAATGCGGAAGTCGTTGGTCCGGTGCCGCTTCCGATCGACATCAAAAAGTACACCGTCAACCGCGCCGCATTCATCGACAAAGACTCCCGCGAGCAGTTCGAGATGCGTATCCACAAGCGCATGATCGACATCCTCAACCCAGCACCGAAAGTCATCGAAGCCCTCACCAACATCGACCTCCCTTCGGGTGTTTCGATAGATGTAAAGATGATGTAGACGCTCGCCCCGTTAGATGCGCAGCTATCTAACCGGGGTGAAGATGATGTAGGTTCTCTGCGTGGAAAACGGCCCGCGCGAGCGGGCCGTTTTTTCATAACGACAGGTCGACCCGTGCTAAGCTACCGGCATGCGGGCGTTCACCTGCGGCCGGAGGCAACCAGGCGACACGTTCTATCTTGATTTCAATCCCTGTGTACGCGAGCCAAAAACGTGGAAGGAGGAAATCTATGCCGCCGCGAAGCTCCTGGCGAATCGTGCGGGCTCAAGGCCGATCTGGCTCGCTTCGAGCGGAGGAACAGACAGCGAAGTCATGTGTCGCGCCTTTTTTGACCAAGGAATTAATTTTTCAGTACTCACGGTAGAGCACATCGCTGGCACCAACCGTCACGACACGGCCTACGCACGTGCCTGGTGTCGCGCACGAGCGATTCCCCAGAAGATCGTTGAACTCGACATGCCGGCGTTCCTCTCAAATGACGTTTTTGAATATACGCGAAAGGAGTACGTAACTGGAAACGTGTATCGCTACTTTCAAATTCGGTTGCTCGAGGAAATCGATCGCCTCGGAGGCTTCGGCGTCATTGGAAGCGGCGAACAGCTGTATCAAGCAGCGTCCGGCGCCGTTCCGTATCTCGAATACGAAGTGGGGATTATGGCTCCGCTTCAGTGGAGCGAGCGGCACAACACCGAGCACGAGCCTTTTTTCTACATGAGCACACCCGAAATCTATCGGTCGTACATGGATATTCCGATCATCGCGCGCAACCTCCACTACCGCGACATCTTCATCCACCGCAAGAACGCGTTTCTCCTGAAGCGTATTGCCACAAATGCCGTGTGGGACGATTTGCGCGACAGACCGAAGTTCACCGGGTACGAGCACATACGGCCGCACCGCCTCGCCGCGCAAAAAAAGTTGAGGGGAATGTTCGGCGACCGCATACAAACGCTCCGGATTCCCGTCGATGAGGTGCGGAACCAGCTCGACGCGCGGTCATAATCAGGAAACCTCTTACTACGTATGCAGAGTGATCGATAAAGAAGTATCCCCGGCCGAAAGCGGCCGGGGACCAGTCGAAGGAGCCTATGTTCGCCGCCGCCATGTCGCGATGAGGACGATAATCCCCGACGCGAGCACGGAAAAGAGCGAACCGCCGATGATCATCGGCGTCACCTTGTAGAGGTTGCCGTAGGCGAAGATCGGCAACCCGATCACGATTGAGGTGATAATTCCCCAGAACATCCCCGGTTCACTCACCTGCTTTTTCAAGATCGTGATCACTGTCGGGAGCAGCGTGGATGCCCGCAGCGTTCCATAAAAGAGGAACAAGTACGGGATTGTCATCCCCGGGATATTCGCGATCGCGATGCCGCCGACGACGAGGACGAGCATCGCGCCGCGCGAGAACCACGAGAATCCGCGACGATCTAGGCTCTCGCCGTGACCAGCGCGTCCGGCGATATCGTGACCAGCGAGGCTTGATATCGCCGTCAGGTTGGAATCCAATGTCGACACAAGCCCCGAGAGGAGCAGGTAGACAAACATGATAAGGATCCAGCCTGGCAGCAGTTTGCGCTCCACGAGATTCCCGACCACTTCAAGATTGACCCGCTGTGTGTCTACTGCAGTGAGCCCCATTCCCGCGCCAAGGAAGCCGAGAAGTGAGAGTGTAATCGGGACCACGCCGAATATGAATGCGGCGAGGATAAATGCCAGCCGTACGGAATCCTTGCGGATGGCAAATGCCCGCTGCCAGAAGCTTTGATCGCCAAATGGCCCTGCGAGCAGTCCGATTGTCACGGGGATCCCGAAGGTCAAGAACACCGTCAGGCCGTCTCCAGAGAAAAGGTCGGTAAATGTCCCGCTCTTCCCGTAGAGACCCTTCTCGACGGTCTCCCATCCGCCTCCGGCTATGATCGTCCACGGGACGATCAGTGCGCCGACGGCGTAGATCATGAGGAGCTGAAGCGAATCACTGACCATCGAGCCCTTGAATCCGGAGTAGAGCGAGTACCCGACAGGAATGATGGCAAGGATGATCGTGAGCGACCAGTACGGCAGACCCGTCAGTACAGAGAGGACCTTCGCGCCCGCCAAGAGTTGGACGGCAAACGAACACGTCGCAAGCCCGATCAATGCGGTCAGGTACACGTTTTGCACCCGGCCCGAGTACCGCTCCCGCATGCAACCGGAGAGGGTGTAGCCATCCGGAAAGAGCGAGCGGAGCTTCCACGCGAAGAAGGCGAAGATCACCAGGGTCGCCATGTTGGGCACGACGAACCAGAAGACCCCCACCCACCCTTGCGTATAGGCTTTTTCGGCGGCGAGGAACAGGGCTGGTGCCCAGATCCACGCCGCTGCGGTCGACATCGCGCCGACAAGCGGCCCGACTTCGTGGTTAGCCACCAAGAATTGCGGCTTGGTGAACTTCACCCCTCGCGAGAAGAACCACACGATTCCCGAGAGAGGCAGCGCGAAGCCGAAAATAAGGAAGGCCACCCCCTGGACGGGAGTGAACATCTGTAGTGCGCGAATCATTGTCAGAGCTCCTTTGCTGTTGGTTTTTTCGCGGCACCATGCCGCCTACGAGCGACACTATCACCGCGTGCAGGTCGGCACAAGAAATGGCGCAAAGAAAAAGCCCCGGGACGTGCCCGAGGCTTCTTTTTCCGAGTCGCGCCGGTTCTACCTGACCGGCTTACCGCTGACCGGAGTGGTCGCGCCGCGACACTTCGCTGCGCTGCACTTGTCAATGCTTTTAGCCTTGCGGCTGCCGCCCCGGCCGCAGGTGTTTGACGGACAGGTGACCGTGTTGAGTCCGCGCTGCGCCTGTACCGGTTTCGTGTCGATCGTTGTCGCGGCGAGAGCGATCGCCGCAGAGAACAAGAGGCTCTTCATCATCTCGGTATCCTCCGAACTCACCAGCGCGGGATGCGCCGATGGCAGCCTTTTATATGCATTACAATTGCTTGCTCGTCAAGAGAAGTCGTTGTGCGGTTCGTAGTACGTTTCGGGGGAAAGGTCGTCGTGGAAACCGAGCTTCTCGTCGATAAAGCTGTAGGAGTGCTGCTGGAGAAAGAGCGCCTTCAGCGAGCCGCGCTTGATCTTCGAATCACGGTACTCGCGATCCTTGGTGTAATCGTAAATGATGTCCTTGGCGGGCCACTTGTAGGTGTTCCATGTGTCTTTGATGCGCTTGTCGGGATTCGCCATGCTCCACCGCTGGAAGTCGTCGGTGCCGAAGAAGTGCACGTACTTCGTATCGATATAGCGCTGATCAATGTTACGGATGTTGCGTGGAGCCGTATGCAAAAGCCGCCGCAGATGCACAGCCTGCCACTTGAGGGCGAAGTTGATCCACCACAGATAGAGAAAATTCGTTTCGATTGAGAGGGGAGCGGCGGCCTTGAGGCGCTCGAAGAGGTCGAGATAGAAATCAGTCGTCGCCTGGTCTCCGAGCGATCGGCCGAAAAAGTCTGAAAAAAGATCGCGGCTGTACGGCTTGTGGAGATGCTCATCACCGAGCTGGTGGATGAGCTTGCCGACCACGTCCGATCCGAAGAGCTGATCGTTGTGCTCGCCATCGAGGAGCACGTCCTTGGTGCCGAGTCGGTGCGAAAAGAGCACCGATGAGTCGACGCGCAGTTTGCCGTGGATATGCTCCTCCCAAAATCGCGGATTTTCCGTGATTGACTCCTCGCTGAGGAGCACCACGATGCGCCTCTTCTGCTCGTTGCTCCCCATCTTGAGGAGCGATATGAGGACGAGCGTGCTATCGATGCCGCCCGACCACGAGACACACACATCCACGTCCGCCACATCGGCTTTGGAGAGGATTTCCCTCGCCCGCGCGTCGCATATTTCTTCGTAGGTTTTTGTGAATCCTTCAAATGCGGGGAGGGGAGCGAGAGCTTTGAGCTTGATCGGCATGCGAATCGTGGCCGTCCGATCCACGATCACGACCCCGGGCCCGTAGATATCAAAAAAGCGCGAGAACTTCGTGAAGCCGGGAAAGCGGTCCGGGTCGGCGCGCAGGACCTTCCGCGGTCTGTAGTAGAGCAGCCGCATGAGCCTCACGAGAGCGTGCCGACGTACGGGTCGCGAAAGAAAGTCTCCGTGATCGCATCCAGTTCCGCCACAGCCTTCGCCTTCTTTATTTTGTTGAAGTAGATGATCCGCAGGAGCTCCGTCTTCGCGAGCTGCTCCGTAGCGATCTTTGATTTGAAAATAATGTCGTCGGCTGCCTGGCGGGGCGACAGGCCGGCGTAGTCGGCGTACAGGAGCACGTGCGGATATTCGGGAAGTACGACCTCGTCGTACCCCGCGTTCTTAAAAGAGAGCGCTTCGATCCGTTTTTCGAGGTACACCGAATCCTGAAGCGAAATTCCCGTCTCGAATCGGAGGCGAAGACGGCTGATGTTGCGCATGATCGTTTGCACGACTTTCAACTTGCCGACCGCGAGCGCGGACTTCTCTCGGATCTCTTTCGTAAGAAGCTTCGGTGGCGTTTGCTCAAAGAGTCGCTGCTCAAAGTTCCATGTCCACGTGGGGTACTCCGCAGGTCCCGTCGTCGTGAGAAAGAGGGAGTCGCGGTAGTGCGGATACTGGATCCCGTAGGCGCCGATCGTATCTCCCGTGCACTCGTTGAGAAAGACGATGCCGGGCGCGGTCGTATCGAAAGCGAGCACAATATGCGTGCCGTATTCCACAAGAATGCTCGGAAGAAAAGGTGGTTGCATACGATCGTTTGGATTCAATAGTATCAAAATACTGCAACTTTATCCCCATGGATGCACTAGGTATTTGCGCTGCGCGTTCCATACTTGTTGTATGAACCGGCTCGTGCGTGTGGGAAGGCAAGCAGGGAGAGTGGTACGCTCGCTTTCTCTCGTCGTAGCCGGGCTCTTCGTCGTTGCATTCGGGGTCGGCGGCAGAAATGCGGAATCCGACGGACAAAATCAGGGTGTGCTCGCCAACATCAAGGACGAATTTACCGCGTACGCCGACGCACCCTATTCGCAGGCATCCTACTACTCCCAGGCGGACTACGGCTGGTGGGGCGGTGGCGACGGCGGTGGCGACAGCGGCGACGCTGGCGGTGGGGACGCCTGATACACCTATGCAACCGAGCATCAAGATCATCCTCTCGGCCGTTTTGATTCTCGGCGCCCTCTCTTTTGCCGCCTTCTACTACTTCGCGATCGCGCCATTGAGTCAGCCGTCGGACGAGGGGCGACCGCGCGCCGAGAGTCTGACGGAGGCCATGCAAAAGCAGCTCGCGGGCGACCGGACGGGAGCCTATCAAAGCGCGCAGCGGCAGATCGCGGAAGGCGGCACCGAAGAAGATACGGTGCTTGCGAAAATCACCGCGGCCAATTCGCTTTTCCAGATTGCGACTACGACCGAGGGCAGAATTGCCGCGATGCGGATACTAGCAAACGCGTATTCGGAAGGACAGAGCCCGCAGAGCAAAGCACTTGTCCTCAATGCGCTCGTGTGGACGCTGATTTTTAATGCCAATACCGAGCCTGTTACGCTCGCCGCGTTTGGTTTCAATGAGTTCCAGCCGTTTGCGGTCGAAGGTGCCAACGGAAAGTCGTTTCAGAACCTCCTGAAGCAATCGATCAGTCTCGCGCCGACACGCCGGGCGTACTACATGCGTGCAGTCGTCGCGTCGCGAGAGCTCGAGCGCAATTTCGCACCGGACTCCGCAAAGCTCCTGTCCGCCGCCTCTTCCGATTCGGTGCGCGAAATTGCGCAGAACATTCTCAAATTTATCGAGCAGGGAGATGCGCTCGCGCGGGCAGCGCCGCTCGACTCGGGGATAGAGGAACTCGACGACATCACGGAAGCGCAAAATCAAATCTACCGAGGGCTCGCGCTCTCCGCGGTCGCACTTGTCGACTCCTCGCAGCTTTCAAGCGCCCTCGGTGCTTTCCAAGCGGTCTTGGATACGGCCAGAAGCGGGGAGCCCACCGTGGCCGTGAATGTGATGGCCGCATACGCGCACCTGTATGCCGGTCGGATCGCGGCTGCAGTGGGTGGATCGGCGAATACGGCAGTTGCTCGCTCGCACCTTGCCGACTTCGCGGCATCCGCAGAGGCATCGCCGAAGGATTACGTCAAGATTTACGAAATGTTCCAGTGGCTCCGAGGCGGCGCTTCGATTCCCGCATCCGAGCAGGCGGAGAGCAGGCAGTATCGCCTCTACCAAACGTACTCATCGCTCGCGGCGCTCTCTCCCGATTTCAAAAATTTCCTCGCTTCAGTCGGTTGGCAGTTCGAGTAGCCTCTTCATAAAAAGAGAGGGAGTCGGCGCGGTGTGTTTTGTGCAGCGCCGACCCCCCTTATGGTGCGCGCCGCAGGGCGCGCAGTGGTGTAGGAGCTTGCGCTCCGTAAATCCAGCGTACATTTCGCGGAATGAAACGTCAATGACGAATCACTGACGCCCGTTCCGGCGGACAGTTTCCCGTCCGCCGGTCCGGGCAGCTACCTCGCGGCAGGTGCCTTCTTGATGCGCTCCAGCACTGCGCGCTGGAACACCGCTTCCGCGCTCGCGTCGTCTTCCGAGGACGCGGTCGCTTCAGCAGAAGTACCCCTGCCCGACACCACGGCAATGGCCGTAATGACGTTGGCGACGGCGATGACCGCCACCAACGTGATGAGCAGAGCCATTCCAAGTACCCGCATTGCACCTCCATACGGGTTTACGGCCTATCGAAGCCACCACAGCCTCGATTCAGCCACACCGACCCTAACGCCCTCCCGCCTCCCAGTCAACTTTTTTCTTGACTTTGAGTGCAAAATCAATGCATAATATGCCCTCACGGCATGAGAGACCTCATGACGAAACGTTCAAGGAGAGGAGAAATGAAAAAACTGATCTTTACGGCCGCGACGGCACTGCTCGGCTTGTTCAGCTTGGCCGGGTCAAACTCTGCCTCGGCGCAGTGGCCCACAAGCTGCCTCGAAACCAAGACCAAGGGGGACTGCCCCAAGTGCCTGCAGTCTCGCAATGAGGCCGGCTCGTCGGGGGGCTTCAATCACTGCGCGGCGAACTGGCGCGGTCCCCAGGCCGGAATTACGACGACCGGGGGGCAAGCTCCACGCATGAGGGGTAGAGGCCGTAAGAAGTAAGCGACCCCACTCATCAAAGCGAGGCCCGGCGGTCAATGCCGGGCCTTTTCTTAGTCATTAGCTGGCAGTGATCCGCTCTTTTCCGTATACCTCTCGAGCGCAGCGATACAGACGTGTGGCTCGGAGACGCGCCCGCACTCCGCAGAGAGCGAGTCCACGCGTGTCTCGGATTCCATATTTTGAAACGCTGCATTAAAACACTGTTGCTCTCTCTCGCTTTCTCCCACGGCACGACAGTACTCAAGCGCTTCCGTGTAGTTTCTGTTATCCACGTACTTGAGTACGACACCGACGCTGCACGCATCCCTTTGCGAAACATTCCCAAAGTTTCCGCACTGACCCGGGTCGCTCGAGGCACTTTGATTGAGCTGCTCGACACTTGAATAGCCGTACCCCGTATAGCAATCTCGCTGGTCGCCCCCCGTGAACGCATTGCACGCCTCAACGATGAGCGCCGCCCGCTCGCTTGTATCACGTCTTGTTCGCGCCAGCAGATCACGCTGAAAACCGGCAAGCTCGAAGAAGCATGCGTGTCGATATTGCGCGTCAACGGAGTCGCACGGGTAAGCAGGATCGTCTGTTGCGATCGTCGCGGATGCGGAGCGAAAAGCGAGCGAGTTTTCTTCGCCCACCGCTTCCATAAAGACCCCGAGGTAACACCGCTCCGCCTCGTCTCCATCGGCGATTGATTCGCAACTTTTGAGTGCTTCATCGAAATCCTGCGTGGCGATGTAGAGTAAGTGTCCGATGCCGTGGCAGAGCTGCGTCTTAGCCGTACAGTACTTTGCGCCGATCGCGCCTATCGTCGCAGCATCGGCGTGCGCGATATCCTCGTCGTACGCATCGGCGAGTTCTGCGACGGCTGCCGCAGCGATAGCGCCGTGCTTACAGCCATTGCGACACAGGCCTGTGCATGCAGCGAGCGTCTCCTCAAGCCCGTCTCCTCTCTCTATGGACAGCTGACCGATTGCGTGCGCCGTTACGTGGCAGCTCGATACGACCGATGGGGGAGACGATTCGTTCGTAATGTACCGCATAAGCTTCGGCGTGGAGAATTGTTGCATGAGTTGATTCACGGTTTCTTGCACGCAAGAAAAATCCGCGCGATAGCCATGGGAGGCGGCAGGGTTCTCCGAGAAACAGCGCGCAAGCTCCTCGGGCGTCATCATTTTCGGTGATTGCATGTACGCGAAAATGAAAACGACGATTGCGATCACGCCGATGACGAGAATCTTTTGCCCGCTCCAACGGTTCATGCCTTCTTTTCGTCCTTCTCAACGCAATAGATTTCGTTGGCGAAGGTTGGTACGAAGAATCGGCTGGTCTCCGCGTTGTACGCGATCTTGTTGGTTATCCGTTCTGTAAGGGTGATAGAAGCCTGTTCCTTCCCGGTGCGTGCGTCGATTTCCGTCAGCCGACCGGTGTTCGATCCAATGAAGACGCTGTCGCCGATAATCTTCGGGCTCGCGAAAATGCGGGCGCCGCTGCTCCAGCGCCATACCTCCTGGAAGCTCGAAAGGTCAACGCAGTAGAGATTCTTATCGAGCGACCCGATAATCGCCGTGTTCTCATAGAGCGCGGGAGTCGCGTAGAAGCCGTACTCCGCCTGGAATCGGCCGGCCTCTGTGCCGGTGCGGCGATCAACGAAGTAAAGAGTTCCAGCGGTGCTGCCGAAGATCACACGGTCGTGATTCCTGTCGTATGCAAAAGACTCCTTGATGTCGTTACTGCTGAAACCAACGTCAAGTTCCGCGTCCGATGGTTCGGCCGGCGAAAACTTCCACTTCAGCGCCCCCGTCTTGGCATCGAGGAGGTACGCGGCACCGTCGTTTGATCCGACGATAACTTCGCGGGTGTCTTTTAGGTAAAGCGGCGAAGAGTGCGTATAGCAGGGCATCTCCCGGTATTCCCATATTTTTTTTCCGCTGTGCGCATCGAGCGCCACGACCCCTCCCCGCTTTCTCCAGAGGCCGAACTCAAGGCCCACGAAGACAAGATTCAAATCGACAGCGACGGCGGGGGAGGAGCCGATCCAATCTGCTTCAAGAAATACCCACTTTCGCTTGCCGGACGTCCGGTCGAGGGCGTAGAAGTTGCCGTCGTATCCACCGAAAAAGACGCTCTCGCCAAGGAGTGCGGGGGATGAAAAGATCCCCTTTCCCTTCATGTGCAGCAGAATGCGGTACGACCAAGCCACTTGACCCGTGTCCTGCCGGATCGCCCACATGGTCCCGTCGTCAGAGCCAACGTATACATGCGTGTCGTCAATCGCTGGTTCGGATTTTGGCACCACGTAAAAAAAGCTCGGGTTCTTGGCGGCGAATTTCCAGCGAACCATGAAGGGCCTTGAATGCACGGGCTCCTTGTGGGTCAAATTGCTGACGCCGAGAGTTTCACTAAAGTCATCGAGCGTAAATACGGAGAAAAGTTCGATGTTCTTTTTCCGCAGGTATTCGTAGTGCTCAAGATCTCGGAACCGTATCAGCGTCCACACGGCCTGCACCCGGTGTCCGAGCGCCTCCAGCACTTCCACCTGTCGCTCGATGCTCTTGCCGCTGTTTATCAGATCATCGACCAGAATGATCGGAGCGCCCGGAGCGATTTCGCCTTCAATGGCGCGCATCAATCCATCCTTTTTTCGCGACTTACGAATAAAAAATCCGGAAGTCTTCTTTTTTGATACCTCTCCCGCGTGGACGGTGAGCGCAGTAACGAGTGTGATAGCGGCTGTCTCTATTCCTCCTATTTGGAAGGGGAAACGTTCGCGGAATGTATCCCAAAAAATCTCGGCAATATCCTCGAGCGCATCGCTTCGCAAGAGAATACGTCGCAGGTCAAAGAGCCAGCCGCTCTCCTTTAATTTTTTCCTACTCGAGACGATGTTCTCATGCTCGGCCCGGACATACGCGCTGTTCTCAATGAGTTCTTTTAGGTGCGCTTTATGTTCTTCGATTCCATCCATACGAGCGATTTCGAGGCCGGTATACTATAGCACCGCGCCCACAGTATAATAATTTATCGTATGAGCCCCGGTGCTTCATTCTTTGACTCTCGCGCCGAGCAGAGCTTTCTGCGTTTTTATCGTCGTATCTTTTCGATTGCTGAGATAGAAGGAAGTAGAGTGCTGCAGTGGGTGTTTGGCGCGACGATCCTCTCATACTTCATCGCATTTGATTCTCGGCTTTACTCCGACGCGCTCACCGTAGATGCCTTTTTATCGGGTACGCACCGATGCTGGCCATACTTTCAATCGTGCGGTGAGTGGCTCTTTCTGCGTGCGCTCCCAGCCGGCTACTCCCAAATGCTGCTTTACATGGCGCTCTTCGGTCTTCTGGCGCTTGCCGTGTATCTCATGTACAAGAAAGAATGGGTACTGGCGCATATCGCGCTCATCCCGAGTTTCCTCTGGCACTTCCTCGGTTCGTTCGTCCTTAGCGGAGAGCTTGCGGGCAATTATGACTACTACCTTTTTCTTCTTGCGTTCGTGTTGCTTTTTGTGCCATACAAGGAGTTCTTTCTCAAACTTCTCTTGGTGCTCTTCTATTTCCTGGCATCGTTATCGAAAATTCACGAATCGTGGATTCTCGGCACGTACTTCTCCTCGTTGAAGACAGGATTGCCACTCTTTCCAGACTGGTCGATACCGATTTGGACCAACCTCGTGATCTTTATGGAAATGGTCGCGGCGTGGTTCCTGCTCTCGGGCCGGAGGCTACTACAGCGTGCCGTATTCATTTTTTTCGTCGCTTTTCATCTCTACTCCGGCATTTTTGTGGGATTCCGGTATCCGGCCACCGTGCTGCCGACACTCCTCATCCTCTTCGGTCCTCTCTACGCCTATACGCCGCCGCCGCTTACGCGTCGCGCACTCGCCGGGTGGATACTGGTCTCTCTCATGTTTATGGCACAACTTTCGCCACTCCTCGTGCGGGGCGATGAGAAACTCACACTCGAAGCAAATAAGTTCGGTCTCTACATGTTTGAATCCAACCACCAGTGCGTCTCAAGCGCGACGGTATTTCTGAAGGATGGTACGCAATACGAAGTTCGGGCCGAGAGCGTTTCCGCCCGGTCGCGGTGCGATCCGTACTATTACTGGTTTTCGCTCCGCGCGCCGTGCGAGAGGGATCAAGCAATTGGGCGAATTGTGTGGACGTTTGACCACTCGATCAACGGCGGTCCGTTTCTCCGGATCGTCGACGAGCAGGACGCGTGCTCGCTTTCGTATGATCCCTTTCGACACAATGCGTGGATCAAAACGGAAACCGACGCTCCAGAGGTTATCGGATGGCCCGTAGAAAATGTCTATGATTGAAGCAACGTCGAGCATCCCGATTCTGGCGCTAACCGGGCTCGAAGGAAACGCGCCGACCGCACTGTCCCCTCTACAGGTCTTTCTTGCTTCCCAATTCGATACGATCGCCGCATTCTGGTGGACGATCAGCGTCATCGTCCTCCTCACCGTCGTTATTCGCGCGTTTTCTGCGATACATAAGCAGTTTCCCCAGGGTGATCGTTGACGATTTGGCGTTCAGCACCCATGATTCAAGTATGGAAGTCTCCCTCCGGCGGGTCCTGAAGATCCTCGTTTACGCTCTCATGCTTGCCGCGGGGGTCATTCTCGCGTTCGTGTCATATCGGGATAAGGAAAACGCGACAGGGGGTTTAGTATCGACTGCCTACGCGGATGCGCCGTATGCGCAGAGCGCGTATTACGGACAGGGGGGATATGGGTGGTGGGGCGGCGACGGCGGCGACGGAGACGATGACGGCGATGATGATAGTGGCGATGGCGATAGCTGATTTTACTGATTCACCATGCCAGAAGCAGGAGAAGTACAGCAGCCTCAAACGCACTACGGTCGATCGATCTTGATCGGCAGTACCGTACTTCTCGTTGTCGGATTCGGAGTCGCGTACTTTCTCATCGTCATGCAGGTCCCCTCGCGCGGGGGAACTACCGGCGGAGTAGGCAGATTGCAGCCACAAACGCTCCAGCAGCTCAAAAAGGCTGGCAACTACGAGGCCGCGCTTGCGGAATACGAACGGATCATGAGCGATCCCCTTAAGGACGCGAATGAGAAAGGGTTTGCGGTCATCAGTGGAACCAACCTCAAGTTCACGCTGACGGCGGACATAAAAGACATGATCGAGGACGTGCAGCGATTAAAGGAGGTCGTGCTTGATCCGTCGGTGGAGACTCGCGTGCGTGTCGAGGCGCTCAATACGCTTTCGGCATCCGTCTGCCGATCCGGACGAGATCCGATCATTTTCGATGAGCTCTATAAGGATGAGCCATTCAAGCGATACCTCGTGCCGGGCGATCCCGATCTCTCCGCGCGTCTCATGGCGGAGTGGTCATATGACATGTCGCCCACGTCCTTTGCCGCGATTCGTATTGCACGTTGGTACTCCGATCAAGTATTCAGAAACGGCACGCTCTCGGGAGAGAAGGTGAGTGAATACACGGCAGAAGCAGAAAAGTATATGGAGATCGCGGGGCAGCTCGTGGAAAAGGAGCTCAAGCGCTCCACGGATCGCACGCGGAGCATTACTTATATCGCGTATCGTATGTGGACGGCGATCACCGTTGGCCGACTTGCGACGGTGAAGGACGAGTACCGGGCGCAGTACAAAACCGAATTCGAAGACTTACTGAACTTCCTCACGGCCAATAAGAACGTGGGCGTTTTCGATTACCTGTACCTGGTGCGCGAGCACTACGCGCGCTTCATGATCCGCATAGACGGCAACACCGCCGGAGCAAAGGCCCAGCTCGACATCCTTGCGCGCGAGCTCCAAGAGTTTCCAATACCGGACTCCAGTACCTACGTGAGACTTATGCGCAACGAGTCTACGTACAATCCCGGCGGATACCTCTGGAACAACTACAAAACCCTCATGTCGATCTCGCCGAGTTTCAAAGCGACGGTAGAGGAGCTCCTCATTCCCGACCCTGAGACTATCGGCAGTTCTGCGGCACCCCTGGAAACAGCGGAGTTTTAATCTTGTGCGAGTCGCACTCCTGTCATTACGAGGGGGCCGGTTGGCAGCCGTTGCTGTAGTGCTTGGCGTATTGGCATTCGTTGGAAGCAGCGACATGACAGTACTTCTCCAAAACGCTCAGTTACTTTTCTTTCCGTCTGCCGCCTCAGCGTATAACTTTGGCAATCAGCACTTCGACGCGCGCAGTGGATACGAATACGACATCGACCGGGCGGAGTCGCTCTACCAAGAAGCGCTCCGCATCGACCCACAGTTTCCCTACGCGCGACACCAGCTCGCCCGCATCTCATTTTTGAGGGGCGATTTCAAGAGCGCGCTTGTGCTGATCAACGAAGAGCTCTTCACGAATCCCGATCCCTCTCCGTCCTCGTACTACATCCGGGGCCTCATTGAGGGGTACGCAGGACGCTACGACGACGCAGCCAAAAGCTACGAGCGCTATCTGGAGCGTGATCCGCGCAATTGGGCGGCGATCAATGATTACGCGTGGGTGCTCCTGCGGGCAGGGAGGTCAGAGGATGCCGCGATCGCCACCGCCGAGGGCCTCGCATATTTTCCCGAGAATCCATGGCTTTTGAACAGCAACGCGACCGCGCTTTTTGAGCTTGGCCTCACGAAGGAGGCGAGCGCCGTCATACAAAAGGCGGGGGAGAGCGCAGCTTCCATCACCGAACCAATGTGGCTCACGGCGTATCCCGGCAACGATCCTCGGATCGCGCGACAGGGAATCGAGACGCTCCAGCGTGCGATTGCGTCCAATAAGCTCCGCTTTGCCGATCCCGAATAATTTTCCGCACTGACTGTCAACAGCGCGAAGAAAATTGCGCTCCATGAAGCGCGAGCGTGTGTATACTGAAGTTATGAGTTCGCGCTTCGCGACCTACGCGTTTCTCGTTTTTCTCGCGCTCACACTGCTCGTTTCTTTCGCCTCGTTTGCATACGCGCAGACCGACGAAGAGCTCCGCTCCACTGTCCGTGCGGCGATTCTCTCGGATCCACGCTCGGCAAGTATGAGCGAAGCGGAAATCGACGCGATGGTTGAAGCTCTTTCGGGTCAGGCGGCGGAGCAAGGCGTAACGGCCTCCGACATAACGTGGCAGCCGCAGCAGAGCGAGTTCCCTGCGACTTCCAAAGGGGAGCCGACCTCCTGCGCCTACCCCACACTCCTCTGCTCGCTCAATGAGGCGTTCGGCCTATCCGGATCGTCGATTCTGTTACCCACAGCTCTCGGGGTGGTCTCGGCGCTCCTCCTTGCGGTTGTTGCTATGATGATTGAACACCACCGCAAAGAGCGGTTCTCCGCACAACGCGCATGATCCCTACCAGTACGTCCAGGTCAGTCCGAGCTCGCCTGATTGTTGCCGCGGCTCTCACGATCATCGCTCTCCTTGTATACGCGGCGACGGTTTCGAGCGACCGTGCGGGTTTCGCATCTTCGGAAGTGCAATTCGCCGACGCCTCGCAAGGCGGCGCGCTCATCGTGCCAGCTTCGTGCCCCTCGAATCCACACTACGCGGGCGAGTGCAGCGGCGGAGGTGGCGGAGGTGGCAGCAACAATCCACCCGCAGCGCCCTCAAGCAATGCCTGCATCATCGCGCTCTCTCCCTCCACCATCGTGAGCGGCCAGAGCGCGTTCATGGGCTGGTCATCCACGTACGCGATTTTCGGCATTCCCTTCGTCGTGTCGGGCACGATCACGCCGACTCCTGGGGCGGTTGCCGATGCTGGCGTAACAACCGTCAACCCGACACAGACGACCACCTACAGCGGCACTTTTACCCCAAGCGGTAGCGTGCAGGGCATACCGCAGAGCTGGCTCACGCCCGTCAATTGTTCGGCGGCGCTCACGGTCCTCACGAGCGCACCGGGTGCGGGAGCGTGCGCGCAGGTCAACTTCTGCAACGGCAGCGCGCTCTACCAGCAGCAAACCAACTGCACTGACGTGCTCGTGCAGCAATGCCCCTACGGCTGCTCCAACGGTGCATGCCAGGGAGCCGCAGCACCCACCGCGTTCATCAGAGCGGTGCCCTCGCTCGTGCGCGCTGGCGAGCAGAGCACGATCTCGTGGAGCTCCTCCAACGCGGCTTCGTGCAACGTCACGAGCGTACCGGCCGTCGGAGGGACCCCGTGGTCGGGTCTCTCGGGGAGTCAGGATACGCCAATCGGCTACCAGACCACCTTTACGCTCTCGTGCCTCGGCCTCAACGGCTCCACGATCAACCGCTCTGCGGTCGTCGACATCCTCCCGGTCTTCTGCGAAGTCGGCGCACCGGATTGCGATATTCAGCCCGGACAATAATCCTCAATACTATGCACGCATATCTGAAACTTCGCACCGCATTCATCGTTACGCTTGCCCTCATCACCCTGAGCGCGCTTCCGCTCTTTGCCCATGCGCAGAGCGACGAGGAGCTGCGCTCCACGATTCGCGCCGCAATCGTCGCAGATCCCCGCTCGGCCAGCATGAGTGAGGCGGAAATCGACGTGATGGTGGAGGCACTCGCCACACAGGCGAAGGCCACCGGCGTCACGGCACGCGACGTCGAGAGTGCCGCGCGGGCGAGTCAGAATACACAGCGCCGCTCACCGTACGCGAGCGAATGCACGAGCTTCATCTGCAAGGTCAACGAGGCGTTCGGCATCACCGGCAACGCAAGTGTGATCGCGGTTGCCATGGGCGTGACCGCCGCCGTGCTCCTCTTTGTGATCGGCATGCTCATCGAACACCATCGCCGCAAGCTCACAGGCTCCAATCCGCTCTAGCGCTCTCGTGTGTGGGGTTGCATTTCACGGGGCGCGCCTGTATAGTGCCCGCACATTCTCTTTGAGAATGTCCCATGTCCCCATACGGGACCAATGGTTCGGGAAAACGCCCGCCATTGTGGGCGTTTTGTCATAACACTATGAAATTCATGCTCGGCACCAAGGGTCGTATGACGCAGATTTTCGATGAAAGCGGCGTCGTGAAGGCCGCGACGATCGTCGTCGCGGGGCCTCTCACCGTGACACAGGTGAAAACCAAGGATAAGGATGGTTACGCCGCCGCGCAGGTGGGCTTTGGATCCATGAAGGAAAAGAACGTGTCGCAGGCAAAAAAGGGCCACCTCAAGGACCTCGCGTTTTCTCGGCATCTTCGAGAGTTTCAGCCGGAGGGCGAGGTGAAGCGCGGGGATTCCATCGACGTGTCGATCTTCGCGCCGGGCGACACGGTCGCCGTTTCGGCGATCTCCAAGGGCAAAGGATTCCAGGGCGTCGTAAAGCGACACGGCTTTTCGGGCGGCCCCCGCAGCCACGGCCAGAAAAATAAGGAGCGCGCACCCGGCTCCATCGGTGGCGGCGGACGCGCGGGTGGCCGCGTAGTGAAGGGCATGCGGATGGCTGGTCGCATGGGAGGAGATCGGATCACCGTCAAAAACCTGAAAGTCTTGCAGGTCGACCCTGCGTCGCACACGCTTCTCATTTCCGGCGCCATTCCCGGCTCACCCGGCACGCTCGTCGAGATTCGCGGCTAATTTCAATACTATGGAAGCACCAATCTACAATGCGGCAGGAAAAAAGAGCGGTTCGCTCGAGCTTCCGGAGCAGATCTTCAGCATCGAGTGGAACGACTCGCTCATGCACCAGGTGGTAACCGCGATGCAAGGCAACGCGCGCCCCACGGTCGCGCACACGAAGACTCGCGGCGACGTGCGCGGCGGCGGTCGCAAGCCATGGCAGCAGAAGGGTACCGGCCGCGCGCGGCACGGATCGATCCGAAGTCCGATCTGGCGGGGCGGCGGTATCACGCACGGTCCGCGTGCCGACAAAAACTACTCGCGCACGATCCCGAAAAAGATGCGCGCCCGCGCTCTCTTCATGGCGCTCTCCCGCAAGATGAAAGACGGCGAGATCCTGTTCGTCGATTCCTTCGGCATCGACTCTCCCAAGACGGCGGCAGCCAAAAAGGCGCTCGTCTCCTTCTCGAAAATCTCCGGGTTTGAAAAGCTCGCCACCAAAAAGAAAAATGCGGCGATCGTCGCCTTCGCGATGCCGAACGACGCTTCCGAAAAGTCTTTCCGCAACATCGGCAATGTGAAGACGCTCGACGTGCGCAGCTTGAATCCGGTCGCGGTGCTCGGGAGCACGTTCGTCATCATCGAAAACCCCGAGGCGTCCGTCGCCACCCTCTTGAGCCGCTCGGCCAAAAAATAGTATGGCGCTCTTCTCACGAAAAAAGACAGCCGCTCCCGCAAAAGCTGCGGACACTGAAGAAAAGAAAGTGGCACGTGCGGAAAATGCTCCGCAGACTGGCTCGGGCGCTCGTACGGCACACGTCTTGAAAAATCCGCGCATCACCGAAAAGGCCACTGCTCACAGCGCCGAGGGCATCTACACCTTCGATGTGGCCGATGAGGCGACGAAGCGCCAGATTCTTCAGGCGGTCGCTGCGGTGTACGGCGTCCACCCGAAGTACGTGCGGATCGCGCAGGTGCCGCAGAAAATCCGCAAAAGCATGCGGACAGGGAAGCGCGGCATCAAAAAGGGCGGCAAAAAAGCCTACGTGTATCTCAAGAAAGGAGACACGATAACCATTCTCTAATTCTATGAAGCAATACAAACCGACAACTAAGAGCAGCCGCGCGAAGACGACGATCGAGTTCCGCAATCTCTTGAGCGGACACCGTCCGCACAAGGCGCTTCTCAAAGGCAAAGGCTCGACCGGAGGCCGCAACGTCTACGGCCGCATCACCACCCGCCACCATGGCGGCGGTCACAAGAAGCGCCTGCGGCTCGTGGATTTTCGTTTCGACAAAAAGAATATTCCCGCGACGATCAAGAGCATTGAGTACGATCCTTTCCGCAGCGCTTTCATCGGGCTCGCGGTGTATGCCGACGGCGAAAAGCGATACGTCGTCGTGCCGCGGACCTTGAAGGTGGGCGACACCTTCATGGTGGGCGAGAACGCTCCTCTCAAGAGCGGCAACCGCCTTCCACTTTCCAATATCCCGGTGGGTACCTTCGTCTACAACGTTTCGCTGAAGCCCGGCGCAAAGGCAGCGCTCGTCCGCTCGGCCGGCAACTACGCGGAAGTGATCGCGCAGGATTCCGGGTACACGCACCTGAAGCTCCCGTCGACCGAAGTGCGCCGCATCATCGGCTCCTCCTGGGCGTCCGTCGGCGAGGTCTCGAACGAAGAGCACCGACTCGTGAATATCGGCAAGGCGGGAAGAAGCCGCTGGATGGGAGTGCGCCCGACCGTGCGCGGATCAGCGATGAACCCGGTGGATCACCCGCACGGCGGCGGTGAAGGTCGCCAGGGTCGCGGACACCGGCGCCAGCGCACGCTCTGGGGCAAGCCCGCGGGCAAAGGCCAGAAGACGCGCCGCCCGAAAAAATATTCCAACGTGTTTATCGTTTCGCGCAGAAAGGTTGGTAAACGCTCATAATTTTGTGTATAGTCGCCACTTGTATGTCACGATCGCTTAAAAAAGGTCCGTACGTCGATGAGAAGCTCATGAAAAAAGTGGGCGCTCGAAAGCCGTCCGGCGGAGCGATCAAAACCTGGGCGCGCGCCTCGCAAATCGCCCCCGAATTCGTCGGTTACACCTTTCTCGTGCACAAGGGCAAGGACTTCGAAGAGGTGTTCGTGACCGAAGATATGGTGGGGCACCGGCTCGGCGAGTTCGCGCCGACGACGAAATTCATCAAACACGGCGGAAAGATGCAGAAAGAAGCCGAGATGGCCGCGAAGGCGGCTGAGGTCGCCGCCGCGCAGGCAGCCAAGGCCACGGCCGACGCGAAGAAATAGTATGAAAGCCCTCCTCACCAACTACCGCCAGTCGCCCCGTAAGGTCCGCCTTGTGGCCGACCTCATTCGCGGCAAATCGATCGCGCAAGCGAAGGCCGCGCTCAAATACCTGCCGAAGAAATCGTCGCCCGCGATTGAGCGGCTCCTTGACTCCGCGGTCGCCAACGCGCGCTCTCGCGGCATCGGGCCAGAGAACCTCATCGTCGGCAAAATCACCGTCGACAAGGGCACGGTGATGCGCCGCTACCGTCCCTTCGCTCGCGGCCGCGCCGGCTCCGTCAGGAAGACCATGAGCATCGTCAACCTTGAGCTCGCGATGGCAAAACCGAAAGCCGCAAAAAAGGCGAACATCGCGAAACCCACCGCTAAAAAAGGAGACGAGACAAAATAATATGACACACACCGTACATCCATATGCACACCGCCTCGGCGTGATCCGCGACTGGAAGAGCCGCTGGTTTGCCAAATCGCCCGCCGAGTACCGCACCAACGTGATGATCGACACGACGATCCGCCGTTTCCTCAAGAAGCGCCTTCGCGGCATGTACGTTACGTCGGTTGAGATCGAGCGCAACCAGAGTGCCATCCGCATCGTCATCAAGACCTCGCGGCCGGGTCTCGTGATCGGGCGCGGGGGAGAGGGCTCGCAGAAACTCCAGAAGGAAGTTGAGGCGAAGGTCCGCACGGTGAAGGGTGCGCCGAAGATGGCGGTCCGTATCGATATCGAAGAAGTACGTTCGCCGGAGAGCCAGGCGCCGGTCGTCGCGTACATGATCGCCGAGGGACTCGAGAAGCGCCAGACCTTCCGCCGCGTGCTGAAGCAGACGGTGGAGAAGGTGATGGCGAACCGCGACGTTCAGGGAGTGCGCATCGGGATTTCCGGCCGCCTCGGCGGCGCAGAAATGTCGCGCCAAGAAGAGATCAAACGCGGTCGCGTGCCGCTCCAGACCCTGCGGGCCGACATCGACTTCGCTCGCGAGGAGGCGTACCTTCCGTACGGTGTGATCGGGATTAAGGTGTGGATTTACCGCGGTGAGATTTTCGCCAAAAAGGACGAGCGCCGCGCATAAAAATATGTTGGCACCGAAAAAAGCAAAATTCAGAAAGTGGCAGACCGGACGCCGCCGCGGCGCGCGCCTCAATAAGCCCGAGACCCGTGGCATTCATGTCGCCTTCGGCGCCTTTGGTTTGAAGGCCGTAACGCAGGCGCGCATCACTTCCAACCAGCTCGAGGCCGCTCGGCGTGCGCTCACGCACTCTGCCGGCAAGACCGCCAAGATCTGGATCCGCGTTTTCCCTGACCGCCCTTTTACGCAGAAAGCGGCGGAGGTTGGTATGGGATCCGGCAAGGGCGATGTGATGGGGTACGTCGTCGACGTGCGCCCGGGTCGCATTCTTTTTGAGATCGATGGCGCACCGGAAGAGATGGCGCGTGAAGCGCTTCGGAAGGCCGGCACGAAGCTCCCGCTCAAAGCACGCGTCGTCGCCCGCGAATAGTTCGACAAGCTCACCACAGGTACTATGACTGACTACAAGGACAAAAATAGGGAGGATCTTCTCAAGGTTGTCTCGCAAAAACGCGAAGCCCTGCGGCTCTTCCGCTTCGGAGGTGCTGGTAGCCGCACCCGCAACACGCGTGAGGGCCGTACGCTCCGCAAAGAAATCGCGCAGATTCTCACCGAGCTTCGATCGCGGGAAATTGCATCCGTCGCGAAGACGAAGTAGAGTAGCTTTTTTATGGAAACAACCGCAAAAACTGGAAAGGTATTCAAGGGCGTCGTCGTCAAGTCGGCGATGAAGGACACCGTTACCGTGTCGGTGGAGCGCTACGTGCAGCACCCGAAATACAAGAAGTACCTGCGCCGTTCCAAGAAGTACCTCGTCCACAACCCGGGCAACACCTTGCAGGTGGGCGATACGGTAACGATTCGCGAGACGCGTCCGATCTCGAAGCGCAAGCGCTTCGTGGTCGCTCAATAATTCTATGTTGCAAGATCGAAGCCTCGTGAAAATAGCGGACAACTCGGGCGGCATTATCGGCCGCGTCTTCAAGGTTTTGGGCGGCTCCAAAAAACGCTATGCCGGCATCGGCGAGGAGGTGGTGATCTCGATCCAGACCGCGCAGCCGAGAAAGCTCGTCAAGAAAAAGGAAGTGCACCGCGCGGTCGTCGTCCGCCAGAGCAAGCCCTTCCGCCGCAAAGACGGCTCGTACGTGCGCTTCGACGAGAACGCCGTCGTGCTCGTCGTCGGCTCCGGCAAAGAGCCGAAGGAGCCGAAGGCCAACCGCGTGTTCGGCCCGATTCCGCGCGAAGTCGGCGAGGCCGGATACCAAAAGATTGCATCGCTCGCGCCCGAAGTCGTATAACGATATGAAACTCAAAAAAGGAGACAAAGTGATGGTCGTCGCCGGAAAAAGCCGCGGCAAGAGCGGTACGATCGTGCGCGTGCTGCCGCGCGAGAATCTCGTCGTGCTCGACGGCGTCAATCTCGTAAAGCGCCACCGCCGCCCCAACGCGCAAAACCGCAAGGGCCAGATCATCGACAAGCCGGCTCCGATTCACGCTTCCAACGTAATGATCCTCGACCCGAAAAGCGGCAAGCCCACGCGCATCAAGTTTCAGCGTAGTGCCGAAGGCGTGCGCACCCGCATCGCGGTAAAGAGTGGACAGGCACTCAAATAATATGGCAAACCCCACCACACAACAGAACACATTCAACGCCCTCAAGGGGGATCTCGGCTTTTCCAACGTGATGCAGGCGCCGAAGATCCAGAAGGTCGTCGTCTCGGTCGGCGTCGGCAAGGTGAGCAAGGACAAAAAGCGACTCGATCTCATCCTCGATCGGCTCACGCGGATCACGGGGCAAGCTCCTGCGCCGCGCGCCGCCAAGAAGGCGATCGCCAACTTCAAGAGCCGCGTCGGCGACATCGTGGGCTACCAGGTCACGCTCCGGGGGCAACGCATGCAGACCTTTCTCGACAAGCTGATCCACATCGTGCTCCCACGCGTGAAGGACTTCCGCGGACTGAAGGCGAGCGCCATCGACGAGATGGGCAACATCACGCTCGGTATCAAGGAGCACGCGGTCTTCCCCGAGACGGCGGACGAAGACTCGAAGGATCTCTTCGGGCTCGCGATCACGATCACGACGAGCGCGAAAAATAAGAAAGACGCTGAAGCTTTCCTCCGCCACGTTGGCCTCCCTCTCCAGGCTCCTGACAACAAATAAAACAAACGGCCGCCCGAGGGCGGCCGTTTGCGTGTTGAACGTTCTCCAAAAATGCAATTCGTTGACTTTGCCGGAGGCATCGCCTATAGTGTCGAAGCCTCGTAAGGGGCTTTGTTTTTTAGCAAGTCCTGAGCTTGTCGAAGGAGACTGCGAGAAACGAAGCACGGAGGAAGCGTCTCTAACCCAACATCCGAAAGGTGGGGTGCCAGAGCTTCCAACACTCCTTTAAGGCACCCTTCGACTTCGCTCAGGGTAAAATTTTTTCAAAATTTTATGGCCAAAAAATCAATGATCGTCAAAGCCAATCGGAAGCCGAAGTTTTCTTCGCGCACCGTGCGGCGCTGCTTCAAGTGCGGACGCCCGCGCGGCTTTATGCGCGATTTCAATCTCTGCCGTATCTGCTTCCGCGAGGAGGCTCTCGAGGGCAACATCCCCGGTGTCAAAAAAAGCTCATGGTAAACGATCCCGTCGCAGACTTTCTCGTGCGCCTCAAGAGCGCAGCAGACATCCGCCGCTCCAGCGTGAGCGTGCCGTTCTCCTCCTTTAAAATGGCGATCGCCGAGAAGCTCAAAGACGCGGGCTTTCTGAAAGCGATCGAAAAGAAGGGCAAGAAGGTACGGAAGACGCTCGACGTAACGCTCAGCTACCTCGAGAGCGGCCAGCCCGCGATTCTCGGCGTGAAGCGCATCTCGAAGCCCGGCCGCCGCGTCTACCGCGGCGTCAACGAGATTCACCGCGTGCGATACGGCAAGGGCGCCCTCATCCTCTCGACCCCGAAAGGCATCAAGACCGATAAAGAAGCCCGTAAAGAGAAGATTGGTGGGGAAGCCCTTTTCGAAATCTGGTAGTTCGACGATGCTCACTATAAATAAATCACTATGAGTCGCACCGGCAAACAGATCATCAAGATTCCCGCAGGCACCGAAGTCTCGGTGGGAGAGGGTGCCGTGACGGTAAAGGGCAAGGGCGGCACGCTCGTGAAGCAGCTGCACCGCGCGATCAACATCGTCGTTCAAAACGGTGAGGTATCGGTGCAGCCGGTGGAAAAGACGCGGTTGGCGCGCGCGCTGTGGGGCACCTACGCCGCGCATGTCCGCAACATGATCTCCGGCGTCAACACGCCGTTTGTCAAAAAGCTCCAGGTGGAAGGCATCGGCTATCGCGCGGAGCTCTCCGGCAAACAGCTGAAGCTCGCGGTCGGGCTCTCTCATCCCGTGCTGGTCGCAATTCCCGAAGGCATTTCTGTCGCCGTGGAGAAGAACATCATCTCCGTATCGGGCGCCAATAAAGAAGACGTCGGCGAATTCGCCGCGAGCGTGCGCGCCGTCAAAAAGCCGGAGCCGTACAAGGGCAAGGGCATTCGCTACGAAGGCGAAGTCGTACGCCAGAAGCAGGGCAAGAAGGCAGCCGCCGCAGCCGCATAATCTATGAGTACTTCGCAAAAACAGATGCAACGAGAACGACGCCACCGCCGCGTGCGAGCCCGCGTCGCAGGCAGCGCCACGCGGCCGCGCCTTTCGATCTACAAGTCCAACACGCGCATCATCGCGCAGATCATCGACGACGAAGCCGGGAAGACGCTGGTAGCGGTTTCCTCCGCATCCGAAAAGGGCAAAACTCCGCGCGAGCGCGCCGAGAGTGCCGCGGCAAGCCTCGCCAAGCGGGCGAAAGAGGCGGGCGTGAAGGCTGTCGTCTTTGACCGCGGCGGCTTCCAGTATGCCGGGACGATTAAAGCATTTGCAGACGCGGCACGAGAGGCCGGATTGGAGTTTTAATATTCAGCTATTCGTATGGCACAAGAGACACAAGACGAAAAGGTAGTTACGGCCCCAGAAGTCGCCGCCCCGGTGGCGGTGCAGCCAGAGCGCCGCGCGCCGCGCGGCCGAATGGGTGATCGACGCGGAGGTCCGCGTGAGCGGCGTGGGGGTCCGCGCGACGAGCGGCGCAGCGAATTCGCGCAAAAGCTCATCGGCATCCGCCGCGTGGCCCGCGTCATGGCAGGCGGTCGCCGTTTCAATTTCTCGGCCGCGCTCGTCTTGGGCGACAAGAAAGGACGCGTCGGCGTGGGGCTCGGCAAAGCAGCCGATACACAGCTTGCGATCGAAAAAGCCACCCGCTCCGCGAAGCGCCACATGCTGACCCTCAACCTCACCAAAACCCGCAGCATCCCGCACAACATCGGCGCAAAATTCACCGCATCCCGCGTGGAGATCCGCCCCAGCCCAGGCCGCGGACTCGTCGCCGGCTCTTCGGTGCGCACCGTCCTCGAGCTCGGCGGCGTGACCGACGTAACGGCAAAGATTCTTTCGCGAAGCCACAACCCGGTCAACAACGCGCGCGCGGCACTCGCGGCCCTGAAGGAGATTTCCAAAAAATAGTATGGCCACGCTCAATTTGATTAAGAGAGTAGGGAAGCGCGTGAAGCAACGTGTCGGACGCGGGCAGTCGAGTGGCCGCGGCAAAACAGCCGGGCGCGGCACCAAGGGGCAGAACGCGCGCTCGGGCCGCAAGAAGCGCCCAGAGATCCGCGACATCATCAAAAAGATCCCGAAGCGTCGCGGCTTCGGCAAAAACCGCGGTCGCACGGTCGTCGGCACTCGCCTCGACGCGCTGCCGGTCTCTCTCGGGGATCTCGAAACGCTTTTTGATACGGGCGCGGAGGTCTCGACTGGCTCCCTCATCGAGCGCGGCGTCATGAAGGAGCGCAACGCGCAGCCCGTGAAAATCGTGGGCGGCGGTACGCTCACCAAAAAGCTTTCCGTGAAGGGCCTCAGCGTATCCGCTTCGGCGCGCGCGGCTATCGAAAAGGCCGGTGGCACGATTGCATAAACTATGTGGCAGGCATTCCTCAGAAAAACGCGCCTCATCATCGAGGACGAAACACTGCGCTCGCGCGTCCTCTTTGTCTTGGGCGCGCTCATCGTTTTCCGCGTGCTCGGCGCGATCCCGATTCCCGGCATTGATGCGGCGGCACTCTCGAACTACTTGCAGAACAACCAGTTTCTCGGACTTTTGAACATCTTCTCTGGCGGCGGCTTTTCCACGCTCTCGATCGTGATGATCGGCGTCTCGCCCTACATCACCGCATCCATCGTCATGCAACTCGCCACCGTCCTCTCTCCGCGCCTCAAGGCGATCTATCAGGAAGAGGGGGACGCGGGGCGCCAGCGCTTCATGCAGTACTCGCGCTACCTCACGATTCCGCTCGCATTCATCCAGGCATTCGGCTTCCTCATTCTTTTGGAGCAGAACGGCGTCGTGCCGCAGCTTGGCGCGATGCAGACGATGACCAACATCTTTGTGATCGCCGCCGGTGCCATGCTCTTGATGTGGATTGGAGAGCTGATCACCGAGTACGGCGTCGGCAACGGCGTTTCCCTCATCATCTTCGCGGGCATCGTCGCCTCGATTCCCGCCTCGATCGCACAATTCGTCTTTTCATTCGACATCGCGCAGCTTCCGGCGTATGTCGGCTTTCTCATAGCGGCCGTGCTCATCGTGGCGGGCGTCGTATTCATCTCCGAGGCGGAGCGTCCGATTCCCGTCACCTACGCGCGCCGCGTGCGCGGCATGAAGGTCATGGGCGGCATCTCCACGTACCTGCCGCTGCGGGTCAACCAGGCGGGCGTCATGCCCATCATCTTCGCGCTCTCGATTCTGCTTTTTCCGCAGATGATCGGATCGTTCCTCGCCAAGAGCTCGATCCCGCTCGTCGCCTCGATCGCGAGCGCCGTGGTCTCCGGCCTCGCCAATCAGTGGATCTACGGCACGCTCTATTTCCTCATGGTGGTCATCTTCACGTACTTCTACACCGCGATCACCTTCGAGCCGCACCAGATCGCCAAGAACCTCCAGAAGAACGGCGCTTTCGTGCCGGGTGTGCGCCCCGGCGGCACGACCTCCGACTATCTCGGCAACATCATCACGCGCATCACGCTCGTCGGCGCGCTTTTCCTCGGCTTTCTGGCGGTACTCCCGATCATTCTCCAAGGCCTCACGGGCATCACGGCGCTCACGATCGGCGGCACCGCGCTTTTGATCGTTGTCTCGGTGGTGCTCGATGTGGTGAAAAAGATTGACGCGCAAACCTCCATCAGGGAATATTAGGCGCACGATATGACGGGGCTCGGCAAACAGGTCATCGTCATTGCCGGTCCTTCCGGGAGCGGCAAGAACGTGATCATTCGCGAGATCATGCAGCGCTACCCAAAGTGCGAGCGCCTCGTGACGGCCACGACACGGAAGGCGCGTCCGGGAGAGCGGGACGGCGTCGACTACTATTTTTTTACACAGGAACAATTCGATAGGGAGCGCGGGCTCGGGCACATCCCCGAGCACCGCTTTGTGCCGGCCTTGAACACCTACTACGGCACCTATCTGCCGGATCTGGAGAAGCGCATTCAGAAAGGAAAGATCGTCTTCGCGCAGGTGGATATCGAAGGCGCCCGACTCCTCAAGGAGCGCTACAAGGCGGTTACGATTTTCATCATGCCAGAATCGCTCGATCAGTTTCGCGGGCGTCTTCGGGCGCGCAATCCGGAGTGGTCGCAGAAAGAATTCGACGCCCGCATGAAAATCACCGAACAGGAGATTCGGGTACACGCGCCGCAGTACGATCACCGCGTGGTCAACGCCGATGGTGCCCTCCACGAAACGGTCAATCGCGTCATAGAGATTTTGCAAAAAGAAGGCTACAATCTCGCATAACGTATGCAACCGATCACTGTCGCATTTTTTGGTATTTCCGGCTCCGGCAAGGGGACGCAGTGCGTGCTCCTGGAGAAATTCCTCCAAGAAAACGACGCGTCGCGAGCGGTCGTGCGGCCGGAAATGGGCGATCTGCTGCGCACGTTCATGCAAAGCGGTACCTCGCTCGCCAAGGCCACCGGCGAGATCGTGAATTCCGGGGGCCTCGTGCCCTCCTTTATCCCGATCTACATGCTGACGGGCGTCTTAAACGAATCCTTCGATGGCACGCAGCATCTCATTCTCGACGGCACCTGTCGCCGCCCCGACCAGTCGCGCGCCGTCGACGAGATGATGCGGCTGTGGAAGCGGGAGAACCTCCAGGCAATCGTACTCACGCTCTCGCGCGAATCCGCCAAAAAGCGCCTCATCGCACGCGGACGCGTCGATGACGCCAAAGACGAAGCCCTCGCGAGCCGCTTCGCGTGGTACGAGGAGCACGTTGTGCCTTCCATCGAGGAGCTGCGCACACTCGGCTGGACAATCCACGAAGTAGACGGCGAGCCGGAGGTTGAGACAGTGCAAAAAGAAATCCGCAAAGCGCTCGGACTCACACAATGATCGTACGCAATCAGGAAGACATCGAGATACTGCGCGAAGGGGGCCGCAGGCTCGCACGGCACGTCCGCACCTTGAGCGAAATGGCGCGCCCAGGCGTACAGGCGGCCGATCTCGAGAAGGCGGCACGCGACATGGTGGAAAGCGACGGCGACGAGCTCGCCTTTTACAATTACAAGACGAAGCGCGATACGCACGGCTTTCCCTCCGGGCTCTGCCTTTCGGTCAACGACGTCATCGTGCACTCGCCGGCTGGGCAGAACAACGCAGTTATACAGGAGGGGGATGTCGTGTGCATCGATTTTGGCATCAAGCATCGCGGCCTTTTTACCGACCACGCGACTACGGTGATCGCGGGGAAGCCGAAGAGTGCTGAAGACGAGCGCCTCGTCAAAGGCACCTTCGAGGCGCTTGCCGCCGGCATCAAAGAGGCGAGAGTCGGCAACACGACGGGCGACATCGGCCATGCAGTGGAAAAAATCGCGAAAAAATACAAGTTCGGCTTCCCCCGCAATCTCTCCGGGCACGGCGTCGGTCTCCATGTACACGAAGAGCCGCACGTGCCGAATTTTGGCAAACCGGGAGAAGGCGAGACGCTCGTCGAAGGTCTCGTGATCGCGATTGAGCCTATGATGACGCTCGGCTCCGGCGACCTCTACATCGACGACGACGGACACTCATACCGCACGAAAGACGGCTCCCGCACCGCGCACGCCGAGCATACCGTTTTAATCACTGCGAGCGGCCCTGAGATTTTGACGAAGGAATAGAGTACACTGTTCCGCATGATCGACGTACTGCTCGTCGGAGGCGGTGGCAGAGAGCACGCGATCGCGTGGAAGCTGAAGCAATCGCCCCGCCTCGGGAAGCTCTTTATCGCGCCCGGCAACGGCGGCACGCGACTCGTGGGTGAAAACGTACCGATCGGTGCGATGGAATTCGAGAAGCTGGCGAATTTCGCTGAAGAAAAGAAGATAGGGCTCACGATCTGCACCATGGACGACCCGCTCGTGGAGGGCATCGTGGATTTTTTTCAATCGCGCGGACTCCGAATTTGGGGTCCGTCGAAGGCGGCCGCACAGCTCGAAGGATCGAAAGCGTTCTCGAAGCTTTTCATGCAAGAAGCGGGTATTCCCACCGCAGAGTTCGGCGTCTTCACCGAATACGAAAAAGCCCTCGATTACGTCCGAGCGAAGGGAGCACCGATCGTCGTGAAAGCGAGTGGCCTCGCGCTCGGGAAAGGGGTTACGGTCTGTACGTCCATGCAAGAAGCCGAAGCAGCCCTCGAAGCTATCTTCGTCAAAAAGCTGTTCGGCGACTCCGGCAAGCAAGTCGTGATCGAGGAGTTCCTCGACGGCCCCGAAATCTCAATCCACGCGATCTCCGACGGGAACACGTACACGATGTTTCCTCCTTCGCAGGATCACAAGCGCGCGCTCGATCATGACGAGGGCAAAAATACCGGCGGCATGGGCGTGATCGCCCCGCTTCCTTTCGTCGACGAGTCGCTCACAGAGGAAATCGAGCGAACGATCGTCCGGCCGACGTTTGAGGCGCTGAAAAAGAGAGGAATTCTTTTTTCCGGCGTGCTCTATCCTGGGCTCATACTGAGCAAAAAGGGTCCGAAAGTGCTTGAATACAACGCTCGCTTCGGTGATCCGGAAACGCAGGTGTACATGCGCCTCTTGAAGACCGATGTGTTGGACATATGTGAGGCCTGCGTCGACGGTACGCTCGCCGATCAGCCGATAGAGTGGCTTCGCGGCTTCGCGGCGAATATCGTTCTCGCTTCCGGCGGCTATCCCGACGAATATAAAAAGGGTGTGCCGATCGGCGGTATCGAAGAAGCGGAAAAGATCGACGGCATCGTGGTCTTCCACGCCGGCACGACGTTCGATGGGGAACTAAAGACAAATGGCGGTCGCGTGCTCGGCGTCTCTGCGATCGGAAAGACACTCAAGGAGGCGCTCGACACCGCGTACGAAGCGGTAGAAAAAATTCAGTTCGAAGGCAAGCAGTTTCGCCGCGACATCGGCACCAGGATCTTTCAGATCTGAGTTCCCTGATCGTTTTTCTCCTCTGCGATTTCGATTATTTTAGCCCCTGCCGGCGAGTGGATGATAGACTCGAGTTTTCTAGTGGCGTCATCCCGGATCGTCAGCAATTGAGTCTTGGCATTATCGAGAAGAGGCTGATCGACGGACCTCCCCCCCATTTCCCTTATCGTACTTGCATAGCCGGTCAACGTCTCAAGGTTACCGATGGTCCTTACCGCATCGTTCAATATAGTCAGATAGGCAGTGTGTGCTTTAAAAAAAGCATCCTGGATTTGTTCCATCGGTCTGCCGGCACGGTCGAACGTAGCATTTGCACCTACATTCTGAAGTTTATTCCCGAGACTGTCCACTTTATCCGCGATATCCTCATAGCCGTTCCTAACAACCTGGTCGAGCGTATTGAATTCACTTTTTTTCTCCTGATTCTTCGACAGTTCTTCCATAAGGATGTACGTGGATAATGAGTATGTCTCCAAAATACCCCCCCTCCCCAATTTCGCAAGCAGCCCCGCCGGATAAGTCAATGCTATACTTTTTGCATGCCTCCATCGACGATGGAGCGGCCGATCCGCCAGTTGGCGGAGCCGCAATCAGAAAAATTTAAGACGCCCGAAGACGAGCTCCGCTATTTACGCGAGCGCGTGAAGGAGGCGGAAGCGCAGCTTGAGGCGGCACCTAACCGCTTTGAGAGCGATCGCATCGCCAAGCGCGAGGTAGCGGCGTACGCCGAGATACCGCAAGCCACGATTCTCCACGAGAGTTTTGTCATGCCGGAGCATGAGAGCGTGCGGCACAAGCTCCGCCTCGAGCCGGAGGCACACGACGTGCAGATGGACGAGCTTTTGAAGATTGTAACGGAGCGGGGGGTACGCAACGCACTTGCGGTCTGCGCCAAGATGCGCAATCCGCACCTTCAAGACGACTTCCACCGGGTGATCACACGCTACATCGCCGAAGGTTTGCCGCAAAATGGCGCGCCGCCTCCCGAGAAAATCCGGCGCGCGCTCGACCTGGTGCTCTTTGCGGTCGACCCGCAGGCGCACGGCGAGCGCGACAAGCAAGACAACAGCCAACACCGCCTCGAGCAGGTGCTCGCCTCTTCTGAGCAGCTCTACGCCGGCCTCCTCTCGCTCATTTCGCCGCACGAGGGTTTCTCGCTGGAGATCGCGGTGCCCGAGGGCACCGAAGCGGCCGCACTCTTTTTAGCAGTACCGCGCTTTAAAAAGGATCTTGCGGAGCGTCTGATCGCATCAGTCTTCCCCAACGCGCGCATTTCTGAGGAGCGCGGAGACTACAACATCTTCAACGTCGAGGGTGAGAGCGCGGCCGCGTATGCGACCCTCGCCGACCATCCGGCGTACCCGCTGAAAACACCCGACATGTTTGAGCACGATCCCATGAACGTCCTCCTCGCGGCCTTCGCGAAGATCGCCAAGCACGGCGAGGGCGCCGCGCTCCAGATCCTCGTCTCGACCGAGGGTGACCGGTACAACCACCACTTCAAAAAGATGATCCGTCGCCTCGAAAAAGGCAAAACGCTGCACCGCGCGCTCGCCGTCCCGGAGAGCGCCATCGGCGAAATGCTCTACGATCTCTCGCATACGATGCTGAAGAGCAAAAAGCAGCTCGAAGACGAACAGCAGCGCCAGTTTCGACGCAACGCCGACAAGGTGGCGAGCGAGGAGATGGAGCGGAAGATCAAGAGCCGCATCGGGCCTACCATTATCCGCTTGGCAGCCTCGGCGAAAACGAAAGAGCGCGCCGAAGACATCCTCGGCAATCTCATTGCGCCCTTCAACCAGTACGACGACCCGAAGGGCAATCACCTCGTCTTTAAACACGTCTCGAAGTGGAGCCTCCAGTCGTTCCTGCGCGATTTTACCTTCCGCATTTTCGATCACTCGTACGCGATGCCGCTCTCGCTCTCGGAAATCACCTCGATCTTCCACTTCACCGCCGAGCGCGTGCACACTTCGCGCGAGCTGAAGCGCTCCTTCGCGAAGCAAGCCCCCGCTCCGGTGGAGATGCCGGGCGAGGGGATCACGCTCGGGGTCAACAGGTACGGCGCGGAGGAGCGCCCGGTCAAGTTCGGCACTATGGATCGCCTCCGCCACTGTTACGTGATCGGTCAGACCGGTACCGGTAAGACGGGACTTTTGAAAAACATGATCATTCAGGACATCAAAAACGGCGAGGGGGTGGCCTACGTCGACCCGCACGGCACTGACATCGAGGATATTCTCGCGGCGATCCCGCCGGAGCGCGTGAAGGATCTCATCTACTTCGATCCCGCCCACACGGAGCGCCCGATGGGTCTCAACATGCTGGAGTACGACCGTTCACGGCCCGAGATGAAGACCTTCGTCGTCGACGAAGTGTACGGCATTTTCCGCAAGCTCTATGCCGACGTGCCCGAAGCCTTCGGCCCGATGTTTGAGCAGTACTACCGCAACGCCGTCCAGCTCGTCGTCGAAGACCCGGATTCCGGCAGCACCTTCGTCGAGATTCCGCGTATTTTTGCGGACCCAACATTCAGGAACCTGAAGCTCTCTCGCTGCCAGAATCCGATCATCGTGCAGTTTTGGAAAAAGATCGCACTTGAGGCGCAGGGTGATCCGTCGCTCGAAAATGTCGCGCCCTACATCACTTCCAAATTCGACGTCTTCCTCACCAACGACATCATGCGCCCCGTGGTGGCGCAGGAAAAATCCGCCTTCGATTTCCGCAAAATAATGGACGAAAAGAAGATCTTTCTCGCCAACCTCTCAAAAGGGCGGCTCGGGGACCGGAACACCTCGCTCCTCGGCCTCATCCTCGTATCGAAGTTCCTCCAGGCCGCCTTTTCTCGCGTGGAGGCGCGCGGAGAATTTCCGGTCTTCTACCTCTACATCGACGAGTTCCAAAACTTCGCGACGCCCTCGATCGGCACGATCCTTTCGGAAGCCCGCAAATACAAACTCTCGCTCGTGATCGCGCACCAGTTTATCGCGCAGCTCGACGAAAAGATTCGCGATGCGGTCGTCGGCAACGTGGGCACCAAGGCAGCCTTTCGCGTGGGTACGACCGACGCAGAATTTCTCGCCAAGCAATTCGAGCCCGTGTTCGGACAGCAGGATCTCGAAAACCTCCCGAACCGCCATGCGGTACTCGCGCTTCTCGTGAACGGCGTGCCGGCGCGGCCCTTCTCGATCAGCACCGAAAACCTGCCAACCTTCGACTTCAGCAACGTGGAGACTTTGAAACAGCTTTCGTACGAGACTTTCGGGCGCGCTCGCGAGGAGGTGGAGGCGGAAATCCGCAAAAAGTTCGACGCGAGCTACGGCCAAAAAGCGCCCGCATCGGATCCGTTTGCGCCCCCCGACTTTGCCCCGCACCCATCCGTATAATTTCCGCGCCGCGGAAAATATGGTAGTCTCCTTTCCATGCAACACCCCAAAGAAGAGCGAACGCTCGTAATCGTCAAGCCTGACGGCGTGCAGCGCGGCCTCATTGGAGAGCTGATAAAGCGGTATGAGCGCACCGGCCTGAAGCTCGTGGGGATCCGCTTCGGGATCGCCGACGAAAAGAAGCTCTGGGAGCACTACAACAAGACCGACGAGTGGTTCCTCAAAAAGGGAGCGAAGATCGCGGAGGACAAAAAAGCCAACGGGCTTCCGGTCCAGAAAGAGCCGATCGAATACGGCAAGGACATCATCCGCCAGCTCGTGCATTTTATGACAAGCGGCCCCGTTCTTTTTTTGGTGTGGGAAGGCAACCAGGCGGCGGCGGTCGTGCGAAAGATCACCGGCGACACCGAACCTGCAACCTCCGACGTGGGGACCATTCGCGGGGATTTGACGCTCGATTCGTACACCATCGCAGCGGTCGACGATCGCGCCGTCCGCAACCTCATCCACTGTTCGGAAGACGCGGCGGACGCGAAGCGGGAGGTCGCGCTCTGGTTTGACGAGAAAGATCTCATCGACTACCGTCTCTTCAGCGAGGAAATACTCTACGAAATCGATCTTCGCAAGATACTGAACTAGCAAGTCGCCGCACCCTTCATAGAGACTTCCGGCAGGCTGGTGCTATACTTTCGGTAGCGGCTGGTACTTAAACCTGCTTGGTTCAAGTAAGGGATTCTCATATCGCTTCGCGCCTTGGCGCGAATGCTGCGGAAACCCACCTGGTCTCCAAAGCCCAGGCTTGCCGTACCTGCCGCAACAAAAAATCCACTGTACACAGTGGATTTTTTGTTTTTAAGACGCACGATTCTCAACGTTCTTGGTGGTACAATCCCACGATGTCGGCGCGCGCACTTCTCTTTTCGCAGTTTTTGGCGCTCCTGGCGCTCTCGCTTATCCATATTTTCGGCCTCACCTACTATTGGTACTGGATCTGGCGCTGGCTCGACATCGTTACCCACCTCCTTGGGGGATTGTGGGCGGGCTTTTTTGTGCTGTGGCTCGCAACACTGCTCGGGAAGCGCGTCTCGCTCATACAAGCGGTCATCATCGGGTTTCTCATTGGAATTGTGTGGGAGATATTCGAGAACTCCATCGGCGCGCTCGACCTGCGGGCTGAGTGGCTCGACACGCTCAAGGATCTTTCCATGGACGTGGTCGGTGCCTGCATCGCGTGGTTTGTATCCCGCGCGCTCTCGAATCGCGCCGAAAAGTGATGCTATACTGAATCGCAATGTCCGCGCGCAAGATTATCGATCCGAACCACATGGCGGTTCCGCGCAATTTCTGCCGCCTGCCGCAAAGTTACGGCGTGGTCAAAATCTGCGTATCCGGAGCCGCCGACACGGGGTATTGCGGGCTCGATGCGTTTGAAAAGGCAAAAGAGGTGGGCCGCGAGATCGCGCGACAGGGCGCGATCATCACGACCGGCGCTACCACCGGCTTTCCGCTCTACGCAGCCATGGGCGCCAAGGACGAATGCGGATTTTCGATCGGTTTTTCTCCCGCCGCTACGGAGCGCGAGCACGTCGAGGTCTACAAGCTGCCGCTCGAATATATGGACGTGATTTTGTATACCGGTTTCGGCTATTCGGGTCGCGATTTGCTGCTGGTGCGCTCGTCGGACGCCGTCATCATCGGATGCGGCCGCATCGGCACCCTCAATGAGTTTTCCGTCGCCTTTGAAGACCACCGCCCCATCGGAGTGCTTGAGGGCACGTGGGAGACCGACGAGATCATTCGCCGCGTCATCGAATCGGCGCATCGCCCCAACAGCAAGATCATCTACGACTCCGACCCGAAGGCGATGGTAGAGCGGCTCATCGAGCTTGCCATGAAAGACAAGGAGAATGCGAATCTCGTCTTCAACAACCCCGAAAAGTGGGACGCCGCCGGCAAGAACGCCGAGTACATTCTCTAAAAGTCGTACACGTACAAAATGTGCTGATTGTGGCCCCCTTCCCGCATGTGGAGCCGCACGCCGGAAACAGGCTCCCGCTCCTTGAAGCTGAAGGCACGCGAGACGAGTCGTCCCCGAAAGTCGCGTGCGAGCAGCGGTTCCAACCGGGCGAGATTTGAAGCGAGAAGATACGCATATATTTTTGTCGCACCCGAAAAGTCCGATGCAAAGAGATCGCCGCGCTGAAAACGCATATTGCGAGGGTTGCCCGCGAGCAGCTTTCTCAAAAGCGCAATGAGGTGCAGGGTGCGGCTTTGCTCGATACCGACGAATCGTGCCCCTGGCAAAAGCTTCGCACAGCGAAGCAGGAGGCGCCCGTCGCCGCTTCCGAGGTCGTACACCACATCGCCGTCCGTAGCTTCGAGCGCATGCAAAACCGCCTGTGCAAAGGCGGGCGGGGTCGGCACAAAGGGCGCGTCGCTCGCGGCCGAGGCTGCGAATTTCACCGCACGGAGCAGAAAAAAGAAAAGCGCTGCAAGCAGCGCGATCTGGAGGAGAATGACGAAGGCAAGCATCGCCTCACTCTAGCATCTGCTTCTACTGTGAGAGCTGCTTGAGAACGCGTTCGAACACCTGCGGGTGATCCTTTGCGAGCGCGGAGAGCGATTTGCGATCGAGGGCGATCTTGCTCCGCTTGAGGGCCCCGATCAGCTTCGAGTACGAAAAGCCCAAGGGGCGGGCCGCAGCGTTGATGCGAAGCGACCAGAGGTTGCGGAATTCGCGCTTTTTGGTGCGGCGATGGCGGAAGGCGTAGTTGCCGGCGTGAAAAATCGCTTCGCGCGCCACACGCTCCTTACTCTTGCGGTCGAAGCGGTAGCCCTTGGTCTGCGCAAGAATGTTCTTGCGACGCTTCGTTTTTTGTACTCCTCGTTTGACGCGTGCCATACGATGTTAGCGAGGGAGGAAGCGGCTCTTTGCCGTGTTGTCGAGCGCTGCGTGGAAGGCAGTCGCGCGGCGGCGGCGGATGCGGCCGGTGCCGGATTCCTTGGCGTTGAAATGGTTGTGCCCGGGCACGCGTGCGACGATCTTACCCTTGCGGGTTACCCGGAGTCGCTTCGAGTAGGATTTGTTGGTCTTCATAGAAAGACTGCGGCACAGCCGCAGTTCTGGCAGTATGCCGGAAAAAAGGGAAAACGCAACTACCCCTCTTTCTTTTGCGGAGGCGTCTCCGAAGCCACCGCGACTACCCTCGCCACCGCGTTGCGCTTCTGGGGATCACGCTCCAGGGTCACCGCGAGCCCTTTCGGGCTCTTCTGGACCGGCTCGGCGATCTTGTAGTGTTCGGGGATGATGGCGAGGAATCGCTCGAGACGCTCCTTGAGGAAGTTGAACTCCATGTATTTGTAGCGGCCCCACAAAAAGAGGTCGACCTTCACGCGGTGTCCCTCTTTGAGCCACTCGGCTGCCTTCGAGGCCTTGATGTGCATGTCGCGCTCCGACGTGCCGATCTTCACCTGCGTGACTTTCGTTTCGGTGATGTGCGCTTTCGCCTTCACCTCCTTCTCCTTCTTTTTCTGCTCGTACTTAAACTTGCCGTAGTCGGTGATTTTGCACACTGGCGGTTGCGCGTTGGGGGAGATCTCGATGAGATCGAGTCCGGCTTCCTGCGCCCGCGCGATTGCCTCTTTGAGCGGAAGCACGCCGACGTTTTGGCCTTCGGGCCCGATGACGCGAACTTCAGAGGCGCGGATACCCTCGTTCATGCGAACGCGCTCCTTCTCCGCTTGCGAGGTGTATTTGGTAAAACCCATTTGTCGAAAGACTATAGCACGCAAGGCGCGAGCGCGACAATTCTACAAAAGCACGCGTCTTTGCAGCCTATTCGTAGATCTCCTCGTCATCGTACGGCGGCGGACTCCTGAAGCTGAAGGGCTTCAGATAGTTGAGAATACCGAGCACGGTGCCTTTTAAATCGTTGAGCACTTTCAAGAGGTTGGATTGCGGCTCCGTGGTGCCCGTACCCGCGTTGCCCCTGAAGTCGTCGGAGATAAATGTCTCCTGCGAGGTAGGCACGAGCGTGCCCGCGTTTGTACCTCCCTGCGAGACTTGTTGCTGCTGCGAGGCTTGGAGCCGCGCCGCATCCTCTGCACTCACCACAATGATGGGCGGGGCAATCTCCGGTTGCTGCTGGTTCGCGTTGGGGCCCGCGATCGAATTGATCTGATCGATCGCTGACACTTTTGTCGTGCTCGTGCTGCTCGTCCCTTTCGGCGCGTTCTTCAGTGCTTCCGCGAGTAAGTCGGATGTGGGCGAAGGATTGCATTCCGTGCCCGTGCAGCCGTTGGGGCAGCTCTGGTAGAGCTGATCGACGCAGGTGCTCGTGCGGTAGTAGCGATCCGACCCGAGGCAGCGAAACGCGGGCGCGCAGACCCCCTGCTGGTACGCAGTGGAATTGACTGCACTCGCGGGGGGAGGGGCCGACCCTACTGGTGCGGCGCCGCCACTCGGAGCTCCTCCACCACCTCCGCCGCCCGGCGGCGCACTTCCGCTGTTTTGGATCGCATTACAAGGGACTCGCAAACCGTCGGGAAGCGTGCACATCTGCTGCGATTGGTCGCCTTTTCCGAGGAGTCCTTCTCGGAGCGCTCCGGAGATGCCCGAAGAGGGGGAGAGGCTCAAGCCTGGCGCCGCGCCTCCTGAAGCAATTTCGCCCGCGACGGCACCGGATGGCTCGATGTGCCATGGCTCGTTGCCCAAGCGGAATGTCAGTCCGACTCGTGCGGCCGCCTGCTGGGGAATGCCATCGTCAGGCATATTACAGAGATCGGCCGCGAGCCCCTTATTGTGATTGGAGCCGCCTGGAGGCGCCACCCATTTTCGCGCTATCTCCGCGCTTCCATATTTTGCAAGCGCTCGCTGCCAAAGCACCGCTTGTGTCGCGTTGGATCGGTAGGCGCTGTTGATACAGACACTCGGGTACGCGGCAAGCAATTTGGCGAGGCGGCACCCGAAGTCGCCATTCAGTTTGTTGATACCATCGGCGCCCTCGACCGCGCTTTTGGGGCCGGGCGTGTAGCGCGAGCGGAGCAATGGATACGGATTGCTTTCGCAGCCGCCGGTTACCTTTTTCAGATCCTCCGCATTCAGGATGTCGGCGTTGCCCTCAATGAGCGCGGCAAACGACGGCAGCGCGAGCGAAAGCGCGATAAGCGGCACGAGGAGAGCGATCAGTGCGTGGGATTTTTTGCGACTCGGCATATTGTAGCTACGCACCCCCGCACGCGGTCCACATGCCGCGCTTCAACTCTCTCGCCGCCGCCTCTGCGGACTTGAAATCGTCTTGATACTTGTAGGCAATTCCTTTGAATGTGTACTCGCGTCCGTATCCTCCGGAGATGAGGTACTCGTTGACGAGTACGCCGTCCGGATTCGCGCTCGTCGGCACATACACATACGCGAGGAGGCGGCCGTACGAGTCGTAGAGGTTTTGCGTCGGGTCGGTTTCGATCCGCACCGACGAGCCGCCAAGGAGCTTTTGCGCTTCGTCGGTAGCCTCCTTTGCAAAGCACTCGCGCGGCTCGGCCATTTCTGGGGTGTCGACGCCGATGAGACGGATGGAAACCGTCTTGTCTCCGTTTCTGATCGAAAGCGTATCGCCGTCGGTTACTTTCGCGACCGGATACCATTGGTACGCCGGGACGTAGACTTGCTTTTCGGCTTTCTTCACGTTACCCGGTGCCTCGCCGACCATCTCTTGCGTTGGCTGTCCTGAACCGGATTTGATTTTGAGCGTGGCTGAGACCGCCTGGTATCCGAAGAGAACGATGACGCCGACGCCGATCACCGAGGTAACGAGCGTGGCGATCTGCTTGGCGCGCATCGCTCCATTGTAGCGCAGGGTTTTCGGGGTAGTATGGCCCCATGGTGGAAGTTGTGCGTTTGGAAAGAGCCGACCAGAAGGCGCTCGCGGAGGTGAATGCGGTGTTGGCGCAGCTCGATGAAAACAAAGTGGCGACTCTCGAATCCCTCCAAGCTCTCGTTAAAAGTCCTGATGCCGAGCTGTGGACCGCGCAGGTGGACGGAGCAATCGTGGGTATAACGACCCTCTGTTTTTCCCGGCGACTCACCGGCCTTTCGGCGCGTATCGAAGATGTGGTGGTGAGCGAATCGCAGCGTGGTAAAGGACTCGGGAAAGCCCTCTGCCAGGCCGTAATCGAAAGCGCGCGCGCGAAGGGCGCGCGCTGGGTCAACCTCACAAGCCGGCCGGAGCGGGTGGCGGCAAATCAGATGTATCAGAAACTCGGTTTTGAAAAAAAAGAGACAAATGCGTATCGGATGAAACTCTAAAACGAAGGGCTGCTATCCCTCTATGCAGTACATTTCCACCCGCGGTAAGGCACCGGCGAAGCGTTTCTCAGAAATTCTGCTCGAAGGACTCGCTGCGGACGGAGGTCTCTACGTACCGGAAGCGTATCCGATCGTTTCGGACGAAGAGCTCACGCACATGCGGAGCATGAGCTACCCGGAGCTCGCCTTCGCGGTGCTCTCGAAATTTGTCGACGACATTCCGGCCGACGATTTGAAGCGGATCATCGATGCCACCTACACGAAGGAGGTTTTCGGCAGCCGCGACATCGTGCCCCTCAAGAAGCTCGAGGACGGTTTGTACCTCCTCGATCTCTCGGAAGGACCGACGCTGGCCTTCAAAGACATCGCCTTGCAGTTGCTCGGGAGGCTGTTCGAGTATGCGCTTTCAAAAACCGGCGATTCGCTCAATATCCTCGGCGCCACGTCGGGCGATACCGGCTCCGCTGCGGAATATGCGATGCGCGGTAGGAGCGGCGTCAATGTCTTCATGCTCTCGCCGTGGGGGCGCATGAGCGACTTCCAGCGCAAGCAGATGTATACGCTCCAGGACGCAAACATTTTCAACATCGCGATTCGCGGCGCCTTCGACGACTGCCAGGATGCGGTGAAAGCGGTCAATGAGGACGCGGATTTCAAGCGAACGTATAAGCTGGGCGCGGTCAATTCGATCAATTGGGCGCGCATCGCGGCGCAGGCCGTGTACTACTTCAAGGGCTACTTCGCCGCCACCTCGTCGAATGCGGAGATGGTTTCCTTTGCCGTGCCGAGCGGCAATTTCGGCGACGTGCTCGCGGGATATATCGCAAAGCGCATGGGATTACCAATCGCGCGACTTCTGGTGGCCACCAACGAGAACAACGTGCTCGACGAGTTTTTCAAAACAGGCACCTACCGCCCGCGGCCAACCTCCGAAGTGGCCGTTACGTCGTCGCCCTCGATGGACATCTCCAAAGCATCGAACTTCGAGCGGTACGTCTTTGATCTCGTGAGGCGCGATGCAGCGCGCATGGCGAAGCTGTGGGGCGATCTCAAAACGAAAGGCTCGTTTACGATTTCTCCGGAGGAATTTTCGCGGATCGCCGCCGACGGTTTCGCTTCGGGATCGTCTACACACGCCGACCGCCTCGCGACCATCACATCGTTGTACGAAACATACGGCGTGCTCATCGACCCGCACACCGCGGACGGCGTCACGACCGGACAGAGACTGAAAGGGGAGGAGCCGCTGATCTGCCTCGAGACGGCGCTTCCGGCGAAGTTTGCGGCGACGATCAAGGAAGCGATCGGGAAGGAGCCGGAAGCGCCGGAGAGCTTCGCGAAACTCCTCGACCTCCCGGAGCGAGTGGAAGTGATGGACGCGGACCCTCAAAAAATCAAAGACTTCATCGCCTCCCACGCCCCACTTACCTAGCACAGAGACCTGTCCTCTGGGAAATGCAGTGAGGTGTCACCTCACTGCATTTCCCAGACAGGCTTGACGGTGAACGATCGTTCACTTAGAGTTGAGGGATGTACCAGACGTACAAAAACAAGGTCATTGCTTTTTACGAGCGTCAGCGGCGGATGCCGAGCTACGCTGAGATCATGGCGGCGACAGGTCTTCGATCGAAGAACGCCGTCTTCAAGCTCGTCGCGAAACTGATCGAGGAGGGAATCGTCCGCAAAGACGCACGTGGACGTTTGCTGCCGCACAAGATGGGATACGCCCGCCTCCTCGGTGTCGTGGAAGCCGGATTTCCTTCGGCGGCCGAGGAGGAGCTTCTCGACGTGATGGATTTCGACGAATATCTCGTGCCCAACAAAGAGTCGAGCTACATCCTGAAGGTGAAAGGGGATTCCATGATCGAAGCGGGCATCCAGCCGGGAGACATGGTGATCGTCGAGCGGAAGGCCTCGTACAAGCCGGGGCAGATCGTGGTCGCGAGCATCGACGGCGAGTACACTATGAAGTACCTCCGCAAAAAGGGCGACTCTTATTTTTTGGAGCCGGCGAATCCGAAATACAAACCGATCTATCCGGGCGAGAGCTTTCGCGTGGAGGCAGTCGTTACCGCCGTCGTCCGCAAATACTGATATGACACACGCACTTGGCGCATTTCGTCGTTGCGGGCTCCGCTGCTCCCTCAATGTACTGTTCGTACATCTCGGTTCACTCCTCGCCCGCGCCTCGAACTGCATCCAAGTGCGCGCGTCATATTGAAAGTGAGGTATGTGGAATGAGCCGCGATCCTTTCCGAGAGCGATCCTCCACATCGACGGCGATTCTTTTTTCGCTTCATGCGAGGTGGCAAGAAATCCGAAACTGCGCGGCAAACCGGTCATCACCGGCAAAGAGCGTGGGATCGTCTCGGCGTGCACCTACGAAGCGAAGCGCCGCGGCGTGAAGCGCGGCGTCTCTCTTTCCGAGGCCCTGAAGGCATGCCCCGATGCGATCGTGCTTCCTTCCGACTACGAGACCTACAGCCTCTACTCCGCGCGCATGTACGAGATCGTGCGCCGCTACACTCCTTCTGTCGAAGAGTACTCGATCGACGAATGCTTCGCGGATCTCACCGGCCTTCGCCACAGGCACCGGATGTCGTACCAGAAAATCGCGGCGGCGATACAGCGGGATCTCACGCGCGAGCTCGACATTACTTTTAGCATCGGCCTCTCGTGCACGAAGGTGCTCTCGAAGATCGGATCGAAATGGCAGAAGCCTGCGGGGTTCACCGTGATTCCGCTTACGGAGGCCGAGCGGTATTTGCAAAAGACACCCTGTGTGAAGGTGTGGGGGATCGGCCACAACACCGCCGCGTACCTTGAGAAATTCGGCGTGCACACGGCCCTCGACCTTGCGCGTAAAGACGAGCCCTGGGTGCGCGCGAAGCTCTCGAAGCCTTTCTTCGAGCTCTGGAGGGAACTTCGGGGCGAGGTTGTTTTCGAGCTCGATACGAAAGGGCGCGAGAGCTACCAGTCGATCCAGAAGACCAAGACCTTCACGCCGCCCTCCCGGGATCCGCAGTTCGTGTGTGCGCAGCTCTCGAAAAACGTGGAGAACGCATGCATCAAGGCGCGCCGCTGGAACCTCGCCACCTCGCACATTTTCTTTTTCCTGAAGACGCAGGATTTTCACTACCACGGCTTTGAAATAAAACTCCCGCATTCCACCTCGGTGCCGCAGGATATGCTGCGCGAGATCTCGCGCTTTTTTCCGCACGTTTGGCAGCCCCGCACACTCTACCGGGCGACGGGAATCACGCTCTACAAACTGCACCGCAACGACTCCACCCAGCTCGATCTTTTTGGCGCGGTGCACAAGAGCGAGGGTTTGCGGAAAGTGTACGAGAGCGTCGACGCGATCTCCGAGCGATACGGCAAACACTCGGTCTTTCTCGGATCCAGCTTTGCCGCGATGAAGTACGGCGCCCATCTGGGGACGCGTGGCGATACGCCCGAGCGCCTGAAGCACCTTTTCAAAGGCGAAACGAAGCGTCGGCACCTGCCACTTCCGGTTTTGGGAGAGGTGGGGTGAAAAAATCCTGCTATACTCACGGCATGAGTCGAATTCTCGCGTACGTGTTTGCGGCCATCGTGGTGCTCGGGGGCGCTTACCTCCTGCTTACCAAGAGTCCTGCGCAAAACGCCGATAGTATCACCGCGCAGTCGATCGTAGAGCAAACGGCCGCGTATACGATCGACGCGAAATATCCGCAGGTCGGCAACCCCGCCATCGACGCCGACATCGAAGCCACTGTGCGCGCGGCCGTCGAGGAGTTTAAGACGTATCCCCAGAATCCGCCGGATTCGGCCGTCCCGCAAAACGAGTTCATCGGCCTCTACGACGAGGTGTACACGGGAGCCGATGTCGTAAGCGTGGAGCTGATCTTTTCCGAGTACACGGGCGGCGCGCATCCGAATGCGGCCATCGTTGGATTAAATTACAACCCCGCCACTGGCGCGAAGGTAACACTCGACGAGGCGCTTTCCATGATCGGCCTTTCGCTGTCGCAGGTGGCCGCGAAAGCGCAAGCACAGTTTGAGACGGATCTTGCCGACGCGTACTTTCCTGAGGGGGCAGAGCCGACACTCGAAAATTACGGCACGTTTGTGGTGAGTGCCGACGCCGTCACCTTTATCTTCCAAAACTACCAGGTCGCTCCGTACGCGGCCGGTCCGCAAGAGGTCTCCTTCTCGCGCGTGCGTTAGCGCTTCAGAGAGAGTCGGTGCAGGATCCGGCACGGCTCCACGATCCGCGGGTCGACGATATTGTAAAAGGCGCTGGTGCCGCTTCGGCGTACCGTTACGAGCCCCGCATGCCGCAGGAGCGCGAGGTGCTGGGAAACGTTCGTCTTTGAAATGCCGAGCTCCTCGATGAGATCGTGCACGCCCAGCTCCTGCTCGCGGAGGAGATTCAGAATCTCCAACCGCTTCGGGTTGGCGAGCAGTTTGTAGGTCTCCGAGTTTTTCTCGTACGCGGAACGGGGGAGCGGGCGCTTGATGCTCATTGTTTCCAAAGTATGCAATCAGTGCGCCCGGCGCGCAAGCGCGCCGCTTGTCCCCACGCGGCTGCGGGTCGCATCCGCGCCTCCTGTACAATGAGTTGCATAGTTTCGCAATTATCTAACTATGATCTACGTTGAGACACCGCTCCGACGCCTCCGCAGGCTCTGGCGAATTGGCGCGGGCGCGCTCCTTCTTGTGGGCGGCTTCGTATTGCTGCTGCTCGCACCGAGCGCGCGGCAAGAATCGCACACGGTGGTTTTCGACGACTCATCCATCGCATACGCCGATGCGCCATACGTGCCGCCGCCACCGGATCCGCTTCCGCCGCCGCAGGATCCGGGATGGGGGTGGTCGCAGAGTTCGGGCGACGGTGCAGGGGATGGCGGCGGCGACTGCCCGTAACTAACGTATGGATGAATTCGAGCAGGCAGGAAAAAACAGGATCGGCGTCGTGGCCATCGCCCTCGGGATCGTTGGTTTTGCGCTCGTCGCGCTTTTTTTCTACGAGTTTGCTCTCCTGAAGCGCGACGTCGGTGATCTTGCGGGTCCGAAGCCGGTGGGCGCGATCGAGGCCGTCCAACTACAAAAGCTCTACAACCTCGCGGAGGGTGGCGACTACGCGGCCGCCAGTCGGGAGGCCGAAGAAGGGATCGCGCTGTGGAGCGAGGACACGGTGGCTGGACAGCGCGCGCGCTCCGTCAAAGTGACAGCCGATTTTTGGAGCGGGGAAAAGGAGAAGCGTCTCGATGCCGTGCGCGCGACCAAGGTGCAGCTCCAGGAGAGCCCGGGAACGCCCTACAATCAGGCGCTCTTCGTCAACCGCCTCCTCAGTTACATGACGACGGCCATGGAGCCGGAGATCATCGACGAGATTTTCAGCGGCGAGTTTGCATCCATGCGTGTGCCGGGCGACGACGTCGCCTCGCTCGGTAAGCTTGCGGAATACTCGCTCTCGAAGGACTATACGAATCTCGCCAATTTCAAAGTCGGCATCGTCCATGCGGCGGAGCTTTTCAAACACTTCGACGGCGTGAAGCAGCTCTCGTCGGCGGAACTTGCCGAGTACGTGAGCGCGATCCGCAAGGTGATTTCTGAAACCTCGTCGCACCTTGAGGAGGAAGAGCGGCGCATGTACGGTCGGCCGTACTGGGAGCTCCAGGCGCCCGCCTTCTACTACTTCCAAGGGTTCCTGCGCGCCTCGATCGCGCTCGCGTATCCAGAGTACCTCCCGAGCGCGAAAGAAGCTCTCCGCCAGGTGGAGCAGTACTACCGCGACCGTCGCACCGAAAGCGGCGGCCCCAACAAAATGATCGAGGCACGCGTCGTGTACACCAACTTCTCGCTCGCCACCTTCATGTATGCGATCGAAGGCGAGCAGAGTAAGCCGCAGGTGCAGGCGGCACTCCAGACCATCATCGATTTGGTGGAAGCCGATCCCGAGGCGCACAAGGGCGCATTTCTCACATTCATGCGTCAAACGCTTGAGGATGGCCCCGATCAACCGAAAGGTCGCTGGTACAGCTACGGCCGGTTCGTGCAGATGGCCGACCTCTATCCGCCTTTCAAGCAATTCCTGAATTCGTACGGGTGGGATCTCGAGTAAACGCGCTTCATCCGTATAACATCATCAGTCCTTACACTGTATTTTTAATGGCGTGGCCACGCAGATCACGGATTCGCCGGTTGCGATCCCCGGTGAAGGACGAGTATGCGCCCGAGGAAGCTCGGGCCCGGGTCGCGTTTGATTCGGAGGGTAACGAAGTCGCGATGCCAAAAAAGGGCGAACGAGAGCCCCGCGTCATCACGCGTCTGCGGGAGGCCATGATCGTCGGCTGGGATGCCGCCCGCGCAAAGTCTGCCTAGCTTGCGCCCTCCCGTTTGCGGTGGGACACTGCCTTCATTACGAGGGTAACTTTTTTGCATGGAACCTACTTCCACAGGCAGCAACAAGTTGTATTACATTATCGGCGGTGTCGTCGCGCTTTTGGTGCTCGGCTGGCTTTTGACGCGAGGCTTTGGTGGCGCGGCGGGAGCGAATGTCGATCGCAATTTTGACGGCTCGACGACCTACTCCAATGAGGAGGGGAGCGTAACGGTGGGCGCGCAGAGCATGCCGGCCAATTGGCCGTCGGATGCGCCGCAGAATTTCGCAGGCGCGACGATCAGCTTCTCGGGCGCGTCGAATCCGCAGACCGGACAGGCCGGTGCGGCCGTTTCGTACACCGTGCGCGCATCCGCACAGGCGGTGATCGATTACTACCGCGGCAGCCTTACTTCAGCGGGCTGGACGATCGTGGGAAGCGCGAATGCGGGTGGCGCGACGGTGATCTCCGCCGCCAAAGACGAGCGCACCTTTGGCGTGTGGGCCACGGACAATGGCGACGGCAGCGCGACAGTGACGGCGGGCGTGGGGATGTAAAAAGTTTCTACCACAAAAGCCGCCCCGCAGGGCGGCTTTTGTATGTGTGGGGGAATCGATCACAAATAATGCGCTCGCGGTCGCATCGCAGGGAATCGGTCAGGCGCTCAAAAAGTCGCCGTCGCGACTTTTCTCCGCCTGACCACGATTCCAGCAGATGGGAATCGCCCGCGCCTCTCGCGCCGCCGTCGCGGCGCTCGGGCTGGGCACCGCCTCGCTGCCTCGCGTGCTCGCTCGGCATCGCTCCGGCGTTCGATTCCCCCACGCAGAGCGCGCAGGCGCTCTGCTCACCTCCACAAAACAAAAAGCGCCTTGCGGCGCCAATTGTTTGTTTTGTGGAGGTGGGGGGAATCGAACCCCCGTGCAGAGAGAAACAGCATGCATGTGTCTACGGAGCGTAGATCATCTTGATCCGCCGGGTGGCGGATTTAAGCGTCGCGCATAAAAGATGAGCGAAAGCGCGCGAAACCGAGTCCAGTTTCTTAGATATCGCTCGGACAGGTCGACATCAGCGCTTGAGTGAAGTGACGTTCTGCCAATCGTAATCAAGCATCGGATTGGAGAACGGTCGCTTAGGCTATTGCGTAAGCGAACTGAAGGTCCTTCACCTGAATCGGTGAAAGAACTCCCTGTGCTACTTTGTTCGCACTTGAGATTGTGAACGGGTTTGGAGAGACGTTCGCTCTCGCCCGCGCATGGATGTGTCGATCCCTCTGTCGAAGCCAGTCACCCCCGAAAAGCGCACTTCATTTCGCTTTTCACGAACGGCTGGATTCTCCTCTATTTGTTTTTCAACGAACGTTCGATCCTGCGTTTCTCCTCGCGCGCACGTATACTCTGACGCTTGTCGATCTTTTTCTTTCCACGCGCGATTGCGATCTGCAATTTCAGATTCCGGCCTTTATTATATACACTAATCGGCACAATTGTCAACCCCTTTTCGCCCTCTGCCGAAGCCACATGCGCGATTTCTTTTTGCGAGAGGAGCAGCCGACGCGGCCGCTCCGGATCGTAGCTCTTCGGCGTGTTGCTCGCTTGCCACGGCGGGATCGTCGCGCCCACGAGGTACGCTTCGCCGCCGCGCGCGATCACGCGCGCGCCCTTGAGGGAGCCGCGCTTTGCGCGCAGCGATTTCACTTCGATACCGAGCAAATCCAAACCGGCCTCCATCTCTTCGACGATCGAGTAATCAAATCCGACACGATCGTTTCTGACGAGCGACATCGATTTACTATACCGCCAAAGGTCATTGTGTATAATGCGCTTCTTATGGCACAGCCCCAGAGCGACCAGAAGCAGAAAAAGAGCAGCGGCCCCAAACTGCGCAGACCGCAGGGAGGCCCATCGATCTGGTTGCAGCTCGGGCTCGCGTTCGCGATCTTTTTGGTGCTCTCCGTGGGTTACTCCTTCCTGCGCGAATACATCGTTACCGAAAGCGAAACCGTATCGCTCTCCGAAATCGCGAGCGACATCGAAGCGGGGAAGATCACCGAAGTAACTGTCGCGGGAGACTCCGTGACCGCCACGTACGCCGACGGCACCGAAAAGAAATCCCGCAAAGAAACGGAAGCCTCCTTTACCGAAACGCTCGCCAACTACGACGTCTCGGCCAATCGCATCAATGCGGTGAAGGTGTCGATCGAAGATGAGGGCGGAGCGCGCTTCTGGTTCCTCACCCTGGCGCCCCTCCTCGTGCCGGTGCTCCTCCTCTTTGGCATCATCTGGTACCTCTCGCGCCAGATGCGCGGAGCCGGCATGCAGGCCTTCACCTTCGGCCGCTCGCTCGCGCGTCTCGTTTCCCCAGAAGACCAGGCGCAGCGGGTTACCTTCGCCGACGTGGCCGGTGCGCGCGAAGCCAAGGAAGAGCTCACCGAGATCGTCGATTTTTTGAAAAATCCAAAGAAGTTCATCCAGATCGGCGCGCGCATCCCCAAAGGCGTGCTCCTCATGGGCGCTCCGGGCACCGGCAAGACGCTGCTCGCCCGCGCCGTCGCGGGAGAAGCCGGAGTGCCCTTTTTCACCATCTCTGGCTCGGAGTTCGTGGAGATGTTCGTGGGTGTGGGCGCATCGCGCGTTCGCGATCTTTTTGAAACGGCGAAGAAGGCAGGGCCCGCGATCGTCTTCATCGACGAGATCGATGCGGTGGGCCGCGTGCGCGGCACTGGCGTGGGAGGTGGCAACGACGAACGCGAGCAGACCCTCAACCAGATTCTCGTGGAGATGGACGGCTTTGAGCCCAACGAGAAGATTATCGTCATGGCGGCCACCAACCGCCCCGACGTCCTCGACCCCGCGCTCTTGCGGCCCGGCCGTTTCGACCGGCGCGTCATGATCGACCTCCCGGATCGGAAGGATCGCGAAGACATTTTGAAAACACACGCGCGTCAGAAGCCTCTCGGGCCCGACGTGAAGCTCTCCGTGATCGCGGAGCGCACCCCCGGGTTTTCGGGAGCCGATCTTGCCAATCTCATGAACGAGGGAGCGATTCTCGCCGCGCGAGAGAACAGGAAGGAGATCGCGCAGTTCGACCTCATCCGCTCCATCGAAAAGGTGATGCTCGGTCCCGAGCGCCGCAGCCATGTACTGAATAAAAAAGAGAAGGAGATCACGGCGTACCACGAGGCCGGGCACGCGCTCATCGCCTCAGTGCTGCCGTACGCCGATCCGGTGCACAAGGTGTCGATCATCTCGCGCGGCCGGGCGGCGGGCTACACGCTGAAGCTGCCGCTTGAGGATCGGAAGATGCAATCGCGCAAGGAGTTTCTCGACGACATCGCCGTTTCGCTTGGCGGATTTATCGCCGAGAAAATGATTTTTGAAGACGTTACCACCGGCGCCTCCAACGACCTCCAGGTGCTGACCGCGCTCGCGCGCAACATGGTCGCGCGTTACGGCATGTCGGAAAAAATGGGACCGGTGGCCTTCGCCGCCTCGGCGCAGCGCGCCATTTTCGGCGAAGGAGTGGATGGTGAAGCCTCCGAAGAAGTAACGGCCGCGATTGACGCGGAGGTGCGCCGCATCATCGACGGTGCATACAAAAAAGCGGAAAAAGTGATGACGAAGCACCGCGGCGCCCTGGATGCGATTGCCAAAAAACTGGTGGAAGTGGAAACGATCGAGCGCGACGACTTCGAGAAAATCCTCATTGCGCACGGCATCACCCCGAAGAAAAAAGAGGACATCGAGCACCAGCCGCTCGTCTGATCGGCGCGGCTACCTTTTCACCTGCCAGCGGATGACCTCGTTGCCGAGGCCGTGCTGCACATGGCCGATCGGCCACACCTTCACGCCCTCGGAGGTGATCACTGGCTCCGTAACCTGCCAGTCTTTTTTGATGAGCGTGATTCGCTCCTCGCTCGGCTGTATGCCATAAAAACGCGGACCGTTGATCGAAAGAAAGTTCTCCAGCTTGTCGAGCGCACCGAGCTCGTCAAAAACTCCCGTGTACATTTCGAGCGCGGCGGGGGAGCAGAAGACCCCGAAGGTAACGCATGAGGAGAATTTCTTGGATTCGGGATGCGGAGCGCTGTCGGAGCCCGCGGACACGAACGGGAGGCCCCTTTGTGCGAGCGCGCGCACCCGCTCCCGATCCTCGCGCCGCTTCACGAGCGGTTTCATGTGGATGAGCGTGCGGTAGCCGCCCGAAAACGCCTGGCGCCGATCGTAGAGGAGGTGCGTCGGCGTGATCGTCGCCACGAGTTTTCCCTCCGCGCCGTTCTTTTCAATGAAATCGGCGGCGATGGCGGTCGACATGTGCTCAAGCGAGATTTTGAGCCTCGGGAAGGCATCGAGGAGCCGCGGCAGTGTATCTTCCACAAAGAGCCGCTCGCCCTCGTACGGATCCTCCTCCTCGTCGTGGTCGTTGAGGTGCACTTCGCCGTGGAGCATGAGCGGCATGCCGACGCGCTCCATTTCCCGCAGCACGTCTTTCGCCTCGAGGATGCTCCGGTAGCCCCACTGCGAATTGGTCGTCGCGCCGTACGGGTACGACTTCACCGCATACACTTTTGCGCTCGCTTCGCCGGAGAAACCCTTCGCGATCTCGGCGGGCGAGAGATTTTTCGTGAGGTAGAAAGTCATCAGCGGCTCGAAAGTGCTGCCTTCCGGCACCGCTGCCATGATCTCCTCTTTGTATGCCGCTGCCGCTTCGGTGGTGTCGATCGGCGGATCGGTGTTGGGCATCACGATCGCGCTGAAGAATTTTTGTGCAGTGATGGGCGTGACGGCCCGGAGCATCGCGCCCTGCCGCAGGTGCACATGGGAGTCGAACGGACGCCGTATCGTTATCGAATCCGTCATCACAGAGAGTATACAGCAAAGGCCGCAGTGCTATACTGGCCCCTGATGCAGCATCTCGTGGAGACACAGCAGTTTGACCGAGCAGCTCTGAAGCGACTTTTTGAACTCGCGTCCTCGCTCGAGGGCAAGCGAGAAGAATCTCTAAAAGGCAAAATACTTGCCTCTCTTTTTTATGCGCCCTCGACGAGGACGCGGCTTTCCTTCGAGTCCTCGATGATGCGGCTCGGCGGCAACGTCATCTCCATGGAGAACGCGAGCGAATCCTCCTCCGCGACAAAGGGCGAGTCCATCGAAGACACGATCCGCATCGTTGACGACTACGCCGACGTGATCGTGCTCCGCCACACCGAGGTCGGCACTGCCGCCCGGGCGGCAGCAGTTTCAAGAGTCCCCATTATCAACGCGGGAGACGGCGTCGGGCAGCACCCCACCCAATCGTTCCTCGATCTCTACACCATCGAGCGCGAGATCGGTCGCACCGACGACTTCCACATTGCCTTCGTCGGCAACCTCGCGTACTACCGGAGCGCCCGCTCGCTCGCGTACCTCCTCGGCAAATACAAAAACGTGAAGATGACCTTTGTCTCGGGCCCCGAGCTTGGCATGAAAGACGACGTGAAGGAATACCTGAAAGAAAAGAATGTGGATTTTACGGAGACGGAGGATCTGGAAGGAACGATGCAGATCGCCGACGTGGTGTACCAGACGCGCATGGCCGAGGAGTGGATTCCCAAAGGTACGGATTTTGAAAAGCTGCGCCAGAAATACACGATCACGCGCCCCATGACCGATCACATGAAAGATGGGGCGATTCTCATCCATCCGCTGCCGCGCGCGGGCGAGATCTCGCCCGACGTCGACGACTCGCCGCACGCCGTTTACTTCAAACAAGCCGCGTACGGCGTGCTGGTGCGCATGGCGCTCCTCAAGCTGTTTTTCGGCAAGGCGTGAATCGCGCTTTCCCCAGCGAGGTGCTATTGTGGCGCTCATGAAGAAAACAGACGTCGCCAAGAAAGCGCTCGCGCTGCATAAAAGGCTCGGCGGCAAGATCCGCATCGTTCCCGCGGCGCCGATCCGCACCAAAGAGGAGCTCTCGCTCGTCTACACGCCCGGCGTCGCCGCCGTCTCGAGCCATGTCGCAAAGCACAAAAAAGACGCGTGCATGTACACCATGAAAGGCCGCAGCGTCGCCGTCATCTCCGACGGCTCCGCCGTGCTTGGCCTTGGCAACATCGGCGCACTCGGAGCGCTGCCGGTCATGGAAGGAAAGTCGGCGATTTTCAAAACCTTCGCCGACATCGATACGGTGCCGATCGTGCTCGATACGCAAGATGCGGACGAGATCGTGGACACGGTGATCCGCATCGCGCCCGCTTTCGGCGGTATCAATCTCGAAGACATCGCCGCGCCGAAATGTTTCGAGATCGAGCGGCGCGTCATCGAAGCACTCGACATCCCGGTGATGCACGACGATCAGCACGGTACCGCGATCGTGGTTGTCGCGGGACTCATCAATGCCTTCAAAGTGGTCGGCAAACGCATGCAGAGCGCGCGCATCGTGGTTCTCGGCGCGGGCGCCGCCGGCACCGCGACCGCAAAGCTCTTGCACGTGGCCGGCGCCAAAAAAATTGTGGTGCTCGACAGCAAGGGCATCGTGAATCGAGGGCGGCCCGAGCCGCACAAGCGGGAGCTTGCGAAATTTAATACTGAGGGAATCACGGGCGGGCTTGCGGAGGCCCTCACGGGCGCGGACGTGCTCCTTGGCGTCTCAGGTCCGAATCTCGTGAAGGCAGAGGACATCAGGCGCATGAATGAGAAAGCAATCGTCTTTGCGATGGCCAATCCGATCCCCGAGATCATGCCGGACGAGGCCAAGCGGGGAGGCGCGCTCGTCGTTGGGACCGGCCGCTCGGATTTCCCGAATCAGATCAACAACTCGCTCGCTTTCCCGGGCGTCTTTCGCGGCGCGCTCGATCATGGTGTGACGAGAATCACCGACGCCATGAAACTGAAGGCGGCTCGCGCGATCGCCTCGCTCATCAAAAAGCCGACGGCCACCAAAGTGATCCCCGATATGTTCGACAAACGCGCTCCCAAGGCGGTCGCAAAAGCAATACGCTAACCCAGGCTCACAACGCGAACCTTTGATGATATAATGTGGGGACCTCATTCGAAGGTTCACTTATGACACGTTTTCTTGAAAGAGAAAGAGCGAAGAGCCTACGTGCGGAAGGGAAAAGCTACTCGGAAATCAAGGCGATTTTGGGCGTCAGTAAAAGCACGCTCAGTGAGTGGCTCCACGACCAGCCGCTCTCCGATAAGCGCATGCGCGAACTCCGCGACTCGAATCCTCGAAGAATAGAGAATTTCAGGCGAACAATGCAAAAGAAGCGGGAGTTTCGGCTACAGACCGCCTACGAACAAGCAAAATACGACATCGGCCCTCTATCTAAAAGAGATTTATCTATCGCAGGCTTCTATCTCTATTGGGGAGAAGGAATCAAAGCGCAAAGGGGCACTATTGGCGTCGCAAACACGGACCCTGCCATTATTCGCGCAGTTCTCAAGTGGATGGGATCATTCGGAATCGACAAAAAGGCGATTCGCGTGCGGCTGCATCTTTATTCCGACATGAATGAAAAAAAGGAAACAGCGTATTGGTCAAAAATGCTGGAAATTGGCACGGATAAATTTCGCAAACCGTATATTAAAAAATCTGCGCTCACGGGTCTCACCTATAAGTCAGGGCATGGACACGGAACATGTAATCTTATTGTTGGAAATGTACCAATGTGGGAGTACATTACGATGGCATTAAAGTATCTGCGTGAGCAGCACATGCGCCCGTAGCTCAAAGGTTAGAGTGACCGGCTTATATCCGGTTGATCCTGGTTCGAGTCCAGGCGGGCGTACAAGCGGTGTGGAATAAGGCGTTGCGGCGGCCTGCTCGCGTGCGAGAATGGAGGCATGACGATCACCGCACGCCTTCTGGGGAGCGCCATTGCGGCGCTGCTTCTGGCGCTGCCGCAGGTAAGCGCCGCCGCGCAGGTAAGCGTGTCGATGGGCCCCGCTTCGTTCGCGCCACCAAACATCACGATTACTTCGGGTGACACGGTGATGTGGGTCAACTCCTCCGGCGTGGCGCACACCGTTACTGCCGACAACAACAGCTTCGAAAGCGGTGTCTTGCAGCCCGGCTCGAGCTACGTGCAGGCCTTTACGATCCCCGGCACGTACACGTATCACTGCGCGCTGCATGCTGGCATGACAGGGACAATCACGGTGGTGGGGCAGACAAACTCGCTGCCGACATCGGAGACGACGGGCAACAATCCGACCGCCGACGCGCTGCGCGCGCAGGCGCAGGCGCTTTTGGAAAAGATCGTGCAGCTCCAGTCGCAGCTCGGCGCGGGCCAGTCGGGCCAAACGGTGACGACCACGGGCTCTGCGACGCCGCCGACGGTTACCGTCGACTCGAGTTCGTGCCCTCTCATCGGAAGATCGTTGAAGCGCGGATCGAGCGGGGACGATGTGACGAGGCTTCAGCAGTTTCTCGCGCGCGACAGTGCGATCTATCCGGAAGCGCAGATCACCGGCTACTACGGCGCGCTCACGGAAGCGGCGGTGCAGCGGTGGCAGGTGAAATTTAATATCGTTTCTTCGGGCACGCCCGACACGACGGGCTACGGAGTGGTGGGGCCGCGCACGGCGGCCGCGATCGCGCTCGTGTGTTCCACGATGTCGACATCGGGCGGAGGTGTGAGCACGGTGCCGGGCAGCACCGCAGCCTCTGTCGGCGGGTTCATCCAGGTAACCCCGATCGCAGGTCCGGCGCCGCTTTCAGTGCGCGTGGTGGCGACGGTCAACACGGTCAACTCGTGCGCAGGTGCCACCTACACGCTCGATTACGGCGACGGCACGGTGCCGGCGCAGATCGTGGTACCGAGCGGCAATTGCCAGCAGCTGATCCAAAATCTCGGCCACACCTACGCATACGGCGGCGTGTACACCATCACGCTTTCCGCCGGCGCGCATCGCACCTCGGCGACAGTGACGGTCACGGGCGCACCAGCCGTGGTGCAGGGGCTGCCCGCACAGGCGGATTCGCTTTCCGGCACTCCCACCTCCGGCAATGCGCCGCTCACCGTGAGCTTCAGCGGCACGATCAACGGCGCGCAGTCGTGCGCCGGCGGCACGTACACGCTCGTCTTCGGCGACGATCAGAGCGTGCCGCTGCCGTTCGACGCTTCCTCGTGTGCGCCGCGCTCCTTCTCGGTGTCGCATCAGTACGCGCAAGCAGGCACCTACGACGCGCGCCTGTATCGCGGCGGCGTCGGCGGGGTGGCGGCGGGCGGCGTAATCCGCATCACCGTCAGTCCGCAGACGAGCGGCTTCGGGGCCATGTCGGTCACGCCGAACTTCCAGGGAGATCCGCTTGCGGTGGAAGCGGAATTCCAAGGCGGATGCCAAACGTTTTCGATCAACTGGGGAGATGGCTCAGGGCCCTCGAGCGGCAATTGCAGCTCCGGCACGATGACGCGCTCGCACACGTACGCCACCGTCGGATCCTACACCGTAACGCTGACGCGCGGCTCGCAGGTGGATACCGCGGCCGTCGTCATCCAGTGATCTACTCCACGTGGAGATCTTTTTCCGCGCTCGCCGTGCGCGCCAGGAGCGCGGGGTGCGCAGCGAGCGCCGGATCGCTTTTGATGAGCAGTAGCGCCTCTTCGCGCGCGGCGCGGATGAGCTTCAGGTTTTTGAGTGCCTCCATGCCAAGATCCGAAACGCCCCACTGCTGTCTGCCGTAGAGATCTCCCGCGCCGCGCGCTTCGAGATCCGCTTCGGCGAGCTTGAAGCCGTCGGCACTTTCCGCAAGCGCTTGGAGCCGCTTCGTGGACGCCTCACCCTTGCTCTCAGGCAGCAAGAAACAGTACGGCGAAAAGCTCGAGCGTTGCACGCGGCCACGGAGCTGGTGCAGCTGCGCGAGGCCGAAGCGCTCCGCGCCTTCGATGAGGATGCAGGTGGCGTTCGGCACATTGATGCCCACCTCCACGACCGAGGTGGCCACGAGAATCCGGATCTTATTTTCGTCGAACTGCCGCATCACGTTTTCTTTCTCTTCCTTTTTCATGGCGCCATGGAGGAGCCCCACGGCATACTCGGGAAAGACGTCTTTCTGCAAACGCTTCGCCTCCGCTTTCGCCGATTTGGCCTGGAGCGCGCCGATTTTGGCAGGGTCGGGCTCTTCGATGCGCGGACAGATCACGTACGCCTGCCGCCCCTTCCGAAGCTCCTCGCGCACCTTTTCGTACGCGATTTCGCGCTCCGTGGGAGCCACGATGTGTGTCGTGATCCGCGCCCGCCCGGGTGGCAGTTCGTCGAGGATCGAAAGATCCAAATCGCCATAGAGGGTGAGTGCGAGTGTACGGGGGATCGGCGTCGCGGTCATCGAGAGGAAGTGCGGCGCGGAATCGCCCTTACGGGCGAGTGCGCGCCGCTGCTTCGTGCCGAAGCGGTGCTGCTCGTCGACGATCGCATACGCGAGGTGCTGAAATTTGACGCTCTTTTGAATCAAGGCGTGCGTCCCGACGAGCATGGCAATCTCGCCCCCCGCCACCCATTTCAAAAGCTGCGCGCGCGAAATGTCCGTCGCCTTGGAGCGCGAGATTTTTGAGGGAAACTTTTTGCAGCCGCTTCCCGTAATGAGCGCGATGTTGATCGGGAGGTGGCTGAAGTATTCGATAAAAGAGTTGAAGTGCTGCGTCGCCAGAATTTCCGTCGGCGCCATGTACGCCACCTGGAGCGTGCCCGACGTGCGGCCCGGCGGGCGGGAGCAGACGACCGCATAGGCGCTCGCCGCCGCGACGAGCGTCTTGCCGCTCCCCACATCGCCCTCCAAAAGGCGCGCCATGGGGTGCGGTTTCTCAAAGTCTGCGAGGATCTCGCGGATCGCTCGCTGTTGCGCGCCGGTCGGCTCCACGTCTTGCGCATCGAGGAATCTCGCAGCGAGTGCAGCCCCCTCCGCGATGGGGAAAGCCGGCTGCGAGTCGTTGTCGCGGCGCTCGCGCGCCCGCGCTACCTGGATCGAAAAGATCTCCTCAAATGCAAAACGTTTCCGGGCCGCTTCCGCGTGCGTCTTTTTTTCCGGCTTGTGGATCCAGACGAGCGCCGAGCCGATGTCGGGAAGATTGTAGCGCTGTCGCACTATCGCAGGGACCGGATCTTCAATCTGCGCGGCCACACCGGAAGCGAAGACACGTTCGATCGCGTGGAAAAACCAGCGGGAGGTGATGCCGCGGCTTTCGGGGTAGACGGGGAAGATGCTCGGACTCTCGCTCGCTTTGTGTTCGTCAAAAAGACCTTCAGCCTGCCCGGCCAGGGGAACCATGCCGGGCGGCAGGTGCTCGATCTCCGGGTTCGCGATGTACGGCCGATCCTGCTTGCCGCCCACGGTGCCCGTCATTTTTACGGCGCTGCCCTCCTGCACGTAGGAGGCTATGTACGGCTGGTTGAACCACATCACCTTCACGCGGCCGGAGGCATCCTCAAACACTCCTTCGGTGATGTTGCGGCGGCTTTTCCAGAGCTTTTTTGCCTTGAGTTTGCTGAGGGTCCCAAAGAGCGTGACCTTGGTGCCGGGGATCAGGTTTTGCACCCGCACCGAGGTGCCCGCCGATTCGTACCTCGTGGGGAAGTGCCGCAGCAGATCTCCCACCGTATGGAGCGAAAGTCGCCGCAGCGCGCTCAGTTGCGGCGGCGAGAGTCGAAAATGTTGCGAAAGAGGATCGTCAGGCTTCACCCCCTCATTATATTTGTTTTGTAGGTTTTCTCATTTCGAGCCTTGTTGCGTAGTTATGCACACATGCGCGCCGCGAGGCTTGCAAGCAAAAACACCCTCGGTACTATATTCGTGTTTGGCCATTAGAAGTCTAGGCAAACGGGTATGTTTAGCGACGATCACGACGAAGAAAAAGATCAATTAAACGATGCGGCGATCGAGGAGGCGCTCGACGACACTGAAGACGAAGAAGAGGAGGAGGTCGGCACGTCGGAGGGCGAGGGGGAGGAGCGGTACGAGTAGGGCGCTCGCGGGGAAACCTCTCGCGAGTCCGGGTTTTTTCTGCTGAAAAAATCCTCGAATCCTCGGCCGCCGCCTGCGGAAGCCTCGCGAGAGGTTTCCCCGCTCGCTTGGAGGTTTAAAAAGAGGATGTAAAATTACACCATGCATACCGCTCTCCGCTACCTCGGGACTGTCGCCGCGGTGTACCTCACGATCAATCTCGTACCCGGGATCACGGTGACGGGCGGCTGGATCACCATCCTCTTCGTCGCCCTCGCGTGGTCGGTCATCGTTATGGTCATCAAGCCCGTCCTCTCGATCCTCACGCTCCCGATCACGATCATCACCTTCGGGCTCTTTTCGCTCGTCTTGAATGCGCTCCTCTTTTACGCCATGACGTACGTCGTCCCGGGCTTTTTTGTCGCCGGGTTCGTGCCCGCACTCCTCGGAGCGATCGTACTCTCGATCATCTCCTGGCTCGTGCACCAGCTCCTCTAAAAAAATCCCCGCGTGAGGCGGGTGAGCAAACGATGAAGCGGCGCGCTAGTTGACCTCGATGTCGATGTGCCGGATCTGCGGAAAAGCTGCGCGGATCCTGGCCTCAAGGTCGTCGATTTTTTTGCCGATGAGGCGCGGGATGCGGTCGGCGTAATCGGCGGAAAACTTTTTGAATGCCTCGAAGTCGTTCTGGATCTCTTCGAACTGCCGCTTGATGCCGCGGCCGCGGTGCGAGGTCCGGAGGAATGCGGCGCCGTTAAATTCGACTTCGCACTTGATCCGGTATTTGCCGAAGCCGACGGTCGAGGACTTGAAATCGAGCACGCGCTCGATCGCGGGGTCGGACTGGAGGAGCGCGATGATTTCCTCGCGCACCTCTTCGGGAAGCGCGGCACCGATGAGGTAGGAGCGGTTGCGCATGATGAGCGTGATCGCGACGACCGCGAGCATCGTTCCGATCACGATCGAGCCGAGGGCATCCCACAGCCCATCGCCGGTGAGGAAGGTGAGTGTGAGCGATCCCGCGGCGATCAGCACGCCGATCACCGCGACCGCGTCTTCGAGGTAGACGGAGAGCGTCGACGGGTCGGCGAGCGCGAGGCGCTCGCGCCAGGAGGCTTCGGGAAACGCGCGCCGGAGCGATCGGGCGGCGATTGAAAAGGTGTACGACTCGATCACGAGCGAGATCGCGAGCACCAGGAAGACCATCGAGGAGAACTCGACGGAGTGATCGGCGGAGAGCGCCGATATACCCTGGTACACCGTTACTCCCGCGCCCACGAAGAGGACTCCGCACGCCGAAATAAGCGCCCAGAAAAAGCGCTCGTTGCCGTACCCGTACTCGAACTGGTCGTCGGATCGCTTCGTCGAGCGGCCAAGGCCGATGAGGAGCAGTATCTGATTGACCGTATCCGCGAGGCTGTGCACGGCTTCGGAGAGCATGGAGCTGGAGCCGGAAGAAAGCGCGGCGACAAACTTGATCACCGTAACGCTCGTGTTGCCGCCGATCGCCGCCGCGACCGGCCAAAAACCTTGTGTGTGTTGCAAAGCCATTGTGCGGTGGTGGTGTCCCGATGTTCGAACCGAAAACACGGCTTACCTTCGGGAAACTTGATAAAAGTATACAGGAATTGAGGGCTATGTATAAAGCACATCCGGAGTGGTTTGAGGTGCCGAAACCAAAATCTATAAAGGGTAAGAACGAGGTGGATTACTCTATCGGATCTTAAGAAAAGAGTAACTTTTTGTCCCAACCCTTTGAGATCGCGAAATCGTAAGTACCCTTAATGAGCTGTGGTGAAAATTTGTCTTTCTTCCACTCGTACATCTTCTGCTTAATCACTTCAAAATCGGTAGTTTTGTTGTCCTGCATGATCTTGCAAACTGTGGCGAGGCACTCGATAGCAGAGCTGTCGGCATTTTTGATATATGGCAGAAGGTCGTTGAGTACGGCCGTCATGCTACCGAGCACCTTTGAGCGATATTTGAATAACTTGTCGGCATTTGCGCCCAACGCATATACACCGCTTACTTTGCGGGTAAAAAAGCGGTTATACGTACTCATGCCGGCCATGAGCGTACGCTTGATTTCGCTGTCATACGGGCCAAAATTTTGAGCCGCAAATCTGAACCCCAGTGGTACCTGATAGATTTCTTGAGCAATGTAAAGAACTTTTGCTATTACCATTTCCCCCCGCTCAAATTGACGCAGAATGGCAGCGATAGCTTGTTGTAAAGCGAATTTATTTACTTTGACAACTGGGAGTTGTGCGCCCTTTTCCGTATCAAATGAGTGAACCAGTGTTGATCTGCGCAATTCTCGATAAGTTAAGTTCTGTTGAACTATATGCTTCTGGTAATTTGCGATCGCCGTAAATTGCTCGATCATGATCTCCTGCTCTTTGAGGGTAGGCATGGAGATTTTAATAGCATCGAAAAGATTTTTATCTACTCTGGGTAAATTAGCGCCTTTCATAAACTGGGTGGATTTTCTTACGATGAATGGGCTGCGTAGAATCAATGCAAGCAATTCGGATTTAACAATGTGCTGTTTTGCACGTAATACCCAAATATCTGTCGAACAAATACCATCAAATTCCGCAATCCAAACTTTATTTAAGTACGGGCGCAGCTTTCCATACAATATGTCACCCTTCTTAAATCGTGTTTTATTGCTTTCAATATGAGAGCCAGGTGTCGGTTTGAAATTTACAAGTTCGCCGGTTCCAGAACCTATATGCTCAAGCCCAACGTAATTAAAAACTTCCGTGTCATTTTTTGTTGGTATAAAAGCATCATTTATTCTCTCAAAAAGATTGCCCAGCTTCCCTTGCTGGCTACCCGACATTAGGTGTCGCTTTACCATAGACGCAATTAGCTCATTTACAGATTCGATCAGCGCCTCACACACCTTTTGCGCTCTTTGGATGGAAGCGAGCCGCTCAACGATTTCTGTTTGTGTGTTAAGTGAGGGGTAAGGAATATCTAAATTTTTCAAAATGGCAGAGTTCAACCCTTTCATTATTGCGCCTTTTGCATTATCAAAAATCTGCTTCACAACAACCGGATTGCCATTTAGAGATAGATTGAGAAATTGTGGGGTCACAACATTCTTATTAGGCGTGATTTTTATTAAATGCGAAGAAATAATTGCCGTACCAATTTCTTTTGGAGTAACACATGTCCGCCCTATTGTTCCCATCATAGTTACCAAGATGTCGTCCGGTTTGACTGTATATGCAGTAAGGTCTTTATATTTTTCTGCAGTCACAAATTTCTTCTTCTCATCATCAAATTCATTACTTACAATGTTCTCGATAAATAACACTCTTGCCTTACCTTCATCGACTAGTTCACCAACTTTAAGAGCGCTCCCAAAGGGGCCAATTTTTATGTCCTCAATTAAATCGACTAATTTGCTCGTTTGCCACGACATAAACTTAAAGCTTTTTCTTAACCACTTCCCGTAGCTTTGCCAATTCTTTACTTTTTTCTTCAATATCTCGCATGATCATTTCAGGATCTCGCAAGCTTTCCTCTTCTCCAGTTGAGTAAGGACTATAAACATTTGCCGACAAAATGTAGTCATTCTCAATAACTTTCTTTATGGGAGTAAACCAAGAGTAATTTTTCTCTACAGCCCGATTCTTGTTCCATAACTCACGAAGCTTTGGTAGGTCGTTTTTGTATCTGCTACCAAATCTCTTCGCTTTCGATAAAGACGACCCGTCACCTTGCATATCAAAAAACCAAACCTTAGCGGCTTCATCGAGCTTAGGTTTAGCTTTTTTCTTAAAGATCAAAAAGGATGTTTTGACCCCAGCGTATGGTTGAAATACACCTGCTGGCATCGAAACCACAGCTTCAAGCTCGGTATTCTCGAGTAGATATCGTCTTATATCCTTATCATCCCTGTTGGTACCGAAAAGTGACCCTTCTGGCAAAATTACGCCTGCTCGTCCGTCTGGCTCTAGAGCATTGATTACGTGTCCCAAGAAAAGAACTTGGGATTTTGTTGACTGCACTGGAAGAGTTGGCTTAATGCGTTCGCGATCCACTTTCCCAGAAAAAGGTGGGTTCGTAAGGATAACATCGTACTTCTTCAAATCGTCCTCTCCTTCTGATCCTGCAACGGTATCTTTGCGCTTAATATTGGCTCCTTCGATGCCATGCAAGATCAAATTCATAAGCGCCAGCCGCATCATTTCTGGATCTACATCTACTCCCCAAAACGTTCCTTTGGTTAAAAATTGCCATTCCTTTTTTCCCAGTTTTTCACCGTACCCTCTTTGGTATCCCTCCTTCTCTTCAATATTTTTCGGATCACTATTCTTCAAGCGTATATGCTCGTATGCAGAAATGAGGAAGCCGCCGGTACCGCAAGCTGGGTCGTAGATAGTGTTTCCAATTTTCGGATTCACCATCTCAACAATGGCACGCACGATATGGCGCGGAGTGAGGAATTGTCCAAGCTCACCAGCAGAGCCGATTTGATTCAGTAAACTCTCGTACAGATCTCCCTTAACGTCTGTATCGAGATTTGAGAATTCAATGGTGTCTATGATCTCGATTGTGCGCTTGAGTGTGATGGCATCGGGAATGAGTAGTTTTGCACCGTGAAAGATTTGCTGAATGTTTGAATGTCCGTTGTGCAGCTCGTCTATGAACGGGAATACTTTTGTACGCACGAATTCATATAGATCTTCACCGGTTTTCTCGCGCCAACGCGACCACCGGAATTTGTCGTTCCCATTCTCATAGATCGACTTATGCTTGTGGCCAGTGAGTTTTTCTTCCTTCTCCATCGCATTATCCTGCTCCTCAAGCATCTTGAGGAAAAAGAGAAAGCTGACTTGCTGGATGCGCGTTACCGGATCCTTTAATCCTGCTCCCCACAGGTAATCATTCAACCGCGCGAGCTTCTGCCGGAAATCCTCTCGCAGTTGTTGTAAGGTTTGATCCGACATAATTATTTAACGTTGACGAAAACACGCTGATTAAGCTCTGATAGCGTTGTTTGAAGCATGTCCTCCTCAAAAACCTTGAGAGCATAATTTAGACCACCGATATTTTTGAAGATCGGCTCGTTGAATATGGATATATCAATCGGCTCACCACGCGCCACACATTGGGCCTTCACAAGCCGGAGTATCTTGATCTGATCGGCGTCAAAGTTTTTCTCGACGAGCCACGACTCAAACAGTTCGTTCACACGTTGCTCGTAAAGCTGTTCCTCCGTAGGCAGTTCTTTCGTTTTCAGGGCTGCTTGAATAAACTCGTTGAGAGTACCCACGGGATAGCGATATGCCTCACGCAAATTTGCTTCGTTGAAGTAAAACTCTGGTGAATTGAGTTGCTCGGAGAGATGCGCGGTTTCGTCATTCGTAAGTTCCTCTCCATGTTGCACTTTCGTGATGAGCGGTTCTGTCTTTGCGAGTGTCTGTATTTGACCTTCCCATGCGGCTTGATAGTCGTCGGTATCAATTCGTTCTCCCTCAGCTCCAACTTCGATAAAAGCTCGCTGAATAACCACATCAGCATTTTCAGGTGCCGCTTCCGGTACTTGAACAAATTGAGGAGGAATTGCTCTTTTCTCTTCTTCGGTAAGATCATCCGGCTCTGATCCCATCGGAACAACGGACGTTGCTTTGCCATATGCGGCATTTGGATCGAAACTTTCATCGTTAAAGTAGCGCGTAACACCGGCAAAGTCGTACATACGGAACGACGTTTTGCCAAGTTTTGTGCTTAGGCGACTACCACGACCGCGCATCTGTTGGTAGAGGATCGGAGATCGTGTAGGACGCGCCAAAATGAGATTTTCCACCATTGGCGCGTCGATGCCGGTATCGAGCATTCCCACCGATACAGCAATCATCGGCATTTCTTCAAGCTTGAAACGTCTTATCGCCGCTCGCGGATCCTCTGTATCAGACGTAATAACTTCGGCGTATCGGCCTTTGTGTTCTGGATAGGTTTGATTTAAATAATATGCCAACTGCGCCGCGTGCTTTTTTGATACTGCAAAGAGTATCGTTTTTCGATTGCGCTTCGGCTCTCGTTTTTCCTCTTCCTCACGGAAAGTTTTTGCCACCTGCTCGTTGCGAGCCGGCACGTTGATCCTTCGTTCCAAATCGTCAGGACTGAAATCTTCGCCCTCAAATTGCACGCCTTCGAGGGAAAGTTTTGTGTCTATTTGCACGATGTCGTATCCGGCAAGGTAGCCCTCTTGAATTGCACGCTTGATGCCATACACGAATGTTGGCTTACCGCGTTTCTCACGCTCATCCCAACACCCGAACATCTTGTATGTGTTGCGATCAACAAATGTGCTCGGTGTGGCAGTAAGGCCGATGCGGAGGGCGTCGAAATGAGAAAGAACGCTGTTATAGATACCAAAAATTGATCGGTGCGCTTCGTCGGAAACTACTACGTCAAAATAGCCGCTAGTGAAGCTGCCGAGTTGAGAGTAAAGCGTTGGAAGCGTCGAAATAACAATCGAAGATTCGTCGCGCTGTCGGCCACCATATAAGAGCTTGCAAGGGTAGTCCTTGAGAATCTCTTCAAACGTTTCCTTCGTCTGGATACCGAGATCGATACGATCAACGAGAAACAGTACACGGCTCGCACGCCCCGCCTCAAAAAGCCGTTTGAGGTATAGAGCAATAGTGTCTGTTTTGCCTGTACCGGTTGCCATAACGAGAAGCATCCTACGTAAGCCGCCCTCTATGGTTTTATCCATGAGTTGCATCGCTTCTTTCTGGTAAGGGCGGAGGTTGCGATTTTCACCACCTTTAAAGTAAGTTTCAGGAACGGAAATATTCGTCAGTATTTTTCGATCAAGGCGAAGCGTTTGCAATTTCTCAAGGTCGCGCTGCCCGTAGAATGTAATAACTTTTTGTTCGGGACGATGTTTGTAATCCCAAAAATAAATATCTTCGCCGTTTGAGAGAAATATAAAATCTATGTTCAATTCTTCGGCGTAAGTAAGCGCTTGTTGTTTTGCCGAAACTGGATCAACAGAAAAACGCTTGGCCTCGATGAGCGCGATGGCTCTGCCTCGGCCATCCTTCAAGAAATAATCTGCGCGTCCGCTTTTTGCAGCATCCTCTGTGGAAACTTGGTTCTTATCTTCAATATCCCAACCGGCCTCGCGCAGCTTGCGATCGATGATCATCCGCGCGTCGGTTTCTCTTTGGTTCAAGTTCATATTGGTTCTAACTTGGACATCGGGCGGAGAGGGAGGGATTCGGTCACGGATAATTTTGCCTTGCAAAATTTCCTCGACCCCGACTCGGCGCTTTGCGCCTCCGTCTTTCGAATCCCGTCCTCGTGATACGAAGAATACCCCGTTCGGGGTATTTTCGCATCACGTGCGGAGAGGGAGGGATTCGAACCCTCGAGACAGTTTTACCCGCCTAACACGTTAGCACCGTGCCGCTTTCGACCACTCAGCCACCTCTCCTTCATGCGCCTGCGGCGCAGCCGGACGGGAGCTGATTGGTCGACAGGTCGTCCACCTCGCGCCTGTTCGCTTTCGCTCACATCGGCGCGTGCCTGTCGGCACCGGATGAAAAGCGGTCAACCTCTTTTCATCCACTCAGCCACCTCTCCGTGCGTGCTTAAAATACCACATCCGCATTCGCGTGTCGCACCGCGATCTGTCGCGCATGAACACAACCCGCCCCTTGGGGGCGGGTTGTGCGCGGGGCCGGAGCGACTAGCGCAGGGCCTGCATGACGATCCAGAATGCTCCGGACGTCAGTACGAACCAGATGCCAAGCCCCACCGGCGAGCCCCAAGAAAACCACGAGCCCCAGCTGCGCCAGTTGCGCATGTGCTCGCGCATATCCCAATCTTCGTTCGAGTCAGTCATAAACGACGTTTACTAATAAATGTATACATCCGACCAGCTCTCAATTTGACGTACCACCGCTCCTTGGTTGCAGGCCGAGCTGGCGTGCGGGAGCGTATAGAGGTGGATTTATCGCTGCACGCAGCATAACACCAGACGAGCTTCTGAGCACATTGCGCAGGTGAGGGGCGATGCGTTCGATCGCTACCAGCTACTTGAAGCGCCGCCGCCGCCGGAGGAGCCGCCGCCGAATCCGCCGAACCCTCCGCCGTGGCCGGAGCCAAAGCCCCCGCCGCCCGCCCACCATGGGGGCACCGTGCCACTACTCTTTGCCGCCTTGTACGTATGTGATACGACGTAGTCGAGCAAGAGTCCGAGCACGATCGCGCCGAGTGTGATGAGACCGAAAAATCCGAGCGTGAAGCCGATCGCTTCGATGAAAATCCCCGCGAAGCCGCCGACGATTCCACCCGCCCACCAGGATTTGCTGCGGGCGAGCACTGCGGCGACCCACTGCACGACGAAAAAGAAAATGGCGAAGATCCACCACCAGTCGAAGGAGATGCTTTCCGTGCTTTCGGCAACGTACTCTCCCTGCGTGGCAGACTCGATAGAGCGCACTCCCACGGTGATCGCGGAATCGTAGTCGCCGTCTTTGAGATACGGCCTCATCTCGCCGAGGATGCTCGCAGCGGTCGAATCCGGGAGCGCGCCTTCGAGGCCGTACCCCACTTCGATGCGCATCTCCCGCTCTTCAAGCGACAGCAGCAGCAAAACCCCGTTGTCGCGGCTCGCTTTGCCCACGCCCCATTCCTCAAAAAGGCGCACGGCGTAGTTCTCGATGTAATCACCGCCCATCGAGGGGATGATCGCCACCGCGATTTCGTTGGTGGTCGATGCGTTGAATGCGGCAAGCTCCGCATCGAGCGCCGTTATCGTCTCGCTCTTGAGGACGTTTGCAAAATCGTTGACGTACCCAGCGGGGGAGCCGGGCGAGGAATACGCAAACGCGATGGCGGGCGTAAGGAGCGCGCCCGCGAGAAGGCCCGAGACGAGCCCTTTGTGCATACTAGAGCTCGACCGTCGGAGGCGTGTCGGCACTTTCCACCGCCTCAAACATGGTGCGGGGAGCAAACCCAAAGAGAGAGGCGACGAGAGATCCCGGGAAGGTCTTTACGCTCACGTTGTAGTCGCGGACGATCTCGTTGTACCGCATGCGCTCCACGGAAATCCTGTTTTCAGTGCCGGAAAGCTCTGCCATGAGCGACTGCACCGTATCAGCGGAACGAAGCTGCGGATAATTTTCCATGATCACGAGGAGCCTTGCGAGCGCGCTTTCCACCTGCGTGGCCGCGCCAGCGCGCGCTTCGGGAGAGACGGCGCCCGAGTAGCGCGTGCGCGCGTCGGCGATCGCCTGAAAGACCTCCTGCTCCTGATTCATGATGCCCTTCACCGAATTGACGAGGTTGGGGATGAGGTCGAAACGACGCTGGTACTGCGACTCCACCTGCGCCCACTGCGCGTCGATGCTCTCGTTGCTTTTTACGAGGCTGTTATATTTGCCGCCCACAAAGAGCGCGAGCAGCACGAGTACGATGCCGATAATGACGGGCCATGTGGCCCACTTTCTGAAAGATGTAGGTTCCATAACGGCATCATACGCTCTCGCCGCCGAGTTTCAATCCACACGATCTGCCTCAGCCCTCGACGACTCGTATCTTCGCGGCCGACCGTTTTGCTTTTTCGCGCGCGGAGTCGACAGAATCGGCTGTAGCGAGCACGACAGCCATGCGGCGATGCTTGACGACTTCGGGCTTCCCAAAAATCCGCACGCCCGTGCCTTCTTCTTGAAGCGCCTCGTCGATGCCTTCGTACGCCGGATTCTTCAGATCTCCTTCCGCGAGGATCGCCACGGACGCACCGGGTTTGCAAGGGATCGAGGGAATGGGAAGGCCGAGGATCGCGCGCACATGCAGCTCCATTTCGCTCATGCTCTGCGAGATCATCGTTACCATGCCGGTGTCGTGCGGGCGCGGCGAGAGCTCGGAGAACCACACTTCGTCGCCTTTGACGAAGAGCTCGACGCCGAAAATGCCACGCCCCTTTTGCCCGCACAGATCGCCCACGATTTTCTCGGCGATCTGCTGCGCCTTCGCCAGGGCCGCGTCAGACATCGGCTGCGGCTGCCAGCTTTCGCGATAGTCGCCGTCGATCTGGATGTGGCCGACCGGCGCGCAGAAGGAAATGCCGCCCGCATGCCGCACGGTGAGGAGCGTGATCTCGTAATCGAAGTCGATGCGTCCTTCGACGATCACGCGGCCGGTTTTTCCGCGGCCCTCTTCGATCGCGAATTTCCATGCGGCCGCGAGATCCTCTTTTTTGTCCACTTTGCTCTGCCCGTGGCCGGAGGACGACATCGTCGGCTTCACGAAGCAGGGGAAGCCCACGTCGGCCGCACCTTTCTCCAGCTCCTCCAAGCTGCCCGCGAAATGGTACGGCGAGGTCGGCAGCCGCAGGTCCTCCGCCGCGAGCTTGCGGATGCCTTCGCGATCCATGGTAAGGAGCGCGGCACGCGCCGTGGGGATCACGGTCCAGCCTTCCTTTTCGAGCTCGACGAGCGTTGGGGTGGCAATCGCTTCGATCTCCGGGACGATAAAAGTGGGCTTCTCCTTTTCGACGACTTCGCGGATCTTGGCGCCGTCGAGCATGGGGAAGGTATAGAAGCGATGCGCCACCTGCTGCGCCGGTGCGCCTTCGTACCGGTCGCACGCGATCACTTCGCACCCGAGCCGCATCGCTTCGATCGCCACCTCTTTGCCGAGCTCCCCAGATCCAAGGAGGAGGATCTTGATCGCGCTTGTCTTGAGGGGCGTGCCGAATCGCATGCCGCCATCCTAGCACGCGCGAAAACTGATACACTTTTGAGAAATGAACTCGCTTGTGGAGGAACACGACCGAAAGCGAGAGCGCATACAAGCCGATCTCCGGCGGTTTTACGAGCGGGGGATCAAGGTCAAGATTTATCACGGAAGCACCAACTCGGTCCGCGCCCAGCAGTTCGAGCCGGACAGGATGATTGATACGACTGATCTCAATCGGATTATCGAGATCAATAAAGAGGAGCGATATGTCCTCGTCGAGCCCAATGTGCCCATGGACGCGCTCGTGCGGGAGAGCGTCAAACACGGGCTCGTACCGCCGGTCGTTCCCGAATTTCCCGGCATCACGGTCGGCGGCGCGGTGCAGGGCGGAGCGGGAGAGAGCAGCTCCTTCAAGTACGGAGGCGTGCACGAGTGCTGCGAGGAATACGAGATGCTCCTTGGCAGCGGAGAGGTAGTTCGTGCATCGCGACAAGAGCGAGCCGACCTTTTCTGGGGCACCGCCGGCTCGTACGGCTCGCTCGGGGTCATGACGATGATAAAAATGCGACTCGTGCCCGCGACGAAATACGTGTGCCTCCGGTATCAGCGGTACCACAGCGTCGAGTCGGCTCTCGAAGCTGTGCGGCAGCTTTCACGATCGTCGGTCGACTTCATCGACGGGATTATTTTCAGCGAGGATCGCACGGTCGTCATGTCGGGCGTGCGTACCGACACGCCCGCGGCGCGTACCGCAAGGTTCTCGCGCGCGTGGGACGAGTGGTTCTATCTGCACGTGCAGACAATCGGCCGGAAGTACGAAAGCTACGAAGAGACGATTCCGCTTCAAGATTATCTCTTTCGGTACGATCGCGGCGGTTTCTGGGTGGGGTGGTACGGATTCAAGCGGTGGTCTGTGCCCTTCAACAGGCTCACGCGCCTTCTCTTCAATCCCTTCCTCAAGACGCGCGAGCTGTACGACATTCTGCACGCCACCAACACCTCGCAGCAGTTCATCGTGCAGGACATCTGCGTGCCCGAAGAGCGCGCGCAGGATTTCCTCGATTTTGTCCGCACGCGGCTTTCGATCTACCCCTTGTGGATCCTGCCGATCAAGCCTGATGCTCTGACGCCCTTGCTCTCGCCTCCCGAAAAAAAGGTTCCGTTTGCCATCGACATCGGTGTGTGGGGCGACATACCCGGCGATATGCGCGACTACGCCCTTTTTCTGAAGCTCAACCGCGACATGGAGCAAAAAACGCAGGAGCTCGGCGGCCGGAAGATACTCTACGCCCACACGTTTTATCCCAAAGAAGAGTTCTGGCAGATCTACGACCGCTCGTGGTACGAGACGCTCCGCAAGAAATACCATGCGGAGCGTACTTTCCCGGACGTCTGGGAAAAAGTGTACGTCGGGGATCGGTACCAGTCGCGCATCAGATCAGGTTTGCGCACGCTGATCTACCGGAAGCTGCGGGAAAATATCGGAATGAAAGTCGAGAGACATTTTATCGCCTCCAAGCGCTAAGCTCGCGCAAGCGCGAGAAGCTCTACCTTCGCGCCGGCGCGACGCAGCGGAGTGGCGGCGTTTGCGAGCGTCGCGCCGGTCGTCGTAACGTCGTCGATGAGAAATATCCGCGCGTCTTTCACCGCGATCGCGTCCGTTACCGCAAACGCTCCGGCCACATTTGAGAGCCGCTCGCTTCTCGGCAGCTTCGTTTGCGGCTTTGTCGAGCGCACTCTTTCCAAGACAGCCGTGTGCAGCGTGGAGAGCGCGCCGTTTCTGAATTCCTCCGGGAGCTGCCGCAGGACGAGCTCGATCTGGTTGAAGCCGCGCGAGCGCGCGCGACTTTTGTGCAAGGGCACCGGGACGAGCAGTGTCTTGCGCGCAGAAAAGAGACGCTCCGACACCATCTCTTCGCGAAGGTAATCCTCGAGCACGTTCGCGGCGAGCTTCGCGGCGTGCAGCGATCGATCGTACTTCAGCGCCTGGATCAGATCTTCAACCGCTTTCTCACGATACTCCATGAGCGTCGTGATCTTGGCACGGAGGAGCTCGTGCGGCGTGGGGGAGAGCGGTATCTCCGCGACCGTCCGCTCCTTCGTGCGCGCGCTCCGCTCACGAAGCGGCAGCAGCGCGTCGATAATCGCCCCCGTTATCGAGGAGAACGAGTCAAAAAACGACATTCATCTACTATACAGGCTGCCGTGCTACAGTGGCGCTATGGATCTTGCGAAGAAAAAGTGCATTCCGTGCGAAGCGGGCTTGGCCCCCATGACAAAAGAGGAGGCGGAGAAGCTCTCCCAGCAGGTACAGGGGTGGCATCTTGGTGCCGACGGCAAACACCTCTCGAAGGAGTTCCGATTCGAGAATTTTCTTGAAGCAATGGCCTTCGCCAACAAGATAACGGCGGTCGCCGAAAGCGAAGGCCATCACCCCGATCTCTCGATCGGCTGGGGACGAGTGGGAGTGGAGCTTTCGACGCATGCGATCAAGGGTTTGTCGGAGAATGATTTCATTCTGGCCGCCAAGATTGACGAAATACAGTGATTTTGAGTGCTATACTGTGGTGAATGGCGTTCTCGCTCGGATCATTGCTACAGAAATTTTCCGGTTCGATCGGCAAGCGCGAGGGAAGCGTGCTCGGGATCGACGTCGGCGCGTCGAGTGCCAAGATCGTGCAGCTGCGCGCGTCGCGCGGCGCGGCGATCCTCGAAACCTACGGCGAGATTGCGCTCGGCCCCTACGGCAACCAGCCCATCGGCAAAGCCGTGAAGCTCTCACCCGAAAAGACGGCGCAGGCGCTCACCGATCTCATGAAAGAGGCCAACGTAACCGCCCGCTCGGGCGGCCTCTCGATTCCGTTTTCTTCGAGTCTCGTGTCGGTGCTTGATCTCCCCAAGGTCGACAAGGAGGCGCTGAAGCGCATGGTGCCGATCGAAGCGCGCAAATATATTCCGGTGCCGGTCTCCGAGGTAACGCTCGACTGGTTTGTGATCCCGCAGGAAGAAGGCGAGAAGAGCGCCTTTGATCGCGTCGCTCCCGAAGGCCCGCAAAAGCCGAAAGGTCAGGAGGTGCTCCTCGTCGCCATTCACAACGACACGCTCACGAATTTCCAGACCATCGCGCAGGCCGCCGACATCAAGATTGAGTTTTATGAAATCGAGATTTTCAGCGCGATCCGCTCGGTTTTGGGGCACGGGCTCGCGCCGGTGCTCGTCGTCGACCTCGGCGCCGCGACCACCAAGATGTACGTGGTGGAGCGGGGCGTCGTGCGCTTCACGCACCTCGTTACTTCCGGCGGGCAGCAGATGACTGAGACGCTTGCACGCACGCTCGAATGGGATTTCGAGAAGGCGGAGCGTATCAAGCGCGAGCGCGGCCTCAACGACAGCAACGCGTACTCGGCGGAGGAGAACGAGAAGATAAAATCGGCCATGTTATCAACACTGACGCGTGTGTTTTCAGAAGTAAATCGCGTACTATTGAGCTACGGGCAGCGATACAATAAGAATGTATCGCACGTCGTGTTGACGGGCGGCGGCGCATCGCTCCCGGGCTTGGCAGAGCAAGCGAAGCTCATGCTGAGCGCGGATGTCGAGATCGCGGATCCGTTCGCGCGGACAGAGGCGCCGGCATTCTTAGGAGACGTTTTGCGTGATATCGGTCCCGGCTTTTCCGTTTCCGTGGGGCTCGTCCTCCGAAAACTGAAGGGCGCATAACGATATGCCTACCAGCGGTCCACAGCCATCTTTTATACCCCGTGAGGCCCCCACCGTAGGGCAGGTTCACCGCGCGCAAGGGAACGCCCTCTCGGACCTCACCGCGCTCGTCTCGCTCGTGCTCTTCGTGGCCTCTCTCGCCCTCGCGGGCGGCGTGTTTTTGTACGATCAGTACCTGCAATCTTCGAGCGCCTCGAAGATCGACCAGCTCGAGCGCGCGAAAGCCGCCTTCGAGCCGACCCTGATTGAGGAACTGACGCGCCTCGATGACCGCATGCGCGCTGCGGGGGAGGTGCTCCAGCAGCACATCAGCCCATCGGCTTTTTTCCAGATGCTTGAAGCGAGCACCATCTCGACGGTCGCCTTTACCTCACTCGATTTCCAGGTCGTCGACAACGGCCGTATGACGGTCGACATGGACGGCGTGGCGGCGAGCGTCAACTCGATCGCGCTCCAGGCCGACGTCTTCTCCAAGGGCGGCATGGTCACGAACCCCATCTTTTCAAACATCGACCGCGAATCGGACGGCGTGCACTTCGATTTGAGCGCGTTCCTCAATCCGGTGGCGATCAACTACGCACAGCTCGTCTCCGGTGCTGCTGCGGCCTTCGGGGCGCAGCCGGCTCAAACTATCGAAACAGCGCCGGCGGAAACGCAAGACGCGGGAGCGATCGACCCGTTCCAGCCGGGTGCAACACAATAGTATGGTCAAACTCATTCTCTCTATCGTCGGCCTCGGTCTTTCTGGAGTGATCTTCTTCCTCTACACGCAGCCCGCGTACGAGGGCGTGCGATCCGTGCGTGCGACGATCGGTCAGTATGATCAGGCTCTCACGAAGGCTACGGAGCTCCAGCAGCTGAAGCAGACGCTGCTCTCGCGTTACAACACCTTCAACCAGAGCGACATCGACCGCCTCCACAAGCTCCTCCCGGATCACGTCGACAACGTCCGGCTGGTTCTCGACCTCGACTCGCTCGCCGGCCGACACGGTATGGCCTTGCAGAACGTCGTGATCAGCAATCCCGCGAGCGAGGAGCTCGACCCCGGTGTCATCGCCGCCATCGGCGCTTCCGGTGCGCGATACGATTCGCTCACGCTGAAGTTCTCCACGATCGGCTCCTACGAGGATTTCCTCGGCTTCCTCCAGGATCTCGAGACGTCGCTGCGCGTGGTGGATCTCGTGTCGCTCAACATCACGCGCGACTCACTTTCCTCCGACCTCTCACCGCGGTACCGCTACGACATCACGATCCGCACCTACTGGCTCAAATAACGTATGGGATTCTTTTCCGAACACAAAACACTTCTCATCACCGTCGTCGCGATCATTCTCGTGATTGGCGTCTGGTACGGCATCTCAAGCGACGCGCCCTCAAGCTCGCTCCTGACTTCGGAGAATGTCGGGGGCGCGGGCAGCGCCGAAGATCAGAATCTCGTCGAGACGCTCCTCCAGCTCCGCGCGGTCTCACTCTCGGGCGCGATCCTCGGCGATCCGGCTTTCTTGAGCCTTCAAGATTTCGGCACGCAGATCGTGCCGGAGCCGATTGGCCGCCCCAACCCCTTCGCGCCGCTTTTGCGCGGGCTTCAGTCGACCTCCACTTCCCGCGGCTCGCAACTCTTTCCGACGCGGTAAGGCACGAGGGCCTATGGTCGCAGACGCAGCAGTGACGGACGTCCCCCGGCGAGAGCTCGGAGACAGCAAAATCCCGTACGACGTGCTCCGCTACATTCCGGAGGAATCAGCCACACACTATCGTCTCGCACCGCTTGGAGTCGTCGACGACGTGCTTGAGGTCGGCATGGTCGACCCCGACGACATCCAGGCTTTCGATGCCCTGAATTTCATCACGCGTGGCAGCGGCATGCCCTTTAAGGTCTACCAGATTTCAGAGGGAGATTTTGAGCGGATACAGAAGATGTACCGCGGGCTCGGCGGCGAAGTGGATAAGGCGGTTACCGATCTCCAGACGGAGCAAAAAAAAGACAAGATCGTCGATGCCGACACGGCGCCGCTGGATCTCGACGACCCGTCGCTTGGCGGTGCAGAGGAGATCGTCAAGAACATCCAGGAAGACGCGCCGACGATTAAGATCGTTTCGACGATCCTCCGGTACGCGATCGACGGCAAAGCATCCGACATACACATCGAACCGCAAACGCAGGGCGTGCGCGTGCGGTACCGCGTCGACGGCGACCTGCACACGAGCGTCATACTGCCCATGAACACGCACCGCGCGCTCGTCGCGCGCGTCAAGGTGCTCGCCTCGATCCGTCTCGACGAGCAGCGCAAGCCGCAGGATGGCCGCTTCTCCGCTTCCATCGACGGCCGTGCGATCGACTTCCGCGTTTCCACCTTTCCTTCGTACAACGGCGAAAAGGTCGTAATCCGTATTCTCGACCGTGATCAGGGTTACATTCCGCTCGACAAGATCGGTCTCTCGGAGCGAAATCTCATGCTCTTGCGGAAGGCCGTCGCGAGGCCGCACGGGCTCGTGCTCATATCCGGCCCGACTGGCAGCGGAAAGTCGACGACACTCTACTCCATGCTTGCGGAGGTGGACCGGGAGCACAAAAATGTGCTCTCGCTCGAAGACCCGGTCGAGTACTTTATCGAAGGAGTCACGCAGTCGCAGGTGCGTCCGGAGATCGGTTACTCCTTCGCTTCGGGACTACGCACCACCCTCCGTCAGGACCCGGACGTCATCATGGTGGGTGAAATCCGCGACGGCGAGACGGCGAAGCTTGCCATTCAGGCGGCCCTGACAGGACATCTCGTGCTCTCCACCATCCACACCAACGATGCGGTCGGCACGGTACCTCGTCTCATCGACATGGGCGTCGAGCCGTACCTCATCCCGCCAGTGCTAATTCTTTCCATGGCGCAGCGCCTCACGCGCACGCTCGCAGAAGGATCGGGCGCGGAAGTGGAGATCACCGCGAGCGACCGGCGGGCGATCGAGGCGCAGCAGAGCTCGCTCCCGCAGAAATACCGCTTTCCAGTGCCGAAAACCGCGTGGGAGCCCACGCGCACCGCCACTTCCGCCACCGGCATGCGAGGCCGCATGGCTGTCTTCGAGGTACTCGAAATGTCGTCGGAGATCGAGAAGATCGTCCTCGATAATCCGGTGGAGTCGAAGCTCTGGAGCGCCGCGCGCTCGCAAGGCATGCTCACCATGCAGGAAGATGCCATGCTGAAAGCCTTCAACAAACAGATTCCGTTCTCGGAAGTCCACGCGCTCTCCTCGCTCCTTCTCTCGGGAGACGAGGAGATGCCGATTGCCGACAAAAAGCAGGGCGGAGGCGGAGAGGCACCGCCAGAAGAGATCGTATGATGGCAGAAACAAACGGCGAGAAAAAGAGCGTGCTTTTCGTCGACGACGATAAATTTCTCGCAGACATGTACGGCCTCAAGTTCACGAACGGCGGTTTTACGGTGCAAGCATGTCTTTCTGTCGCCGACGCGCTTGAAGCCCTCCGGAGCGGCTTCCAGGCCGACGCGATCGTCTTCGATCTTGTGATGCCTGAGCGCGATGGCTTCTCTTTTCTCCAGGCGCTTCGCGACGAGAAGCTCGCGCCGCAAGCGGTTCGCATCGCTCTCACGAATCAGAGCGATGACTCCGAGAAGAAAAAAGCGGAGGAGCTCGGCGTCGATCGCTACGTGGTGAAGGCGAGTATGATCCCTTCGGAAGTGGTCGCGCTCGTCGCGCAAGAGATTGGCGCTCGAAAGAAAAAATAAGTTATCCCTGTGCACAGTCGGTGCGCCGCTTCTTAGAATCACGGGTTAGAATGCTTCCATGGAGTACGCCGCGACCTTGAAGAAGTACATCAACGTCCTCCTCCACGAAGGCGGATCCGACCTGCACTTTTCCGCAGGCGCTCATCCCACCATACGCGCGGCGGGAGTTCTCGCGCCCATGCTGAAGGAGCCGGTCCTCACGGCCGAGGACGCGCTGGAGTTCGCCAAAGTGCTCCTCGCACCGGACCAGCTCAAGCGCTTTCTTGTAGAAAAGGAGGCCGATTTTGCGTACGAAAGTGAAGACAAGATTCGCTTCCGCGGCAACGCCTTCTACCAGCGGGGATCCGTCGCGATCGCGCTGCGACTCATCCCGAAGCAAATCCGCAGCATCACGGAGTTGAATCTCCCCGATATCCTCACGTCGTTTGCCCGTAAGTCGCAGGGATTTTTTCTTGTCGTGGGTCCCGTGGGGCAGGGCAAGACCACCACGCTCGCCGCGCTCGTCGATCTCATCAACACCGAGCGCATGGAGCACATCGTAACGATCGAGGATCCGATCGAATATATTTTCGAGCCGAAGCAATCTCTCATCGACCAGCGCGAAGTGCGCATCGATACGAAAGATTTCCCCGCGGCACTCCAGTCGGCATTTCGCCAGGACATCGACGTTTTGCTCGTGGGAGAGATGCGCGGCCCCGAGACCATGTCGGCCGCAGTGACGGCGGCTGAAACAGGCCACCTTGTGCTCTCCACGTTGCACACCAACAACGCTTCGCAGACGATCGACCGTATCATCGACACCTTCCCTTCATCGCAGCAGGATCAGATCCGCTTGCAGCTTGCCTCGTCGCTCGCAGGGATCTTCAGCCAACGCCTCATCCCGCGCATCTCAGGCGGCCTCATCCCCGCGTACGAGCTCCTCATCAACAACAAGGCGATTGCCAATCTCATCCGCGAGAAGCGTACGCACGAGATCCCCACAGTCATCGAGACCGGCTCGACCGAAGGCATGATCGATATGAACCGCTCGCTTGCGGAGCTCGTCGCGCGCGGCGAGATCACCGTGGAGAGCGCCTACCAGTACTCGCTCAATCCAAACGTCTTGCAGAAGCTCCTCTGATTTCGTATGGCTCTCTTTTCGTATCGAGCGGTCGATCCGGACGGCGCCGAACGCGCGGGTACGATCGACGCGGTCAACATCGACGTGGCGATCGCGGCGCTTCAGCGCCGCGGGCTCGTGATTTCCGCCATCAATCCGCAAGAGGCGAAAGGTTCGGCGTGGGGCCGCATCAGCCTCTTTGATCGAATCACCAACGCCGACGTCGTGATGATCTCGCGCCAGATCACCACGCTCTTCGAGGCGCAGGTTTCGGCGCTCCGAGCCTTCCGCCTCCTCGCCGCCGAAGCGCGCACCCCGAAGCTCGCGGCAAAGCTCACCGAAGTGGCCAACGACATCCAGAGCGGCTCCACCATCTCCGCCGCGCTGGGGAGGCACCCCGACGTTTTCAGTATTTTCTACGTCAACATGGTGCGCGCCGGCGAGGAGGCGGGTAAGCTCGACGAAACCTTCTCGTACCTCGCAGACTATCTCGACCGCAACTACGAGATCACCCAAAAAGCGCGCAACGCGCTCATCTATCCCGCCTTCATCACGTTCACCTTCCTCGTCGTCATGGGATTGATGATGACGCTCGTGATTCCGAACCTTGCCGACATGCTCGGCGAAGTGGGGCAGGAGGTCCCGGTCTACACCAAGGTCGTGATCGGGATCAGCAACTTCCTCGTGCGCTACATCCTGCTCTTCATGCTCCTTCTCGTCGCGGCGATCTTTTTCCTCTACCGCTTCGCACTCACGCCGCAGGGTAAGGAGATGTACTCGCGTGCGCGCATGCAGATCCCCGCGATCGGCGGCATCTACCAGAAACTCTTTCTCTCGCGTGTCGCCGACAACCTCTCGACTATGCTCAAAAGCGGCGTGCAAGTCCTCCGGGGGCTCGAGATTACCGGGAGCGTCGTCGACGACGCGGTGTATGAGCGCGTGATCGCTGCGGCTGCCGCCGACGTGAAGGGGGGATTGCCGGTTTCCGAAGCCTTCCGCAAGCATCCCGAGATACCGGGGATCGTGGTCGCCATGCTCAAAATCGGCGAAGAGACCGGCAACATGGGGCAGATACTCGAGACGATGGCCCGCTTCTACCGGCGCGAGGTCAACAACGCCGTCGACACGCTGGTCGGACTCATCGAGCCCTTCCTCATCGTCTTTTTGGCGGTCGGCGTGGCCATGCTGCTTGCGTCGGTGCTGATTCCGATCTACAACATCGCCTCGGGATTCTAAGCAGGGTTGTCCACAGGCCTGCTGTCGTTTGTGAACGGTGTCGCTATAATGATTCGCATGAAGAAGAACGCACAGAGGGGTTTTACCTTGATCGAATTACTCGTCGTTATCGCCATTATCGGCATCCTTTCGTCGGTCGTGCTCGCCTCCTTGAACAGCGCGCGCAAGAAGGGGCGCGATGCCCGTCGCATCGCCGACATTAAGCAGCTCCAGCTTGCGCTTGAGCTCTACTACGACGCCCACCCCTCCACCGGCTACCCCACGACTGCCCAGTACGGCTCAGCTCTCGTCTCCGAAGGCTTCATTGCTTCGATCCCCACCGACCCACAGGGCAACGTCGCCTACTCTTACGCGGCGCTCGGCTCCGGCACGAGCTGCACCAGCTACCACCTCGGCGCTTCGCTTGAGGTCACCAACAACTCCGCATTCAACGCCGACGCCGACGGCGCCGATTCCTCGGGCCTGTGCACCGGCGGCGGCGACGACTTTGCGGGAACTGATACCGCGAAATGCAATTCTGTCACTGACACGTGGGGTGTAGGTTGCTACGACGTCAAACCGTAATCGAACGATTAAAATAGTCATCTGCTTCGTTATGGGCCCCGCTGGAAAGCGGGGCCCTCGTGCTCGCTTATAATTGAAGACACATGACTGCTGTTTTTTTTGCACTCTTCGGCCTCATCGTCGGCAGTTTTCTCAATGTGCTGATCCTGCGGTGGGGGAAGGAGGGTATCGGCGGCCGAAGTCGCTGCCCTGTCTGTAAGCGCGAGCTCGCGTGGTTTGATCTCATTCCGATCTTTTCGTGGATTTTCCTGCGGGGCCGCTGCCGCACATGTGGCGCCAGGATTTCGATACAGTATCCACTCGTTGAGGGCGCGACGGCACTTACCTTCGCGCTCATCGGCGCCTCTCCGGTGCCGCTTACGCTCCAGCTTTTCGCACTCCCCATCGCTGCTCTTTTGATCGCGATTGCCGTGTACGATCTCTACCACACGATCATTCCCGATGTGTGGGCATATGTGGCGGCCGTCCTTTCCCTCGCCGCGGCGCTCACGGCGCCTGCCGCGTCGGACAACGCACTCGAGATCGTCCTCTCCGGGCCGATCGCCGCGGCGCCGCTCTTTTTGTTGTGGCTCGTCTCCCGCGGTAGGTGGATGGGACTCGGCGACGGGAAACTCGCGCTCACGCTGGGATGGCTCCTCGGTTTCCCCGCAGGATTGATCGCCGTCTTTTTTGCGTTCGTGCTTGGCGCGTTGGTCAGCGTGCCGCTGCTGCTTCTGTCGCATGCACCCGCCTCCGGATTTACCCCCACCGCTGATTCCGAAAATCGCCGTCCGAGGTTTACAATGAAAAGCGAGATCCCATTCGGACCGTTTCTCATCGCAAGCTGCTTCATACTATGGTTCATGCAGATGTACGGCGTCCCCCTTCCGCTCACGCTCTTCTAGGGCGCGACCACGAATCCGGCTTCACGCTGATCGAGCTCATCGTCGTTACCGCGATTCTTACCCTCATATCCTCGCTCATCCTCGTCAGCAACAACCGTTTCGGCGGGCGGATCCTCCTCGAAAATCTTGCCTACGATGTGGCGCTTTCGATACGCGAGGCGCAGGTCTTCGGTATCTCGGTACGGCAGTTCGGCGCGGGAAATTTCGGAGCGGGTTACGGCGTGCAGTTTACGCGGGTAGAAGAAGGTGGCGAGCCATCGACTACCTTCGTCCTCTTTGCCGACGCCGTGAGCGCCAACGGCATTTACGATCAGGGTGAGATTGTTGGCAGCCCGTACCTCATGGAGCGCGGCTTTCATGTGGCCGACCTCTGCGCGCGCGGCAGCGGCGCGGAGGCCGAGACGTGCGGCCTCTCGCGGCTCGACATGCTTTTCAAACGCCCGGAGCCCGACGCCTACATCCGCATCAACGGCAATCTCGGCTCGCTCCAAGAGCGCGGCAGAATAGTGCTCGAATCGCCCCGGGGAGACCGGGTCAGCGTCGTCGTTGAGATTACCGGACAGATCTCCGTCGAATAGTATGACAAAGCACGACCGCGGATTTACGCTCATTGAAATGATCATCGCGGTCGCGCTCTTTGCCACCGTGATGCTGATCGCGGTGGGTTCTCTCCTCGCGCTCGTTGGGGCCAACAGGAAGGCGCAGGCCTTGCAGAGCGTGATGAACAACCTCAACATCGCGCTCGATGGGATGGTGCGCTCGATCCGCATGGGATCGGACTACCACTGCGGGCTCGGCACGTATACGGCTCCGCTCGAGTGCCCGACGGGCGATACCATCTTCGCATTCGAAGCCTTCGGCGGAAGCGCCGCCAACCCGACCGACCAGTGGATCTACAAATACGACCCGGACACCAAGCGCATCTATAAATCAGAAGACGCAGGCTCGCACCTCTACGCCATCACCGCGCCGTCGGTCGTCATCGACAACATGAAGTTTTACGTCGTCGGCACCGATCGCGGAGACACGACACAGCCGAAGGTGGTGATCACGATCAAGGGTACGGCGGGGGTGCCGGGCACCAAAACAGAAACGACCTTTTCCATGCAGGCGACGGCTGTGCAGCGACTCCTCGATCTATGATGCACGAACAAACGAAACGGATCGAACGTATCGCCGATATGAAAGTGGTACGAGGCTTCACGCTCATCGAAACGCTCGTCGCCGTATCGCTGCTTTCGGTGGCGATCGTCGCGCCCATGTCGCTCACCGGCCGGAGCCTCGCTGCGGCATACTACGCGCGCGATCAGGTAACCGCATTCCACCTCGCGCAGGAAGGTATCGAATCCGTGCGGCACGCGCGCGACCACAACATCCTCCTCAACGCCCTCGGCACGCCCGCAGACCTGCTCGCCGGCATTCCCTCTACGACGGGCGACCCCTTTACCGTCGACACGACCAACAACGACGCGATGGCGCTCTGCAATCCGCTCGAAGCCTGCCCGGCGCTTCGGACGAATGGCGAGCTCTACGGATACAACGAAGACTGGAATTCGACACGCTTTACGCGGAGCATCAGCGCAGTTTTTGTAGACGGCTCCACCGACGAAGTGAAAGTGAACGTCGTGGTCTCGTGGCAATCCGGTGCCTTCCAGAGCCGCTCAGTTACGATTTCGGAAAACCTCTACCGCTGGGTGCGCGAGATCGAATAGTATGAACATCTTCAACCAATCGGCGCAGAGACAGAGAGGATTCACGCTATTGCTTGCGGCACTGGTCGCTTCGGTCGTGCTCGCACTCGGCGCCGCCATTTTCAAACTGGCGCAAAAAGAGATTACGCTCTCGTCGATCGGCCGCGATTCGCAATACGCTTTCTACGCGGCCGACACCGGCGCCGAGTGCGCGCTCTTTTGGGATCTTCGGTACGGATACTTCGCCACGAGCTCCCCCCCAGGCGTTACTCCCGAGTGCGACGCGCAGGCGATCATCGCAAGCGGGCGCCTCGCCACGTTTCCCTACACGATGACCTTCCAATTCGCCCCGAGCGGCTTTTGCACCAACGTCGCGGTGGAGAAGACGAAGGATGCGCAGAACGCGATCCGCACCGTGGTGCGGGCCGACGGCTACAACGTCATCGTGCCGGAAGGCAATGCTGCCTTGTGCGATTCCATGATCGCCGCCGCGCCGCGCGCCCTCCAGCGATCCGTCGAGCTCCATTACTAGAGTGCGGTTTGCTATCATGGGCCGATGTCAGAGATTCCGGCCGAGACTCGCGGGCGCTACGAGAAACTGAAGTCGACGATCAACCGCTACCGTACCCTCTACCACGTCTACGATAAAGAGGGGATTTCGCAGGCTGCGCTGGATTCCCTGAAGCACGAGCTCACGGAGATTGAGACGCGGTATCCAAAAATAATCGCGCCCGATTCTCCCTCGCAGCGGGTGGCCGGGAAGCCCTTGCCGCAATTCAAGAAGGTTCGGCACAGCGTGCCGCAGTGGTCGTTCAACGACGCCTTTACCGAGGAAGAGATACGGGAGTTCGACGCGCGCACGAAACGATTCCTCCGGGCGAAATTTGGCGACACGGCACCGACGTACGTGTGCGAGCTGAAAATCGACGGCCTCAAGGTGGTGCTCACGTACGAAAAGGGTCTTTTGAAAACAGCGGCGACCCGCGGCGACGGAGTCGTGGGGGAGGACGTGACGCACAACATAAAGACGATCGAATCCGTGCCGCTCTCACTGCCGAGGCAGATCGATGCGGTGGTGGAGGGCGAGGTGTGGATGAGCGCGGCATCGCTCGAAACACTGAATCGCGTGCGAAGAAAGGCGGGGCAGCCGCTCTTTGCGAATCCGCGCAACGCGGCGGCCGGCTCGATCCGGCAGCTCGATCCGAAAATTGCTGCCGAGCGTAATCTCGATGTTTTCATCTACGACGTCGCCCAAAGTTCGGAGAAGATACCGCAGACGCAGGAAGAAGAGCTCGTTTACTTGCAGGAGCTTGGCTTCAAAGTGAATCACCACAAAAAAACCTTTAAAACGGTCGACGGCGTGATCGACTTTTGGAATGAGTGGCAAAAAAAGGGGCGGCACCAGCAGTATTGGGTCGACGGGATCGTCGTGAAGGTCAACGAGCGTGATTTCCAGGAAGCGCTCGGGTACACCGGAAAAGCCCCGCGTTTTGCGATCGCTTTCAAGTTTCCGGCGGAGCAGGTGACCACCGTGCTCGAAGACATCGTGCTCCAGGTGGGGCGCACGGGCGTCCTCACGCCGGTCGCGCACTTGAAACCGGTGCAGGTGGCCGGGACGATCGTGAGCCGTGCCACGCTGCACAACGAAGATGAGATCACGCGGCTCGACGTGCGTGTCGGCGATACGGTGATTTTGCAGAAGGCGGGTGATGTGATTCCCGACATCGTGCAGGTTGTGAAGGAGTTGCGCCCCAAGGGCGCAAAGCCTTACGCGTGGCCCACACACGTGCCGGAGTGCGGCGGCGACGGCCGCATCGAGCGCGTCCCCGGCACCGCCGCGTGGCGCTGCGTCAATAAAAATTCGTTTGCGGTGATTCGCCGCCGCTTCCACAATTTTGTGGGGAAGCACGCACTCGACATCGAAGGGCTCGGGAAAGAGCGGGTCGATCAGCTGCTCGAAGAGGGGCTGGTGCAGCACTATGACGAAATCTTTTCGCTGAAGGAAGGCGATCTCTTGCGGCTCGAAGGGTATGCTCCGGTCTCGGCCAAAAAGCTTGTCGACGCGATTCAAAAAGCGCGCAGCGTGGATCTCGCGCGCCTCCTTACCGGTCTTTCGATACCGCAGGTGGGGGAGGAAACGGCGACTCTGCTCGCGAAGCACTACCGCACGATCGACGAGATCGCGAAAGCCTCTGCCGAGGATCTCGAACACATAGAAGGAGTCGGGCCGATCGTCGCCCGCGAGATTACCGAGTGGTTTGCGCTGAAGCGGCATCACACGCTCCTGAAGAATCTGAAAGACGTCCTTACCATTTCCAACACACTGCACGCACACAAGTCCGCAGGGAAACTGTCCGGCAAAACGTACGTACTCACCGGCACTCTTAGCTCGATGTCGCGCGATGAGGCCAAGGAGAAGCTGCGCCTCCTCGGGGCCGATGTCTCCGGGTCGGTCTCCAAAAAAACGACCGCAGTCATCGCAGGCGAAAACGCCGGCTCCAAGCTTGATAAAGCAAAGGAGCTGGGAGTCCCTGTGCTGACAGAGGAAGCGTTTGTGCGTATGATAGGCCGATGACGAATCCCGACGTAGACGTAGCGGCGCTCGCGAAGCTGGCGCGACTCGACGTATCGGACGACGAAATTTCAAAACTGAAACAGGAGATTCCGCACATTCTCGAATTTGTCGCCACCTTGCAGAAAGCATCCGCTGGTTCGGATGGGGGAGAGACATCGCTCCGCAACGTGATGCGCGCCGATGAGAATCCGCACGAGAGCGGAAAATACACGAAAGTCCTCTTGGAGGCAGCCCCCGCACGCGACGGCAATCGCGTTCTCGTCAAGCAGGTCGTCTCTCGAAAAAAATAATCCTGTATGGATCTTACGAAATTGACGATCGCAAGCGCTCGGAAGGCCCTCGACGCGAAAGAGTATTCCGCGCTCGACCTCACCAAGGCGTACATCGATCAGATCTCACAAAAGGACGCCGCTCTCCACGCCTACCTGGAGGTGTGGGAGAAGAGTGCGAAAGACGAGGCCAAGCGAGCCGACGCTCGAATCGCAGCGGGGGAGGCGCTCTCTCTCACCGGCATACCGCTTGCGATCAAGGACAACATTTTGATCGAGGGGCGCGCAGCGAGCTCGGCTTCGAAGATTCTCGAAAACTATCGCGCACCCTACGACGCCACGGTGATTGAAAGAATGAAGCAGGAGGACGCGGTCTTTCTCGGGCGAACCAACATGGACGAATTCGCCATGGGAAGCTCGACCGAAAATTCGGCGTACGGCCCTACCCGCAACCCGATCGATACCGCGCGCATCCCAGGCGGCTCCTCCGGCGGATCGGCGGCAGCGGTGGCCGCGCACATGGCGCTCGCTGCGCTTGGGAGCGACACGGGCGGATCGATTCGCCAGCCCGCAGCACACACTGGCCTTGTCGGCCTGAAGCCGACGTACGGCGCCGTTTCCCGCTACGGACTCATGGCCATGGGCTCGTCGCTCGATCAGATCGGACCACTTACCAAGACAGTCGACGATTCGAAACTACTTTTTGAAGCGATCCGCGGGTACGACGCTTCTGACAGCACGTCGCTGAAGGAAAGTGCGAAGGATTTTAAGAAACCTCGAGTGATCGGAGTGCCTCGCGCCTTTCTCGAAAGTGGCGTCGATGCCGATCTCCTCACCGTCTTCGAGAAGACGCTGGGCGCGCTGCGCGAAAAAGGCTACGAAATCCGGGACATCGACATGCCGACGCTCCCATACGGGCTCGCCGTCTACTACGTCGTCATGCCGGCAGAGGCTTCGACCAACCTCGCGCGCTTTGACGGCATTCGGTACGGCCTCTCGGAGCCGGCGCCGACGATCGGCGAGGTCTACGCGAAGACGCGGGGGAAAGGATTTGGCCCGGAAGTGCGGCGTCGCATTCTCGTGGGTACCTTCGTGCTCTCCGCCGGCTACGCCGATGCGTACTATCGCAAAGCTCGCGCGGTACGTGCGGGAATCACCCGGGAGTTTGCCGATGCTTTTCAAAGTGTGGATGCGATTGCGGTACCCACGACGCCAGCGCCGGCCTTCAAGTTTGGCGAGAAGACGTCGGACCCGCTCGCCATGTATGCCGAAGATATTTTTTCGGTGCCGGTGAATCTCGCAGGAGTACCCGCGATCTCCGTGCCGTGCGGGCATGTGGCGCGAGAGAGTTCGCAGCTTCCAATCGGATTTCAGATCATCGCGGAGCACGGGCGGGAGGAGACACTGTTTGCAATCGGGAAAGACGTCGAGGCAGCGTAGCCTGCCCCGTGAGATACGTAGTCGAGCGGTTCATCGTCCGTTCGGTCGCGACGACCGGTGCTGTGTGAAGAAGCGTGAGCTGTCGTTATCTCGCGGGGTATAATTTCGGGATGCCAGGCGATCAGACGCTCATCGGTGCGCTGCCGAGCGGCTTTGAGTTCTTCGGTGATCTCCTTTTCAAGTGGGTGCCGGCGAGCGTGATCGCGGTGAGTCAGAGCGTCTCCGGCAGCGAGTCGCCGTACTCAATGCTGACGGATCCGGTCTCGGCCGTTACCGTGCCCTCGCTCCTCGCGCAGACGAGCGCACCCGGCACGTACGACGCGCTCCTTGGCGCGTGGTACACGTGGACCGTCCTTTCTTTCGCGCTCTCGATCCCGTTTCTTGCGGTCGTTATCTACACGTTCATCCGAATCATGCAGATCCGCACCGCGGAGCGGCGCGCCGTGGCCGCCGCACAGCGGACCGTCGCCGCAGAAGACGTACCGCGTACGCAATTGAGATGGAATCGCGTGCTCGATCAGGCTTCGTCGTCCTCGCCCGAGGGCTGGCGGCTCGCGATCCTCGAAGCCGACATCATGCTGAACGAGTTACTCGACCTGCAAGGCTACAAGGGTGAGACGATGGCCGACAAAATGAAGCGCGTCGAACGGGGCGACTTTAATACCATCGACGATGCGTGGGAAGCGCACAAGGTGCGCAACCGCGTCGCGCACGAGGGGAGCGCGCACGAGCTCAGTCCGCGCGAAGTGCGCCGCATCATCAACCTCTACGAGCGGGTGTTTAAGGAATTCAAATATATCGAATAGAGGCTTGGCCAAGCGCTCACTTGTCGCCGTCGCTCCTCGTTCCGCTCGGCCCTGATTTTGCGACCCGTTCTGATGAACGGGACCCCGCAAAATCCTGCAAGTCCCGACGTGAAGCACACTTCACTCCCCTCGACAAAATGCAAAAAGTCCGCCATAGAGGCGGACTTTTTGCGATTTTGTTGCGGGGGCGGGACTTGCACCCGCGACCTCCAGGTTATGAGCCTGGCGAGCTACTACTGCTCCACCCCGCTGCGGGCCAATGTACTACAATCGAGCGTCCGTCGCAACGATTTTTCAAAAAAGACAACGCGACTAATCGTGCGCGAGTGCGGTGATCACCAGTTCGATCAGCGAAAGTGCCGCGAAAATCGCGGCGGCGAGCAGAAATTGTCGCCATTCCAAAAAGAGGACGAGCGATCCGACAGCGTAGGTGAGATACGCTACCGAGAGAAACCAGAGCACGGAATTGAATGCAAGCACCGTATTCCAAAAGTATCCCTGCATGCAAAAAGTATACCGTACCTTCGCGGTGTCGCTGGGACTCGGCGAAGAGCTCGTTCGTCGTCTCAGCCTTCGGCCTCGGCAGTTTTTGTGTCGGGGGTGGGACTCGAACCCACGACCTAGCGCTTATGAAACGCTCGCTCTAACCGGCTGAGCTACCCCGACGAACGAGGAGCAAAATGCGAGCTTATGTTCGCATTTTCTCCGAGCGACGTCGGGGAGCGCGGAGCGTTTTCGCCGACGTCGTAGAGAGAATATCGCAGATTAGCGCCCGCGGCTAGCCGGCAAAGCCCTGCCCGGTGAAGAGAATGATGAGCAGGAAGAGGATCGGGATCGTGAGTGCGAGCGAGAGCAGAAAGAGCCCCAAGAGTCCGATTCCTGCCACGAGGTACCATGACTTATCGCGCCTTTTTACAATCAAATACACGCCGCCGATCAGGGTCAGCAGAGAAAAGAGCGGCACGAGTAGGATTTCCATACGCTGACTATACCATTTGCGCGAGCGGCGGGACTCGAACCCGTAACCTCTCCCGTGACAGGGGAGTGCTCTAACCAGTTGAGCTACGCCCGCAAACGAGGAGCAAAGTGGAAGTTTACTTACACTTTCTCCGAGTGCGGCGGGTGGAGCGTTCGCTCTCGCCCGCATGTGATGAGTGAAGCGTGAGCTGTCACCTTCTCACGTTCTCCAGGGCAGACTTTGGTCCGCAGGGGAACGGTAGAACAATACGTTAAAAAACCGGTCTTTTCAATCACTTGATATACTGCTGGTATGGACGTCCTGTATACCTTCCTCAAGACGATTCTCGACTTTTTGGTGCAGATCGCCATGCTTTTTATACAGATGTTTATCTACATTCTGAACTTCATCATGAGCCTCATCCAGTCGCTCGCCAATTCCGTCTGATATGGAGATGGAAACCAAGGAGATGCGAAAGGGGGCGCGCGAGCCGGACGAGGCCTCCATCGAACATCTCACGAGGGTCTTACGCAGGCTCGGCGTTGAGTATTCTGATTCTCCGCGTGAGCTTTTTGCGCGCGACGTGCAGTACGACTCCCTGCCGAAGCTCGACGAGCGAGAGCGAATGATATTCGACGGACTCTCCGAGGCGTGTAGGGATTTCTCGAAGGGATTGTTCATCTATGACGATTTCGGCAACGACCAGACCGCACGCCGCTCGTGGGAAATCGAGTATGGTATGAAGGCGGCCGCCGACCGGTACAGCAAATTCGGAAAGAACACGATGAATAAGATCGAGATGGCACTCACGCGCTTTGCGGAGCTCACCGAAGGTAAACCCAACACGCCGGGGCTAAAAAAGATCCGCGAGCTACGCGCGAAGTTGCCAACGAAAGAAGAGTTCGAGCAATACAGCTCCGACTTCTCGCTCCAAGAAAAGGAGGCACTTGTGGAGCGCATGGATGCGCTCGCGCGCGACTTCCTCCGGTACTTCGCGCCGTACGAATCCGGTTCGCTCGAGTACCGACAGGCAGCATGAAGACCGCGGAAGACATCTACGACGAGTACAAGATCATGCCGAGCCTCCAGCTGCACCAGCTGCGGGTAGCCGCGGTGGGTAAGCTGATCTGCGAGAGCTTCAAGGAAGCGGTCGATCAACGTACGGTGGTATCGGCGTGTCTCTTTCACGACATGGGGAATATCTTGAAGTTTGATCTCGCCGTCTTTCCGGAGTTTCTCGAACCGCAGGGGCTTTCGTACTGGCAGAGCGTAAAGGCAGACTACGAGAAAAAGTACGGCACGGATCAGCATGCGGCAACGCTCCAGATAGCACGCGAGCTCGGACTCTCAGATTTCACAATTACCTGTATCGATGCGGTCGCTTTTTCGAAGGCGGAAAAGACGCTCGCGGAAGGCAGCTGGGAAGAGAAAATCTGCGAGTACGCCGATACGCGCGTCGGGCCGCGCGGAGTCCTCCCCATGGTGGAGCGGCTGGAAGAGGGCAGGAAGCGGTACCTCGACCGACAGGTAAAGACCGGCGTGAACGTGCCGCAGGATCGCTTTGATCAGCTGCTCGAGGTGGAGCGCAAGATGGAGCAGCAAATCTTCTCGCACGCTTCCGTGCGGCCGGAGGCGATCATCGACGAATCCATCGATCCGATGATCCGAGAATTGAGAAACTACCCCGTCGACGAAACGTGAGCCGATGGCCGGAATTGAACCGGCGACCTACTCCTTACCATGGAGTTGCTCTACCATCTGAGCTACATCGGCACGAGAGAAACGAGAGAGCTGCTTGCGGGCTCTTTCTTCGAACGCCGCCGATGTATGAGCCTGCGATTACATCGGCAAACGTGTTGAGAATATCCGAATTTGATTGAAAAACCAAGCTCGATAACGTAGGATTGTGGGCGCGCCACCTTAGCTCAGTTGGTAGAGCACGTCTTTCGTAAAGACGGGGTCCCGAGTTCAAATCTCGGAGGTGGCTCATGGACAAGACTGCAATCGAAAAAAGAATCGCGGAGATCGAAGTCGCGATGGGCGCTGCCGATTTCTGGACCGACAAAGAAAAGGCGCAGGCCACCCTGAAGGAGTACCAAGATCTGAAGGCAAAGCTTGCGGGTGCCGGGAGCTACGACAAGGGAGACGCGATCCTCTCTATCGTCTCGGGCGCGGGCGGGGACGACGCCGAAGATTTCTCGCGCATGCTCTTTTCGATGTACTCCAAGTACGCTGCTTCGCGCGGGTGGCGCACGTCGCTGCTTACCTCCAACGAAAACTCAATGGGCGGCTTTCGCAGCGTGTCGTTCGACGTAACGGGACAGGGCGCGTACGGCGCGCTAAAAAAAGAGGCGGGTGTGCATCGCCTGGTGCGCATGTCGCCCTTCAATTCCGCGGGCAAACGGCAGACATCCTTTTCGCTCGTCGAGGTGTTGCCGCGCCTCCCCGACGTCGGCGAGACGCACATACCAGAAAGCGAGCTTGAAATAACGGTGGCGCGCTCCGGCGGCCCCGGCGGACAAAACGTCAACAAACGCGACACGGCCGTGCGCATGGTGCATACGCCAAGCGGCATTGCCGTCCACGTTACTTCTGAAAGGAGCCAGGCTCAGAATCGTGAAAAAGCGCTCGAAATGATCCGCGGCAAGCTCTTTCGGCTGAAAGAGGAGGCGCAGGCACGCGAATCGCGTGACCTCTCTGCTGGCGCCTCCACTAAAATCGAATGGGGAAGCCAAATCCGCTCGTACGTGCTGCACCCGTATCAGCTCGTGAAGGATCACCGCACCGATGCGGAGCGGCGAGACGTGGAGCGGGTACTCGAAGGGGATATCCAGTCGTTCGTCGATGCGGAAAAGGCCCTACAGGGCTAGTAAAGGCGCTGCTTTTGCGGGGCCTCCACCCCATTCAAGCTCGTTCATGAAGGCGGACTTTCGCGATTCGCTCGCGGCGCGTTATACTGAAGCCCGATGATTTATTACGACAAGGTGACCAAGGTGTACGGCACCAGCTCTCCCGCCGTACAGGAGGTCACGCTCTCCGTCGACCCCGGCGAATTCGTCTCCATCGTAGGCCACTCAGGCGCCGGCAAGACGACTCTCCTCAAACTGCTCTTCGCAGAGGTCCTTCCCACCGAAGGATCCGTCTATTTCGGCTCCCGCGAGATCGGGACGCTTTCCTCGAAGGAGCTTCTGAAGCTGCGGCGCAACATCGGCACCGTTTTTCAGGATTTCCGGCTCCTCCCCACGAAAACGGTGTACGAAAACATCGCGTTCGCGCTCGAGGTGGCCGGCAAGTCCGACGAGGACATTGAGGCCGACGTGCCGCATGTGCTCGAGCTCGTCGGGCTGCCCGACAAAATGTGGAGCTTTCCCTCGCAGCTCTCCGGCGGCGAGCAGCAGCGCATTGCAATCGCGCGCGCGATCGTCAACCAGCCCGACGTCTTGATCGCCGATGAGCCCACTGGCAATCTCGATCCGATCAACGCCCACGATGTCGTGGAGATTTTGAAAAAGATCAACGATCTCGGCACCACCGTCCTTCTCACCACGCACAACAAGTCGGTGGTCGACTCCATCGGCCGCCGCGTCGTTACCATGGATCAGGGCCGCATTATCCGTGACGATAAACAGGGGAAATACGTGCTGTAAAATAATCCTATGTCGATGTGGACCAATGCAAAGCGGGTGGCGAGGTACGGACTGATCGGATTCGTCCGCAACGGTTTCGTGTCGCTCGCGGCGGTACTCATCATGACGATCACGCTCTTTGTGATGGCGGGCCTCCTCATCTCCGGCGCCGCGCTCAACTCCACCTTGAAGGAGCTGACCTCCAAGGTAGACGTGACCGTCTACTTCCTGCCGGCGGCGCAAGAGGAGACGATCCAGCAGATGAAACGCTCTCTTGAGGCGCTTCCCGAAGTGGCGAGCGTCGCGTACGTGAGCAGGGAGCAGGCGCTCGCTGATTTTCGCGAGCGGCACAAGAACGACCAGCTGACGCTCCAGGCGCTCGATGAGCTCGGCGACAATCCGCTCGGCGCTTCGCTCGACATCCGTGCCAAGCAGACCTCGCAGTACGAATCAATCGCGCAGTATCTGGAGACCGAACAGCAGGCGGGCGGCACGGCGGCTTCGATCGACAAGATCAACTTCTTCCAAAACAAGACGGCGATCGACCGGCTCACCAACATCATCGAGACCTCAAAGCGCCTCGGCATCGCGGTGGCGCTCGTCCTGGGACTCGCGTCGCTCCTCATCGCCTTCAACACGATCCGCCTCGCGATCTACACCGCCCGCGACGAGATCGGCGTCATGAATTTGGTGGGTGCGGGGCGCTGGTACATTCGCGGCCCCTTCATGATCGCGGGCGTTTTGTACGGCGTGGTCTCGGGGCTCATCGTGCTGTTGCTTCTCTACCCGGCCACGCTCTGGATGGGCCCCGGAAGCGAGCGCTTCTTCGGCACCTTCAATGTATACACCTACTTTTTGCAGAGTTTTCCCTTGATTTTCTTCACGATCTTGGGAGCTGGTATCGCGCTCGGCGCGCTCTCGAGCTATCTTGCGGTCCGCCGTTATTTGCGAACCTAACTCGTATGGCACGCACCAAAAAAGAAGGAGGCCACAAATATATTTTCGTCGTGGGCGGCGTGATGTCGGGCGTAGGCAAGGGGATCGCTGCGGCCTCGATCGGCAAGCTCCTCACGGCGCGTGGCCTTACGGTCAATCTCGTCAAGATCGATCCGTACCTCAACGTCGACGCCGGCACGATGAATCCCATCGAACACGGCGAGGTGTTCGTGCTTGATTCCGGTCTCGAAACGGATCAGGACATGGGCAACTACGAACGCTTCCTCGGGCGCGATCTGGGGCCCGACGACTACATGACGAGCGGCATGGTGTATCGCTCCGTGATCGACCGTGAGCGTAATTTGGGGTACGGCGGCAGGTGCGTGGAGGCTGTACCACATGTGCGCGACGAGATCGTCGACAGGCTCAAGCGATCGGCGGAGCTCGCCAAATCCGACGTGACGGTCGTCGAAATCGGCGGCACCCTCGGAGACTTTTCAAACGCGCTCTTTATTGACGCCGCGCGCGTGATGCACTTGCAGCACCCGAGCGACGTCGTCTTCGTCATGGTCAGCTACCTGCCGGTGCCCGGGACGCTCGGCGAAATGAAGACGAAGCCCACGCAAAACGCCATGCGCGAGCTCAACTCCTACGGCGTGCAGGCCGACATTCTGATTGCGCGCTCCACGCACTCACTCGACAAGCGTCGCAAGGAAAAGCTCGCGATCTCATGCAACGTGCAGCCCGATATGATCATCTCGGCGCCCGACGTAGATTCGATCTACGACGTGCCCCTCAATTTCGAGCGCGACAAGCTCTCCGAGATCTTGCTTGAGAGCCTCGGCTTGGAGGGCAAGCATGAGGCCGACCTCTCGGAGTGGAAGGCGTTCGTCGACAAGACGCACAACGGCAACACCAGCGTGAAGATCGGCATCGTCGGCAAGTACTTCGATACGGGCGATTTCGTACTCTCCGATGCGTACATCTCGGTGATCGAAGCGATCAAATACTCTGCATACGCGCTCGGCACGAAAGCCGAGCTCCACTGGCTCAACGCCAAAGACTACGAGAAGAATCCAGAGTCGGTCTCGGAGCTAAAAGAGTACGACGGCGTGATCGTCCCGGGCGGCTTTGGCGAGACGGGCATCGAAGGCAAGATCGCGGCCATCAAATTTGCACGCGAGAACAAAATCCCGTACTTCGGCCTCTGCTACGGCATGCAACTCATGACGGTGGAGTATGCACGCAACGTGGCCGGCCTCGAAGGAGCGCACACGACCGAGATCAATCCCGAGACCCCGCACCCGGTGATCATGATTTTGCCTGAGCAGGTGGAGAAACTGGCCAAGAAGGATTACGGCGGCTCCATGCGGCTCGGCGCCTACCCGGCGGATCTCGTAGATGGCACGATCGCACGCGAGAGCTACGGCACTGCCAAGATCTCGGAGCGCCACCGCCACCGCTACGAGGTCAATCCCGAATACGTGGAGCAGCTCACGAAAGCTGGCATGATTTTTTCGGGTGTTTCGCCCGACCGGCGGCTTATGGAAATCGCGGAGCTGCCGAAGGAGCAGCACCCCTTCATGCTCGGTACGCAATTCCATCCGGAGCTGCGCGCTAGGCCGCTTGCTCCGCATCCGCTCTTTACCGCCTTCATCAAAGCCGCATTGAAGCGTTGAATCCTCAAGGAATGTTGAAACTCGTTTCGCTAAACATCGAGCTCGACAAACATCTTGATACCGTCGCCGCGTTTCTCGCGGCGCAAAAGCCCGATGTCGCGTGCTTGCAGGAAGTGTTCGAGCAGGATCTTCCGCGACTGAGTGAGGCACTTAGCGCCCCGAACTACAAGTTCGTTCCCATGAATCGGCACACCGAGGCGCAGCCGCCGAAAGTCATGGGAATCTGCGTGCTCACGAGCCTGCCGATAGTAAAGACGAACGCACAACTGTATCGCGGTGATCCTCGCCTTATCCCACCGTTCGACTGGAACGATCAGAACACGTTCCGATTCAAGAACCAGGCGCTCCTCATGTGCGATATTCGCAAAGACGAGACGTACCGAGTGGGAACGACACACTTTACATGGACACCCGACAGTCAGCCGGATGAGCTACAGCACGAAGATATTAAAAAGCTCGTCTCCATGCTTGAGCAAGAGGGTGAGTTCGTCGTCGCGGGGGATTTTAATGCACCGCGAGGCGGTGAGATATTCAGCGAACTGGCCCTTCGGTACAAAGACAACATCCCCGCGGAGTACAAGACGAGCATTGATGTCTCGCTTCATCGGGCCGGAAAGGAGAAAGCACGCCTTCTCGAAACATTGATGGTAGACGGCCTCTTTTCGACCCAAGGCTACAAAGTGTCCGATGTGAAATTGCACTTTGGCATCTCCGATCACGCTGCCATTTCGGCCGACCTTTCGGTGGCGAATTGACTTTTGCGCCCGAGCGGGTATAATTAGATATGGTTGCTAAAAATTTCGACGAAAGCTTTACGTTTGACGACGTACTGATCCGTCCGGCGGCTTCTTCCATGGAGCCCGCCGAAGCAAATCTCTCCACAAAAATCGCCGGCATCGATCTCAAGGTGCCGTTTTTGAGCGCGGCCATGGACCGCGTAACCGAAAGCGACATGGCGATCGCGCTCGGGAAGCTCGGCGCGCTCGGGGTGCTGCACCGCAACTGCTCGATCGAAACGCAGGTCGACATGGTAGCGAAGGTCAAAGCGGCCGGCGTGCCGGTCGCTGCCGCATGCGGACCGTTCGCGGCCGATCGCGCGGAAGCGCTTGATCGGGCCGGCTGCGACGTGATCGTCGTCGACTGCGCGCACGGGCACAACCTCAACGTCGTCGCGAGCGCGAAGAAGATCAAGAAGAATTTGAAACACGCCAAAATGATTTTCGGCAATATCGCCACCGCGGAAGCTGCGAAAGAGGCCGTGGCCTTCGCCGATGCGGTGAAGGTGGGCGTCGGCCCCGGGTCCATCTGCACGACGCGCATCATCTCCGGCGTCGGCGTGCCGCAGCTCTCCGCCATTCTTGAGGTGGTCGCGGTCGCCTCCAAAAAAGGTGTTCCCGTGATCGCCGACGGCGGCATGCGCACCTCCGGCGACATCGCGAAAGCACTCGCCGCGGGCGCTTCTGCTGTGATGCTCGGCAATCTTCTCGCGGGCACCGACGAGACTCCCGGAAAGGTCGTCGAGAAAAACGGCAAGAAGTACAAAGAGTACCGCGGCATGGGATCGAAGTCGGTCATTGAAAGCGCTGCGGGGAAGGAGCGCTACTTTACGCACGGCCGCAAGGCGGTGCCCGAAGGCGTGGAGGCCGTCGTGGAATACAAGGGCCCCGTCGACGATGTGGTGGCGACACTCACTTCCGGCGTGCAGGTGGGGATGGGGTACGTGGGAGCGCGCACGCTGAAGGAATTCCCGAAGAAGGCCAAGTTCATCCGCATCACCAACGCATCCATCGCCGAGGGCAAACCGCACTCACTTTCCGGCATTTCAGATTAGTTTGACCACGATATGAGGGAATGGACGAGAGTCCTTTTTAGCGCGGGCGCGCTCACGGCGGCCGGCGCGCTGCTTTTGATCGACACCGGGACCAAGGAGTACATGCGGCTCGGCGAGAGCGAGCCGCAAATCATCTCGGTACTTTTCGGAGGGGACCTCATGTTTGATCGCTCGATCCGCGCGGTCGCCGAAAAAAGCGGCGAGGATTTTCTCTTTTCTTGTATCGACCCCACTCTTGCAGAAGCGGATGTCGTGGTGGCCAATCTCGAAGGCCCGATCACCTCGCTCCTATCAAAGAGTGTCGGATCCACGCCGGGAGATCTGCACAACACCACCTTTACCTTTGCCACGACGACCGCCGCGCTTTTGGCGCGCCACAACATCAGGGTCGTCAATCTCGGCAACAACCACATCATGAATTTCGGCCGCGGGGGTCTTCTCGAGACGAGAGCCTGGCTCGCGGGTGCTGGTGTGCGCTCATTCGGCGATCCGGATCTTCCGGAGGAAGATCGTGTGCTTCGCGCTGATCTTCGGGGCATTCCGTTCTCGTTTGTAAATTGGAGCGACTGGACCCCAGTTGGAAAGCCGTTGGCTTCCAACGGGGCAGGCGAGCCGAATCCGACAGTTGAACAGATCATGAAAGAAAAGGAAGCGGGGAGGGTAGTGGTCGTGTACACGCATTGGGGCGAAGAATATGTGGCGCCGCTTCCACGCGTACGCACGCTTGCGCGCTCGTTCGTGGACGCGGGTGCCGCGATCGTGGTCGGCTCGCATCCGCATATCGTACAGGAGAAGGAAATCTACAAGGGGAAATATATTTACTATTCGCTCGGCAACTTTATCTTTGATCAGTATTTTTCCGAGGAGGTGCGCAACGGTCTTCTGCTTGCCGCCACGTTCGACCGGGGCGGCCTCCGCTCGCTCATTGAGATTCCGATCCGGCTTGAGCAGGATCGGCGTACCTGCCTGCGTTAGTCGCGCTCCCACTCCTCCGAGGGCGTGATGTGATCACGAAGGAGATCGAGGAAATACTCGCGCTCGTGCGTCTGGCCTTTCTGCCGCAGGTGGCGCAAGGGGTAGCACTCCGGGGTAAATTCGTAATGCGCGCGTACCTCGCCGTCTTCAAAAATGCGGATGTGGTACTGGTACACGAAGTCCTGGAGGAGCCGGAGATTCACGATCTCGCCTTCGTCTTTCCATGCGACCTCTTGCTGCCGGTAGCCGTTTGCCACGAGATGTTCCACGAGCGCACCGACATGCGAAGAAGGAGCGATGTGCCCGAGGAGGTACCGTTGTCGCTGACCTACGCGATTGGCCTTGATCTTGCGCACGGTCTTCAGGGAATAGAGCGCGTCGCGGCAGTAGGCGTGGTAGGGCGTATAGACACGCCACACGAGATACTTGAGGCGGTGGGAAAGCGCGGACGGGTAGACCATTTCGGAGGCAGGGAGGTCTTCCTCAAAGCGATGACGCCCCGTGTTGTCCACAGACATAGGTCTTTTTCGTCATGCTAGCAGAGAGGTGTATGCTGTACAAACTCACGGCGCTTTCATGCTGTGGGCGGATTATTTTCTCTATGCCACGATCATCAAACAGAACTATCTTGATTCTCATCGCTGCCGCTCTCCTCGTGCTCGGCGTGGGAGCGTACATTGTCTTCGGTATCCCCGCGCAGGAGCGCGGTGCCGCCCAAAACCTCGTCGAGGATTTCGGTGCGCAGCTTCAGAAAGTCTCTCTCCTCGATCCGAATGCCTCAAGCACCATGGCCGAGGCCTACAGTCCGTACGTGCAGGAGGCGCTCCTCGCACAGTGGCAGCGTGATCCCGAGAGCGCTCCCGGGAGACTCACTTCGAGCCCATGGCCTGCCGCGATCGTGGTGGATTCGATGAGCAAACAGGGATCCGGCTATGTAGTAAGCGGGCGCGTGGCGCTCGAAACATCGACCGGCTCCGCAGGCCAGAGCCCCGTGGTGATTCTCGTCGTGAAAGAAGACGGGCGGTGGAAAATTGCCGCCTATCAGGAGCCCCGCAGCGAATAGAGGTGATAGAATGAGCCGATGAAAAATCGCAGAGTAGCGGCGCTCGCCGTACTTTCGGTGGCAGGCGTTGTGTTCTCCGGCTGCCTGAGCGGGGTGAAATTCTTTTCGGAGACGTGCGCTTTCAATGAATCGTGTCCTTACTTTTTCGGGTATCCGGCATGCTATTTTGGCTTCGCACTTTTTCTCTCGATGGCGATTATGCTGATCGCGTATCGTTTCAGTGTGGTCGGACTTGCAGGAGCGCTTCGCGCGCTCGTCGCGGTCTCCGGAGTGGGAGTGCTTTTTGCGGGCTACTTCACGCTCCTCGAAACACCTGTGCTTTTCAAAGAGGGAATCTATGCCTACGTGCTCGGACTTCCGACGTGCGCATATGGTCTCCTCGTGTTTGCCGCGATCTTCGTGATCGCGCTTCTTGCGCTTCGCTCCGCGCCGGCGGCCGAGTAAGGTCAGTTTTGCAGCCGCTCGGCACTCCAACTAGAAAAACGGGCGCGGCGTGCTAGAATCGCCCCAACTCGCCCGTAGGTCAGAGACTACAGGCTGCGGCCGGGCATTGCGGGATCGTCTAATGGTAGGACTACTGCCTCTGGAGCAGTGTATCTTGGTTCGAATCCAAGTCCCGCAGCACTTCGACTCGCTTCGCTCGCTCAGTGCAAGCTAACGACTGGGCGGGCGGGACGAAGTGCCCTGAGCTTGTCGAAGGGCTATATGTATTTGGTATACCTTTTGCAATGTAACGACGGATCAATTTACACAGGTATTACCAACGATTTAGAGCGCCGTTTCAATCAGCACAGGACAGGAGCGGGAGGTCACTACACCAAATCCAAGGGTGTGGTGAGGATTCTATATAGTGAGAAACTCCCAGATCGCAATACTGCACTCAGGCGCGAAGCACAGATCAAAGGCTGGACACGAAAGAAAAAGCTAAACCTCATTCAATTCGGAAAGCCGTAACCGCATCGACGGCGAGCAAACGAGTCGAGGGGAGACAAGTCCCGCAGCAAGCTTAGATACTCGGAATTTTTGGAAACGACGGACGGCGGTATACTTACATCGTGAGGAAAAAGCTAAGTCCGTGGCTAGAGACGAGTATTGAATACGCTAGTCAGCGTAGTTATTTGGACGACCTATTCCACGTGTACCCCACTATTCCCGAGGGAATACGCGATATTGACAGTGGCCTCTGGAAAGATGTCGAAAAAGCGTTCGAGAAACGTGATAATGTCGAGCTGCTTGAAAATCTCCTCAAGCTGGAACTGTTTCCGATAAAGGATTCATACGTCGCCTATCTCAAGCGCGATAAAGGTGCATTAAAGCGGAACCCCGCCACGGCCGATCGGCTCGCGGGCCGCTTGTACGAGATGGGCCTCGATGAGATTTTCTCACGTTCATCCGAGCCGAAAGAGACCAACAGACAGATTGGGCCGTTATTCAAGCGGTGGTTGAGAAATAAGTCTCTGGGCGTCGAGCCTTTACGACTCGAAGCTTTCTTGAGCGCGAAAGGAAACGCGGTCTTGGACGGTAGCGATGCCGAGATGATGACTTTCGCACGGGAGCATCTCAACTACAAGCACAATAAAGGACTCGACTTCATCGGCCGCTTCAATGGAAAGTACGTCATCGGCGAAGCAAAGTTTTTAACCGATTTCGGCGGACATCAAAACGCGCAATTCAACGACGCTGTTGCGACGGTAAAGGCGCGCGGAGTGAAGGCCATTACTGTTGCAATTCTCGACGGGGTTCTCTACATCCGGGGAAAGAATAAAATGTTCAAGGACGTCACCGGTCGTCTGAGAGACGAAAACATCATGAGCGCCTTGGTGCTACGAGAGTTTCTTTATCAAATCTAGTGCCATGAAAATCACTTACGACAACAAAAAGTCTGAGCGAGACATCCTCGAAAATGCTCCGAGAGCAGAATTGTGCGTCGTCGCAGGGGAGGGTGCAGAAAACAAGCTCATTCACTCTGATAACCTCGCCGCACTCAAAGCTCTACTAGACGACTATGCTGGGAAGGTCGATTTAATTTATATCGACCCCCCGTTTGCCACCAACGGACACTTCAAAATCAGCGACGGCAGGGCAAACACCGTAAGCAGTAGTAATGACGATGCTATAGCGTACAGCGACACTATTGTTGGCGAGGAGTTTTTGGAATTTCTTCGCGAACGGTTGATTTTCCTCCGCGAGCTTCTGTCGGAGCGTGGCTCAATTTACCTTCATATCGATTACAAAATCGGCCACTATGTAAAACTCGTCATGGACGAAGTGTTCGGGCGCGGAATGTTCCGAAACGACATCTCACGAATCAAATGCAACCCCAAAAACTTCAATCGCAAGGCATACGGTAACATCAAAGACTTGATACTTTTTTACTCAAAATCCACGGCGCCGACATGGAATGATCCGCGCGTCTCTTTTTCAGAAGAAGATGAGCGACGTCTGTTTAAAAAATTGGACAGCAGCGGGCGGCGGTACACCACTATTCCGCTCCATGCGCCTGGAGAAACCGTAAACGGAAATACGAACAAAGTGTGGAAAGGTATGAAGCCGCCAAAAGGGCGACATTGGAGGACTGACCCTGCGATTCTGGCGGAATGGGACAAACAGGGATTGATTGAATGGTCGGCAAATGGTGTTCCGCGGAAGAAGATCTTTTTCGACGAAAGAGGTGGGAAGAAGGTGCAGGATATTTGGGAGTTCAAAGATCCACAATATCCGAAATATCCTACCGAAAAGAATTTGGATTTGCTGAAGTTCATTATTGAAGCGTCGTCGAATGAAGGGGATCTGGTTCTGGATTGTTTTGCTGGCTCCGGAACTACGCTTGTTGCGGCGCATTCCCTCGGTCGTCGCTGGATCGGGATTGATAAATCGGAGCCCGCGATAAAGGTCGTCCAAAAGCGACTCGCGGACATATCGACGGATCTGTTCTCAAAAGTTGAGTACGAGTTCCTCAAAGAAGGGTACGCTGCACCTGCGGCAACAAGTTCGAACAAATCGACACTTGTTCAAAAATAAATTTGGGCAATTGGGGTCTGACCCCACCCCGTGACCTCACCCCGTGACAATAAGAGGAACGGCGCTTTCTAGTCGATTAGTGAGCAGTGCACGTGCACTTTGTCTCGGCCTCGTTGCATCCTTTGCATTTGGCGACGCAATGATCGCCACCGCACTTGTGTTGCTCGTCGTGTTTTTCTGCTTCCGCACCGCACATGTCACATTTGTAGCCAGTCGTCTCATCCCCGCATTTTTTGCATGCCATATCGAAATCTTGATAGTCTGCCGATAATACCCTCATTATAGGGACTGTATGCGTTGCGGCAATTGGGGTCTGGCCTCCTCACCGGACGAGTTTCGGGTCTCGGAGATTCCGCAAAGAAGTGGCATAGTGCGGACCGGCTAAGCCGGAACATTCACACAAACCAGAGGAGGTGGCGATGAAAGGCCACGTCATCGTAGAGCGCGAGTCGAAGGAAGGCTGGATTTTCGTGCCCGACGCGCACCTCCGCTTCAACATTATCGTGTTGCAGAAGGAGGCCGTCATCAGCGCTGTCGCAACATACCCGGATGGCACGAAGGGTATGTGGTCCTCCAACTTGGAGGAAAAGATTCGGCGGGACTGCAACTTCGTGACCGAATTGGAAGTTCCGCCCGAGATTGTGCGGTGGGCGCAGTACGCCATCGAGCGCAATCGCAGATGGAACGACGAAATACGCAAGGCGGGCGACAGGATGCGTGCCGACGGATACAGCGAGGAGTTTCCAAGCTCCGACGTGACGGACAAGTACTTTGGGCAGGTCGCCAATGAACCGAAATGCCCGCCCGAGCTTGGGCTCGACGCGGACGCGCGATTCGCCGTCTATCACGAAGTCCAGGGATGGATTCTCGAAGCGGGAGGGCTCGTCTGATGCGCGGATATATCATCGTCGATCGGCGCAATAAAGAAGGGTCGATCTTCGTCCCCGAAGTCGACCTGCAATTCAAGGCGTGTCCTGGCGGCAAGCGCGGCTGGCTCGATGTGTATTTCACTGACGGAATGCACTACGAACACAAAGGCGCTCTCGCCACGAAACACGCGGGAGAGCCAAAGACCAAGCAGACGGTCGTGCAGTGGCTCAAAGCGAACTTCGATTTCGCGAAAGAGATCGACGTCCCGCCTCTGATGATCCGCTTTGCGATCGAAGTAGAAGAAAAGAAACGGAAGCAAGTGGTAGCGTTCGGCGATCTCTTTGAAAGTATGGTCAAAGGGAAGCCGACGTCTCTCGATCGTGGCGGCGAGCAAGGCTTCAAGGCCATGGAGCGCGCCGTACACCGGGCGAGGGATATCATGGCCTCGAAAGAAGTCGGCGAGCTTTCGGACGCCAAGAAGCACGCCATGGCTCTCCAGATCCAGCGTTGGATCCATGAAGCAGGTGGCCTCTGCTAGCAACAACGGCACGACCTCCCAAGGTCGTGCCCTTTCTTTTTGCGGCGAAGCTTGGGTCTTTTGGTAAAATACAAAAATGGCCACGAAGTCTGTTGCGACGGGTACTGTGCATAAACTGCCGGACGATTTGCGAAAGGCGGTCGCCTCCGACAAGAAAGTGCTTGCGCTCTGGGAGGACATCACGCCCTTGGCGCGCAACGAGTGGATCTGCTGGGTGACATCCGGCAAAAAGGCAGAGACAAGGGGCATCCGCATCGAAAAAGCCCTCTCGAAAATGCGGGGCGGCATGCGAAGGCCCTGCTGCTGGGCCGGCTGCGTGCATCGCTAGGAAGGTGATCTTTATCCATCGTGGATTGAAAGCGGGGGCTTTTCGCCGCAAAGCGGGGCTATACTTTCGGTATAACAATTGTCCGCGTAAAGATATGAACAACGCGAAAAAGATCGAGTGGGTGTTGCGATTCGCCGTCTCGATGGAGTTCATCGGACACGGTGTCTTCTCCCTCCTAGGCAAAAAGGAGTGGCTCCGGTAGCATTCGCTTATGCTTCTCATGCGTGATTCAAGGCGGAAGGTGCTACTGACGATCATTTTCGGTGTCGCACTCCTGCTCGGCGGACTCTCTCTTTTCAATTCGTACATCTACAACGAAAAACAGGCAGTCGCCGCAGCGGATTACAAAGACGGTGAGTACCTGATCGAAGGACAACGCGTGAAGCTCGAAGACGGGTTTGCGGAAGTGGAGGCGGCGCCCGGTTCGGCGTCCAAAATCACGACTCGCTATTTCGGCAACGATCTCAAGACTGATCTCGATGGCGACGGCAGGCAAGATGTCGCATTCATTCTCACAGAAGAGAGGGGCGGCTCCGGCACATTCTTTTATGCCGTCGCCGCGCTTGCCACCGATCGCGGATACCTCGGCTCCGACGGCTACCTGCTTGGCGATCGGATCGCGCCGCAGTCGACCGAGGTCAGCCAAAATCCGCGGCACAAATATGTCGTAGTCTTCAATTACGCCGACCGCGCTCCGGGCGAGCCAATGACGGCGCAGCCTTCTGTCGGCAAAAGCGCATACCTGAAACTCGACCCAGTCAGCAGGCAGTGGGGAATCGTCGTGCCTGATTTTGAGGGAGAGTCTCGCTAGCGCATGGAGATCGTTCTCTTGGCGATCCTCACCTTCGTCGCCGCGACGATTGGCACGATCACGGGCTTCGGCACGTCGACTCTCATGATCCCGGTACTCGTGGTTTTTCTTCCCGCTGTTGAGGCGATTTTCTTGGTGGCAATCATCCACTGGTTTGGCGATCTGTGGAAAGTCACCCTCTTTCGCGCGGGATTCAGTTGGCGACTGCTTCTCCTTTTCGGCGGGGTCGGACTTGCCGCCAGCTACCTCGGCGCGTTCGTTTCGCTCGGCACAGGCGAGGACCTTTTGATGCGCGTTCTCGGCGCATTTCTCGCCCTCTACGCTCTCTTCTTGATATTCCAATCGCAATTCAAAGCGCCTGCGGGCAACGTCGCGGCGCTTTTTGGCGGCGCGCTCTCGGGGTTTTTCGCTGGGATGTTTGGGATCGGCGGCGCGATCCGGAGCGCCTTTCTTTCGGCATTCGACCTTCCGAAGGCCGTCTACATCGCGACTGCGGGCGCGATCGGCCTTCTCGTCGATTCGACTCGCATCGTTACCTACGCGTGGGGCGGAGCGACGCTGCCGGAGGATTTATGGTACGGGCTTCTTGTCTTTATTCCCGTCTCGTTTGTCGGAGCGCAGCTCGCAAAGCGAATCGTCGACCGCGTCCCGCAACGCTCTTTCAGGGTGGTCGTGGCCGTTTTTCTTTTTCTCATCGGCGGCAAGCTGCTCCTGTGGCCGTAGTCTTGCACCGAGGCACGCCGGTTTCTCTTGCTTCCAGACAAGGATGACTTTCGCGCTGCGGCGATGTATACAGTCTCCATGGCGACGCAGTTCAACGACTGGTTCCGCACGCGCACGACGCTCTTCTTGTACTGGGCTGTTTTCGCGCTCGTGCTTCTCGCCGCAGCGCTCTTCGCGCTTCGGGGCGATCTCGCCTCTGCCTTCGGGACGCTGCTGATCCTCCTTCTCATGCTGGGGCCCACGATCCTGAAGCAGCGATATCGCCTCCATATTCCGTTTGCGCTCGATCTCGGAATCGTCGTCTTTATATTTCTCACGCTCTTTCTTGGCGGTATCGCCGAGTTTTACGACCGCATTCCGTTCTGGGACAAATTTTTGCACTTCCAGTCGGGGCTCCTTCTCGGCGCCGCGGGATACCTCCTCGTCTACATTCTCAACGAGCACGAGAAAATTCACCTGAATCTCTCGCCGGGGTTCGTCTCTTTTTTTGCGATCACCTTCTCGCTCGCGATCGGCGCGGTGTGGGAAATCTTCGAATTTGCGGGCGACCAGCTCTTCGCGATCACCTTCTGGCAAGGAGTCGGCGTGGCGGACACCATGTGGGATCTCATCGCCGATGGGGCGGGGGCGCTCATCGTGAGCGTGAGCGGCTACTTCTGGATGTACCGGCACAAACGGCTGCCGTTCACCCCGTGGCTCTTCCGTTTTTTCTCCGAGAGGCTCAAAGGTGTCAGAGACGAGCGCTGATTCTCGGAACGACTTTTCCACAGGCTACGCACCATGCATGCTTGACGCCTGATACCCCCCGGGGGTATTATGCGGGCATATGAGATCACCGATCAAGCAAAAGGCGCTGCGGCGCCTCAAGATTATCGAGGGGCAGGTGCGCGGGCTCCGGAGCATGGTGGAGGAGGAGAAGTACTGCGTGGACATCATTACCCAGTCCAACGCGGTCAAAGAGGCGCTCTCCGGCGTCGAGGATTTGGTGCTCGAAAATCACCTCTCGACCCACGTGCGGCACCAGATGAAGAGCGGGAAGGACGCGAAGGCGATCGAGGAGGTCATGAAGATCTACAAGCTCGCGCAGAAGAAATAAGTCTATGAAGACGCAACGGATTTTCTCTACGGTGCGTGTGGCGGGAGGGAGGTCGATCCCGGCGCAGTAACCGGATTCGTGAGGATTATCAAGTAACGAACAAAAAGGTATGGATACGAAATTGATTACAGGCATCGTCGGCGGACTGATCGTAGGCGCTCTCGCGGGCTTCTACCTCTCTCCCGGCTCGAGCTCGCAGAGCGCGAGCGGCATGACGAGTGAGATGAACAACGCAGGCATGATGATGCAGCAGGGCGGCTCGTCGATGATGCAGATGGGGCAGATGATGATGTCGGCTGGGCAGATGATGCAGCAGAAAGGCACGCAGTACGAAGATTCGGAGATGATGCAGAGCGGCAAGGAGCTTGAGACGAGCGGCAACACCATGATGCAGCAAGGCAAGGAACTCTCGGACGAGAGCGGACCACTGATGCAGGGCATGCAAATGGGTCAGTAAGCGAAGATTACCAACTTCTTATAGAAAGCACGTATGAACAGGACACTGAAAATTGGCGCGGCATGGACAAGTATCGCGTGGACTGTGTGTTACGTAGGTGTGGGACTCATTCCGCAGCTCCGCGACACGGTCCTCAACAATCTCGTCCACACAAATGTGCCCGTGGGAGCCAACATCTTTTCGCTCGGCGGTTTCCTCGCGGGCCTCGTTCTGTGGAATGTGATCGTGGCGGCGGGAATCTGGCTCTGGTTCTTCCTCGCGGCGCGGATCAAAAGCTAGCGAATCAGAAACTATCATCGAACGTATGAGCACCACCCCAAAACCAGCACTCTTCGGGCTTCTTGCGAGTACATCGCTTCTTGCGGTGTACTTCGCGGTGCTCACGCTGGTTTCGGGGTGGAGCTTCGCGCAGAATCAGTTCGCAACCTACTGGTACTTCATCGTGAGCCTTGCGCTCGGTTTTGGAGTACAGATCGGACTCTACACGTATCTCCGCAGATTGCTTGCCGGCATGCACGGCGAAGGAAGGGTCGTGGGGGTAACGGGCACGACCTCGGCACTCGCGATGATCTCGTGCTGCGCTCACTACCTCGCCAACCTGCTTCCGATCCTCGGCGCGGTGGGGCTCGTCACCTTCGTCGCGTCCTACCAGACGCAGCTTTTCTGGATCGGCCTCCTCTTCAATCTCGGCGGGACCCTCTTCATGGCAAACCGCATCCGCTCGTTCAAGAAAATGCACGTATGAAAAACGCGTTGCTCTACATAAGCGTCGCACTCCTCGTCGGGCTCGGGATCTATGCGTTTGCAATACGCGGGCAGGAGAGCGCGGCGCCTGCCAGTGTGCAATCGAATGTGCTGGCGGAAGGCACGTGGGAGACGAAGACCAATAACGAGGCGTCGGTCACGGTGGCCGTAACGCCGCTCTCGCTGGGTGGGAGCGCTTCCGAGTGGCGGTTCAAGGTGGTCTTAGACACGCACACGGGCAGCCTCGACCGGGATCTTCTTGAAACGACCACGCTGTCAGACGGCTCAGGCGCGACCTACCGCGCTTCGCGCTGGGAAGGCGATCCACCCGGCGGGCATCACCGCGAAGGGGAGCTGACCTTCGAGCGAATCGACCCGACTCCTTCACGCATTACCATTCGTATAAACGATCTTGGCGGCGTCCCGGAAAGGACCTTGAGCTGGGACATCCAAAAATAATATGAATCACGATTGTTGCGGCGGCCACGAGAAGCACGAACACAAAGCTTCGACCGCAAGCGCAGAAACGTACACGTGCCCCATGCACCCCGAGGTGCAGAAGGACGAGCCCGGCTCGTGCCCGGATTGCGGCATGTACTTGGTCCCGAAGTCGGCCGAGGCAACCGGGGGGCACCACAAAAACGAAGGCGCGCACAAAGGCGGGTGTTGCTCGTAAATCACACGGCTTCCACATTGTATGAACACGAAAATTCTATTGATAAGTACTCTGGGGATCGCGGTCGTCGCAGGCGCGGGCAGAAGATCGTCATGGTGACGCACGAGCTGGACGATCGGCAGTATGTCGACCGCACGATCTGGCTTGAGGACGGGCGTCTGGAAAAAGTCGAGGAGGGCGTGAAGTAGGTCTATGGATATTCTCACCAACGTATCGATCGTCGCGGCGTTCATCGCCGGAGTTGCGGCGCTCTTCGCGCCGTGCTGTATCACGGTGCTGCTTCCGTCGTACCTCGGCTCGGTCTTTCAGGAGCGCTACAAGGTCCTGCTCATGACGTTTGTCTTTTTCCTCGGCATCCTCGCGGTCTTTCTTCCCATCGGCCTCGGGGCCGCCGCGCTCGCGCGCTTTTTCAACACCTACCACAATTTCATCTTCACGCTCGGGGGACTCATGCTCTCCGGACTTGGTATCGCGCTCATCCTCGGCAAAACGTTCTCGATTCCTTCGCCGGTCTCTGCGCGCTTTGCTGGCACGGGCGCGCTCTCGATCTTTCTGCTCGGCGTCTTTTCGGCCGTGGCAACGACGTGCTGCGCACCCGTGCTCGCGGGCGTCCTCGCGCTCTCTGCGGCGAGCGGCAGTATCTTCTGGGGCGGCATCTACACCTTGAGCTACGTGCTCGGCATGGTTGCGCCACTCTTTCTCATCGCCGTCTTCCTCGACAAAGTGGATTTCACGGAGCGGTTCGCGACGCTGCATAAAACACGCACAGCTAAGATCGGGCGCTTCGAGTGGACGTTCAAACCCGCGGAGCTTGTTGCCGGACTCGTGTTCCTCGGGATGGGGATCTACATCATCTACCTCGCGCTTGCGAATCAGCTCACCATGGAAGGGGGCTACCAGCTCGAGATCAATCTCTTCTTTGCCAACCTCGTACACTCCGTACACCGCTACACGCAGACTATCCCAGAGATCGCGTGGGCCCTCTTCGTACTGGCTGCGCTTGTTCTCATCGCGTGGTTTTCCATTTATCAGTTTATTCGCATTAAAAAGTAATCGCTATGGAAAATAGCTCAAAAACGTTCGTCGTCGTTGGTCTTATCGTACTTGCGGTCGTCATCGCGCTTGTCGCGCTCTTTAATACCAATCCGTCCGGCGCGGCGCGTGAAGCAGGAGGAGTGGGCGCCGATCTCATCGGCGCGCCGCTTCCCTCGGTCACGCTCTACGACAAAGACGGAAAGGCGTACCCCATGGAAAGCCTCGCGGGCAAAAACGTGGTGCTCTTTTTTAACGAGGGCCTCATGTGCTACCCGGCGTGCTGGGACCAGATGACCGCATTCGGCGCGGATCCGCGTTTCAACAGCGACGAGACCGTCGCCCTCTCGGTCGTCGTGGATTCCCCCGCAGACTGGCAGCAGGCTATCGCCAAGATGCCGGAGCTTTCGAAGGCTGCGACTCTCTTCGACCAGGGCGCCGCCGTTTCCCGGCAGCTCGGTGTTCTCTCGTACGGCTCGTCGATGCATGCTGGGCAGCTTCCGGGACACACCTACGTCCTCCTCGACAAAGCGGGGATCGTGCGCGAGGTGTTCGACGATCCGAACATGGGCGTGAACAACGACGCGATCATGCAAAAGATCTCGGCCTTCTAGTCTATGAAAAAACTATTGAGCGTGCCGCCGATGACGCTGATTCGGATCGGCCTCGCGCTCGTGTTCCTCGCGAACTCGATCACGGCGTTCGTCTACCCATCGGAATTTATCGAGCTCATCGAAGCGTCATTCGTCGCCGGTATTCTCGGTCTCGTTGGCGTCAGCCCCGCGCTCTTTGTCGTCGGGATAGGCTTCAACGATGCGATCGTCGCCGCGCTGCTCTTCCTCAATAGAGGGAGAGTAATTGCTTCGGTGTGGGCTTCGCTCTGGCTCGTCGCAGTGCTTCTAGTGCGCGGCGAGCCTCTGGAGATCCTAGAGGAATCGGGCTTCCTCCTCATGGCGCTCGCGCTCGCGCAGGAGAGCTGCCGCGTGGTGCTCACCAGTGCTCGGAAACGCTAACGACGAGATATCCACATCCGCGAAGCGCTTGACATCATACCCCCCGGGGGTATCATAGCACCATGACCAACAAACACGCACAACACGAAACGCATCAGAAAGGGAAGTCGAGCGCCGAAGAGAGCGCGATCTACACGTGCCCGATGCATTCGGAGGTGCGGCAGAAAGGTCCTGGCAAGTGCCCGGGCTGCGGCATGGATCTGATCCCCGCCAGAACCCCTGCGGTCACCTCCGCGAAAGAGGGGACAAGCGAACATGCGGGCCACGATATGCAGGAGGTGAGTCACATGGATCACGAGGCCGCGATGACGAACCCGCAGATGGCAAAGCAGATGGAAGCCGACATGCGCCGCCGCTTTGTGATCTCGTTCCTGCTTTCGATCCCGATTTTCCTCTATTCGCCGGTGATGACGAGCTTTTTTGATATCACGCTCCCATCTCCGATTCCGGTCAACTGGCTGCTCTTTCTACTCACGACCCCGATCGTCTTCTGGACCGGCTCGATTTTCATCACCGGCACGTACTATTCGCTGAAAGCGCGGACCCTCAACATGGCGGTTCTCATCGCGACCGGCGTCCTCGCCGCCTACCTTTTCAGCGTGCTCCTTACCGTGGTGCAGCCCGAGGCGGAGACGTTCTACGAGGCGGCCGCGCTCCTCGTCACTTTCGTGCTCTTCGGCCACTGGATGGAAATGAAATCGCGCCGCGGCACATCTGACGCCTTGCGGGCTCTCTTTGATCTCGTCCCGCCGAAAGCACTCGTTGTTCGTGGTGGCAAAGAGATCAGCATCCCGAGCGCCGAAATCGTGCACGGCGATATCGTGGTCCTACGACCGGGCGATAAGGTGCCGGTCGACGGGGAGATCGTTGAGGGCGAGTCCTCCATCGACGAATCGCTCGTGACGGGAGAATCAATCCCTGTCGCGAAGAGCATCGGTGGCAAAGTGGTTGGCGGCTCGGTGAACCAGACGGGCACGCTGAAATTTAAAGCCACCGAGGTCGGCTCTGAAACCGTGCTCGCGCAGATCATCAAGCTGGTCGAGACCGCGCAAAACTCCAAAGCGCCCGGGCAGCGCATCGCGGATCGGGCGGCGGGCTGGCTCGTGGTGCTCGCGATCGGCTCCGGCCTCGCTGCCTTTTTCGGGTGGTACTTCGGGGCGAATGCGGGGCTTCTCACGGCGCTCACTTTTGCGATCTCGACGGTGGTGATCGCATGTCCCGACGCGCTGGGGCTCGCGACGCCGACGGCTGTCGCCGTCGGCACAGGCATCGGCGCGAAGCACAACATTCTCATCAAGGATGCCGCGACTTTGGAAAACACCTCGCGCCTCACCGCGATCGTGCTCGATAAAACGGGGACGCTGACGGAAGGCAAGCCGAAGGTAACGGAGATCGTCGCCGCTCCCGGCTACCAGAAAGACGATGTGCTTGCGCTCGAAGCGGCGGCGGAAAAGGGATCAAATCATCCGATCAGCGCCGCGATCCTCGAGGAAGCGCAGAGGCGGGGAGTTGCAACCGCGAGGCGAATCGAGAAGTTTGAGGCCATCGGCGGGCACGGCGTGCGCGCGACGGCAGACGGAAAAGTACTGCTCGCGGGCACCGAGCGCCTCATGGAGACCAACAACGTCGATCTCTCTCCGATCAAGAAAGACATCGACCGCCTCCTTCAAAGCGGTAATACGATCAGCATTCTCTCGGTCGACGGCAAGGCGGCGGGCGCGATTGGCGTTGCTGACACGATCCGGCCTTCCGCTCGAAAAGCCATCGCCGCGATGAAGCGTTTGGGGCTCGAGGTAGCAATGATTACCGGCGACCATACGGAAGTCGCGAAGGCCGTCTCGAGCGATCTTGGCATCGATCGCTACTTCGCGCAGGTCTTGCCGGAAGATAAAGCGAAGTACGTCAAAAAGCTCCAAGACGAAGGCAAGTTCGTTGCGATGGTGGGCGATGGGATCAACGATGCGCCGGCCCTGGCCCAATCCGACATCGGGATCGCGATCGGCGCTGGCACAGATGTCGCAATCGAGACGGGCAATATCGTCCTCATGAAATCTGACCCGTACGACATCGTCGCGGCACTGAGGCTCAGTAAAGCGACCGTCGTCAAAATGAAGCAGAATCTTTTCTGGGCAGCGATCTACAACGTGCTGGCGATTCCCGTCGCGGCCGGCGTCTTCTACACCTGGCTCGGCTGGTCGCTGCGGCCCGAGATCTCAGCGCTTCTCATGTCGGCTTCTTCAATCATCGTCGCCACCAATGCAGTCTTACTGAAGCGCGTCGAGTCGAAGCTGAAGCTCTAACATTCATATGAACGAGATAGGTACGTTTGTACGGAACCCGCTCGCGCTCGCTGGCTTCCTCGTGCTCCTCGGCGCGTTCGCTTTCATTTTGCTACGCAAGCCCGCTCCGCCCTTTTCTGCGACGATCGGCTCGTGTCGCGTGGGAGAGGCGTGCCCGGGGGGCGCGCAATTGAGCAGCGTTCCAACCATCGAAAGCAACGAGCTCGTGGCTGCGCTTGAGGTGAAAGATTTTTTCTTCGTAAACGTTCACACGCCATACCAAGGAGAGATCGGTAAGACTGACGCATTCATTCGGTACGACGAAATAGGAGACAATCTCGACAAGCTGCCGCAAGACAAAAGCGTGAAGATCGTTCTCTACTGTCAGAGTGGCCGCATGAGCGAGATTGCCGCAAAAAAGCTCGCGTCGCTCGGATACACCAACGTCTCCCACCTTAAAGGCGGCATGGTCGAGTGGGAGAAGGAAGGGTACGAACTCATCCGGGAGGGAAGCGCACGGTAGGAGTCAACGTATGAACGTACGCATACACGCAGGACACATCGCGCGCACACCGGCCATACAGGAGCGCATCGGTTGGATCTGCACGCTGCTCGAGCGAGCGGCGGATCCGCGGGACCTCTTGCGGCTCTCGTGCGACATCACGCTCACGAAGATCTCCCGCGGCGCAGCGCGTGGACGCTTCCGAGCGACCATCTATTTTGCGGGGGCGGGAGAACCTTTGACCGCAACGGGTGTGGGCGAGACACCTGAGACCGCGCTCGACGGCGCGCATGATACGATCGAACGGCACTTCTCTCTTGTGCGCAGAGGGGAACTCGGCACCCGGAGGATTACGGATTTTGCGCGCCGCCAGAATATCGCCCGAAGAGCGGTGGAGCGCGCGAAAGAGCTTGCGAGAAAGAAGGCGCCATCGTGGAGGGTGACGAAGCGCCGCCGTTTCGGCGACGAAGAGCAATAATTTAAAAATATGAGCAAGCAATACTTTTATATCGCGGTCGCAGTAGCGCTTCTTGGCGGGGGATTTGCCGCGTTTAGTTATCTGCCCTCGCTCTCGACACCTCGCTCCGAAGTTTCGCAAATCGTGGAACTTCAAGACGGCGATTCGTATGATCTCACGGCGGGATTCGTGCAAAAGGAGATCGACGGCAAGACGTATCGCTTGCTCGCATACAACGGCTCGATCCCGGGGCCCCTTCTCAAGATCCCGCAGGGCGCAGAGGTAACGATCAATTTCAAAAATGGCACCGACATGAAAACGCTCCTGCACTCGCATGGCGTCCGCATGGAAAATGCCTTCGACGGCTCTCAAACCACGCAGGAGGAAATGGAGCCGGGAGAAAGTTTCGCGTACACACTGAAATTCCCCGACGCCGGTTTCTTTTGGTATCACCCACACGTGCGTGAGGATTATCAGCAGGAGCTGGGGCTCTACGGCGGCTACCTTGTCGTGCCGAGCGAGGAAGGGTACTGGTCGCCGGTGAATCGGGAGATCCCGATCTTTCTCGACGACATTCTGATCGAGAACGGGAAGATCAATCTCAATAAAGAAGGCGCCGACAAAACGCTCATGGGCCGCTTCGGCAACGTGATGCTCGTCAATGGGGAAACGGATTACAGTCTCAACGTGAAAAAGGGAGAGGTGATCCGCTTGTATGTAACCAATTCGGCGAACACCCGCACCTTCAATTTCGCGATCGAGGGCGCGCGCATGAAACTCGTCGGTGCCGACAGTGGAGCCTACGAGAAGGATACGTGGATCGATTCGGTGATCCTCGGGCCTTCTGAGCGCGGGATCGTGGAGGTCCAGTTTCAGGGCGCCGGCACGTACGTCGTCCAGAACAAAACGCCGGAGCGCACCTACGCCCTCGGCAGCGTGCGCGTTGCCGAGGAGGCGGTGGAGGAATCGTACGCGGCCAGTTTCGCAAACCTCGCGACGCACGCGCAAACGATCGCGAGTATCGATCCGTTTCGCGCGTACTTCGACGACCCGCCTCAAAAACGCCTCGCGCTCACCGTCGACATGAACATGGGCAGCATGAACATGCAGGGTATGTCGATGATGGATGGTTCGACTTCGCTCACCACAAACGGAATCGAGTGGGAGGAAGGGGAGAGCGCCATGATGAACGCGATGTCAGGCGGCTCGGTCAGGTGGAACATCGTGGACCAAGAGAGCGGCAAAAAGAACATGGATATCGACTGGGCTTTCGCGCGAGGGGAGCCGGTCAAAATCCGTATCTTCAATGACCCGACGCAGGCTCACCCCATGCAGCACCCCATCCACTTCCACGGCCAGCGCTTTCTTATTGTGAACAAAAACGGACAGCCGAATGACAATCTCGTGTGGAAAGACACCGTTTTAATCCCTGCGGGGCAATACGTTGACATCCTCCTCGATACTTCGAATCCGGGCACCTGGATGGCGCACTGCCACATCGCCGAGCACCTCGAGGCTGGTATGATGATGAAGTTCACTGTCGAGTAACGCTCTGTAATATGTCACTTCCTCGCGCGTCGAAATAGGGTATGTCAAAGACTGTACTCGCTTTGGGAGGAGCACTCGTCGTGCTCGCTGCGCTCTGGTATCTCTATGCGGCCACTCCGGGTCCTGAAAATACGAATACATCCGGCACCAGCTCCGGCCTTCTTGCGGAAGAGAACGCGATCGTCATCGGTGAGCAGCGCCCCGGCACGAGCGTGCGCGGCTCGATTGTCTACCTTGCGGCCCCTGGCTTTTTCGTCATCCATGAGGATCAGAGTGGGCAGGTGGGAGCGATGCTTGGTGCGAGCGCACTTCTTCCCGCCGGCGAGAATCGCGATGTTGCCGTGAATCTTTCACGCACTTCGCGCGACGGCGAGACGCTGCGCGCCGTGCTCCACTCCGATACCAACGGCAATGGGCTCTTCGACGAGGCCGATCAGCCCGTGGAGAGCCGCCTCGGCGGCCCGATCAACGGCTGGTTTGAGATCTCCTCCGAGGCGAGCACTGATACGCCCGTGAGCATCTAAATGCTGCATCGATCGCGCTTGTGAAAAGAGCCGCGTAGTAGTACGATTTTTATATGAGATACGTCGCGATAGCGATCGTCATCGCCTTCCTCTCCATCGGCACCTTTGGGTTTGCAATCCTCGAGCACGAGGTGGGAGTCCACGAATCAGGCTGCGTCGCCGCGTCAATCAGCGAGGCACCATGCCCGAGCGAGCTCTTCGCGTCGGCTCTGTACCACATTTCCACGCTCACCGCCTTTAGCACCGTACCGCTCTCCCTCCCGCTTTTGCTTTTCATCGCCCTCGCGCTTATCGCGCTTGTGCACACGAAGGGAATCGAACTCCCGCGTCTCCGCCCGCTTTTTTCAAGACGCACAGTTACTGACGACCAACCGCGACCATCGAGAAGCGCACTGCGCTCGCTCGCGCTTTTGGAGCACAGCCCTACTTTCGCGTAAGCCGCACGCCCTTTGACTCGGGATGCGGCAGGACGCCCGCGCGAAGCGGAGCGTTTTTGTGCAGCAGAGAATTACTTCCACTCACTATTCGCATCTACTTCACATCTCTATGGATCTCAAAACTATCGCAATCAGTGCCGCGCTCATCGCAGGGATAGGCGCGCTCCTCTTTTGGGGTCGCGCAAGCGGCACGTCGGCGGCCCCCCAGGGAGGCGCGCAAAGCCCGCTCACGGCTTCGGAATTACAGTACGACTTCGGAACGATCTCGATGAAAGACGGCCTCGTGAGCCGCACGTTCACGATTAGGAACGGGAGCGATGCCGAGGTTGTGCTCTCCGACATCTCCACCTCCTGCATGTGCACAAACGCGTATCTTCTCGCAGGTGACGGCGTAAAGAAGGGGCCGTTTGGCATGCCGGGGCACGGCGCCCCCTCGTCGAAGGTCGGCGAGCGCATTCCCTCGGGTGAGAGCCGCAGCCTCGAAGTGGTGTACGACCCCAACGCGCACGGACCCGCGGGCGTTGGATCAATCGACCGCTTTATCTATCTCGCTGACGAAACGGGCGGGCAGCTCACGCTTGAGATTAAGGCCAACGTAACGCCGTAGTATGCGGCGACTCTTTATCGGCGGGAGCTCTCTTGTCCTCGCGCTTGCCGCGATCATCGCCCTGAAGTTCGCACCCGGCACGTCGAACATGCTCTGGGAGATCTCCGGTGGCGGGACATGGCTTTTGCCGCTCGTCGGCGTGTCGGCGGTACTCGATAGCGTGCACCCGTGCTCGTTCTCGATACTCCTCATCACGATCGCGCTCCTCTTCGGACTTCAGCTGTCACGCGGGAGGATTCTTGCGGTCGGCGGCGTGTACATCTTCGGTATCTTCCTGGCGTACCTCGCGATCGGCGTCGGCGCGCTCCAGGTGTTCCACCTCTTCAACGTGCCGCACTTCATGGGCAAGCTCGGCGCGATCGTACTCATCCTCTTCGGTATCGTGAATCTTCTGGGGGCAATCTTCCCGTCGTTTCCGCTGAGGTTGAAGTTGCCATCCGCTTCCCACGCGGCGATGAGTACCCTCTTAGAAAAGGCGACGATTCCGGCAGCCTTTGTCTTGGGGCTCCTCGTCGGCGTGTGCCAGCTCCCGTGCCTCGGCGGCCCGTACCTCATGGTGATCGGGCTCTTGCATGACCAGGTAACCTACCTTCGGGGCCTTCTCTATCTTCTGCTCTACAACGTCATCCTCATTCTGCCGCTTGCGGCAGTGCTGTGGTTTGCCGCCGACAAGACGATCGTCGACCGGGCGCAGCAGTGGAAAAAGACGAATCTTCGTGCGGTGCGGCTCTGGGCCGGGATTGCAATGGTAGCGCTTGGTATTATTGTTCTCGTTAGTCTCTAACTATCGTATGATCGGGAAACAGTTCAAATGGGGGGATCTGATCGCACGGATTGCGCGCTTCTTGCGGATTCCGCACTGCGACGAGTGCGAGCGGCGTCGGGTGATTCTCAACGACCTACAGGCGGCGGGCGTGAAAGAAACATTGAGAAAATTAAAAGATTGTTGCAACTAACATGATTACACAGACACTCGATACGCTTACATCGCGATTCGCCGTGCCTATCCTGATTACCTTTCTCGGCCTTGGTGCGCTCACGCTCCAAGGGGCGAGCGCCGGTATACAGGCTGCCTCGGTCCAACCGGATTACACGGCGCTCGCGGACGAGGTATCTCCAGCAAACGGCGTGGAACTGCCCGTCGTGTGGGGCGATCTTGGAAAAAAACTCGTCGAACGGGGCGTGATCGATCGGGAGAAGTGGACCGAGATCTACCGTTCGCTTTCGGCGGAAGAAGCGCGCCTCATCGACGGCAATAGTCCGGAGAAGCTGCGGATCACGCGCGAGAATGCAGCGTACCTCCTCAATCTCTTCTGGGCCCTCGGGCTTGGCAACCAAAATCCGATCCTCCAGGACGAGGCGGGGATGGAAAATCCGGAGTACGGCGGCGCGGGCTACTTCGCGTCGACGGGCGGCTGGAGCCTCGCCAAGGGCGAAGCCATGGAGCACTACGGCAAGTACGCGCTCGCGCCTCTCACGGGGGAACAGCAAGCGCTCGTGAAGAAAATCTCAGACGGCATCTATCGCCCATGCTGCGACAATCCGACGAGCTTCCCAGACTGCAATCACGGTATGGCGATGCTCGGGCTCTTGGAGCTCCTTGCCTATCAGGGTGCGAACGAGGAGGAGATGTGGGACGCGGCGCTCGCTGCCAATTCGTACTGGTTCCCCGATACATATCAGATCATCGCACTCTCCATGAAGCAGCGGGGCGTCGCGTGGAGCGATGTCTCGCCGCAGGAGGTGCTCGGCAAAGAGTACTCAAGCTACACGGGTTTCAGCCGCATCGCGGCCGCTGTCGCGCCGAGCGCTGGGAGCGGTGCTTCCTGCAGCGTCTAGAAACAGGTACACTAACAACCAATCAAACATCCATCCATGAAACTATTCTTTGTCGGCGTTCTCGCGTTTATCGCCCTCGCGGTGGCGAGCATCTTCCTCTTGCCGAAGCCGGACGGAAGCAACCTTTCGCAGGATCCAGATATTCTGGCGACCAACGGTATGCACTGGCATCCGCAGCTTTCGATCTTCGTAAAGGGCGAGCAGATCGAAATACCGCAAAACATCGGCATCGGCAGCGTGCACCAGACGATGCACACGCACGACGACCTACCGCTGCTGCATCTCGAATTTCCGGCACTCGTACGGCAGGCCGACGCGACGCTCGGCCGCTTCTTCTCGATCTGGGGCAAGGACATGAGAAGCCTCGGAGCGAACATGCGCATGACCGTGAACGGGCAGGTGAGCACCGAGTACGAAAACTACGTGATGCACGACGGCGATAAGATTGAGCTGCATTACGATTAGCGCTTGGGGACAAGCCCGCGAAAACATGAGCGAGTGCGCTACACTTATCGGTACATAATTGCGCAATTATGAAATTATCCATGTCCATTCTGTGCCCATCTCCCGTATGAACTGGATTACCGACGTCTGGTCGCTCCTCTATTACCTCATCGTGCAGGGCTTCGGGCTCGTGCTTGCGGGCGCGGCTGCGGTGGTCTTTCTCTTCATCGTGTTGCGGCGCCACCATTCCCTCAAAGTCACGCTCCTCCTCGGCGCCTTCTTCGTAGGATCGATGCTCTTCTTTTGGTTTCCGGTGGGCGTGCCGCAAAACCTCCAGTATCCCTTCGGGCTCACGACCTACGGCCCCGCGGAGGGCCCCGCGCTTCCCTTAAAGAACATCTTTCGCTTCTTCGCGAACCTCGGCAATTTCGAGCGTGTCGCGGATATTTCGCGCGATCCGCAAGATGTGCCGAAGGAAATCGTCAGGAACGAAAAAGGAGAAGTAGAAATCAATATCCTCGCCAAAGAAGTACTCTCCGAGATCGCGCCCGGAGTCGTGGTCAACTATTGGACCTTCGACGGCACCGTGCCGGGACCTTTCTTGCGAGTGCGGGAAGGGGACACCGTCGTGTTGACGCTGCGGAACGACCCCTCGAGTCTCCACATGCACTCGATTGATTTGCATGCGGTGACGGGCCCCGGCGGCGGCGCGGTGGCGACCGACGTGGAGCCAGGTGAGGAGAAGACACTCCGCTTCAAGGCCTTGAATCCCGGACTCTACGTGTACCACTGCGCGCACCCCAATGTCGCCAACCACATGGCGCACGGCATGTACGGCCTCATTCTCGTGGAGCCAAAAGGAGGCTTGCCGCCGGTGGATCGAGAGCTCTACGTCATGCAGGGAGAGATGTACACGGCCGCGCCGCGCGGCACGAAGGGCTTGCAAGTGATCGACGCCACCAAGATGCTTTCGGGCAATCCCGAGTACATCTTCTTCAACGGCCGCGTCGGCGCGATCTCGAAGGACGAGCTCTCGGTGCAGCAAGGGGAGAAGGTGCGCATGTACGTCGGCAACGGCGGCGTAAATCTCATCTCGAGCTTCCACCTCATCGGCGAGATATTCGACACCGTCTATCCGGAGGCGCAGATGGGTGGCGCCACCTTCAAGAACGTACAGACGACACTCGTACCCGCAGGCGGAGCGGCGATCACCGAGTTTACCGCCGACGTGCCGGGAGGTTACGTCCTTGTCGATCACGCGCTTGCGCGGATCGATAAGGGTGCGTGGGGCACGCTGAAAGTGGAAGGCGAAGCGCGACCGGATCTCTTCGACGGCGACCTTTCGGGGGCCGAGCACAGCGGCCACTAAAGAATCAAAAAGCGGCGCGCCGCTTTCTCGATTGGAAACGCTGAGCTGATGGATCGCGGTCCGAGGTATCATCGGCGATCTCGACTAATGAAATTTAAAAAGATCCTGCTATACTTCTCCAAATGCCATCGCCAGCCTCCATCATCGCAACGATCCGACAGCGGCCTTTTTTTTATGGGGCGATAGCCGTGGCAGTACTTGCCGTGGCCTTCTTTCTCTCGGGCGGCAAAAAAGAAGATCCGGAGGTGCTCACCGCCACGCGCGGGAACTTCGTGCAGGAAGTGAGCGTCTCGGGCACCGTGATAGCCGCTGAAGACGTCGAGCTCGGCTTTACGCAGGGTGGTCGCGTCGCGGCCGTGCGCGCAAAGGTGGGCGATCAAGTAGGGGCGGGTGCCACCCTCGCATACCTTGAAAACGGCGACCTTGCTGCCGCCGTCGCGCAGCGGAATGCGGCACTCGAAAAGGAGCGCGCCAAGCTCGCGCAGCTCCAGTCCGGCACGCGACCCGAAGAGGTCGCGATCAAACAGGCGGCAGTCACCGAGGCGCGCGTCTCGCTCGATCGGGCCAACGAGGCGCTGATCGACTCGATCCTCGACGCGTACACGACCGCGGACGACGCCGTGAGCAACACGGTCGACCAGTTCATCAACAATCCGCGCTCCAACCCGCAGCTCGAGTTTTCCGTAGCCGACACGAAGTGGGAGAGCGCGCTCGAAACAAAGCGACCCTCCGTCGAGACCATGCTGGTAAGCTGGCAGAGCGAAGTGAACGCGCTGAGCCCGACTGCCGATCTCACCGCGGCCGTCTCGAAGGCGCGCGCCAATCTCTCGACCATTTCAGATTTCCTTATTGAAGCCAACGGAGCTTTGAATTCCGGCATCACAACGCTCACCTTTACCGAAAGCGTGCGCGACGGCTACATCGCCGACGTCGGCGGAGCGCGCTCCAGCGTCAACGCCGCATCTTCGGCGCTCACCTCTGCCGTGACCGTGCAGAAAAACGCCCAGGCGTCGCTCGATACTGCCAACAGGAACCTCACGCTCTCGGAGGCCGGTTCCGAAAACGCTGACATACAAGCACAAGCAGCCGTCGTGAAGGCAGCCGAGGCCGACGTGCAGAGCGCACAGGCCCAGCTGCAAAAAACGATCATTGTCGCTCCTTTTAGCGGCATCGTAACGCGCGTCGACATCAAGCGCGGCGAGATCGCGTCGGCAAACGCCTCTCCCATCGCCATGATCGGCAACGGCGCGTACCAGATCGAGAGCTTCATCCCCGAGGTCAATATCGCGCGCATCGAACTACGGGATTCGGCGATGGTAACGCTCGACGCATACGGCGATGAGGAGGAGTTTGTCGCTACGGTAGTGTCGATCGATCCGGCGGAAACGGTACGCGACGGCGTCTCTACCTACCGCGCGCTCCTCCAGTTCGATGCGACCGACACGCGCATCCGCACCGGCATGACCGCCAACGTGCGAATCACGACCGAAGAGAAGAGCGATGTCGTGAGCGTTCCGCAGGGAGTCGTGATCGCTCGGGAAGGCAAAAAATACGTCAAAGTACAATCGGGCAAGGATGTCGTCGAACGGGAAGTGACGACCGGCTCCACCGCGAGCTCCGGCAACATCGAAATACTGACGGGCCTTCAGGGAGGAGAGATCCTCGTGCTTCCGTAGGGCATGTTTTCACCCCTCAATATCCGGATCGGCTTCTACCTCGCCTTGCGGGCGCTGCGGCGTGCCTCGCTCTGGACCACCGGTCTCATTGTCTTCGTGATGGTGCTCACGTTTTTGAACCTCGTGGTGATCTCCGGCATTCTCGTGGGCCTTTTGCAGGGAGCCGTCGATGCCGTGCGCACGCGCTACACGAGCGACGTGATCATCTCCACGCTGAGCGATAAGAAATATATCGAAAACAGCCCCAACCTCATCGAGCTCGCCCGCAACCTCGAGGGCGTCGAGGCGCTGACCCCGCGTTATCGCGAGTCGGCCTCGCTCGAAGCCAACTACCGCACTCGCAAAGAATCCGACAAGGCCAACATCGCGCCGGCGCAGATCATCGGTATCGATCCCGCAAGTGAAGACGAAGTCACGGGGCTCTCGGAAGATCTGATCGAGGGGGAATTTCTCGTGCCGGGTGATTACGACAAGATCGTGCTCGGCAACTACCTCCTCAAGCAGTACATGGTGATCGAAACCCCCGGCCTCGCGACTCTGGAGAACGTCGGGATCGGCACGAAGATCCGCATCCACGTGGGGGACGTCACGCGCGAGGTGGAGGTGAAAGGGATTCTCAAGAGCAAGGTCGACGAGATCGCGCTCCGTGCCTTCATGGTGGACTCGCAGTTCCGGAGCATGATCGGTCGCAACGACGGCAACGTCGACGAAATCTCGATCAAGGTGGAGGAAGATGTTGACCCGGCAGAAGTGCGCGACGCGCTTTTGCTGCGGGGAGCCGGCAACGACGCGCGCGTCCAGACGTACGAGGATGCGCAGCCGCAGGCGTTCAAGGACATCATCGCGACCTTCAGTATGCTCGGGACTATGTTCTCGTCGATCGGCCTCGTGGTCGCCTCGGTTACGATCTTCATCGTGATTTTCATCAACGCGATCACGCGGCGCAAGTACATCGGCATCTTGAAAGGCATCGGCATTCACGGAAAGGTGATCGAGCTCTCGTACGTCTTCCAGTCGATCTTCTATGCGGTGCTCGGCTCAGCGGTCGGGCTTGCGCTCGTGTACGGCTTCCTCGTTCCGTATTTCGCCAATAATCCGATCGACTTTCCCTTCAGCGACGGCATCCTTGTGGCGCCCATCAACCAGACTTTCTTCCGGGTAGGCCTTCTCATCGTCTCCACGGTCATCGCCGGTTACATTCCCGCGTGGATGATCGTGCGGCGCAACACGCTCGACTCGATACTCGGTCGCAACTAGCTATGATCAGGACAAAAAATCTCACGAAGACATTTAAGAACGGCGACGTGGAAACGCGCGTCTTGAAGGGCATTGATTTTGCCGCCGGGCAGGGAGAGTTTATCGCGATCATGGGCAGAAGCGGCGCCGGGAAGAGCACCTTTTTGTATCAGATTAGCCTCCTCGACGATCCGACGGGCGGCGAGATCGTGATCGACGGGCATGACACGCACACGATGAGCGCCGAGGAGAAGATGCTCTTCCGGCTCTCGCGCTTCGGATTCGTCTTTCAGGACTACGCGCTCCTTCCGGAGCTCACGGCGCTCGAAAACGTAGCGGTGCCGCTTTTGATGCAAGGCAAGACGAAGAAAGACGCGTATGCTTCCTCCTCGGCAGCGCTCGATCGCGCTGGCCTGGGGCATCGCCTCAACAATCTCCCGAGTCAGCTCTCCGGGGGAGAACAACAGCGCGTGTCGATCGTGCGCGCCGTCGCGCACAATCCGAAAATCTTGTACGCCGACGAGCCGACCGCCAACCTCGACAACGATTCCTCCGCGAAGATCATGGAGATCTTTAAGGAGCTGCACGCCAAAGGTCAGACCATCATCATGGTGACGCACGAGGAGCAGTACGCGAAAATGGCGCAGCGCATCGTGCGTCTCGACGACGGAAAAATCGTCTCCGAGACGAAGGCACTTTCATGACGATGGAGGTAGTGCGGCAGTTCGCGGGGGAGACTTTCAGCTCGCTCGCGATTCGCAACTATCGCCTTTACTTTATCGGCCGCGGCTTCTCGCACGTCGGCGACTGGATGCAGGTGGTGGGCGTGGGGTGGCTCGTACTGGATTTGACCGGCTCCGGCGTGAAGCTCGGAACCGTGCTCGCTATCTTTTTCCTCCCGCTCCTTCTTGGCGGCCCCTTTCTCGGGATCATCCCGGATCGGTTCGACAAGCGGCGGGTGATGTTTCTCACGCAGTCGATCATGGCGGCGCTCGCGCTCCTGCTCTCGGTGCTGGTGTTTTTTGAGCTTGTCCAACTATGGATGCTTTATGCGTTCGCCCTCCTCTACGGGACCGTCAATGCGATCGACACGCCGACGCGGCAGACCTTTTTACATGAGATGGTGGGGAAGGATCACCTTCGCAATGCCGTCACGCTCATGTCGACCGAAGCGAATCTCGCGCGCGCCCTCGGCCCGCTCTTCGCGGGTGCCCTCATTGCGGGCTTCGGGATCGCGTTTTGCTTTTTCGTCAACGCGCTCTCGTTTGTGGCGGTGCTCGTCATCCTTTCGATGATGCGCGAGGAGGAGATGCATCGCGAGACGCCCTCGAGCGAGCCCATAGACCTGCTTTCCGGTTTTCGGTATGTTCGCTCGGTCCCGCTCATCCGAGGCGTACTCATTTCCATGGCGGTGATCGGCACGCTCTCGTACGAATTCCAGGTGAGTCTGCCGCTCTTGGCAAAGGGAACGTTCGGCGGGGGTGCGGCGGATTACGCGGCGCTGCTTTCCGCCATGGGCGCCGGATCGGTGGCAGGCGGACTCTTTGCGGCGAGCCGCCAGCGAGTCGCGCTCCACGAGTTTTTCCTCTCGATGCTTCTCTTTGGCATCTCGATTCTCGTGACGGCCGTGATGCCGAGCGTGAGCTTGGCAACCGTCGGGATGATTTTCGTGGGTTTCTTTTCGATCAATCTCACGAGCGTGGGCAACACCATGATCCAGCTCGAAGCGGATAGTTCCCTGCGTGGGCGCGTCATGGCGCTCTGGTCGATGGCGATCTTCGGCTCCACGCTGATCGGCGCTCCGATCATCGGATTCCTGGGAGAATTTGCGAATCCCCGCATCGCGCTTGCCGTAAGTGGCGCGGCTGCCCTCTTGACCGCGCTCTTTGGCGGCTGGAGGCTTTTGAAACTCGACCGGCTGCTTCCCATTCCCGCTTTCATAAAGATTCGCCGCGAGGAAGAGGAGGCGATCGCGCAAACGAAGGTGTAGCGGCGCATTTCGCAGAGGGGGCGACTGTAGTATGGTAGAGAAGCCCCGATTTCTCGTAACAAAATCCTTCTCGTAGCGTCATCTATGGCAGACCTCACAGAGACATTTCGTGAAGCCTTTGAGCGGCATGCGGACGAGCTTTTCAGGCACGCCAGCTTGCGGCTCTCCGATCGCGACCGGGCGCTCGAGCTCACGCAGGAATGCTTCCTGCGCGCGTGGCAGTACGCCGGTCGGGGAGAGGAGATTCGCGAGATGCGGCCGTTTCTCTTTCGTACGCTGCGGCACCTCATCATCGACGAGTACCGCAAGTCGAAGTCCTTCTCGCTCGATTCGATGATGGAGGATGACGACGGCGGTCAGATCGAGCGTATGCTCCCGCGCGACGACACGAACACGCTCGAAGCGGCCATGGACCGGTTCGACGGCAAACACGCGATTGCGGCGATACAGGAGCTCCCAGATCTGTATCGCGAAGCGCTCACGATGCGATACGTCGACAACCTCTCTCTGAAGGAGATTGCGGAGATCGTGCGCGAGAGCGAGAATGTCGTCTCCGTGAGGCTCCACCGAGGCCTGAAGAAGCTGCACGCTCTCTTGGAGGCCGAATAATATGAATACCTTTTTCCCACAACTAAAAAACGAAGCCAATAAAATCCGCCTTTCGGAGGGTGAGAAGAATTTTATGCGCTTCAAACTCGAAGAGGCGATGCGCGCTCCCGTACCGAGTCCGTACTTCTCGTTTGCCGCGCCGCGGACGCTCGTGCCCGCGCTCGTACTCGTACTCGTCGTGATCGGCGGCGGCATGACCTATGCGGCCGAAGGTGCGCTCCCGGGGGATCTCCTCTACCCGGTAAAGATCGGTTTCAACGAATCGGTCCGCAGCGCTCTTGCCTTCTCGGACGAATCCAAGGTAGCGGTGCATAGCGTGTTTGCGGAGCGACGACTTGAGGAGGCGACCGCGCTGGCGGTTTCCGGCCGGCTCTCGGGGGCAGCCCAGAAGGCGCTTGAGGCGAATTTCGACGCGCACGCCGAGGTGATAACGACGATCGTCGCCGAAGTGGAAGCCACCGACCCCATCGCGGCTGCTGACCTCTCTGCGCGCTTCGACTCGAAGATCGCAGCCAAGGGCGCGGTCATCGCCTCGATCGGCGCTGGAAGCAAAGATACGACGACGAAAGAAACCTCCGGCGCGATCGCCGCCAATATCTCACGGTTCACGGGCAGGATCGCCCGCGCTGATGCGCCGATCACGATGCAGATGAGCGCCGAAGGTGCGGCAGATTCCGCAGAAGTCTCGGCTCGCTCGTTTGCGAAAGCGACGCTCGCGCCGCTTCCCGTTGAAACGGATACGGACACCGCAATTGCCGCGAAGATCGGCGAAAACGTCCTCGATCTCTTGGCAGAAGTCGACGTGCGCCTCAATGCGCTCTCGGAATCCCTCGGCGCGACGACGACCGCGCGCATACAAAAGCAAATCTTCTTCATCCGCGAATTTATCGAGCGGACGCAAGAGCACGAAGGGGACTCGGCGACGGCGCGCCGCAATATCGAACAGGCGCTCCGCGACGTGGCGAAGCTCGAGGCTTTCCTCGAGGCGCAGGAGAAATTCCACACCAAGATCCTCCCGACCTCGCTCGAAACAGACGTGGAGGGGGCCGTTCTCATTGAAGGAGGCGCAGACACTCGCACTCTGCCGCTCTAAAACCCGCACTTCCAGCAGGGCGAATGCTGTCCCAAGACGGCAAATTGGCGTCTTTTCGACGGGGAAGAATACTTGACAGAACCCCCCGCAATAATGCATATTGCGGGCATTATTGATAGAAAAAAGGCGCAAAATACGGCTAAAATCCTTGTTTTGCGCCCCAAAATATCCATTACTATGAAGAAAATCGCCTCCGCCTTGGCCCTCTCCGCACTCTTCGTCGCGGGTGCCGTCAGTGCACAGACCTACACCTATTCGTATCCCGCAGGCAGCTGCACAACGCTCTCATCCGACCTCTCGGACGGGTCGCGCGGCACCGAGGTGCGCTCGCTTCAGAGCTTCCTCGTCACACAGAATTATCCGGGCGGCGGTAGTTGGATGATGACGGGCTATTTCGGGCAGGCGACCGCGGCCGCGCTCCGGCTCTTCCAGCAGTCGGCGGGGTTGCCGCAAAGCGGCATGCTCGATGCGGCAACGCGTGCGTCTATCCAATCGCGTTCGTGCGGTTATGCTCCGACGAACACGAACACGAATTTTAATTTCAACTCCTACACCTACCCGAACACCTACACCGCACCCTCCTCGAACTACAATTACAACTACACGTATCCCTACTCGACGCCGTACGCATACAACGTCGTCAATCTCACGTCGCTCTCTCAAAACACCGGCACTCCCGGATCCTCCGTCACGATCTACGGCACCGGCTTCGACAGCGTGAGCAACACCGTGTATCTCGGATCGAGTGTGATCGGGAGCGTTGGTTCCAGCAACGGCACCTCGCTCACTGTTTCAATCCCGCCGTACTTCGGCCTCGGCTCGACGTACCTCAAGGTCTCAAACGCGCGCGGCACCTCGAATACGCTCAGCTTCTCGATCGTCGCTTCTCCGTACGCGTGCAATTCGATCTACGGCTACGGATCTTCCGGCTGCAACGCATCGTGCCCGATCGGCGTCGTGTGCGACGGCCACGCCGGCGCTCCCTACATCGCGTCGATGGTGCCGACTTCAGGCTCGACCAACAGCACGGTAACGCTCATGGGCTCGGGCTTCACGGCGAATGGCAACACCGTGCACTTTGGGAACGGTATCATCACCAATCTCAACTCCGTCGACGGTCGCGGCCTCTCGTTCACGATTCCGACGACGCTCACCGGATACGGTTCGCAGCAGGTCAACCTCGGAAGCTACCCGGTCTACGTAACCAACAGCCGCGGAGAAAACAGCAACACGGTTACCTACTCGATCACCTCCACGGCAGGCTCGACCGGCACGCCGATCCTCGGATCGGTACAGGGTCCTTCGACGCTCGGCCTCGGCGCGCAGGGCACGTGGACGCTCTCGGTGAATGCGCCGACCGGCTCCTTCCTCACAACGACGATCCGGTGGGGCGATGAGGGCACCTACGGCACGCAGGCGCAGCCGCAGACAATCGCGCTCTCCGGCGCACAGACGCTCTCGTTCTCGCACACCTACTACACGGCGGGCACGTACACGATCACCTTCACCTTCAGCGGCGCGGGCGGCACCAACGCGACAACGGCGACGGTCACGGTGGGGAGCGGCACCAACGTCCTGACGCTCACTTCGCTCACGCCTTCTTCCGGCCCGGTCGGCACACCGGTTACTCTCACCGGCACCGGCTTTACCGGCGACAACACGATTCACTTCGGCACCGGCGGCGTGCAGCACGTCACCTCGGCGAGCAACACGTACCTTTCGCTCACGATTCCGGCGTACATCTCGCCATGCGATCTTCTCAATCCGGGTTACGCGTGCGGGGCGCCGCTTCAGAGTGTGGTTCCGGGCACGTATCCGGTCTACGTGACGAACAGCAACGGAGCGACCAACATTCTCTACTTCAACGTCCAATAAAAACCGGACGTGGAAAGCACCAAAAGCGCCCGAAAGGGCGCTTTTGTCTTGACGCGGGGCAACGCGCGGAAGCCACAGCCACGGTGAGCGTGTACTAAGGCACTCTTTGGTACTATGCCGGGATGCCAAGCCCCCGGTACGTTCTCTTTGATTTCGACGGTGTGATCGCCGATTCGTACGACGTTGCGCTCTCCACCGCGCGTATGATGTGTGAGCGCATCACGGATTCGCAGTACCGCTCAGCCTTCGAGGGCAACGTGTATGAGCGGATGATCGACGTCTTCGCCGACTCCCACGGACCGGAGTGCAAACACGATCTCGATTGGTTTAGCGTTTTTGTGCCGGCCTTCGAGGAGAAGGCAACGCTCTTTTCCGGCATGCGGGAGGTGATCGAGGCGCTCCACACAGACTACCGTTTGATTATCGTCTCATCGACGCTCACGAGCCCGATCCAGGGATTCATGGAAAAACACGGGCTCGGACGATATTTCTCGGAAATGCTCGGCGCAGACGTGCACACGAGCAAGCACAAAAAGATCGAAATGGTTTTTGAAAAATACAAAACGACGGCGGACCGGTGCGTCTTCGTCACCGACACGCTCGGAGATATGAAAGAGGCGAAGCTCGCCGGAGTCGGTTCCGTCGGAGTCTCTTGGGGCTTCCACTCGAAAGAAACGCTCGAAAAGGGCAAGCCTTTTCGGATTGTCGAGGCGCCAGCCGAGATACCGACCGCGATCGGCGATTTTTATGCCCGTGCTTGAAATACGCAATTTGCGAAAAGCCTACCGCGACACGATTGCGGTCGATGATATTTCATTCACCGTACAAAAAGGGGAGATCGTCGGCCTCCTTGGCCCCAACGGCGCCGGGAAGACGACCACCATCAACATGGTGCTCGGCGTTTTGGAGCCAAGCGGCGGGAGCGTCAAAATCGACGGGATCGACATCGCGGAAAGTCGGAGCGCGGCGATCACGCGGACCAACTTCTCGGCCGTGTATGCGCACCTCCCCGGTAATCTCACCGTGCTCCAGAATCTCCGGATCTTTTCGCTTCTCTACGATGTGCCGCATCCGCAGGATCGGATTGAGGAGGTGATCGAAGAATACGATCTCGAAAAATTTCGGCACACGAAAGCAGGACTCCTCTCCTCCGGAGAGCAGACACGCCTCGGCCTCGCCAAGGCGATGCTCAACAATCCTGCGCTTTTGCTCCTCGACGAGCCCACCGCATCGCTCGATCCGTCGACCGCGCGGATCGTGCGCGAGCGCATACAAGCGCTTTCGGCAAAAAAAGAGAGCGGCGTCTTGTGGACCTCGCACAACATGCAGGAGGTCGAAGCTGTGTGCGACCGCGTACTCTTCCTCTCGCACGGCAAGATCCTGCTTTCGGGAGATCCGCGCGTGCTGCCGCAGCAGCACGGGAAGGCAAATCTCGAAGAGCTCTTCATCACCGTGGCGCGCGAGCCGCTCTCACTCGAACTATGAACCTTCGCCACTCATACGCCGTTTTCTTGCGGTACATGACGCTGCTCTTCGGGAGCCCGCAGCGGCTCTTCCAGATATTTATTTGGGGTGCGCTCGACGTCGTGCTTTGGGGCTTCCTCACGAAGTACCTCACCGAAATCGGCGGAGCGGGCTTCGGGATCGTGCCGACGCTCCTCGGCGCCGTGATTCTCCTTGATTTTGCCGCGCGTGCGCACCAGGGTACCTCCACGCCGGCCTTGGAAGACATCTGGTCCAACAACCTGCTCAACTACTTCGCCTCGCCGCTTTCGGTGGGCGAGTACGTGGTGGGGCTCGTCGGCTCCTCAATCGTTACGTCGACGTTCTCTGCCATCGTCATGGTGGCGATCGCGTATCTTGTATTCGGCTTTTCGTTCGCCGCTGTCGGTCCAAGCCTCCTCCTCTTCCTCATCACGCTCTTCTTTTTCGGCATATCGCTCGGCGTCTTCGGCGCGTCGATCGTGCTTCGCTTTGGCCCGTCGGGAGAGTGGTGGGTGTGGCCCATGACGGCGCTCCTTTCGCCGCTCATGGGTGTGTTCTATCCGATCTCCGTGCTGCCGCAGTGGATGCAATTCTTCTCGGCTCTGCTGCCGCCCACGTACGTCTTCGAAGGATTGCGCGCGATCCTGCTCCAAGGTTCCACGGATTCGCGGGGACTCATCATCGGTCTTATCCTGAGTGTCGTGTACATCCTGGTGGCGCAGTTCGTCTTCGTGCGTGTCTACCGGGCGGTGGTTCGCAACGGCCTTTTGGCCCGCTACAGCGCGGAAAGTCTCTGATCCGTGTTCCTTCTTCATAGAATCTTTGCCGCGCGGAAAGAATTGTTATAGTGAAGCGTCTCAGTATCTATGAAGCGACTGCCTTTTTTTGTAGTGGCGATTTTTTTGTGTATCCCTTTGGCGGCCTCTGCTGCGACACTTTCGAGGCCTTTTGAAGTTTCCGGATGGATTCCGTACTGGCGAACCGCGACGGGCACTGCGGACGTGCTCCCGCGCCTCAATCTCCTCACCGAGGTCAACCCCTTCGTCTATACGCTCAAATCCGACGGCACGCTGCTCGACAACGGCTCACTCGATCAAGAGCCATGGCTCACCCTGCGAGCGCAGGCAAAGGCGCAGGGCGTCCGGTTCGTTCCGACGGTCATGACAGGCAACGGCGACCTGCTCCATGATCTTTTGAGCAACCAGGCGAAGCGTATCGCGCTCGAAGACCGAATCGCGGCGCTTGTGAAAGAGCAGGGCTTCGACGGCATCGATATCGATTTCGAAGGAAAGAAGGCGGCCGACAAAGATTACTTCTCGACCTTCCTCAAGGGCCTCTACCAGCGGATGGGCGATAAGTGGGTGATGTGCACGATCGAGTCCCGCACGCCGCAGGCCGACCGGTACTACGGCACCACGCCGCCGGCGGACGCGGGCCTCTTCGCCAACGACCTCCGGGAGGTCAATAAATACTGCGACCGCGTGCGCATCATGGCCTACGACCAGCAGGGGATCGATCTGAAACTCCTTGCCGACGCAGAAGCGAAGGGGCAGCTCTATGCGCCGGTGGGGGATCCGGCCTGGGTGGAGAAGGTGGTCAATCTCATGGCGCAGGACATCGCGCGCAACAAGATCATGATCGGCGTGCCGACGTACGGCTACGAGTACGACGTAACCGCGTACGCGAACAACGAGTACGTCTATGACATCCTCTGGACCTTCAATCCCGGCTACGCGGGGCCGATTGCGGCGCAGTACGGCATTACGCCCGAGCGTGCTTCGTGGGGCGAGATGTACTTTACGTACCTCAATGCGGCGACCTCGACGCCACCCGTTTCGAGCATCGGTGCCTCGCAGGTGGCAGCCGCCGCAAGCGCGTTTTCGACCTCTGGCAACACAAATTCGCGCTTCCGCTTAATGGTCTGGCCCGACGCGCAGTCTGTCGCCGATCGGATCGCGCTCGCGAAAAAGCTCGGCGTGCGCGGCGTTTCCGTTTTCAAGTTCGACGGCGGGCAAGACCCGAACATCTGGAACACTATCGCATCGAGCGCGCAGTCCGCGCCGCCGGCGAGCGCGGGAGCGCCAAGCGGTGCCGCACTTTCGCGCACCCTGACGCTCGGCTCCGTGGGGAGCGACGTGCGTACGCTCCAGCGCATACTCAATTCGGATTCGAGCACGCAAATCGTCGCGAGCGGCCCGGGCGCTCCCGGCAGCGAAACGGATCGCTTCGGCGCGATGACGCTGCGGGCCGTGCAGAAATTCCAAGTGAAGTACGGTATCGCGCGAGCGGGGAGCACCGGTTACGGTGTGGTGGGGCCCGCCACGCGCGCGAAACTCAATTCGCTGCTCGCATCCCTCTGACGACCCTCGATATTCTTTTTTCATTTTCTCGTGATACTTAATTGGTCCGGTCGGACCAATTAAGTATCAGTGGGGAGATGAGTGGCAAAAGCCCCGAAAGAAGGCTATAGTGCGCGGACAGCCTGCGGGCTTTTTTCATTTATGGAGATACGAAACATAGCGATAATTGCACACGTTGATCATGGCAAGACCACGCTCACCGACGCGATTTTGCGGCAGACCGGCGCGGCAGAAGAGGGCGTTTCTATGGACTCCAATGCCCTGGAGCGCGAGCGCGGCATCACGATCTACTCGAAGAACGCGTCGGTCAACTATAAGGGCACCAAGATCAACATCGTCGACACTCCGGGACACGCGGATTTCGGATCCGAAGTGGAGCGCGTACTTCGCTCGATTGACTCCGTCTTGCTCGTCGTCGACGCGCAGGAAGGCCCGATGCCGCAGACGCGCTTCGTGCTGAAAAAGTCGCTCGAGCTCGGCTTGAAGCCCATCGTCGTAATCAATAAGATCGACAAACCGGCCGCGAATCCCGCGAAAGCGGAGGAAGATGTGCTCGAACTCTTCCTGGAGCTCGGCGCCTCAAACGAGCAGGCGGATTTCCCGGTCGTGTATGCGATCGGCAAGCAGGGAATCGCGAAGCTCCAGCTTGCCGACGAATCGAGCGATCTGTCGCCGCTCCTCGACACCGTGCTCGCGAAGGTGCCGCCTGCGTCAGACAGCGCGGCGCTCGAGCGTCCCGCCAAACTCCAGCCCTTCAACCTCGCCTACGACAGCTTCGTGGGGCGCCTTGCCATCTGTCGCGTCTACGAGGGAGTGCTCAAAATAGCCGATGCGGTGGTCGTGAAAACGCCGCAAAATCAGGCTCGAATCGGCAAAATTACAAAAATGTACACCTTCCGCGGCTTGCAACGCGTCGAGACGGAGACGGCGGAAGCGGGCGACATCGTGATCGTGGCCGGCTTGCCGGACATCTACATCGGGGAGACGATCACGACCGATAAGGATGCCGAGCCGCTTCCCGCGATCGCCATCGACGAACCCACCATCACCCTCAACTTTCTCGTCAACAACTCTCCCTTCGCTGGGCGCGAGGGGAAATTTGTCACTTCGCGCCAGATCCGCGAGCGCCTGGAGCGCGAGCTCGAAGTCAACGTGGGGCTCAAAGTGGATTTCGAAAGCGACGTATTTAAAGTATCGGGCCGCGGCGAGCTGCATATCGCGATTCTGCTCGAAAACATGCGGCGCGAAGGCTACGAGATGCAGGTCTCGCAGCCGCAGGTAATCTTTCACGAAGAAGGAGGACACAAGCACGAGCCGTTTGAGGAGGTGATCGTCGACACGCCGCAGGAATACCAGGGTGCGATCATCGAGCGCCTCGGGACGAGGAAATTTGTGATGAAGGATCTGAAGGTTCACGAGAACCAGGTGCGCCTCATCTTTGAAGGACCCACGAGAGGGCTCCTCGGCTATCGCAACCAGTTCGTGCTCGATACGAGAGGAGAAGGGATCCTTTCTTCGCGCGTCGTCGGTTTCCGCCCCTTTGCCGGAGAGATCAAAAAGCGTGCGGTCGGCTCCATGATTTCGATGGCGAGCGGCAAGGCGCTCGGCTTCTCGCTCTGGAATCTCCAGGAGCGCGGCGCCATCTACATCAATCCGGCCGTCGAGGTCTACGAAGGGCAGGTGATCGGCAACACCTCGAAGGGCGAGGAGATGACCGTGAACCCGACGAAGGGCAAGCAGCTCACCAACGTGCGTGCCTCCGCTTCCGACGAAGCGATCCAGCTCATTCCGCCGTACGAACTCACGATCGAACGCGGTCTCGAAGTGATGGCAGAAGACGAGTATCTTGAGATCACGCCGCAGTCGGTGCGCCTGCGGAAGCAGCAGCTTACCGAGGTGGATCGCTCCCGTGCGCGCCGCTCGTAGCTCACGAGATCTTCACTTTTTCTCTCTAGGCTCTAGACTGGCTCGTACAGACGCGCTCGGGCAAGAAGCAAGAAGAAGACATGAGCGCGTCGGGCGCGCGGAGGCTCGCCACCACTCCACCTCCGCGCGCCTTTTTCTTTTGCTACACTACCCGTATGAGTAAACGCCCGATGCCGACAAACGAAGATGAATGGAAGCAGGCGCTCTCGCCCGACGAGTATCGCGTGCTCCGGGAGAAGGGGACCGAGATGGCCTTCACGGGGCAGTACGTGCACGAAAAAGCGGACGGCACGTACGAGTGTCGCGCATGCGGCAACCCACTCTTCGATTCGACAGCGAAGTTCGATTCCGGCACCGGCTGGCCCTCATTCGATTCGGCGCTTCCAGGAGCGGTGGAAACGCACAGCGACACTTCGCATGGAATGCAGCGCACCGAGATTACGTGCGCCCGCTGCGGCTCGCACCTGGGGCATGTCTTTGACGACGGCCCCACGAAAACCGGCAAGCGGTACTGTATCAACAGCGTCTGCCTCGACCTTGAGGAGAAGTGATTGCTCCGCCTCGAAAGTACGTCATACTGTTTCGCATACTAGATAGCAGGATTTTTCGATATGAATAAAGTGTTGGTCGCAGTCTTTGCGCTCCTCCTTGTGGGCGGGGCGTATTGGTTTTACACAGATTCGCAGCGGGAAGGTGCGGCACAGGTCCCCTCGCAGGAGAGCGCAAAGAGTACCGATGCAAATCAGTTTCAATCCTCGATGATGACGGGCACGTGGAGAAGTGACGAGGATGCGAAGTTTACCCGCACGTTTGAGGCGCAGGGCACCGTGACGGATCGCTACGAGGGCGACGCGTCGGCCACAGCCACCGGCTCGTGGAGCGTCGTCGACGCCGCAGCCGAAGCGCAATTTATCGACGTACCGCTTGCAAACCTTGAGGGACTCACCGTCGTCAAAATCGCCTTCGAGGAAGGCAACTACTACTTCACGATCAATACGATCACGGAAACGCAGCTCGTCATGACCTACCTCGGCGGCCGCGGCGCAGTGCTCGCGTTCACCAAAGTGAAATAGTATGCGGAAAATCATTGTCGTCGCGCTCGCACTTCTCGCGCTCCCCGTATTTCTCTTCGTCTACCAGCCGTCGTGGCAGCTCGGTGGTTTCGGACTCTTCTTGGGGCTGCTCGGGATCACCATCTCTCCCCTCATCGTGATCGGATTTATTCTCTACGTTGTCGTGCAGGAATTGAGGAAGTAAATTTACAGTCTATTCATCGTTCTCCTCGGGGCGTGTGAAAGTCTCACCGCTGAAACAAAAGAGAAAGCCCTCGCGCGCACGCGAGGGCTTTCGGTTTGAAGCGGGATCGAAGCGCATTGCTAGATCCCGCGTGCCGTTTCCCGCGGACCGCCCTTGCTCGACGGCTCTTCGGGGAGGTTCAGCGTTACGTTCGGGCTTTCCCTTCCGTTTCCGAAAGTGAAGGTGAATCGGCCTCCGTACGACCCGTCCCCCTCAAAGGAGAAGAGCCTAAAGAGATCTTTCCGATAGACCTCCAGAACGCGTTCGAGTCGCTGACCCGACTCGCCGCTGCGAGAAATCCGACAGAGATGCGGGGCTGTTCCCCACAACTCACGAGATTCCACGAGCATGAGAAGCCAACTGTCGCCGAAGGGGTTCGTCATGTCCTTCGGCTGCCCGACGGGGAACGAAAGAAGGGTGAACGGAATCGTCCCCTCGCCGTACTTATCGCACCGGTCGTCAGGCTGGCCGTGGATGGCGAATCTGCCGACATCCACGATCATTAAGACAGCCGGGATCAAGAGAGCGACAACCGCCACGTCGCGCGTACGAACGCTCTGACGCGCGTAGAGACTGGCGCTCAGGAAGAGCACGAAGATCACGCCGGCAGAGAGGAGCATGCGTCCCGTCTCCGGAGAGACGTAGGTCGTGTGTTCGACATACCGTGTGATCTCCGCGAAGACCCGAAAGATCGCGTCCACGATGGGCGCGAGCTCATCCAAGATGACTTTCATGATGCACACCCTTTCGTCGGTGTACACGTGGGCGGATTGTCGGCCGCCCCTACCGTCGCGATACGCTGCGTCGGCAGATTCGGATACGTCTCGACCGAGTCGAACAACACGTCGCTCTTCTCGTCCCAGACGATTTGCGCAAGCGAACACTCCTCGCCGACCTGGCCGATCGTAAACTCAAGGTTTACGATCGTCTTCTGGCGGGGAGAGTCTTTGTTGGCGATCGCGAGCACGGTGCCTTTCACGGGGAGAGGCCCCCCGTGCCTGCTCCAGATGTGCGTGTTGATGAGGCACACCGTATTTTTTGGCACTGTGCGCACGCTCGAGTTGACCCGCGCCTCCTCCACGTTCCGTTGTGAACGAGGATAGCCGGTAGCATCATGCAGCAGATTGAGCCACCGACTGCTCTTGCGGTTGTAGAACACGACCGTGGGGTCGGTCCGCTGCATGTTCACAAGCGAGTAGCAGGTGATGTAGAGATCGAGGTCGTGCGGCAATTGGTCCGCCCAACGCATTTCGATGTAGAAAGGCGTTGGCTCGGTCGTTTGCCGCTTCTCAATCCCGTCGCGCGGAGGTGGATTCACCTGCGGGATCGCGATGGCGCCCGCAAAGAGAAACACCACCACAACCAGGATCATGTTCTCGACAAAGCCCATGATCGCCGACGGATCGCTGAAGCCGAACCGCCGCCTGTGAGTACGAGTTCTCATCTGATCTCCTATGACGGTTCGGGTTGTGCCTTGAAGAAGGCGTCGCTTTGGATGACCGGCATGATGAACGACGCGGTCAACTTCCAAAAGTCGGCGCTCACTTCGTCAGCCTGACGTTGAAGGACCGCCTCGAAGAGGAAGAGCCAGATGGCCCCGCCCCACCCGAGAACGGCACTGATGTAGACGACGCCCATGCCGTGATAGAGGAGGAAGAGATACTGCTTCGTCTCCTCCGGTGTCACGGGCATGTCTCTTTGCGCCGTCATGGCCATGACGATGCCGACGATCGTGCCGAAGAGTCCGAGCGAGACAAGGAGCGTGCGCGCCCACGCGAGGCGGGCAAACAGCGCTTCGAGTCGCGTCCCGAATTCTTCGACGACTTCGGTCGTGCCGAGCAGTGGGCGCATGCCAAGTGTCTGGCATGTTTCCACGTGCTCTTTCAGCGCCAGGATGACTGACCCGGCGCGACTGTGATGCTCGCGCACCGCACGGCTGCCGAAGAGGTGTCGTACGAAGACGACCGGTTCCGCACCAGCACGCATCCGCTCAAAGCCGTCGATCACCGCGCGTTCCTCCGAGAGCAATCCTGCCGCCGGGAACGCGAGGAAAAAGACGACTCCGAGAATCACCCCCGTGAGGGCGCCCGCCGTCGCAAACGTCATACGATCGGGGAAGCTCGCGAGGAACCAGTCGAGAAACTGGTTCTCGTACGCAAGGATGACCGCCACGACGAGCGCGGCAATCGTCAGGTAACAGAATGAGAGTGATCCGAGCCGCAGGGCCCGCGTTGCTGTCGCTGCCATGAGCGCATCTCCATTGCTTGAAGTTTCATACACTATGGATTGCCTCAAAGGACAATCCGCTTTGACTGTACTGCGCCGCTTAGCTGGCCGCAAGGAAGCGCACGATCAGTACACGCCCGGCACGAATTTCCACGGCACGGCCTTCTGGTAGGGCGCGTAGTCGGGATTGGAGTACTGCATGAAGTTATCTTCGCGCTCGGAGCGGATCCAATAGAGGAAGAAGAACATGAGGATCGCAAGCCAGTGGACGCCGGCGCTAAGGCCCACGAGCTCCGTGACGAAAAACATGCCCGCTTCGAGCGCGTAGTTGGGATGCCGCACCGTGCGGTAGAAAAAAGAGCTCCGCACGCCTTTGTCTGTCATCAGGTCAAACATCGTCCAGAGATTCAGGATCGAAAGTGTGTAGAGCAGGTTGAAAAAAAGTCCGAGCACGAGCACGAGCCACAGCAAGGGCCCCGCCGTTACGATCGGATCGGCACCGGTGAACGAGGGCGTCATCTGCCAGATCACGACACCGAAGAGTGGGTAGTTGAAGCCATTGGTGAGCCAGCCCGTCACCGTAAAATCGAGGCTGCGGATGTAGCGTCCCCAGAGAATACTCACCACCGAAAAGCCGTAGCCGATGAGACAGCCCGCCACCGTGATTGCCCAGAGCGCGTACTTCGCCTGCTCGAAAAAAGCCTCCAGCGAGGGCGGCGGCCACCCGAACGAGCGCACCGCCGCGATGTCGCCCGCCAAGAATCCCACGAGCGTGAGCGCGAAAAAATAGACGATGACGAGGTGGAGCGCCCAGTTGGTAAAGCCGCGCGCGAATCCCACCTTCTTGATCACGCCCGTGCCTTTGTACGAGAGAAACTGCCAGAAGGCGAGTATGGGAGAGCGCCGCTTCCAGAAGAGGAAGGCGTAATATCCGATGCCAACAGCGGCGATCGAAAACGGCACGAGAGAATCGATCTGCGGCCGAAGCGAGATCACGTTGCTAAAGAGTAGGCGCGAGATTTCGACCGTGAGATATGAGAAAAGAAATACCGGCATCGTTCCGAGGAACCACGAAAAAGGAATGCCGCCCGCGATATTGACGACCCAAAGAATCGTTTTTTTGGGAACGCGGAGGGTGCGGATGTACTCTCCACAAGCGATGAGGGGAGAGCGTCGCCGCATGGCGCGGTAGCCGAAGTAGCCCACCGCGAGCGCCCCGATCACGACCGCTTCCACGGTGGACAGCAGCGAATCGTCGTACTTCGCAACCTGTGTCGCCGTGCCGAATTCGCTCACGTGGAGATCCTCGAGCGGGCCGATGTCACGCGGCAAATCAATGCGTGATCGATTCGCTTCCACCTCGACGACGTGCGCCTGTCCCACGACGGATGTGCCGCGAAAGATGGTGAGGTACTGATCAGGAGAGACGCCGAAATCCGCGCCGAGCGAGGTGAAAAAATCCTCGCCGTCCTGCACAATCTTTCCGTGCATGCCGAGCGAGAAACGGCTCGGCTGTAGCGCGACAATCGCGCGATCGTCCTCGACGCGCTCGACGACGATGGTGCCGATCGGTGTCTTCGTCGAGTAGTTGAAACGGTAGAGTGGCAACCGCTCTCCCGCCTGGAGACCGTTCGATTTTGCGAGGACGCCTCGCGATTCGTCGATCGTCTGCACGATCGGAAGGTGCGCGGTGGAGGCGGCGTGAAAGGGAGCGAAGACGATGACAGTAAGGAGCAGCAAAAAGGCCAGCTCGTATGCCATTTTTACTGCGCCTGTGAGGAGCTGCATCGCACCATTCTTGCCTCGAATGTGGCGTAATGCAAAGTGATGTTGACTGCGCCGCCTTCGGGGGTAACCTGTCGTTATGAATCGGACGTACGTCCTCGGCGGTGCCGTCGCCCTCGTTCTCGTAATACTCTTTTTGTGGACACAGGCCGCGGGCGATTTCGTCGGGCAAGACGTCCGGCTCGCGCTCTTTAACACCGGTGAAACAAAGAAGGGACTTCTCTACATCCCGACGCGCCGCGACGCAGAGGGTGCAGCTGTGGAGTTTTTTGTCGATGTGAATGCGGATGGCACTTTCGCTCCCGAAGAAAAAGTGGGGGGCAGCGCAAGCATGCGCGGGCTGAAGGGCAAGAGTGTGGGCGTTCCCGTTTCGTTTACGTCAGCGCCCGAAGCGGGGAGCAGAGTGAAGATCGCTTTTGAGAACGATTCATACATTCGAACGATCGCGGAAGTGGCGGTCGAATCCGAAGATCTTCTCGAGCTTGAGAAAGTTACTGATCCCGAGAATGCGATGAAAGGTCTTTTCTACGGTGTCGCTTTCGCCAAAGAGCCGGCGACGGAAGCCGGCCGCATAACTCCGGATATTGGTCAGCGTATCGCAGAGTGCGCGCCCACTGCGGCAGCCAACAGCATCATTTCGCTTGCGGAGGATCACGGACAAAGCGACAAGCTCCCCGCCGATGCCGACCTCATCGATCAGCTGAAGGGCGACATGGACTGGACACCGGAGAACGGCGTTTTGCCGGATGATTTCGTGGAGGGAAAGAATCGCTGGGCGGCGACACACGGGCTGCCGATACAAACCACAAAAGTGGGCGACCAACACGGCCGTACCACGATCGAGGCGCTGCTCGATGGTCTTGCCGAGGGAGGCGCGGCCGAAATGCGCATCAAATTTGCCGATGCCAGGGGCAAAGCGACCGGCGGACACATGGTGACGGTAACCGGCGTGCGCGTCGTCGGCGACCAGACCTTCGTAGAAGTGGCAGACCCGCGTACGCCGGAGGGGTACGACACGTACGAAGTCGAGGGCAACACGCTCAAGGACTACCCGTACGAGGGAATTGCCGTCATAAGCTGGGGCTTCGTGCAGCGCTGGGTGGAGCCTACCGGCACGCAGCTCGACCCGATGACCGACGCGGAGGTGGAAGGCATTCGCGCTGCGGTCGGCGTGAAGGAGAAGATCAAGGTGATCGTCGTGCTCGGGAGGAAAATTCCACTCTCGCAGGTACACGTGGGTAAGGGATCCGACTGCACAGAAGGAGGCAAGGAGATGCCGCACTACCACGCCAACGACGGCTCCGCGACCGCACTTGATGGTACCGTTGTGCAGGATAACGATGGCTGCGGCTATGGAATGGTCAAGAATATTCCGGTCGAGGACGCTGAAATTCCGTGATTTTATAATTCATGAGATAGTGAGAGTCATGGATACACAAAGCAACATAGGCAAATACATTATCTGGCTTCTCGTTGCCGTGATCGCTGCGGTGGGCGGCTACTACGCGTGGCAACTTCTCGGGCAAGCCGCCAGTCAGGCTCCGCAGAATGAGGAGCCGCTCGAGGTGGTGCCGCAGTTCTCCACGTATGCCACCTCCACCTTTTCGATCACGTATCCGCAAGGCTACACGGTCGACGACGCGTACGCATACGAAGGCGTGCCCAAGAAACCGATCGCGGGCGTGAAGTTTACGATTCCGGGTGCGATGGCCACCGGCACGAATCTCTCGACCGACTCCGGCGTCTCGGTGGAATGGCTCCCGCGCGCCCAAAAGTGCGCCGGCGACATCTTTCTTTTTGACAACGTCCGCTCGCAGGAGCTGACCGTCGGATCGACCACATGGTCGGTAGCCACCACCTCCGGCGCGGGCGCGGGCAATTTGTACGAAGAAATGGTGTATGCGGTCGTCGGCAGCAAGCCCTGCACCGCGGTGCGCTATCTTTTGCACTCGACCAATATCGGCAACTACGACCCGGGCGCGGTGCGCGAGTTCGACCGCCTCAAGCTGATCGCCGATTTCAACGCGATCCGCGACTCGCTCACGCTCAGTCAGTAGTGTGATAGAGCGTATCCCACAGCGGGAGGAACCGAGTCCCTTTAAAAAAGGCGGGTATGCGGCGATACGCGAAGATATGCACGAGGATTTTTTTGTCGGCGCGCGCTACTTTACGCCCGGCGGCGTGTACCGTGTCTTCCATGTCGACAAAAACGGTGTGTGGATCGGGCCCAAAAACGCGCCCGACCTCGACATCGAGGAATTCACCCCGGAAAAAGGACAAGAGGTCAACCGCGAGAAACGATACCGGACCGTGCTGTGGGTTGATCGAGACGTACTGGAGCCGCTGCACTAGCGGCGCCTGCGACGCATGGTCCTTTGGCAATAGTTACGGCCTGTTGTGGCGCATCGTGTCGATGGCCCACGTGTACTCGATGATGAGGAAGGGGATCCAGTGCCACTCTCCGATGTACGCGAGGTACATTCCCCCGAACACGACGGCGAGTGTGTTGATCACGAAAAATGCGATGTCCCACTGCGGTTCGTGCCGCGACTCGGGCTCGTTGTTGGTGATGTAGAGCAACAGATTCTTGAGTCCCACGGAGGAATTGTACCCGATGACTCGCCGAGGCACGGCACTCGACAACTGTAGAAAATTTGATATAATGCGGTCTCATTTCGGCTCTCGCCTCTATTTCCACCATGAATTCCAGCTTGGCGCCTGAAGGCGCTCCCACGTTTTATCACCTCGGCATCGCGCCGAACGTCTTGGCGGTACTCGAGCGTCTCCGGTTCACCACGCCGACGCCGATCCAGCACCAGGCGATCCCGCTCGCGATCGAAGGCAAGGACATCGTCGGCATCGCACAAACGGGCACCGGAAAAACGCTGGCCTTCGGCGTGCCGACCATCCAGCATATTCTCGCCACCGGCGGTACCGGCCTCGTGCTCCTGCCTACGCGTGAGCTCGCGCTCCAGGTAGAGGAGACCTTCCACAAGGTGGGGCAGCCACTCGGGATCAAGACTGCGCTCTTGATCGGCGGAGCCTCGATGGGCCCGCAGCTCGCTGCCTTGAAGCGCAATCCGGATGTCGTGATCGCCACACCCGGCCGTCTCATCGATCACCTGGATAGCGGCACGATCCGGCTTGGAGGCGTCTCGATCCTGATTCTCGACGAGGCTGACCGCATGCTCGACATGGGCTTTCTGCCGCAAATCCGGCGCATCCTCGCGGCGCTGACGCCAGAGCGGCAGACCATGCTCTTTTCGGCGACGCTCTCGCCGGAGATCATGACGATCGCCACGAAAACGATGCGCCTGCCGCTTCGCATCGAGGTGGCTCCCTCCGGTACCACCGCAGAGCGCGTTACGCAGGAATTTTTTATGGTGCGAAAAGACGAGAAGCCGCGGCTCCTTGAAAAGATCTTGAGCGAGTATCGCGGCTCGACACTCGTTTTTACCCGCACGAAGCATGGCGCCAAAAAGATCACGCGGGTCGTCCGCTCCCTGGGGCACGAGGCGGCGGAGATCCACGGCAACCGCTCGCTGAATCAGCGCAGGGAAGCCCTCGAAGGATTTAAAACAGGGAAGTATCGCGTGCTCGTAGCCACCGACATCGCCGCGCGCGGCATCGACGTGCGCGGGATTGAGCTCGTGATCAACTACGACCTTCCCATGCAGGCAGCCGATTACGTGCACCGCATCGGCCGCACCGGACGAGCGGGCGCCGAAGGGCATGCGATCTCCTTTGCGCTGCCGGACGAGCGACGCGATATACGCGACATCGAAAGGCTGGTCCGCAAGAGCGTCCCGATCTCACACCTTCCGGAGCTACCGCCCGCACGACAGGTCGTGCAGGAGCGGGAGCACGCTCCCCGGCAGTTGGGCCGCCGAGGACCCTCGCGCCCTCGGCGCTCTTTCGGCCGCTCGCGCCCTTCCGGTCGGCGCCCGCAATGGTAGAATCCTCCTATGGCAAAACGACAAGCGGATATTCAGCGTAATAAGTCGCGTTCCCGGAAGACCAAGAAGCGCCTCGAAGCGAAGCGCATCATGCTCGAGAAGAAGGGTTACAAGTGGTAGCCTGTGGCGAAGACTTTCAGGGTGAAATCCAGAGTGTGGCTCTATCCGGGCGAAGCAGCCTGGTATTTCGTCAACGTCGATAAGAAACAGTCTGAGAGAATCCGCGAGATGCAGGCCGGAAAAATGCGGAGGGGATTCGGCTCCGTGCATGTGAAGGCAACGATCGGCAAGACGACCTGGAGCACATCGATTTTTCCCGACAAACAATCCGGCACCTACCTCCTGCCGCTGAAGGCGGCAGTCCGCCGTGCCGAGGGCCTCGACACCGGCGACCCGATCGCCTTCATTCTTGAGATTTAGCCAACTCGAAAATCGAGTGTAGTATTTCTCTTGCAAAATAAGCGAGACGGAGACTAAATCTCGCTTGGCATTTCTTTATTTCGGGCGCTGACAATCGTGTATCGGAATTTCCGTACCTATGTCGCGGAGTAGTTGTTACTTCACCGGTTTGAATTGATCCATTCCCATGTAGAAGCTTGCAGGTATCCGTAGTAATCGCCGCCCGACATTTTCATAACCATCAGCGAATCATTTGAATCCATGGCCTCTTTAATAAACTTGGCCAGTTGCTCTGAGGATTGGCTGCTTGAAATAAATCTGACGGAATCTAAACCAGGATCTTTTGTATTCGGGAACTGATCAATTTTCTTTAAAAGCCGATCTCGCGCCGCGATGTAACCAGTCTTTTCCTTATTTAGGTCCCACGTCACGAAATACACGGCCATAAGTATCTAGATTATTTTGAAGAAGGCTTGGATTAATATACCAATACCCGCAGTCACAATTAAACCCGCTATCCAAAAAATTGTCTTGACTCGCGAGCGATCTACGTACTCCCGAACTTCTTTGCCCGCAAGAGATTTTACTTTCTCTATAAAGGACTCCTGACTCAGCAGATCTGCAAAGACCTCTTTTACGTCTTTCGCAAATTCCTTACTGTTGTGATGTTCGCTGCAAATTTCGAGCACTCTTTTTCGAAAATCCTCGTGTTTCCAAGCCTCTTTAGAAATGCTGTCGAATTTATCAAGATATTTGCTAGGTATGTCATCTTCTAGGCGTTTTTGATGCTCATCAGCCATAGAGCCGAATGCTATTTTTGTTGGATTTTCGAAGGTCCAGGCTCATGTGCCTCGCCTTGTTTTTCCTTTGCTCTTTGTACAAATGCAATTCCAACTTTTACTACTTCGAGTGGATCGTCGCTCCCAATAAATTTTTTCAACGATTCCAATTGTTCAAGTGCTCCATTTGTGAAAGAAACTGTGAGTGCATCTTTCTTCGCGCCTCCCTCAACGACCTCTTCTTTTTTACTTGTTATCGCCATAGCAGTGCATCGTTGATGAATAATACTACAAAACTTGAATACAACTAGATCAAAGTAGAGCCACGACGGCATGAAGGGACCCTTAAGACGGCGGGACACGTCATGCATTATTTTCTGATCGCCAATCCGTCCTTGTTTACTGCTCCGAAGCGCCGGTGAGGTTGATTTGGAGGCCGTTCTGTTCTTCCTTCGGAGCTCCCGGCCCGTAGGTGGTGTACCAGTACGCACCGGCTGCCACGATGACGAGGAGGATAACGACGAGTAGGATCGTATTAACGCCGCTGTTGTTCATAGAAAAAAGCTTATTGCTATCGTTCAAGCATAGCATTCGTTCATTCCCTGCTTATCGGAAAGGGGGACAGTAAAGCGCTCGGCATCTCTCGCACCTAAGGCGTAGTTCGTCGGCCGAGTTTCGGAGACTGCTATGATGGGACGATGAGACTCGTTCCGGCGCACCTGCGGAATTTTGTGTTCGGCGTGGAAGATAGTCTCGTCTCCACCGTAGGACTCCTCTCGGGAATCGCGATCGCGGGCGTGGAGCGCGAGACGATTTTCCTCACTGGTGTCGTCCTCGTTTTCGTAGAAGCGGTCTCCATGGCGGCCGGCAGCTTCCTCTCCGAAGTGTCGGCGGAAGAGTACGAGGGCGGGAGGGGCGTCGGCCAGCGACAATCTCTTTTTTCCGGCCTCATCATGTTTGGTTCGTACCTGATCGCAGGCTTCATTCCCATTTTCCCGTACACCTTCCTCGAAGGTACTCGCGCCTTCGCTTCCTCGATCATGCTGTCGGTTGCCGCACTTTTCGTACTCGGCGCTTGGAGCGGCGTGCTCTCCCGAAGCGGGTTGATACGCGGCGCGCTGCGCATGGCGGTCGTGGGCGGAGTCGCAATCGCGGTCGGCGTTGGAGTCGGCACTTTCATAAGCTGATGACGAGACGAACCCTTCTTTTCGTCGGAATACCTCTTGCCGTACAGGCGGCCGTACTCTTTTCTTTGGGGCAGCCATGGATATGCGAATGCGGATTCGTGAGGGTGTGGGAGGGGGCAGTTCTCGGCGCCGGCAACTCGCAGCACCTCACTGATTGGTACACCTTCAGCCACATCATCCACGGTTTCGTTTTCTACAGCATTCTCTGGTATTTCTTCCCGCGCCTTTCCGTGCGGCAGCGGCTTCTCATCGCGACGGCGGTCGAAGCGAGTTGGGAGATCCTCGAAAATACGCCTGCGGTGATCGAGTACTATCGGCAACAAGCGCTCGCGCAGGGCTACGTGGGCGACAGCATCCTGAATTCCATCACGGACACACTTGCCATGATCGCCGGTTTCCTTGCAGCGTGGCGACTCCCTGTATGGAGTGTCGTCGCGCTTTCGCTCGCAATGGAAATATTTGTCGGCTGGTCGATACGAGACAATCTCACACTCAATATTCTCGGCTTTTTCTGGCAGCCGGAATTCATCAGCACGTGGCAGTCGGGAGGGTGAGAGCTGTGCATAACTGGCTCGCCGCCTCTTTTTAGTGCGTACACTATTTGTATGGCAAAGAATGGTCGGAAGGGGCGCGGAAGGAAGGGCACGGTAAAAAGCCGTTCGCAGGTCTTGAGTTCCCGCAACAAACGCTGGACCAAGGTGAGCGGCAAGACCGGACGCTTTATCGATCAGATGGCGCGCAAGGGCAAGGCCTTCAAGGGCGTCCGCATGAAGTAGGCTTCACGCCTCCTTCAAGCGGCGCACTATCACAATAACTGTATGTCGACCGAGAAGCTTTTCGCCGCTCTTTTCGCGGTCGTCGTTGTTGTCGGCGCGATCTATTTTCTCTCTCCCGCTTCGCAAGACGGCAGCGGCGTGAGCGCGACCAGTACGCCGCGGATGGTGAACTACACGTCGGAGGCAATGGGCGTTTCTTTCAGCTACCCGGATACCTATATCGTCGACGAAAAAGACGTCAGCACGCCGGAGCGTTCTCGGCATTCGATTGTGTTGATCCGCACAGACGACTTGCCGCTTCCGCAAAACGGCGAGGGACCGACGGCGATCACGATCGACGCGTTCCAGAACGACCTTGAGAGCTTGGACTCACGCACCTGGATCACGGGTACCAACGACTCGAATTACAAACTCTCTCCCGATGGAACGATTTCGACCGGTACACTCGCGGGGCTCTCTGCTCTCAGTTTCCGCTGGTCGGGGCTCTACGAGGGGCGCACGACGGTGGTGGCAGAGCCAGCTTTTGTGTACGCACTCAGCGTTACGTACCTCACACCGGAAGATGAGATACTCGACGACTTCGACGCGCTCCTTAAAACCGTCCGTTTTACGCAGTAGCAAATTCGCGCTACGCTGGGGCTATGGACGACTTCCTCAAGATGGACATCTTTTTTGTGGTGACGACGCTCGTCGTGCTCGCCTTTGGAGTCGTGTTTGGATTCATACTGGTGCGCATCTACCGGATTCTTGGGTATCTCGAAGAGATCTCGAAGGAGCTCTCGGCAGAAGCAAAAGATATTCGCTCCGACGTGCAGGAAGTGCGCGCTTCGGTGCGCACGTTTCTTCAGCGTATATTCAGACGGCGCGCCAAATAATCCGCGTATGGCAGATCGGCGAAAGATTGCACTCGGCGTGGGGGCGGGCGTACTGGCGGCCGCTGGCGCGGCCGCGGGCCACTATTAAAGAGCTCTATGTTCCGGATCGCTCGCGCCCTCGTCCTTTTGATACTTCTTGCCGGTGGCGCATTCTACTTCCGCGCGGAGCTCACCACGGTGGCTGCCCAGCTCGCTGCAAGGTACGCTCCTTGCGCGAGTCCGATTCGCTACTCTATCGAAACGTTTGACGAGCGCTTCGATATTTCACGCGAGGATTTCGAGGCGGCGATCGCCGATGCGGAAGCGATTTGGGAGAAAAGCTCCGGCCGGGACCTTTTTGCCAACGATCCCTCGGGTACCCTGAAGATCAATCTTTTGTACGATTCGCGGCAGGCCACCACCGAGCGCCTCCAGGATCTGGGCCTCGAAGTGGACGACACGCGCTCCTCGTACGACCAGCTGAAGGATCGATACGACACGCTCCGAGCCGGGTACGAGGCGAGAGTGCGTGCCTTCGAAAGCGCGTATGCGCAGTTTCAGAAAGACCAGGCCGCATACAACAGGGAGGTGGCGTACTGGAACGGCCGCGGCGGCGCGCCGGAAAGCGAATATCAAAAATTGCAGAAGGAAAAACTGGAGCTGGCCAACCGCTCTGCCGCGCTCCAAACACAGCAAGCCTTGGTGAGTGCCGATGTCGATGACATCAACGCGCTTGCGGACGCACTCAATCATGCCGCGCGGGCACTGAATCTCGACATTGCAGAGTACAACTCGGTGAGCCGGACCACGGGCGACGAGTTTGAGGAAGCGGTGTACATAAGTTCGCCCGGCTCGCACCGGATCGACGTATACGAGTTTGGCAGCTACTCAAAGCTCGTGCGTGTTTTGGCGCACGAGCTCGGGCACGCGCTCGGGCTTGACCACATCGACGACGAGAGCGCGATCATGTACCGCGTGAATCAGAGTACCAACGAGCGTGCCACTGCCGCCGACCTTGCCGAGCTGGATCGCGTGTGCGTCGCGAAGTAATTTGACTTCCACGCTCCGGAGGCGCTTACTGTATCGGGATCTGCACACTGGTACGTGCAGGGTACCGCACACACATTTCGTGGAGGATACGAAGATGACAGGCAAGTGCGAGGCGCAACGCGAAACGGGAGTGATCGTTCGCTCGAACGGTCGCGCCTACGTGAAGAACGACGCCGGGACGTTCCCAGTCGACGACGGCGACCAACGCTTCAAGGATTTGAATCCGGGTGACGGCGAGAATGTTTCGTTCTTGTTCAACCGCTTCCGCGAGGCGTGGGACATCCGCGCGATGCACGCGGCACCGCTCGCAAGTTCAAGGTTGACCGCGCATTCGTGAACAGTTTCTTCGGCCGCAACTGATCACAGGCGTGAGGCGCACTGCGCGCGGGTCGTACGTACGACCTGCGCGTTTCTATTTTCAGAAATTCTTCACCAAGGAGGCGCGACAATGGCCCGACAGGTCGAGTTTTAATCGACTTATTTTTTTATCGCACTATGAACAAGGATCACGATCACGACAAATCGCAGCAGCAGCGCGACGCAGAAGAGATGCAGAGCGATATGCGAGGCGAGCAGCGACAGGAGGACACGAGCGCCCGCAAAGAGGAAGACGACCAAAAGGAGGGCATGTAGTAAGATGCGGGAACGATACGCAGGAGCGTATCGTTCCCGCTGCGGCGGGTCTTTACGCAAACTTTTGTATATGAACCTGACCCAACGAATTGTTGCCGGAGTCGCCGTCCTTGCGGTTGTGGCGGCAGTGGCCTATCTGGCCTTCTTCCGCAACGGCACCTCGCACGAGACGGCGCGATACACCAACGATACCTACGGATACACGTTCGAACACCCGGTGGAAGACGAGGTACGAGCCGAGAGTCCCGAGCACCTCATCGTGAGCGAGCCGGGCGATGGGAGCGAGACGTATGTCCATGTCGCCGAAGGATCCGATTCCGATTTTGAAAGCTTCGCTGGGCAAGCGGCCCGCGGTACGTGCGGTGAGTGTGGAGAGGTGGCGGCGCTTCAGCCGTTTACCTCCACGAGAGGACTCGGAGGAGTCATCTTTTATCTCTTGATTACGGGGAGCGACGGCGAGTATCGCGGCCCGTTTTTTGCGTACGACATTTCTTCGCCCGGTACCACTCGCGCACTGCTCGTGTACGGCACCAGCGGCTCGGAAGAGGATCCGCTTTCGGTCGGGCTCATCGCTGATTCGATCGAAATTCAGGAAGCGGAAGGTTGAAATAGCGGGCCGGCGCATCCGTCATCACGCGTAAGCGGCGATTCACTCCCGCTTCACTCCGGCGGCGTTTAAATTGCTACGGTCGGTGATTAGACGCTAATCATCCAGTAAACCGTTATGACACCACGAAAGTTGATAAGCGCTGCGGCGCTTTCGCTTCTTTTTGCGGCAGGTGCGGTGAGCGCGCAGACCACGAGTACGACCACGCCCGGTACTCCAAATACCGGCCTTGGCGGTGACTTCGCTCAAAATGCAATCGTGCTTGCGACGACAGGAGCCGTCGCGATCGCAGGCATCGCGTACCTCGCACGCCGGACAAGAAGCGTATAGGATTTCAGGCAGCGAGCCCTGTGGGCTCGCTGCCTCCTCCGCATTCGTATGCAGCAATCACGCACAACTACCGTCGTCATCGGCATTATCACGATAGCGGCTATCGTTACCTTCGGCGCGACGCTCGCGAGGGCGCTTTGGTATTCGCCCGATACCGAAGTGGACATTCCCTCCACCGGACAGGCGATCACGCCCGCATCTCCCGAAGCATATCCCGCGCGGCTTGAAATTCCGTCGCTTGATATTGATGCGGCGGTGCAGTACGTGGGTATCAACGCAAAGGGCAACATGGCCAACCCATCGAATTTCACCGACGTCGGCTGGTACAAGGGCGGGACGGTGCCCGGCAGCGTGGGGAGCGCTGTCATGGCGGGGCATCTCGACAACGCACTCGCGCTCGATGGCGTATTCAAACGTCTCAAGGAACTCAAGGCGGGCGATTCCATGTATGTAACGACCGTCGGCGGGGAGAAGCTCCGTTTCGTGGTGCAGGAAGCGAGCGTCTACAACTACCTCCAGGCTCCGGTCGAGCGCATTTTCAAACGGGCCGACCGGGCGCGCCTCAACCTCATTACGTGCGAGGGGGAGTGGATCAAAAGTGACAAAACGTACGACGAGCGGCGAGTCGTGTATGCGGTACTCGCATCGTAGCCCGTGCCGGCCAAAACGGCTATACTGCCCGCAATGGCGAAGGGCCGCGACATCGAATTTCTCTACGAGATTGGCTCCCTGCGCAACATCCCGCGCGCGTGGATCCAGCACCTTGCGACCGACTGCGCCTCGACGCTGGAGCACACGATCCGCGTCGTTTTCCTTGCGCTCCTCATCGCCCGCAAAGAAGGGGTGAAGAGTGAGGAGAAGATCATCAAAATGGCGCTGCTCCACGATCTCGCGGAGACGCGCACCGCCGATCTCGCATACGTGCACAAGGTCTACACAAAAGCTGACGACGCGCGCGCCGCGCGCGATCTCTTGGCAGGCACTTCACTCGATGATTTTGAGGCCATCGTCGTAGAGTACGAGAAACGCTCCTCGATCGAGGCGAAAATTGTGAAAGATGCCGACAACCTCGACATCGATCTGGAGCTCCGCGAGCTCGAAGAGCGGGGAAATAGGGTGGCGGCCAAAAAGCAGCCGCTGCGGAAATTTGTGCGCGACAAAAAGCTCTACACGAAAACGGCGAAGAGCATGTGGGATGAGATCCAAAAGTCCGATCCCTCAAGCTGGCACCTTGCGACCAACAAGTGGCTGAAGATTCCCAGCGCAGGAAAATAGGCGGCAGTGCGGTATTTTTCAGCGAGCACCTGTTTGAGCGCAGCGAGTTGCGGAGCGAAAAATACCGCGCTGCCGCCGCAGACACGGCTCCGGCATGTCCTCGCTCGAATATGTGCCGCTATTTCAAGGAGACTCAAGTGGTATAGTGGGCGCATGATTCGCGTGCCGTTCTACGACCCCACCAAAAGCTACGACGAAAATTATGCATCCGGCCCCTTCGGCGCTTTTGCCGACGGCAAAGTGTACGAGCAAAAGGGGGAGCCGCAGCACGAATTCTTGGGCCACAAGGTTTACCTGCCGCTCGGGATTCCTGCTGGACCTTTGCTCAACAGCAACTTTTGCAAGGCAGCCTTTGAGAAAGGATTCGATATCTGCGTGTACAAGACGGTCCGCAGCGATGTGTTTCCCTGCCACCCGTTCCCCAACGTGCTCGCGATCCATCCCGACGGCGATCTCACGCTCGAAAAATTAAAAAAGCCGCTCGTCGCCGACGCCTCATACACCGACCCGCTTTCGATCACCAATTCCTTCGGCGTGCCCTCGAAGGCCCCGGCCGTGTGGCAGGAAGATGTAAAAAGAGCGATTGCCTCCGCAGGGAAAGGGCAGGTGCTCGTGTTGAGCTTCATGGGCACGGTGCGCCCGAATCAAACGCAGCAGGAGTTCGTCGACGATTACGTGCTCGCGGGGAAGCTCGCGGCCGAGACGGGCGCGAAGGTTCTTGAAGCGAATCTCTCGTGCCCCAACATCGGCAATGAGGGGCTCGTGTGTTACAACCTCGACGTTACTGAAAGGGTCGCGAGAGGCATTCGTGGGGTCATCGGCACGACGCCGCTGATTCTGAAAGTCGGGTACTACCAAAGCGATGAGGATATGGAGCGTCTTGCCGAAATTGCCGAAGAATACGCGGATAGCGTTTCCGGCATCAACACGCTCCAGGCGGAAGTGCGCGATCAGGCAGGCAACCAAGCACTTCCCGGCCCTCCCTCGCGCCTCCGCTCCGGAGTGTGCGGCGCGGGCATCAAGTGGGCGGGATTGGATTTCGTGCGCCGCCTCACGGCCATACGAAAGAAGCGCGGCTTCACGTTTTCGATCGAAGGCGTCGGCGGCGTGCTGCATGCGGCAGATTATGCTGAGTACCTCGATGCAGGAGCGAATGCGGTGATGAGCGCGACGGGTGCCATGTGGAATCCCTATCTCGCGCAGGAGATAAAGGCAGTTCGCAATGCCTGAAGGAATTGCGGATCGGGTAGCGCGTGCCATCGAGAGCCACGTCTTTCCCGGCTGCGTGATCGGCGTTGTTCGTGGAGGTGAGCGTAGCGTCACTCCCTTCGGCACTATCAGATATGATCGTGCCGAACGCGTGCGCGAGAATACGATCTACGATCTCGCGTCCGTCACGAAATCCATTCCACTGGCATCGCTTGCCAGCATACTGGTGGGCGAAGGGAAATTTTCGCTCTCCGATGGAGTGAAAAAATATCTACCGGAACTTCACAACGATTACGATGCGACGGTCGAAGATCTCTTGCGCTATCGCGTGCACGGCACGCGGCTTTCGTCCCTGCTCTTCGAGACGTCGGGGGAGTTGCAAGCAGCGATTTTTGAGAGGGGATTTTCCGCGCCGCCCGGGGAGCCACGCTACAGCAACCTGCCTGCATACCTCTTGGGGCTGATCGTCGAGCGGGCGACAGCAACGACTCTTCCGGCACTTGCGCAAACGTACTTCTTCGATCCGCTCGAGATGCGAGACACAACTTTCTTTCCAGGAGAGTCGTCCCGTGTCGCGCCCACGGAAGTTGTCGGTGGTGAGGAAATTCGCGGCGTCGTTCACGACGAGAGCGCCCGCGTGTTCGCGAAAGAAAAACGCGCAGTCGGACACGCCGGGCTCTTTTCGACCGCACCCGACGTGTTGAGATTTCTCGCCGCGCTTTTACATGGGAACGATCCGCAGGTCGTCTCGGCGGCGGAGAGCAGTCTCGGATGGCAGGTAAGCGATCCGCATTTTATGGGTCGGTTTGTAGGCCCGAAGACGTTTGGCAAAACCGGATTTACGGGCACGAGTGTTGTAGTAGATACCAAGCGTAGCATCGGCTTCGTGATCCTCTCAAATCGCACCTACCCGAAGCGTCCGCAGGGGGATTCGATGATATTCGAATTTCGGCGCGACATCGCTGATATACTGCTCGAATGAAAATTCTGGTGCTCCAGCATGTGGCGCACGAGCATCCGGGCTACATCGCGGAGTATGCGAAGGAGCGGGGACACGACCTTGATGTCGTACGGTTGTGGGAGCGGCACGCCGTGGGCGTGCTCGAAAACTATGGCGCAGTGATCGTGCTCGGCGGCCCCATGGGCGTCTACGACGAATTTGCGTGGAAAGCGGAGGAGGTCAGCATGATCCGCGACGTGCTCGGCAGAAAGCCCTTGCTCGGCATTTGCCTCGGGAGTCAGCTCATCGCCTCCGTGCTTGGCGCGAAGGTGTACCCAAACCCTGCGGGTAAAGAGGTCGGGTACTACGAAATCGAACTCACCGACGAGGGAAAGAGTACCTCTATTTTGCAAGGATTCTCAAGTCCGCTCACTGCTCTCCAGTGGCACGGGGACGCGTTCGACCTCCCGAGGGGAGCGACGCTCCTCGCGCGCACGGCCGCTTGCGAAAATCAGGCGTTCTCCTTCGGTACCAGCACCTACGGATTTCTCTTCCACCTTGAATTTACGACGCAGATGGTGCTCGACGAAATCGAGATCGATCGAGAATGGACATGCAAAAACTTTGCTCTCGATGAAGATCGACTGCGGACCGAGGCGCAGCAACTTGCGCCTTCGATGCGGGAGCAGTGCTTCCGGCTCCTCGATAATTTCCTGCGCTGATTTTTGTGCCCCATATGCTACACTTGCATCTCTCTTATGTGCGGCATATTCGCATATACCGGCAGCAAGGGTTCGGAGGCGCCCGACATACTCCTCAAGGGGCTCATCAGCCTCGAGTATCGCGGATATGACTCGGCGGGCATCTTCACACCCGAGAGCGGTGCGGTAAAGACGCCGGGCGCGGTCGCCGAACTCAAGAAGAAAATTCCGAAAGGGTTTGGAGGCAAAAGCGGCATCGCGCACTTGCGGTGGGCTACTCATGGGGAACCGACCGAGGTCAACGCGCATCCGCACTCCGATTCGACGGGCGAGATTTGGGTCGTGCACAACGGTATCATCGAAAATTTTAAGGAGCTCAAGAAAAAGCTTGAGGCCAGCGGACACCGGTTTGTCTCGGACACGGATACCGAGATCCTCGCGCATCTCGTCGAGGAGCATTTGAAAGCGGAGCAAAATTTTGAAAAAGCCGCCATCGCTGCGCTGAATGACGTGCGCGGCACGTACGGGATTGCGCTCCAATACAAGGGCGAACCAGACAAACTGATCGCCGCGCGCATGGGCTCCCCGATCGTGATCGGGCTTGGGGACGGCGAGCATTTCATCGCATCGGACCCGTCGCCGATTTTGCCGCACACCAAAAGCGTCGTCTTTCTCGAGGACGGCGACGTAGCCGTGCTCACGCCCGAAAAGCACACCATCTACAAGCTCGACGCCACAAAGGTGAAGCGCGATCCGACCGAGATCGACTGGAGCGCCGAAGAAGCCCAAAAGAGCGGATACGAGCACTTCATGCTGAAGGAGATTATGGAGGGGCCGGAGGTCGTGGAAAATACGCTGCGCGGCCGGCTCCGAGCCGACGGTGGCGCGAAACTGGGCGGTCTTGAGTTTGTCGCTAAGGAGCTGGGGCAGATCGAGCGGATTCTGATTACCGCCTGCGGCACCGCATACTACGGCGGGCTCGTAGGCGAATACATGCTCGAGGAGTTTGCAGGGATCCCGGTGGAGGTGGAGCTCGCGAGCGAGTTTCGCTACCGGTCGCCGGTGTTGAACCAGAAGACGGCGCTCATCGCCATCTCGCAATCGGGGGAGACCGCCGACACGCTGGAGGCGATCCGCGAAGGCAAGCGTAAGGGCGCGCTCACGCTCGGCATCGTCAATGCCGTCGGCTCCACGATCGCGCGAGAAACGGATGCGGGCGTCTACAATCATGCCGGGCCCGAAGTGAGCGTGGCTTCCACCAAGGCGCTGGTTTCGCAGCTGACGGCACTCGCACTCTTCACGCTCTTTCTCGGGCGGCAGCGTGCGCTTTCGCCGCAGAAGGCCGCAGAAATCGCGGCGGAGCTGCGGGCGCTGCCTGCCAAAATCCAGAAAGTGCTGGACGATCGCGAAAAAATCGCCGTGGTCGCGAAGAAATACGCGCAGGCGCGCGATTTCCTCTTTATCGGACGCAAATACAATTTCCCGATCGCGCTCGAAGGGGCGCTGAAACTCAAAGAGGTCTCCTACATCCACGCCGAAGGGTACGGAGCGGGCGAAATGAAGCACGGCCCCATTGCCATGATTGATGAGAACTTTCCATCGGTAGCCATCGCCACCAAAAACAGCGTGTATGACAAAATGCTCTCAAATATCGAGCAGCTGAAGGCACGGAAGGGCCCGGTAATAGCGATTGCGACGGAAGGAGATGCGGAGATCGCCAAGACGGCCGACGACTGCATCTATGTGCCGCCGACGATCGAGATGCTCGAGCCGATCCTCAATGTCGTGCCGCTCCAGCTTTTTGCCTACTACTTCGCGAAGGAAAAGGGATACAACGTGGATCGTCCGCGCAATCTCGCGAAGTCGGTAACAGTGGAGTAGCCGCGCTCCGCCAGCCGGCGGACATGCGAAATCCGTTACGGTCGAGTGGCGACTATTCTTCCCACCTCCTCCATGGTGTCGGCGTACTCGTCGGCGCCCGTCTGCTCGTACCCGTCGACGAGATTTCCCCGGTAGCCGATCGTAAAAGCGCCCGCAGCTTTCGCGGCCATGATTCCGAAATTGGAATCTTCGAGCACGATCGAGCGCTCGGCGCTTGCTCCGAGCAGCCGCAATGCCTCCTGATAGCCATCGGGCGCCGGTTTCTCACGCAGGTCTTTCCTGTCGTTGAGCGAAATTATGGCCTCAAGAGATTCCTTGAAGGGAAGGCGCGGCACCACCTGATCGATCCACGTTTGCGGAGACTGCGTGACGAGACCCAGCTTGAAACCGAGTGAAAGCAATTTCTGCGCCAGTGCTTCGACTCCCGAGGTAATGGGTGATTGTGCGTAGACATCAACGGCGGTATCTTCGTACCCTTGTATGAGCGCATCCTTGTCAAAGTTCGGGTCGTACTGCGCGGCGCGTTTGATGACGCCGATGAGTCCGATGCCAATCGTGTTGCCGAATTTCTCCGCAATCTCTGCGCCGAGCACGCGCCTCAGCATGGGCTCCTCGAGCGTAGTCCACGCGTGTTCGCTGTTGACGAGCACGCCGTCCATGTCGAAAATGAATGCTCTATTCATGCGTTGTTTCCCCGATTTTCTGGTACGAGGTCGAACCTTGTAAAGCTACTGGAGCTTCACGATTTCCTCCCAGGGGCGTCCCTCCACGCCGAAGTGTCCGTAGGCGGCCGTCTCGCGATAGATCGGACGATTGAGGCCGAGGCGCTCGATGATCGCGCGCGGCCGGAAATCGAAATTTTTCGAGACGACATCGGTGAGGTTTTTACCTTCCTCGTTGAAAGCCTCGACCATGACGGGCTCAGCGCGGCCGATCGCGTAGGCGACCGTCACGAGCGTCTTCTTGCCGTAACCGCCCGCCACAAGGCTTTTCGCGACGAAGCGGCACATGTACGCCGCCGATCGATCGACCTTGGTCGCGTCTTTACCGGAGAATGCGCCGCCGCCGTGGGGCGCGATGCCGCCGTACGTGTCAACTTGGATTTTGCGTCCGGTGAGACCCGCGTCGGCCGCAAAGCCACCGAGGACGAACTTTCCCGTCGGGTTGACGAGTATTTCAATGCCCTCGATGGATTTGAGCACTGGCGTGAAGAGGTGTTCGATCAGACTGGCCCTGATTTCCTCCTGCGACGTTTCCTCGGCATGCTGCGTCGATGTGAGCGCAGTCAAAATATCGCCGTTCGAGATCGTTATCTGAGTCTTGCCGTCGGGCCGCAGCCACGAAAGCGTGCCGTCGCGGCGTAGTTTTTCGAGGCGACGCGCGAGCGCATGCGCGAGCACGACTCCTCGCGGAAGCATTTCGGGCGTCTCGTCGGTCGCGTAGCCGTACATGATGCCCTGGTCTCCCGCGCCTCCCGTATCGACGCCCTGCGCGATGTCGGGCGATTGGCGCGCGATCGTTACGAGCACCTTGAGGTCATCGGCGTACCCGATATCGGTGTACACCTGCCGTGCGATTTTCTCGGCATCAATATCCGCGGACGTCTTCACCTCTCCGCCGATCATGAGCGTGCCGTGGCTGCCGAAGGTTTCCACCGCGACGCGTGCCGTCGGGTCCTGCCGCAAGCACTCGTCGAGAATTGCATCCGATATCTGGTCGCACACCTTATCCGGGTGGCCGGAGGTAACGCTCTCTGTCGTATAACGTTGTAAAAGATGGAACATGTCTAAAACCGAATAATCTCCCCTGCGGGAGATTATTGATAAAGGTATCTTCCCGTAGGGCCGGATGGAGCACCTTGTCGAGATCTCGATAGGTTGCTGGCGGGTCGGCAAGCCGGAACTTTCACCGCACTCTCGATACGATATTCAGTTGTGCTGGCATTATATGCGGTGTGAACCCGTACACAAAGCAGTTTTTTCGCGACAGGGCACGGATTGCCAGCCACTGTCAATACTGAGTTATGCACAGTTTGACAATAAACCTTGTTCATGGCGCCTGGGGTAGGCATATCATGCCCCCTGTAAGGTGGCGTACTGCCACGGTCGTGTTTCCTTATTATTAGTTCTTTATTTCTAAACGTATCAAATGTATGGGCAAAATTTTCCGGAAAGACAGTGTCATCTCTGTAACAGCAGCAGTTGTCGTGGCCGTTTTTCTCGTTGTAGCGACGGTACAAGCGGCGACGACGATTTCCACGAGCATCTCGACGGACGGTAATCTCACGGTGAGTGGCACGGCTTCGACCACGCTCTTCTCCTCGAATGGGACGGCGTACTTTGGCGCCACTGCTACCACTACCATTAGCAGCGCGGGCGTCATTGCCGCAGTGGGCGACGTCACCGTCGGTGATGACCTTACGGTTACCGGCACGGCAAGCTCGACTGATCTGATTGTCGGTAACGACCAGGTGAGCACGATATCGGGAATGATCTTCGGGGCATGCAATATTGCAAGCGTGGCGGTGACCGCGTCCTCGACCGCGTACGTAAACTGCACAGGGGCCACGGGAGTCACTTCGTCATATAAGGTATTCGTTCAGGCAACCAGTTCCTTCCCGACTCAGCTGACGATTCGGGCCGCCTCTTCGACGGCCACAACCGGAACGATCAATCTTCTCTTGGTCAACGATGGGATCACCGGTGGTAACTCGAGTGGCGCGGCGTCGATCAACTTCTGGGCAGTTCGCTAAGGCGAGCCGATTATCAGCCTCATAGCGAATACCCATGAAGAAACTTCTTGTTTCAGGGTCAGTGGCGATCGCGCTCCTGCCGATGCTCGCGTTGGCGGCGTATGACGACGTTACGCTCACAACTGACGTCTCGATACCGCTCACCAACGCCACACTGACAATCAATAGTACGAGCGCGGTGATTCAGTCCATCACGGTGATCGCGGGCAGTATGACATTCGATCTACAGCCGGGCTCTTCTGTCGACGTCATCAACTCCGTTGGTAAGGCACTCATCATCGATCAGGGTGGTGAATACCTGGTCGCCGACAGCTGTTCCGGTGGATCGCGCCTGAAGTTCGTGAACAATTCAGCTTCCGCGTCTGTAAGTATTACCATTACGCCATCTTCCAGCGCGTGTTCCGGCGAAAGCGCGCGCAGCGCGGCGTCGAGCGGCGGTGGCAGCAGTGGCGGCGGAGGTGGCCCGCCCTCGATCATCGGTGGAGGCGGTGGCGGAGGAGGGGGTGGATCGGTTACACCTGCCACGACTCCCGCAACGACTCCCGCATCTACACCTGCTACGGCAGAAAACGCAGCGGTGATCGCGCAACTTCAAGTGCAGATTCAGCAGCTGATCGCACAGCTGAACGCGCTCCTTGCGGCAAAAGGTCTTCCGCTCTACGCATCGTCTTCGTTCACACGCGACTTGGAGGTGGGATTGACAGGTGCAGACGTCAAAGCTCTGCAAGTGTATCTCAATACCAAGGGGTATGTCGTCGCCGCAAGCGGCCCCGGCTCTCCGGGCAACGAGACGACTCGCTTCGGCAACGCGACAAAGGCTGCTCTCATCAAACTACAGAAAGCGGCCGGGATCTCGCCTGCTTCTGGCTTCTTCGGTCCGAAGACGCGTGCGTACGTCAACGCCAATCCGTAGTTAGTCCGTATCGCAGCAACACGGCCGCCCTGCGGGGCGGCCGTGTTTGTTGCAAGAGCATGCGATTGCCAACGTCATAGGGTCAATATAGAGTTATTCGATTATGAAGCGAGTCGTAACCATCGGAGGCGGGACGGGAAGCTACGTCGTACTGCGCGGCCTCAAGGAGTATCCGCTTGCGATCACGGCGGTCATCTCGATGTTCGATTCGGGCGGATCCTCTGGAGTGCTCCGCGACGAGTTCGGCATTTTGCCGCCGGGCGATATCAGGCGGGCACTCGTGGCCCTCTCCGAGGGGAAGCGCGCCGAGATTTTACGCGAGCTCTTCAACTACCGCTTCGAGAACGGCGGCACGCTGAAGGGCCACAACTTCGGCAACCTCTTCCTCGCGGCGCTCTCCTCGATTTACGGCAGCGACATCGAGGCGATCCGCAAAGCCTCGCAGCTTCTCGACATCAAGGGTCGGGCACTCCCGGTCTCACTCGACAACGCGAACCTCCATGCGATTCTCGAAGACGGCACGGAGATCGTGGGAGAGACCAACATCGACATCCCGAAGCACGACGGCAACAAATCCATCAAAAAGGTTTTCCTCGATCCTGCCGCGACGCTCTTTGCCGAGACTGAAAGCGCGATCCGCGAAGCCAATACGATCGTGATCGGACCGGGTGATCCGTACACCTCCGTGATTCCGAATCTTCTCGTGAAAGGCATGCGGGAGGCGCTTGCGGCGAGTCCAGCCAAAAAGGTTTTCGTGTGCAATCTCCTCACGAAGTGGGGAGAGACCAACGACTGCGACGCCTCCGACATAGCCGAAGCAGTGCTTTCCTACAGCGGCCTCAAGAAGTTTGATTATGCGATCTGCAACACGGCCGCAATGGACAAGAAACTCGTCGCCGCGTATGAGAAAGAGAAAAAGTATCCGATCCTCTGCGACGATAAGCTCTCCGCGTACGCCGACGAGGTGATCACCGGCGATTTCTTCTCGGAGGCGGACATCGCCCGCCACGATTCGGGAAAGATAGCAAAAATTATTTCCGAGTTATGATGCTTATATGACCGCGAAGCTTTGGATTGCCATCGGCGTCCTCTTTCTCGTCGTGATTCTCGGCGCGATCCTGATCGCGCTCCCGGCTCCTGCCGAAGCTCCGGTGCAGGGCACCGCGTTCGTTTCGGAGAACGTGCGCGTGGATGCTCCGCGGATGGGGGAGACAGTGGCGAGCACGATCGAAGTGCGCGGGCAGGCACGCGGCAACTGGTATTTCGAAGCATCGTTCCCCCTTGAGGTACGCGATCCGAGCGGTAAAAGGGTGGGAGAAGGGTATGCGATGACGAGCGAAGAGTGGATGACGACAAATTTTGTATCGTTTGAAGGCACCGTTGTGGCGACCGATTACAGGGGGCCGGCCACGCTCGTTCTCCATAAGGACAATCCGTCGGGCTTGCCGGAGAATGACGATTCGGTCGAGTTTTCGATCGTCATCAAATAATAGATGACACCGCTCTTTCGCGAACGGCAGCGGCGGGCGGAAAGGATAGTCGAATATCTCAAAAAAACGTATCCGAGGCCGAAAAGCGAATTGAAACATACGACACCGTTCCAGTTTCTTGTGTCGGTCGTGCTCTCGGCACAGTGCACAGACAAGCTCGTGAACAGGGTAACCGAACCGCTCTACAAAAAGTACAAGACACCGGGAGACTTTGCGGGGGCGAATCCGCGCACGTTCGAGAAAGAGATCTCGTCGGTCTCCTTTTTCAGGGTGAAAGCAAAGGCGGTGATCGCTGCCGCCAAAAAAGTGGAGAAAGAATTTGGCGGCGCGGTGCCGCGTACTGCGGAGGAGCTCCAGCGCCTCCCTGGTGTCGGTTACAAAACCGCTCACGTGATTTTGGGCGAGCTCTACGATCTCTGGGAGGGGATCCCCACCGACACGCACGTGAAGCGCTTCGCGTATCGCTTCGATCTTTCGGATCAGGTAGACCTTAAGAAAATATCGAAAGATCTCGAAGCGCTCGTCCCCAAAAAAGACTGGAAGTACGTCAACAACGGCCTCGTGCTCTACGGTAGATACGTCTGCCCGGCGCGGCCGCACGTCTGCATCGATCATCCGCTCACCAAGCTCTGGCCCTCCGCCGCCAAGCGATGGCGCACAGTGTAGAATCGCGGATATAAATTCCCTCGGAATCCGGATTTTCCTGCTGGAAAATCCTCAATCCTCGCGCTCTTCGCGCTGCGGAGGTTCCTCGGAAACATATACCCGCGATTCTCTCCGCCACTAGTACCCCTTGTTGCGAATGAGGATCTCGAGGAGTTGGCGCGGGAAAATTTGCGGCGATTCCGTGAGGGCCTGGTGGTAAAGCACAGTCGAGGGGGTGAGGCCTGGGAGCGTGTTGATCTCGATGATCGTCAGCTCACCCGTCCGGGTATGCACGAAGGCGTCGATGCGCGCATAGCCCGTGATACCGAGCTTTCTCGCGAGGCGTTCGATGCGCTCGCGGATTTTTTTGACGACCGCGGGCTTGATGACTTGCGGCGGTGGCGGCGTGAGGTTGACGCCGGTGCCGCCCTGGAATTTTTCTTCCACCGAAAGCACCTCGCCTTCGGCGACGGTGATAGAGGGGTTCAATGCGTGGATGCCGCCGGTTTTGCCGATTACGCCGATCGTGATCTCCACGAGACCGCTCTTTTTTGTGTGCTTCAGCCTGTTGTCGATCACGCGCAACGTGTCGGTCTCGATGAAGCGCTCGAAGATGAGATAGGGCGGCGCGGAGGGCGGCATGTCGATGATCGTCGTTTGGTTTTTGAAAGTACCGGGGTGCGCGTGCGCCGCGCGCGTGCGCACGAGCGCCAGGTAGGCCACGAGGTCGGAAGGCCCGTAGAGATGCACGACACCGGTGGAGCAGCCGTCGCCCCGGGGCTTTACGATGAGCGAGCGCGAGTGCAGCTCCTTCAAGGACGCGTGCCAGAATTTGCGCAGCGAGGCGTCGCTCATTTTGAGCAGCTCCGCCGTCTCCGCTATTTTTCCGGGGACGGCCCCGACGCCCTCGAGCTCGAGCGAGCGGACCTGCTCGGAGGTGGCCCATTTGTCGATGCAGAGCTTCGATGCTTCGGCGTCGGGGCCGTTCATCGGAATCCCGCGCTTTTGCATGAGTGTCTGGAGTGTACCATCCTCGCCTTCTCCCCCGTGGAGCGCAGCGAAGAGAAAGCGCGTCTCTTCCAAAAGCTCGTCGAGCGTCATGTGCGCGGGCTCGAAAAAGGTGGCCGCGTCTTTTTTGGCGGAAAAGCCGAGGTGGAGCCGGGCGCGCTCTTCGTAGGAGCGGAGCCGCTCCCTCGTGCGCGGATATTCCCGGCAGTTCTGGCTGATTTCCTCAACCGTGTGGTTCAAGGTGAGGTGATACGGCAGGCGCCAGACGCTACCATCCGTATCAAGAAGGAATGGGCGGGGTTCGTAGGTGGGCGAGTTGCGCAGCTTCAGCCACACGTTGGTGCCGCTCATGAGCGACACCTGCCGCTCCGAAGTAGGGCCGCCGAAGAGCACTGAAACGGGTTTGCGCTCGGCTTTCGCAACCGACTTCTGCTGTGGCATCCTGAGGCTATGCCGACGCGCTGCCGAACCGAGGATGTAGCGCAAGACGTCGCTGTGCGTCATGCCGACACGCGATCCCTGCTGGAAAAGGAAGCTGTTCTGCTCCATGCCGGAGACGGTGTTGAAGTCGCAAAACCAGATCTCGCCGGAAGGAAGGATCCATCCGTCGAATCGCGCGAAGTCGCGCATCCCGAAAAGCGCGAAAAGCTGCTCGGCTTGCGCCTGAATGCGCTCGATCGAGGCATCGTCGAATCGCGGCGGCGAATGGTAAGAGACGTGGCGCGAGGGAAGGTACTTCTTCCGGAAATCGAAAATCTGATGCTCGGCGTAATCGGTCTCGATCTCGGTCGGGGGGAGCGCCACGGGAATACCGAAGCGGTTTTGCAAAATAATCACCGTGAATTCCTTCCCCTCGGCAAACGGCTCCAAAACGAGCCGCGTGTCCATGCGTTTTGAAAAGAGCATACGCGCTCTCTCGAGGACCTCTCTTGGGGAGCCGACAGAGAAGACTCCGATCGACGAACCGCCACTTGCGGGCTTGATGACCGCGCGCTTGATCTTATGCTCATCAAAAAACTTCCGCGTGATCGAAGCGTGGTCGCGCCCGTATATTTTCAGCACGACCGACGGCAGCGTGAAAAATCCATTCTCCCGGATGTACTCGTTGCCCGTGTGCTTGTCGAACGCCTTCTTGCAGCTTTCGGATCCTGATCCGACAAACGGAATCTTGTGCTTTTCGAGAAATGCCTGCACGCCGCCATCTTCGCCATAGCTGCCGTGCATCACCGGAAAAACGATGTCGGTGCGACGCAGGGCTCGGACGAACTGTGCGGTACCGAGGGGTTTCGCCGTTTGCTTCAGCTTGAAGTCGAAATCGGAGGGAGTGTTGCTGTAGAGCTGGGCAGGGGAGATCGCGTAGGCATTGCGTTTCTGGTCGAGGTAAAAGGGCACGATCTCAACGGAATCCGATGAGAGGTGATCGAGGACGGAGCGCGCCGAATTGAGCGATATACCGCGCTCCAGCGAGGGACCTCCGCAAATCAGTCCGACCTTCATATTTTGCGAAATTTCCTCATTAAAAAGTGCTTATTTTAAGCGATTTTTACAACTTCGAGACGCCGATACCACGGAATATAGCATTTTTTGCAGAAAACACTATCAGCACGTGGGGAGAGGACTGGCTCTCAGTGTAGGATGAAGGCATGAGCAAGAAACGCAAAGTGGCGGTATTTGATGTCGATGGCACGATATTCCGCTCCAGCCTTCTCATAGAGCTCGTCGACCGGCTCATCGAAGAGAGCGTCTTTCCGAAGTCGGCGCACAGAGAATACGGGAAAGAGTACGAGAAGTGGCTCAATCGCGAAGGTGACTACCAGGAATACATTCTCGCCGTGGTCCGCGTCTTTAATACCTACCTCAAAGGCGTGCACTATGGGGCGCTCGCCGATGCGGCGGAAGTGGTCGTGGAGGAGCAGTGGAAGCGCGTGTACCGCTACACGCGGGATCTTTTGAAAGACCTCAAGAAGAAAGATTACTTTCTTCTTGCGGTGTCGCATTCGCCAAAAACGGTGCTCGATAAATTCTGTCCGCGCATGGGTTTCGATAAAGCGTACGGCGTGGTGTACGAGATCGGTCCGCAGGAGCTGTTTACCGGCACGATCGTCGAGGAGCATCTCATCTTCAACAAGGCGTCGATCCTGAAGCGGGCGGCCGAAAAGGAAAATCTCACGCTCGAGGGATCGATTGGCGTGGGCGACACGGAGACCGACATTTCCTTTTTGGAAGAAGTCGCCGAGCCGATCTGCTTCAACCCCAACGCGAAGCTCTACACCTATGCAAAGCGCATGAAGTGGAAGGTGGTAGTCGAGCGGAAAGATGTGATTTATGAGCTCTAGCTCGTCGCCGACGCATGCCTCGATCGGGTCGCGTCGCCGTCTGCTGACGGGGCGCTCCCTCTCGCGCCGTCGCGCTGCGAAAGACCCTCACGAGGCACGCGTCGACTCCTTCCGCTCGGCAGTGTGGGGGTATTGGAAGAAGAGCGGACGGCATGAGCTGCCGTGGCGAAAGACGAAAGACCCCTACCGCATTCTCGTCTCGGAAGTGATGCTCCAGCAGACGCAGGTGCCACGGGTGATCGACAAATACAAATCTTTCCTCAAAAAATTTCCGACGGTCCGCGCGCTCGCCCGTGCGCCGCTCGTTGACGTGCTCAGCGAGTGGAATGGGCTCGGATACAACAGGCGGGCGAAATATCTCAACGATGCCGCCAAAATGATCACGGCGACCTATCGCGGAAATCTTCGAGCGGCGCTGGCGCACCCCTTGCCGGGAATCGGGCCGTACACGAAATCCGCCGTGCGCGTCTTCGCGTTCAACGAGCCCGATGCATTGCTCGAAACCAACATCCGGAGCGCCTTTATCCTCCACTTTCACAGAGGACAGTCCTCTGTGGAAGATAAGGAGATTTTGCCGATGGTGCGGGAAGCCGCAAGAGGGCAGGATCCGCGAAGGTGGCATTCGGCGCTCATGGACTACGGGGCGCATATCAAAAAACTTCATCAAAACCCCAGCAGAAAAAGCGCACACTATGTCGTGCAATCGAAATTTGAAGGTTCTCGCCGACAGGTGAGAGGTGCCATATTAAAGACGCTCAGCCTCGGCCCCCGGGGCGATCTCGCGCTCGCGCAGGAGCTCTCCTTTGATGCGCGGCGCGTGCGCGAAGCGCTCTCCGGGCTTCTCAAAGATGGTCTCGTGAGCGCCAAGAAAGGCTCCTGGAAAATCGCCTGAGCGTTCAATTGCGGAGGCTAAGCCTCCGAAAAAAGCTTAAAAACAAAGCGGCAAGGGGACTCGCCGCCTTGCCGCCTTCGTTGACCTCACCGCCACATCCACATCCGCGCAAACACTGCGCCAGCGAAGAAAGTACCGGCAGTGTCGATCATTCGCGGCGACGTTAAACGGACTCCGAGAATGACGGTTTGAAAATTGAGGAAGTCCTCAGCCGCCGCCGTTACGAAGCCCGTTGCCACCAGTATTAGCGCGGTAACAAGGAACGTCTTCACCATCTCGCACCTCCTAGTTGGTTTCAAACTATAAATTGCAACTTTGAACTTGTCAAACGCTCACGATAACCGGAATGACAATCGGGCGTTTCATAGTGCGCTGCAAGAGGAAGCGCGAGACGCTCTCCGCGAGGTCATCGCGGGCGGCATCGAGGTCGACGGCGCGCGGATTGCGCATTGAGCCTTCGACGGACTTGCGGATGATAAGGCGCGTCTGATCCATGAGCTCTTTGTTGTCGCGCAGATACACGAAACCGCGCGAGATGATGTCGGGAGATTTGTGGAGGCGACCGGTACGCCGGTCGACGGTGGCGACGACGACGCAAAAGCCCTCCTGCCCAAGCGCTTTTCGGTCGCGCATCAGCACATCGGAGAGCTCGGATACGGTGTGGCCCTCGACGACGCGAAGCTCCGAGGGCGCCTTCATGGGAAGCGTCGAGATTTTCTCACCCTTCACAATCTCGATGATCGAACCGTTGTCGGGGACCACGACGTGGTTTTTCGGTACACCGAGCTCCATGGCAAGGTGCGAGTGTACGCGGAGCATGTAGTGGTAGCCGTGCACTGGCACGAAGAACTTCGGCTTCACCTGCTTGTGAATCCACACCGCCTCCTCGCGATTGCCGTGGCCGGAGGCGTGCACGTCGCTCGCGTGATAGGTGATGATGTGCGCTCCCTGGCGCGAGAGGTTGTCCTTCAGCTTTTGCACCGCGCGCTCGTTGCCGGGAATCACAGAGGAGGAGAGCACCACGGTGTCGGTGGGCTGGAGCCGGATGTGCTTGTGCGATTTGTTGCCGATGCGAGCGAGCGAGGCAAACTCGTCGCCCTGCGCGCCGGTCGCGAGAATCACCATCCGCTCCGGCGGGTACTCTCCCATGCTCTCCACGGGCACCACCGTGTCGTCTTTGTATTTGACGAGCCCAAGCTCGCGCGCGATCTCGATGTTGGTGCGCATGGAGCGGCCGTCGATCACGATCTTCTTGCCGTACTTTTCGGCAAAGGCGATTACGCGGATGAGCCGCTCAAGGTGCGAGGCGAACATCGCGATGATGAGGCGGCCGGTCGCGTCTTTGATGATGTTTTCGAGCGTGGTGTAGACGTTCTTCTCGGGGATCGAGAAGCCGGGCTGCCAGACGTTGGTCGAGTCCATGAGAAGGAGGAGCACGTTGCGACTCTTGAAGACGCCGAACTCACGCACTTCCTCTTCGCTCGGCTGCCCGTTGTCGTGGTTGAGCTTGATGTCGCCGGTAAAAACGACGTCGCCCCATGCGGTCTCGATGATGATTCCCATCGAATCCGGCACGGTGTGCGTAACGCCGAAAAAGCGCACAGTGTGATCGCCGAGTTTGATGTGCTCATCTTTTTCGACTTCGCGGATCTGTACGGGAGTCGTTTGCGCGAATTCCTCCTGGCGCTTCTTGATCATCATGCCGGTGAGGCGGCGCGTGTAGATGGTCGGATTGCCGATGCGGTCGATCACGTAGGGAATACCGCCGATGTGATCGAGGTGACCGTGCGAAATGAGAAGCCCGCGGATCTTGTCGCGGCGCTCTTCGAGGTAGCCGGTGTTCGGGAGGATGTAATCGATGCCGGGCGTTTCTTCTTCGCGGAACTGGAATCCAGCGTCGAGAATGAAAATGTCGTTGCCGATCTCGACGGCCGTCATGTTGCGGCCGATTTCTTCGACGCCGCCAAGCGGAATCACGCGGACCGTTTCGGGGCCGATCGGCGGGGGCGTGGCGCCCGCGGGACGCGGGCGGCCGCTCGGCGCCTGGTGCTCGACGCGTGTGCGGCGCTGCCGCGGCGGGTGCGCAGAGCGGCCGCGCCCGCCGTAGAATCGGCCGGGACGGTTGCGCTGCGGTCGCGCATTCGGGGAGGCAGAGCGCGGTCTCCCGTGAGAGCCTGCGCCGGGGTTTTGAGGAGGTGGGTTCATAGATTGGTTGAGTCTGTTTTATCAGTAAATATATTCCAGACGCGCTCCGTGTCGGTGTACCATTCGTACACATTGAGGAAGCGCTCCGAAGGGGAGGTGAGAGAGCCGAGTGCGACGCCGCGCAATTTTTCCGGGACGATGTAGATAAATTCCGGGGCGTAGAGGAAGACAGCAGGCTGGTCCTTTTCGACCACCGATTCGAACTCCTGGTAGAGCTCGGTACGGCGGCTCTTGTCGGTCGTGGCGCGCGCCTCCGCCAAAAGCGCGTCGGCGCGCGAATTCGCATACAGCGAAAGGTTGAGGCCCGGATCGTTGCGCTGCGAGCTGTGCCAAAAGGCGAAGAGATCGAGGGATCGGCCGACGACTTCTCCAAAAAGCACCGCGTCGTAGTTTCTCGGCCGCAGGATCGCGGTGTTGAGCTCCGAGAGCGAGTACACGTGCACGTCTACCTGCGCTCCCATGGCGCGCCACGCGGCCGCGACGATGTCTGCCGTTTGCGAGAGCTCCGGTTCGTCGGCCGTCGCGAGCGCAAACGAGAGAGTGCTCTTGCCCTTCGTCCACGCGCCGCTCGCATCGTCCCACTTCCAGCCGCCGCGCCGGAGGATCTCGCGCGCCGCTTCGGTGCGCGCGCTCGCTTCCACCGGTTCGTTCTGGGAAAGCGCGGCGGGCGTCGCCGGCGGCTCTTCTCCGAGCACTCGCGGGGGGATCGGCCCGTCGATCGGTACGCCGTATCCTTCGAGCACCGCGTCGACGAGCACGCTCTTGTCGACCGCCTCATTGAGCGCCGCACGCACCGCCGCGTCGGCGAGTACCGGATTCTTGCTCTGGTTGAAAAAGACGCCGAAGGAGCGCGGCAGCGCGACCCGCACCATCTTCGTGCTATTCGGATCGAGGTTCTGCACGGCAGCAGGAGAGATACCGGCGAAGCTGTCGACGCGCCCTGCGTTGTACGCGTTCAAAAGCGCGGTCTCGTTGGGATAAAAGAGCAGGGTGATGCGCTTCAGATAGGGCTTTCCGAGAGCGAATCGCTCGAAGGGCACGAGCTCGAAGGAAAGCGCGGCTCCGGTGCTGTCGGTGCTCTGCTTGTCGATGCGGTACGGGCCGCTTCCCACCGGATGCGTGTTGAGGGGATTGAAGGGAAAATCTTCCGCCGACACGCTCTCCCACAGTGTCTTCGGCAGAATACCGATCGTGGTGTTCTCGAGAAACGGAGCGTACGCGCGCGGCAGCTTGAAGACAATAGTAGAAGGATCAGGCGCGCTTACGGCGACGCCCTCCCAGTCGGCGCGCCGCTGGCTCTTGATGTCGGGACTCTGTGCTTTTTGGATCGTGAAGAGTACGTCGGCGGAGGTGAGGGACGTGCCGTTGTGGAAGACGGCGTCTTCGCGGATCTTAAATGTGTACGTCGTGCCGTCTTCGGATATTTCGTATGAAGAGGCGAGGTCGGGGACGAGGCGGCCGTCGGGGAGGGCTCGCATGAGACCTGAGTAAACGAGCGTCGTGAGATCGGCGTCGGGCTGCGAGAGTGCGAGCAGCGGATTGATGAAGCGCGCGGGGCCGATCACGCCTTCGGTGAGCGTCCCGCCCTGCGACGGGACGATGGTCGAGACGCTGCTGTTGAGGCCTGCAAGAAGCGCGAACGCGCTGACCGCAAGGAGCGCCGTCAATAGATAGAGCACGAGCCGCTCGCCCGGCGAGAAACGTCGAAGCTGCCCTTCGATCATCGCAAGGTACGGGACGCTGCGGTGGCGCATCAGCTTTTGTGAGTAGCCTTCCTCAGCTTCCTTCGGAAGCGCGGGATCGGCGGGAGAGTCGTAATCGGAAATCATGGCGCTTGTGGAGCGCTGCGCTTCGCCGCACGGAGCGGCCTGCGCGGAGGCGTTAGCTTAGTAAGAGATTAATGAGTGCCGAAAAGGCAAAGAGGATACCGAGGACGATCGTAGCATAAAAGAGCGTCTTCTCCAACCCGCGGCGCGTGTGGAAGCCAGAAGAGAAGTTGTCGGCGCCAAATGCTCCGCCGAGCGAAGCGCCGGTGCGTTGCAGCACGATCGCTACAATCAAGAGTACCGAGAGCCCGATCTGTATGTAGGGCAGAACCCCTTGGAGAAAACCCATCGGCGAGAGGATAGCATACTGCCCCATAAAAACAAGTCGCCGCGGCGGGTCCTCAAAAAGAGGTCCAGCCGCGGCGTATTTCTCATGCGCGCCGCCACGTGATCGCCACGACGAAACCCGCAACCGCGAAAACGAGAAGGTATGCGGATGCGTACGGAGCAGAGTTGGCCGTGGTGATCGAGACGGCGTCCCAGAATCCCCGCGCCTCATTGGTGAAGGCCGCGGTGATCGCCGCATAACCAAAGAACACGACGACCGCAACCCCCGCCGTCATCAGGAACCACGTTACGAAGAACCCGAGGAAGTGCCGGATCCATGCACCGACGAACAAGGCGAGGAAGGATGTGATGATGATGTACGCGAACGCATCGGCGTCGCTCAGTTCCAGGATCTTCCTCATGTAGCCCACGCTCACGGCCGTGGCGAAGAGCCACGCGGCAAACAGCACCAGCACCGGTAGGTGCCAAGAGCGAATCCGTGGAGGGGTGAGCATTGCCCCGGTGATCATTGCGATGACGATCGGAGCAAGCGGAAAGAGGTAGGCGTAATTCTGCATAGCACCACCATAATTTCGAGCACCGCATTCCCGGCGGCTCGGGTATGTACTCAGGGCACTCTGGCATTCGGTGCCCCTTTAGTCAATTTCTTCTTGACCGGGGTGCGCCACTTCATTTATAGTGCCCGCACCTACGGCGAGAGCCGTACATCCAAGCAATTTTTAAAAGCGTAACCATTTGGATATGGCAAAAGAAGCGAAGAAGGGCAGCAAGGTAAACATCGAGCCGGTAGGCGACCGGGTGCTTGTAAGGCGCATGGACGTGGATGAAAAATCGCCGTCCGGCATTATCATTCCCGACACGGCGCAGAAGGAAAAGTCGAAGCGTGGCGTGATCGTCGCGGTCGGCCCCGGCAAGTACGGCGATGAGGCCGACCTCATCCCCATGACGGTGAAGGCCGGGCAGAAAGTGTTCTTTAATTCCGGCTGGGACAACGAGATCAAGATGGAAGGCGACGAATCCGAATACTTCCTGATCCACGAAAGCGACATCCTCGCGGTTATCAAATAAGCACACACCATGGCAAAAAAAGTAATTTTTGAACAAGACGTCAGAAGCGCCCTCAAGCGCGGCGTTGACATCGTCGCGAATGCGGTGAAAGTAACGATCGGCCCGCGCGGCCGCAACGTCGCCCTCTCCAAATCGTGGGGAGGCCCGACGATCACCAACGACGGCGTCTCGATCGCGAAAGAGATTTCACTCGAAGACAAATTCGAAGACATGGGCGCCTCGATCGTCAAAGAGGTGGCCACGAAAACCAACGACAAAGCGGGAGACGGCACGACGACCGCCGTGGTGCTCACGCAAGCGATCGTCCACGAAGGCCTGAAGCGCACCGCGCTCGGCGCCAACGCCATGATGGTGCGCCGCGGCATCGAAGCGGCCGCCAAAGATGCAGTGGAGGAACTTCGCAAAATGGCGAAACCGGTGAAAGGGAAAAATGAGATCAAACAAGTGGCTTCGATCTCCGCCGAATCGGAGGAGCTCGGCAAGACCATCGCCGAGGTCGTCGAGAAAGTAGGCAAAGATGGCGTCGTAACGGTGGAGGAAGGCCAGACGACCGCAATTGAATACGAATACGTGGAAGGCCTGGAGTTCGACAAGGGATATGTTTCCGCGTACATGATCACCAACGCCGAGCGCATGGAGGCGGAAGCCAAGGATGCGCCGATTCTCGTTACGGATAAAAAGATTTCGACGGTGAAAGACATCCTGCCGCTTTTGGAAAAAGTGGCGCAGGCCGGCAAGAAGGAGCTCGTGATCATCGCCGACGACGTGGATGGGGAAGCGCTCACCACGTTTGTCTTGAATAAATTGCGCGGCGGCTTCAACGTGCTCGCCGTGAAGGCTCCCGGATACGGAGATCGCAAGAAAGAAATGCTCGCCGACATCGCGATCACGGTGGGCGCGCAGGTAGTTTCTGAAGACCTTGGAATCAAACTCGAGACAGCGGAGCTCTCGCAGCTCGGCCGCGCGCAGCGCGTGGTGGCCACGAAGGATTCGACGGTGATCGTCGGCGGTAAGGGCAAGAAGTCGGAGATCGAGGCGCGCGTCGCATCGCTCCGCAAGCTCGCCGAGAGCACCGACTCGAAGTTCGACAAAGAAAAACTCGACGAGCGCGTCGCCAAGCTCTCGGGCGGCGTGGCGGTGATCCGCGTGGGAGCCGCGACGGAAACTGAAATGAAATATCTCAAAGACAAAATCGAAGACGCGGTGAATGCGACGAAGGCCGCGATCGCCGAAGGCATCGTGCCGGGCGGCGGAGCCGCGCTCGCGAAGGTCTCGGAAAAATTGGGCAAGAAGGTGAGCGCGAGCGCGCACGACGAATACACCATCGGCTACCGCATTCTGCTTTCTGCGCTCTCCGCACCCTTCCTCCAGATCGCATACAACTCGGGCCGCGAAGACGGCGTCGTGCTTCTGAAGGAAATCGCCCACAAAGGCGGCAACTTTGGATTCGATGCCTCGAAAGACGCGCGGGAGGCGCACATCGTTGACATGTACGAGGCGGGAATCATCGATCCGGTGAAGGTAACACGAAGCGGTGTGGAAAACGCTGCTTCCGCTGCGGCCGTGCTCCTCACGACAGAAGCCGCCGTTGCCGACCTGCCGGAAGAGAAGAAGGCCGCGCCGGGCGGTATGCCGGGGGGGATGGACGAAATGTAAGGTTTGAAGGGAAAAGTTTTCAACGCGGCCGCCCAGCAGGGCGGCCGCTTCGCGTTATGATTGAAGCACATGGGAACAACGACCCGTGGAATTTTCAGTGTTGCGTTTTTCCTGATTTTCTACGCCTTTTTTCTTGTGCCACCTGCGGTGGCTACAATCGACGACTCCGCCGATCGAACGTGCGTGCCATTTCTTGCTGTATGCGGATGTGGTGAGACGTTGCAAAACAATACGTGCGTGAAGGTAACTTCCGAAAACACCGGTCTTAAGTCCAACGGTGTCAACATGAACGGATGCAAGTGCCAGAGCACGGAAAAACCGGCGGGTGGCACTTGCAGAGCGGTACGGGATTGCAAAGGAGAATGGTACGAGCAAAACGGCAAACGGGTCAACATCGATCCGAACGCCGAGAAGAATTTCGCGGATCTTTTGAAAGGACTTCCAAATCAACCTCCGAGCGGAGGTTCGGGACAGCAAGGGGGCGCTACACCTGATCTCTCGCCGCCGCAGCAAGCACCTTCGGAAACGAGCGATCATCAGGATTCAGAAAGCATTCAATCAGCGTTTGATCCTCTAACAGGGCAACCAATCGATCAGGGGAAGTCCGGCGATCAAAAGAATTGGGGCGAACTTCTTTCGGAGGACGAGTGGAATGATTTGGTAAAGCAAGATCAAAATCTGAGCAATCAATATCCGCCACCGACGCTGGACGAGGCGACACGGCTGCAACCAGGCTCGCCGGATACGCCATTTGATGTAGCGAAAATTGATCCGATCACGGGAGAGCCGACATACAGTGGTTTTCAAAACGGTCCGGTCCCAAACGATGAAACTGCTTCGGGGGATGAACCACGATCCGAACCGTCGTGGATGGATTCGGTCCGTGACTATGCCGGGAAAGCGTGGGACGCGATCAAGAATGAATTCGGCGGTGAGGCGGAGGCGGGTCAGGGATGCCCGAAATACAATTGTTGGGGCATCAAAAACGGCGGCAGCGGATATCAAAAATTCGGATCGGAAGAGGCCGCAGCCACACGATATCTTTCGAACTGGAAGGACTATGTCGACAAGGGATACAACACTGTCGACAAGTATCTCAACCGATGGGTTGCCCCGAAGGAAGCCGGGACGGATCCCGAATACTATGGCCAGTATGTAAACGGAGTAAAACAAGCGATTGGCGGAAATCAGCTTGAGGCGGGCAACGCGGAGCAGGCGATCTCGATGATGAAAGCGCAAGCCCTCTACGAGCAGGGGGTCTCGGGCAGGAGCTTTCCGATCTCGGATCAGGCGATCGAGGCGGCTGCGCAACGAGTATTCGGATCGAGCTATTCCCGGGGGCCGGTGGAAGATATCGGCCCGGGAGCGGGAAGGAGTTTTGCCGCCGAGAGCTACGGCGACACGGATCGCTTTGCGCCGACGGAGGCACCCGCATGGGTGGCATCGACTCCCGGATCGACACCAGCTGATCTCGGTCTGCAATCTGGGGTCTCTCCGTTTGGGTGGGGCAACAATTTCGACTCATACGGAGAGCCGTCCGATTCGCTCGTCGCGCAAACCGGTCCGGAAGAAACGTACGTACCAAACGAGATCGCAAGCGGCGCGTTCGACATCGGTCCGCAGGATGTGCCGCCGCCTGTCCTCACAGACGCGCAAATCGGGGGAGGGTACAACGACCCGGATTTCGACCCGTTCGGCGATTTCAATACGCCGGTAAACGAGCCCGCGACAGCGGACGCCGGGGATCAACAGCGCAACGAAGTCGATATTGCCGCCAACGACGCCGAACGACAGGCGGAAATTGAGAGAGCACGAAACGAAGTCGACATCGCGGCCAACGATGCGGAGCGGCAGACGGAATTGGCTCGTGCCGAGGAGCGGCGCAACGAAGTCGATATTGCCGCCAGCGACGACGAGCGACGCCCGCTCCAGCCGAATCGCCAAGCGATCGAGCAGGCGCAGCGGGAGTATGTGGACGACTACTTAAAGGAGTACGAGCAACGCCGTGAAGCGCAGCAACAGGCTGTAGCCAATGCGCAGAAGCAGAAGGCGCTCGACACCTTGAACGCGGCCGCGGCCGATGTGAAAGATCGTGCCAATTCGATCGCGCAGACGGTCCGCGATCCGCAAAATCTCGACGTCAAGGATCTCGCCGCCGACGTGAAGAGCGCCCCCACCGAGCTCGCGCGTCTTCGCGCCGCCGCGCGCGAGGCGCTCGATAAGGGAGCGATCTCCAAAGAGCAGTACAACAACGTGATACGCGGGTCGGAAACGCTTCAGGGGATGGTCAGTGAGTACGCGAAGAATGACAAATATTTCAGCGAAGAATATAAAGGCCAGGTGCAAGGCGCTTTGCAGGGCAGGATTGAAACCGGCGAGACGCGGGATCAGCTTGCGAAAGCCGGCAGCGCACTCGCGCAGGTAACCGACGTTCCGAAGACGTACACGCCGCCGCCGCGCACGCTCGGCTCAGACGCGAGCTCCGGCGTGAGCGATGCGGGGTACAGCCAGTCGCAGTCAGAAGGGTTGATCGACGGCGGCGCACTCGACTCGGGCTTCGGCCTCTCCTCGCAGCAGGTGGCCTCGCTCTACGACCAGCTCGAATTGGACGCGCAGGCGGATCAGCTGGTCGAGAGTGGGGCTCTCGACTCGGGCTTTGGCCTCACGTCGCCCCAGGTCGCATCGCTCTACGACCATCTCGACTTGGAGAATAAAGTGGAGGGGATCGACTGGACGTCGGTTTCTTTCCACAGTCCATATACCGACACCGGTCTTTCGGAGGACATCAACGAGCAGATCCGCCTCGCGGCCGGTCCGCAGGAGTTCGTACCCGAAGAGCCGTTTGTGGAGGCGCGGCCTGATCGGAGCGGCCCGAACGATCAGGTTGCGATCAACGACGACAATCAAGTATTGCCGCTTGGTCAAAACAAGGAGGAGCTCGATCTTGAGCGGGGAGAATATGCGAAGTGGGACGACATCGTCCACTTTGCCGACGCGAAATCGTGGAACGACTTTGGGCAGGATGAGACGGATCGCAATTACCGCACCCCAGGCTTCCCGTCGGCTGCCGGTATCGACAAGGTCGCCGACGCGATCAGGGATGCCTCGAAAAACGTACTGGACGCATTTCGCAGCTCGGACGTGGAAGATGCGATCAAGAATTACAAAAGCCCCTACGGAGACTACTTCGGCAACTACCTACAGTCACCGGATCCGTTCTCTCAAAGCGGCGAAGATCTGACGCGGCAGGTGCTGGCGTCCAACATTCCCGCGTCCGATCGCTTCACCCCAAGCGGGGAAGCGATTACTGAGGATGTCCTCGGGTCCAACTTCGCGCCGGTCGATTCGTCGGATCGAAGCGGCGAGGCGCTCACGCAAGATGCGCTCGATTCCAGTTTCATCCCACCCGATTCGTTCGATCAGAGCGGGGAGGCTCTCACCGAATCCATCTCACTTTACAATCTGGCGGAATCGCAAAAGCTCATCGACGAAGGCTCGCTCGATTCTGGCTTCGACGGCTTCACCGGGGAGCAGGTAGCCGAAGCCTACCGAGACTACGCGCTGCGGAATACCGATTGGGATCGACTCGTCTTGAACGACGACGTGCCGCAGGAAACACCTGAGGCCGATGTTTCCGATATACTGCCCGCGGATCCTTCCCAAATCGTTCCCGTAACGAAACTCGCCGCACCAAATCAACTTATACCGAACGTGCCCGAGAAGCCGGCCGACGAGGTCAGTGCCGCCGACAAAACGGACGCGCAGTCTCCCGAAACTTCCGCCGAGGAAACTCCTGCGCAAAAGCCGCAGCTTCCAGCCGCCTGCTTCGGGCCGTCGGTCGCCGCGTGCAGTAAGGCGCTCGGCAAGGAGTGGAGCGAGAGCCGCAACGAGATCGCAAAGGATCTCGGAGTGAGCTGTACGCCCGGAAGCGCTTCCTGCAACAGGCAGATCCTAAAAGCGATCGTGGACCAAGGGGGCTTACCACCGCCTTTGCCGCAGCCTCGAGATCCGTACTCGCGCGCGGCGCAGAATTATCCGACAGGGGACTCGCTCGTCAATTTCCTGAAAGCGGGAGGACTCCCGAGCGACTACCTCAGCCGCGCCGATTTCGCGAAGGAGAACGGCATCGACGGCTACAAAGGCACCGCGGCGCAAAACCTCCAGCTCCTCCAGTGTCTCCGAGACCCTTCCTGCAGGAAATAAGACACTTGGCTTCAAATAGAAAAGGAGAGTCGTTGTGATAGAATGGCGGCATGACAGCCTGGATCGTCGTCGGCATTCTCGTCCTTGTCGCGCTGTGGCTCGTGTGGGCGTACAACAACTTCGTGCGTCTCACCAACCGCTCCGAAGAGGCGTGGTCGGACATCGACGTGCAGATGAAGCGCCGTTACGACCTCATCCCGAATCTCGTGGAAACAGTGAAGGGCTACATGACGCACGAGCGGCAGACCTTGGAGAGCGTGACGGAGGCGCGCACGAAGGCCATGGGAGCGCACAGCGTGGGCGAACACGCGCAGGCGGAAAATATGCTGACGGGTGCTTTGAAAACTTTGTTCGCCGTGGCGGAGAGTTATCCGGATTTGAAGGCCAACACAAATTTCGTGGAGCTCCAGCGCGAGCTCGCGGACACCGAGAATAAAATCCAGGCCGCCCGCCGTTTCTACAACAGCGTCGTGCAGGATCTCCAAAACGCACTCGAGCAATTCCCCGGCAACCTCGTCGGCTCTACCTTCGGCTTCAAGACGCGCGAGTTCTTCCAGCTCGATGCGGGCGAAGAGGCTGCGCGACAGCCCGTGAAGGTGAGCTTCTAGCTACCACTTCGCTTTTGAGTAGTCGATGGGCTTCGCGTAGAAGGAGTGTTTGTCTACGTAGCCAACAACGCGCAACGATTTGAAAAGCTTCTTGGTTTTCTCGCTCATGCGCTCTTCCTTCGGGTCGTGCTCGTTCCAGTCGGTGCGTTTGTAGAAAAGCGCGCTCGTGGGAACATACGTGATCTTGGAGAGCTCCCGTACGATGTGTGCAGGCTCCTTGCCACGCATAAACGTGCCGAGTATTTCTTGCAGTTTTTTCACAGCCTCCTGATCTTCTGGAGAGACGCGCACTTTCTCGTCTCTCGTCCACGAAAACTGGTTTTTGGCAAGGATCACATCGCGCAGCGTGCGGCCAAACTCTCCGGCGGCGAGCCGCGCGAGTGTTACCTGCACCACCCCAAGCTGTCCCAAGGGGGACTCGCCCTTCGCCTCGTGGTAGACGTTTTCTGAAAGCAGGGTGAGATCCTCTTTTGAGTAGAGCTCCTGCTGCGCGCGCTCGATTTTTGCACCCTCACGAGCCTGCGCCGGCCCAGCATCGCTCACGGCTGCACCCGCATATACGGTGCCCGCCGCAAGGAGTGTGCGCAGCACTTTGACAGTTTCTTGAAGCGAAGGACCTTGCCCAGAAGAGGATTCATCTTTCAAAAAATCAGAGACCAATTTTTTTGCACCCTCGATGCGCGAGCGGTCGATTCTGTCCATCCCCATGCCACAAGTATAGCCTTCATTCTGGATTCTTTCAGTCCGCGAGAGTATGATGACCGGCTATGGCATCCCTCTACACCGAAAAGAGCAAGAACATCCAAAAGACGTGGCTTTTGATGGGCGTCTTTCTCGTCCTCATCATCGCAATCGGATATTTCGCCGGGTGGTACCTCAACAACCCTTCTATTGTATACATCGCGGTCGCATTTTCGCTTTTCATGAACGTCGCGGCGTACTGGTTTTCGGACAAAGTCGCGCTTGCCGCCACTGGCGCCAAGGAAGCTGATCCGAACCAGTTCCGTGAGCTGCATCGCATGCTCGAAAATCTCGCGATCACCGCGGGCCTTCCGAAGCCGCGGCTCTACGTGATCGACGATCCGGCACCGAATGCCTTTGCCGCAGGAAGGAATCAGGAGAGGGCGGTCGTGGCCGTCACGACAGGCCTCCTCGGCCAGCTTGAGAAAGCGGAGCTCGAGGGAGTGATCGCGCACGAGCTCTCACACATCGGCAATCGCGACATTCTCGTGATGACCGCGGCGGTCGTGCTCGCCGGATTTATCGCGATCATCGCCGACATATTCCTCCGCATGAGCTTTTTCGGGGGAGGAGGGGATCGCGACAACCGCAATCCCTTGTTCGCGATTCTTGGTATCGTGGCCATCATCGTGGCCCCGATCGCGGCGCAGCTCATACAGCTCGCCGTCTCGCGCCGCCGCGAATTTTTGGCCGACGCCTCGGGCGCGCTCCTCACGCGCTACCCCGACGGGCTCGCATCGGCCTTGAAAAAGATCGCGAGCTACCAGGCACCGATGAAAAGGGCCAACCACGCCACCGCGCACCTCTTTATTTCGAATCCCTTCGGCGCGCACGAGGCCGGTCGCTTTATCGCCAAGATCTTCAGCACCCACCCGCCGGTGGAGGAGCGCGTGGCGGCCCTCGTGGGGTTGCGCGGGCAGATCTAGCGGTATACTGAAAACGGTCATACGTGGGAGGTCAAGATGACCGAAATCGTTGATGCGAAGAAGTTCTTCGAGCGGAAGTGGCTTTTTAATGAGAGGCGGAGAGCGCAGAACCGTGCTCCCCGGATGCAGGAAGATGCGCAGCGCATCCAATTCCCTTTATCGCAAACGCCCGAGCAGCGGCGGCGTAGCAATGAAAGGAGTGTTCGGGAAGTGCAAGCGCGGATCGTTCAGGATCAGTGAGGAGTGTGTGATGAATGTTCTCTACGTGGGAGCGTACTTGATCGCTCACGGGCGGGGCAGAGAGTACCGCGAGCGTGCGCGAAGATTGCGAGTCGCTCGCCGGGCGCAGCGGCGAAGCGCTCGCGAAAGCAGGGGATTCAGCAAGCGCTTCCGTCGAAAATAATCGAAAGTTAAGGTGGGCCGCTTCGGCGGCCCCCTCCTTTTAATAGGAATTGGAATGCGATATGCTCAGTGCGCGAGGAGGGTTCGAATCCGAATCGAGGATTCGAAAGCCGGAGGCGCGTCGGCGCCGAGGCGGGGTCGCGGAAATTTTCAACAGAAAATTATCCCTGACCGCATAGTGGGCTTGTTATACGATGTTTGTCGGCTCGGTTTGCAGATATACACGGAGGGTTCGCATAGTGGTCTAGTGCGCCGCATTGGAGATGCGGTGTGGGGAAACCCACCGAGAGTTCGAATCTCTCACCCTCCGCCATCTATGGACGATAAGATCCAAAATCTTGAAAAAGAAATTTTAACGCTCCGCGAGCGAGGTCGCACCTTGGAGTCGCAAATCGAATTACTGAAAGAGCGCAACGCGCGGGTGGAGAGCGAAAAGGCGTGGGAGACGAGCTACTTCCGAGTACTCTCGATCGGGCTCGTCACGTACGTCGTGGCGGCCGCGCTCCTCTTTGCGATCGGTGTCGCCAATTTTCTGCTGGCAGCTCTCATGCCCTCGATCGGGTACATTCTCTCCACGCTCTCGTTCCCGGCGTTGAAGCGCTGGTGGCTTCGGAGGCGAGTCTCGTAGCTACACGGTCTCGTGTTTCTTGAAGATCACGATGCTTTCGCTGTCGCTTTCCGCTTCTTTCAGGGGCAGCACGGTATTCACGACGATCTCGACGGGCGCCCCATCCCTTTCCACGACGCAGGTGAGCTGCGTTTCTCCGTGGGAGACGCGTGAGGCGTTTTGCTTTTCTGCGAGCTCGATCAATTTCTTGTAACTCTCGAGGACATTCTTCGTCGAAAAGCCCGCCTCCGCGACGGCGCGCGCCGCCTCTTCGTACGATGCCTCTCCGCCTTCCGTTTGCGCTGCTTTGAAGGCCTCTTCATCGTCCACTTCACTCTTTTTCCAAAAATCTCCAGCATTCGGATCCACGGTCGTGCTGCCCGCGCGTATCACGCCCATGGTTTCGTACTTGCCGGTCCGGCGCACTGCATTCGCGCCTTTGAGGCGGCAGAGAAGCCAGCCGCCAGACTCGACATTTTTGAGAAGATGTTTGGTCATCGTTACCTCTTCGTCGAGCACGACGACGATTTTCGCCCGCTCTCCCTCGTGCCATTCCGCCGCACCCTTCTGGATCTCATCGAGGCCGCTCTTTTTGCGCAGCATGTCTGCCTCTGCCGTCCTCTCCGTGAGCATACGGAAGTGGGGGATCGAATCTCCCTTGCGAAAGGCGCGCGTGATAGCCACATTGCGCTCCGGATGCACGACGTAGATGTCGAGATCCTCGGGATTCAGTCGATTGAGATGGAAAGCGCGTCGGAACGATCGGAATTTTTTTATGTCGCTCTTGTGGACTTCGAGATACGGATCCGTCTTCAGATCTTGCTCGAGCTCGCGCTCGAAATCCGCCTCCTCTTTTTCGGCAGTCGGCTCGCCTTGCTCGCGCCCAAACTCGTTGCCTACACCTGCCTTCAACATCCTCCCAATATACCAGGTATGCACACCGTCAACTGGACGATGGTGAAAGTCGCGCTACGATTCACGTATGACAGAAGTCAGTTTGATTTCGCTCCTCGCTTCCGGGATCGTGAGCCTTCTCATCGGTTTCGCGTGGTATCACCCGAAGGTCTTTGGAGGAATCTGGATGCGGCTCTCCAACATCACGCCCGAATCGCAGGAGCGCGGCAAGCGTCGCATGCCGGTGAGCGCGGGAATCACTTTCCTTGCGAGCATGGTGATCGCGTACGTCATGAGCTACTTCGGCATCGCGTGGGGTGTGTACGATCCGATCGGTGCAATCGAGCTCGCGTTCTGGATCTGGATCGGATTCGTCGCGCCGACGATGCTCGGCACGGTGCTCTGGGAACAAAAGCCCTTCCTCCTCTATGTGATCAACGTCGGCTTCTGGTTTGTCGCGCTCGTTGCTATCGCGATCGTTCTGGTTTTCTAAAGAGCCGGTTCTCCTTTTTTGAGAAGTGTGCTTTGATGCGCTCATGAAACGCGTATTCACCGTTGCACTTCTTCTCACCGCCGTTGCGGTGCTGATCTCGCTCGTCTACACCAAGCTCCCCACGCCACTCACGCAGCAACAAGAGCAGCAAGAGGAACAGCAGGAGCAACGGCAAGCGCAGCAAGAGAAGCAAGGCGTCGGCGAGACGGTGGAACTCGATGGGCAGATCATTCGCATCAGCGTCGCGGATACAGACGAGGAGCGGCAGTTGGGCTTGAGCGGCCGTGAGGGGCTTGCGCAAGACGAGGGAATGTTGTTTATTTTTCCGGAGGACGGTTTGCATGCATTTTGGATGAAGGACATGCTCTTTTCGATCGACATTTTATGGCTCTCTGCCGAGGGCAAAATCGTCCATATTGAAAAGAGCGTCTCTCCCGACACCTTCCCCTCGTCGTTTTCCCCATCCGCGCCGGCGAGATACGTTTTGGAGTTGCCAGCGGGCTTTTCCGAGCGGTATACTGTGATGCAAGGGGACGTGGTGCATCTCGGAAGCGCGACGCTTTTTGATTAGCTTCGCGATATTGCCTCATGCAGCTTGCAGGGGGTGGTTGTCCACACTATCGCGATAGCGAGCTCGCAAAAGCGCGGGAGTACAATAAACCTCCGATTAAAAATCTAGGTCAATGCGCATGACAAAAACAATCGCCGCACGCGCGGCACGTGAGAAAGGTTCGGCAGGGGTCGTCGACGGCTCCGCGCTTCGCGTGTACAAAAAATATTTACCGCAGATCCAGAAACGCGACGGACGAATCGTGCCGTTTGAATTTGAAAAAATCGTGCGCGTGATCGAGAAGGCGATGAAAGCCTCCAACGAAGGCTCCGCGGAGGAAGCGATGGTCGTGGCCCACAAGGTCGCGGGCGAGATGATGCGCATCGCCAAGACCTACAAGAACTTCCTGCCGACCGTCGAGGGCTGCCAGGACGAGGTAGAGCGTCAGCTCATCCTCTCCGACTACGTGGCGACCGCGAAGAACTACATTCTCTACCGCGCGGAGCGCTCCAAGATCCGCAAAGAGCAGGGAGAGGTGCCGGAGCATGTCCGCAAGCTCGCCGAGGAGTCGAAAAAGTATTTCAAAAGCAATCCGCTCGGAGAGTTTGTGTACCTCCGGACCTACGCGCGCTGGATCGAGAGCGAGCAGCGCCGCGAGACGTGGATCGAGACAGTCGATCGCTACGTCAATTTCATGAAAGAGAATCTCGGCGAAAAGCTCACGAAGCGCGAGTACGCGGAGGTGCGCGAAGCGATCCTCAAGCAGGAGGTGATGCCCTCGATGCGCGCGATGCAGTTTGCGGGCGCGCCTGCCAAAAAGTGCAACACGTGTTTCTACAACTGCTCTTTCACCGCACCAGTGAAGCTCGAAGATTTCGCGGAGATCATGTATCTCTCGATGCAGGGATGCGGCGTGGGGTATTCGGTGGAAAGCCAGAACATCCAGCAGCTTCCGCAGATCGAAAAGCAAACCAGCGAGAAGCTCCCGACGCACGTCGTGCAAGACACGAAAGAAGGGTGGTGCGACGCGCTCACGCTTGGCCTTCGGACCTGGTATTCCGGCAAAGACATCGAATTTGATTTCTCACTCATTCGCCCCGCAGGCGCGCGCTTGAAGACGATGGGCGGCAAGGCCTCCGGTCCTGAGCCCCTGCGCTCGCTCCTCGCCTTCGCGCGGGAGCGCATTTTGAAGCGGCAGGGGAGGCGCCTTCGCAACATCGACGCGCACGACATCATCTGCAAGATCGGCGAGTGCGTGGTGGCGGGCGGCGTGCGCCGCACGGCCATGATCTCGCTCTCGGACCTCGACGACGTGGAAATCCGCGACGCGAAAAAGGGCCAATTCTTCCTCACCGATCCGTACCGCTCGGTCGCCAACAACTCCGCCGTCTACGAATCGAAGCCGACCAACGCCGAGCTCATGGACGAGTGGGTCGCCCTTATGAAATCGGGCACCGGCGAGCGCGGCATCTTCAACCGCGGTTCGCTCGAGAAGACCATGCCCGAGCGCCGTATCAAGCTCTTGCAGAAAAAGTACAAGCGCAAAGGCTACATCGGGCAGGTGGGCACTAATCCGTGCGGCGAGATCATTCTGCAATCAAAACAGTTCTGCAATCTCTCCGAAGTGATCGCGCGCGCCGACGACACCGAGAAAACCCTGCTGCGGAAAGCGAGGCTCGCGACATTGCTCGGCACCTACCAGTCGACGCTCACGAATTTCAACTACATCTCGCAGGAGTGGACCGACAACTGCCGCGCGGAGCGACTCCTCGGTGTCTCGATCACCGGCCAGTGGGATTCTCCCGCGGTGCGCAATCCGAAGGTGATGAAAAAAATGCGCGACGCTGCGGTGAAGACCAACGCTTCGTACGCCAAACGTTTCGGGGTGAATCCCTCAAGCTCGATCACATGCGTGAAGCCCTCGGGAACCGTCTCGCAGACCTTCGATTGCTCCTCCGGCATCCACCCGCGTCACTCGCAGTACTACATCCGCCGCGTGCGCATCTCGGCTACCGACTCGCTCTTCAAGATGGTCCGCGACCAGGGGATCCCGCACCAGCCTGAAGTGGGGCAGAATCCGGGCGAGGCCAACACCTACGTCTTGGAGTTCCCGGTCAAATCTCCCACAGGGTCGGTTTTCAAGAACGACCTCACCGCGCTCCAGCAGCTCGAATACTGGAAGATGGTGAAAGTGAATTTCACGGAGCACAATCCTTCGGCCACGATCTCGGTGGGCGACGAGGAGTGGGTGGAGGTGGTCTCGTGGCTCTACGCCAATTGGGACATCATCGGCGGCCTCTCCTTCCTGCCGCGCGAAAACCACGTCTACCGTCTCGCACCGTACGAATCAATCGACAAAAAGACGTACGAGCAGCTCGCTGCGAAGTTCCCGAAGATCGACTACTCGAAGCTCGTCATCTACGAGCGCACCGACGAAACCGAGCAGAAAAAGGAGCTCGCCTGCGCTGGCGGCACCTGCGAAATTATTTAATTCTGCTCTCTTAAAAAGTGGAAAGCCCCGCGATCCTCGCGGGGCTTTTCGTGCGTCAGATGTCGATGACGATCTTTTCGGTGTCGTCGCGCTCCGTGACGCAGATCAGGCGGGCTCTTCCGATTGCGACCTCGCCTTCTTTCTCGTCAGGCATCTTGTGCCTGCCGTAGGTTACATGCCTTTTTTCGGGGATCCTGAGACCCTGGGATTTAGCCTGCATGAGCGTCAAATACACGCTCGACCCGGGCGCCATCCACACCTCGACCGACGTTTCGGTGCCGGCGAGCGTCAGCGTTACCGTAATCCTTGGCATCGTATCTCCTCCAATGAACAACGTCGCTCACAAGAAAACACGATTGCCAGAGCGCGTCAAATTGGTATACTACCCGTCTGCGTCAGGCAATCGCCCCGCGTAAGCGGGGAGGAAAGTCCGGACACGCACATTGTTCTTACGATGTAGCAGGGTAGCGGGTAACGCCCGTCCGAGTAATTCGAGGGATGCGAACAGAGACGCCGAAGCCGAGAGGCGACGGCTCCTACCGAGGTTTAACCTCGGTCGGATGAGGCCCGCAGCAATGCGGGAGTGCAACGGCAAAAATCCTACCTGCGTGCAAGGTCGTGACCCATGGGATAATGCGCTCCGAATAGTTCGGCTGATCCGGAGAGATGAATAAAATCCGATTTTCCGAAATGTGCGGATCGCGTTATCCCACGGGTAGAACCGCTCGAGGTGATCGGCAACGATCATCCCAGATACATGATTGCCTCGTCCTTCGGGATCAGACAGAATCCGGCTCATGACGCAGAACGAACCCCGCCGCAAGGCGGGGTTTGCTTTTTTAACTCAGGATGGCGGCACTTTCTGCTTTGACAACAGACGATCTTATGGGCGAACGGCACAACTTGTAAGAAAAACGCTTGCGGGGTATCATGTGCCTTATGATAGATAACCTGGTTGAGTAGACCTCGTTGTGAGCCAGGAGGATTAACGTTGTAGGTCAAGAGGAGGGTTCACGGAGAACACCTTCCGGACCCATTCGCGCGTGTCGTCCACGCGCTTTATGAGGTTAGCGCGTCTGTTTGGATCGGAAATCTCTTTAGCCACCTGGATATACTGGAGATTTGACTCGGCAATTTTTTTGTCGATCGCGTACTCACGTGCATGATTTTTTTCAACGAGGAATTTTATGAATTCGTCGTCCTTCTTCTCCTCTCTGAAGTAGTTCCACTTCAGCGCAAGAAAAAAAGCCTGGTTGTTCTTGCCGATTAGGTTCTCGTAGTGGTAGAGGTTTCCAACATTCGCTATTTGCATGTGCACGCTCGCCAGATCTTCGTGGATTAAGGCGCGGTCGATTCGCTCTTTTGCTTTTCCTCCCTTGTCCGTAGATGCAGTTTGCCAGTCGTAAAGCGTCTTGTAGAGAAGTGCGTGTATGTATCCGAGAATGTTGTTCACCTTCACGCTCACGTATGCCTTTTCCTGGCCGTGGGTTCGTGCCATCTCTTCAGCGATGGTTTTTGAAATCCAAAGATAGACGCCATACCCAGCGACACCGACAAAAGCCATTACGATGCTCAAGATGTCTAGAACGTCAGATGTCTCAATGGGAGCCAAAAGTGGCGAGGATATCTGAGCCAGACGAAGGAAGTCAGGCACGTACAAGAAGCCGACGGCAAAAATAAAAACCGTCGCTAAAATGCCGATTAGTTCGAAGACCTTTCTCATGCGCGGATCCATTCTACGCTCCAAAGTTAGGTCCACAAGTGCTCGTTTTCGTGCATGTTATACTCGACAACGATGCAGTATCTCGGATACGCGGAAAAGGTGTCCTGGTATTCCTTCCTCGCCCTCCTCACGCTCGCGCCCTTCTTTTTCGTTCCGGTCGCCTCGCTCACCGTGCCCGCCGCAAAGATGGCGCTTGCCGCGATTCTCACCGCAGTTGCGGCAGTGACCGCCGTACTCTCCATTCTTTCGCGTGGCTCGCTTCGTCTCCCGCGACACCTGCTGCTTCCCGCCGCGGCGCTGTTGCCGCTCGCGTATTTCGTCTCTGCGCTCTCGACCGGGCTCTCGCGCGAATCGATCCTCGGAAGCGGTGAGCAAGACACGGTTGTCGCGATGATCATCTTTGTCGCGCTCTTTTTCGTCGGCGTCGTGGTCCTCATCAGCGACGAGCGGCTCCTTGCGGGCCTCAAGGCTTTCCTCTTGGGTCTCGGTGCCATGCTCCTACTCCAGATTGTGCACCTTGCTGCGCCTTCGTTTACGTTCGGGGGAGCGATCATCGGCGTCGCGGGAAGCGCCGCCGGAAGCTGGCACGATCTCGCGATACTTGCAGGCCTCTCACTCTTCCTCTCACTCGCGCTCAAGCCCACGCGCGTCGCGGAAAATCCGCGTGTGCGGTACGGACTCTATGCGCTTGCCGCAGTGTCGGCGATTTTTTTGATCCTCACCAACGCGTCCGACGTGTGGCTCGGCCTTACGCTGCTTTCGATCTTGTACGCAATCTATGCCTGGCGGTATGTGCCGCCGCAGGGGGACCCAGGGAATCCTGGTGCGGTTCGCGGCGTACTCTTCTGGATCGTACTCGCGATCCTTTTCGCAGGACTTTTTTGGGGCGGGTCAGTGATCCAGTCGCGGTTCCCCCAGCAGCTTCAAGTAACGCAGCTTGAAGTACGTCCGTCGTGGCAGGGGACGCTCGCCATCGGGCGGCAGGTTTTCAGCGAAGCGAGCAGCATCTTTTTTGGCTCGGGCCCCAACACGTTTACGCAGCAGTGGGGACTCTACAAGCCGCTCTCGGTCAACGAGACGCAGTTTTGGAACACCGATTTCTACTTCGGCGTGGGCTTCATACCCACCTCGATCGTGTCACTCGGCGCGATCGGCCTCGTCGCGTGGCTGATCGTACTCTTCGCGCTCCTCGCAGCTTTAAGGCGCACGTTTACGGGCGAGGCGCAGGGGATTGGGAGATTGCGGATCGCGCTCCTTTCGGGTGCCGTGTATCTCACCGTGTTGCAAATACTCTACGCGCCGGGAAGCGCCATCGCGATTCTCACGTTTGTTTTCTATGCGTTTCTCGTCGCCGACGAATATCTCACGAAGTCGGTGCGTGAAATCAACGTCGCTTTTTCGTGGATTGGCGCGCGCGCAAGGATATTCTCCGGCGCCCTCTCTGTGCTGGCGCTCGTCGTACTCCTCTCGGGAGCACAATCTGCACGCGTGCTCTTTTCGGACGCCTTCGTGAATCGCGCGATCATCATCAACGCTTCGCGGCAAGACCTTCCTGCCGCGTCCCGCGCCATATCGATGGCGCTTTTGGTCGATTCCAAAAACGATCGGGCGCATCGAGCGGCTGTCGAGCTTGGCATACTCGAGCTTGCCCGCCTTGCGAACTCCGGAGATCAGAGCGATGCCGCGAGGGCGCAGCTACAGCAAACGCTGTCCGACACGATCCGGCATGGCCTCGCGGCGATTACCATCGAGGATCGGAATTATCAAAACTGGCTTTCGCTCGCGTACCTCTACCGTGAGCTCGCGGGAGTGGGCGTCGAGGGGGCCGCCCAAAATGCGCGCGACGCGTACGGGAAGGCTCTCGAAGACAACCCGACCAATCCGCTGCCGTACCTCGGGCTCGCGCAGCTTGATCTCCTCGCGGGCAGCGATGCGGCGGGGAAGGAGAATCTCGCGAAGGCGCTGGAGCTGAAGCCGGATTTGGCGATCGCACACTACCTCCTGTCGCAAATCGAAGCGCGCGCGGGCAATTTGCAGGCGGCGGCCGATGCGGCCGCAAAGGCCGTCCAGATTTTGCCGGAAGATCCGCTCGGCTGGTACAACGTGGCGACCGTCCTCTACGCGCAGGCTAACTACCCGGCTGCCGCGGCGGCGCTTGAACGAGCCGTCGGTCTCCAGAACGACTACGCCAATGCGCTCTTTTTGCTCGGCCTCACGTACTACCGCCTTGGCCGTACCGATGACGCGCTCACGGTCTTGCGCGCAGTCGTGGCGCTGAATCCGGAGAATGCGGATGTCCGCGGCATCGTGGCTGCGATCGAAGCGGGAGAAGATCCATTCGCGAAGGGCCGGTAGTATGCCAGGCTTCGTTCGCGGAGGCATCAGATTTCTTTCCTCCGAAGTGCGAGGACTTCAGGCAGCTGTGTACATCCTCGCTTTGAGCGCCCTCCTCTCGTCATTGCTCGCGCTGGTGCGCGACCGCTTGTTTGCAGCGCAATTCGGCGCGGGTGCGGAGCTCGACCTCTACTACGCCGCGTTCCGGATTCCTGATCTTCTCTTTGTAGCGACAGGCGCGCTTGTGTCTGTGTACGTGCTGATTCCACAATTGAGTGCGCGCGACAGGGAAGGGCAGCTCCGGTACATCGACACGATCATCGCGGGCTTCTCGGCGCTTGCGCTCCTCTGCGCCGGTGTGGCCGCCTTTTTTGCGCCCTCGCTGCTCCGCTTCTTTTTTCCCGTTTTCTTCGCCGAAGGGTGGGGCGACGCGCTCGTCGGTATTACGCGCATCCTCCTTTTGCAGCCGATCTTTCTCGGGCTTTCAAATATTCTCGCCGCGATCACGCAGGCGAGGCAACGGTACGCGCTCTACGCTATTTCGCCGCTCCTGTATAACCTCGGGATCATATTCGGCCTCCTCGTCTTCTTTCCTCTCTGGGGGCTCTCGGGACTCGCGTGGGGAGTCGTGCTCGGTTCACTCCTCCACGCCGGCATCCAGCTGCCCTCGATTATCGCTGACGGTTTTTTGAAATCACTCCCGTGGATTCGGGAGCCCCAGGCCCTGCTTGCGACAGCCGTCGTCTCGGTGCCGCGGGCACTCACGCTCGCGATGAGCCAGATAATCTTTTTGGGACTGACCGCGCTTGCCTCAGCGCTTGCGCCCGGTTCGATCGCAGTCTTTATGTTCGCCTTCAATCTTCAGGCAGTTCCGCTCTCAATCGTCGGAGCTTCGTACTCGGTCGCCGCGTTCCCGACGCTTGCCTCGGCGCTCTCAGAGGGGCGACGCGAGGAGTTTGTCGAGCACATTACGATTGCCGCACGGTACGTGTTCTTCTGGTCGCTCCCCATTTCGGCGCTCGTACTCGTTTTGCGCGCGCATCTCGTGCGCGTGGTGCTTGGCTCCGGCGCCTTCGACTGGACCGACACGCGTCTTACGGCGGCGGCGTTTGCGCTCATGGCGCTTTCGCTTGCCGCGCAGGGTCTGACGCTTCTCCTCGCGCGCGGCTACTATGCGGCTGGTCGCACGCTCGTGCCGCTCTTTGTGGCCCTCGGAAGTGCGATAGCCACCATCGCACTGGCAATGCAATTCATCGAGCTTCTCAAGGACGAGCGTCTGCTCGTTACTCTTCAACAGCTCCTCCGGCTCGAGGATGTCTCGGGCAGCTCCGTGCTCGCGCTTGCGCTTGCGTATGCGATCGTCTCCATCATCGGCTGTATTGTTCTCGTTGCGCACTTCGAGTACGCCTTTGGCGGATTTATGGTGCGAACGCGCGATTCGCTGCTCCACGCCCTCGCGGCCGCTCTCGCCGCCGCAGGCGCGGCGTACCTTGTGCTCACTGTCGTGGGGCCGCTCACGCTCTCGTCGACCCTCCTTTCAGTCTTCTTGAGGGGAGCGGCTGGCGGTGTTGCGGGTATCCTTGCGGCGGCACTCGCGTACGCACTCCTTGGTAATCGAGAGTATGCGGAGACGATTTCGGGCATACGCTCGCGTCTGTGGCGCGGCTCCCTGAAGAAAACACCGCCGATCGCCTCAGCGGAGGAGGCAACGGTTTCTGGTCCGCAGTAGGAGGCTCTCGGCACTCTGCGGCTCGCTGAGATGAAAAAAGGGGAATCGGCATTAGGGTGGTTGTCTGTTAGGATAGGGCTTCTTACATGAATATCCGCAACTTCTCAATCATCGCACCCATCGTCGCGGCACGCCGCTCCCTGAGAACCCACGGTTCTCAGCGGTCGACCTGCGCGCACTCGGTCGACCTGCTCTCCGTCACGGGAAAACTACAGTTTTCCCGACCCCTTTCGAACGATGTGAGCGATTTCTGAATATGCACATCAGAAACTTCTCAATCATCGCACACATCGATCATGGCAAGTCGACGCTTGCGGATCGTATGCTCGAAATCACGGGTACGATCGAGCCGCGCCGCATGCAGGAGCAGGTGCTCGATCGCATGGACTTGGAGCGCGAGCGCGGCATCACGATCAAAATGCAGCCCGTGCGGATGCGGTGGAATCATGAGGGCGCCGATTACATTCTCAATCTTATCGACACGCCCGGACACGTTGATTTTGCATACGAAGTCTCGCGAGCGCTCTCCGCGGTCGAGGGCGTGATTCTGCTCGTGGACGCGACGCAGGGCGTGGAGGCACAGACGCTCTCCGTGCTTTCGGTGGCAAAGAGCCTCGGCCGCACCATCATTCCGGTCGTGTCGAAGATCGACGCGCCGGCGGCGCGTGTGGAGGAACATGTGGCGGAGCTTGCGCTCCTTTTGGGGTGCGAGGAGCGCGACGTGCTCCGGAGCTCCGGCAAGACGGGCGAAGGCGTGCCCGCTCTCTTGAACGCGATTGTCGAGCGGATCGCGCCGCCCGAGAGCACGGGCGAGAAGACCCAGGCCCTCGTCTTCGATTTCGGCTATTCGGATCATCGCGGCGTGATCATCTACATGCGCGTCTTTGGCGGTTCCGTAAAAAAGGGCGACGAGCTGCGCCTCGCGGCGGCCGACGCCTCGTTCACTGCGCTCGAAGTGGGAGTTTTGATGCCTGAAGAAAAGCCGTGCGGAGAGTTGCTCGCGGGAGAGATTGGCTACGTCGTTACCGGCATCAAAAAACCGGGCATCGCCTCCGTCGGCGACACGGTTACGGCCGCAAAAAATGCCGCGCCCCCGTTTTCTGGCTACCAAGCGCCGTCGCCCGTCATCTGGGCTTCCGCGTATCCGGAGTCGCAAGACGATTTGCCGCTCCTACGGCAGTCGCTCGAGCGCCTGCGGCTCTCGGATTCGTCGCTTTCGTATGAAGAAGAATCTTCGGGCGTGATGGGCAAGGGATTCCGCTGCGGCTTCCTTGGCATGCTGCACCTCGAGATCGTTATCGAGCGGCTCCGCCGGGAGTTTGGTCTCTCACTCGTCGTCACGCAACCGACGACCGTCTACGAAATCACACGCACCAACGGCAAGGTGGAGGAAATCTACGCGCCCGCGCGTTTTCCCGACGACGGAACGGTGGCGAAAGTGCGGGAAGTCTGGGCGAAGGTATTCGTGATCTCGCCGCCAGATTATATCGGTGGTGTGTCGCAGCTTTTGTATGAGCATGAGGCGAAGGTGGGGGAGACGGAAACGATGCCCGACGGCAAGATGCAGCTTTCGGCCGAGATGCCGCTGCGGGAGCTCATGCGGGGATTCTTCGATCGACTCAAGAGCATCTCATCCGGATTCGCCTCGCTCTCGTACGAGCTTCAGGGATTGCGCGAGGCCGACGTCACGCGGCTCGACGTACTGGTGGCGGAAGAGCTCGTCCCGGCTTTTGCGCGCATCGTGAGCCGCCGGCGACTCCAGACGGAGGCCGAGGCCATGGTGGAAAGACTCGAAAAGCTTTTGCCGCGGCAGCTCTTCGAGCTGAAGATTCAGGCGAAGGTAGCCGGGAGGATCATCGCCTCACGTAGAAAATCAGCGATGCGCAAAGACGTGACGGGCTATCTCTATGGCGGCGACGTGACGCGAAAGATGAAACTGCTCGAAAAACAAAAACGCGGCAAAAAGAAAATGCTCGCGCGCGGCAAGGTGGATATACCCCACGATGTTTTCCTAAAGGTGGTGCGGGAGACCAACTAGCCCGTGATGATCGCGAGGACGCCCGGCGCAAAGAAAATCACCATGCCGATGATGATGAGGACGGCGACGACGCTCCAGATGGCGTTGACGATCCGTTTGGTACGCTTGTGAAAAAGAAAGCTCATAGGTGAAGTGGTACGATTATAGCGTATGAGCTGGAGTCGGCAAAGGAACGATCTCGGCCGCAGGCTCTTGAGGCGGCTGGGGCTCCTCGCGCTTCTTGGGGTCGTCGTTTTTGCCATCTCGGGCGTATGGGGAGTCTTTGGCAAGGCGCGGGACTCGCAGACACTCCGCGCGGAGGCAGAAGTGGCACGCAACGACCTCCTTTCGCGCGAGGCGCAGCTCGAAGCCGATTTGGAGAAGCTGCGTACCGACCGCGGCGTCGAGGAAGAGCTCCGTACGCAGTATTCGCTCGCCGGGGAAGGCGAGCGGCTCATCGTAATCGTCGATCCCTCGAGCACGACCCCGATCAAGGCGACCTCTTCGCCGATCAAGCTGTGGTTCCAAAAGATTTTCCCCTGGTGGTGATGTATAGTATTCCGACCGCGGGATTAGTTTAGTGGTAGAACGGCTGCTTCCCAAGCAGCAGATACGGGTTCGATTCCCGTATCCCGCACACGAGCGAGCGCTTGGCCGATTTCCCGTACTCGCACTACAGGTACTTTTTTCCGTATGTCCGCATTTCGTCCACCACCTTCCGGAGGGCCCTGCCTTGCGAAGTGAGGCGATACTCCACGTAAGGTGGGAGGCGCTTCAGCGCAGTGCGAGCCACGAGGCCGCGCCTTTCGAGCCGGCGGAGCGTCTTGGTGAGCGTGCGGGTACTCATACCGAGCGATTCGTCGAGATGTCCAAAACGGCGCGGGCCGTCCAAAAGATCGCGCACGACGAGGAGGGAGCAGGCGTCCCCGAGGAGATCGGCCACCCGGGCGACGGGGCAGTCGGCGCAGAGGTCTTCGCGTTGCTTTTTGGTGCGCAACATCAGACCACGGTAGCACGAGTTATCCACTTTACAAAGTAAAGCGACTATCTATACTGAGTCTCTACCAACAAACTTTACTAAGTAAAGCAACTGAAATCGAGCGGCGTCAGCAGAAGCGCCACATCAACGTATGGAATATACGAAACTTGCAACTGAAGAGATCATCGAGAAGGCAGTGCACGAGCTCGAAGCGAGGCGTTTCAAGACCGCCCGTGTGCAGAATCGCGCCGAAGCGCTCGAATACATCAAGAAGACTATTCCCGCAGGTGCGTCGGTCATGAACGGTTCGTCGGTGACGCTCGAGGAGATCGGCTTTGTCGATTACCTCAAAGCTGGCGGGCACCCGTGGAGAAATCTGCACGAGGAAATTCTTAATGAGCCCGACAAAGACAAGCGCGCGCAGGCGCGCATGCATGCGGTCGTTTCCGATTACTATCTCGGCAGCGTGCATGCGCTTACGGAGGGTGGTGAGATGGTGATCGGCTCCAACACCGGAAGCCAACAGCCGCACCTCTCGTACACCTCACAAAATCTCATCTTGGTCGTCGGCACACAAAAGATCGTACCGGACCTGCCGGCGGCCTTGGAGCGGCTCGAAAAGCACGTCATCCCCCTCGAAGACGAGCACATGAAGGGGCTGTACGGCTCTGGCACGCAGCACAACAAGACGCTGATTCTGTACGGGGAGAGCAGCATGATGAAGCGGAATGCCACCGTGCTCCTCGTAGAGGAAAAACTCGGTTTCTAGGCGATATGGTATTATCAGGTATCACTAAAAAATAATCGTATGGCTACAAAACAAAACGTAACTATTTACTCGACCCCGACCTGCCACTTCTGCCACATGGCGAAGGACTTTTTTGCCGCCAACAAGATTCAGTTCACCGACTACAACGTTGCGACCGATCTCGAAAAGCGCAAAGAGATGGTAGAAAAGAGCGGTCAGATGGGCGTGCCCGTCATCACGATCGGCAAAGAGACCATCGTCGGCTACGACGAGGATCGCCTCAAGGAGCTGCTCGCAGTCTAGTGCCCTCGGCAGGAATCTCCCTCGACTCTCGGCTCGCCGTCGCTCGCCTCGGTCTGGGCACCGCCTCGCTGCTCGGCCTGCTGGCCTCGCATCGCTCCGGCGTTCGATTCCTGCACGCGCCATGCAGCGGCACGGCGCTCTCGATCACTTGCTTCGCAGTGCCCTCGGCAGGAATCGAACCCACATCTCTCCCTTAGGACGGGATAGCTCTATCCATTGAGCTACGAGGGCGAGGCCGCAACTATAGCATGCTAAGATTTCAGGCATGGATCCGAGTCAGGAAACGCTGAGAGAGATTCTTCGTCTCACACAGGAGAACAACCGCATGCTCCACAAAATGCGCCGCAGCGCGTTTTGGGGCGGGATCCTGAAGCTCCTTCTGTACGCCGCGCTCCTCGGAATTCCGCTGTGGCTCTACATCACGTACCTTGGCCCCATGATGCAGGAGGTCATACAAACGTATCGCGACATCCAGGGCACCGGCGCCAACGTCTCGGCGCAGTTCACTGATTTTCAGGGAATGCTTCAGCAGTTCAAGGATAATTTCTCGCAGTAAAACAGGTCGACTTCCAATAAAAAGATCTGGTATAGTACCGCAATCGCCCGGAGAGGTTCGTTTCTGGGCGTCGCTTGCCCAGATAGCTCAGGTAGTAGAGCATTCCCCTGAAGAGGGAAGGGTCGTCAGTGCAAATCTGACTCTGGGCACCTCTTGGAAACCCACGGTTTTCCAACGCTCGCTTCGCGAGCTGTCTTCCTCCACGGGAAAACAATTGTTTTCCCGACCCCTTTCAAAGCCCAGAAGAGCCGTGCCTGCGCACGGCTCGTGTCGGATTTGCAAGCCGGAGCCATGTCGCCTTGGCGACAGGCGAGGCCGGGCAGGAGCCACTTAACGAGCGCAGCGAGTTTAGTGAGCTGTCGCCAAATCTGACTCTGGGCACACAAAAAAATCCGGCCTGTCAGTCGACAGGCCGGTGCACACTTCGTTTGTTCAGGCGGCATTTTGTTCGCGCCTCCGGGTTTCTGAGGATCGCGCTTTTCGACGCTCAGCCTCCTGCCGCGCGGCTTTTCCCGGCCACAAAATCCCCGCTCCCCGGTGTTCGCGGTTCAGGTACAGCGCCAGAACGGACATTCCGTACGAGTACCACCCGCAGAGGGTCAGCAGAATGAACATCACCTCGTTGGACGTTCCGTTCTTTAAGAAGTTGTGTGGATACTTGCGAACCGTGATCGCGTACACAACTCCGGCTCCCGCGAATCCGGCCGGGAGCCAGGTGACCCCGATCACGCCGATGAGGATATACGAAAAGTTGGACCACGCTTCTGTCATGGGATTCCCCCGCGCTGAAAAACGTATGCGGATCAGCCCGCACCTAGTGGAGAAGCCTACGGATTTGGGGCGGAAGGTCAAGCTACAGCCCCAGGGTAAACGTCATTGGCTTTGCGCCCGCGACGAGCCACTTTGAGGTGTCGAGCTTGATCTCGCGTGTGGTTCCGAGATCCTTGTATTTCAAGCTGCCTTTCTGGAGTGCGTAGTCGAAGACCCGCTTCGTGAGCTCCACGTCTTTTTGGCAGTACATCTTCACTTTTTCCACCTCTCCCTGCTTCCACCATTTCAGCGACAGCGAGCCGTCGCCACTCTTGCCCTCGCCGAGCGTCCCGGCTGCCACCGAATCGAGCTTCAGCCGCCGCCCGAGCGATGAGTAGATCTCCTGCAAGAGGTCGAGGCTCTTGATGCGTTTCAAATCCCCCGGGTAGTATTTATTGAGAAGCGGAATGTCAAAATAATCAGAATTGTAACCCACGAGCATGTCGGTACGCTCCAAAATGGGCCAGAGCTGCGGCAGCTCGTTCTCCAAAAAGCAGGAGTACTGATTCGTCTCCGAATCGTGAATCCCGACGACTGCAATCGTGAGGTCGGACGGATCTCCCGAGCCCGTCTCGCTCATCCAGTTCGCGGTCTCAATGTCAAAAACAACCGTTCGCATCGGGGTAGTATATCGCGATACGCTCGCGGTCCAAAAATCAGCCGAGCGAGGAGAAGAGGTGTTCGGCGATTCTGTCGGCGGGAAGCGTGATTTCGTTGCCGGTCGCGAGATTTTTCACGGTGTACCGGCCACTCTCGCGCTCCTTCGAGCCCACCGCAAGCACAAAGGGGATTTTCATTTTGTCGCCCTGCCGGATCTGATCGCCGATGCGCTTTCCCGAAAAGTTGAGCGCGACGGTTACGTCTTCGCGCCGCAAGTCCTGCGCGAGCTTCACCGCATGGCTCGTGGCGTCTTCGTCGACGATCGCGATCATAAGCTCGGTGGCGGGCGCGTAGGCGGGCATCAGGTTGTGGGTTTCCAAAAAGTCGCGTGCGGTTACATCGCCCATGGCAAAGCCGACCGCCGGTATCGATCCTCCTCCAAAGAGCGAGAGCAGGTTGTCGTATCTGCCGCCGCCAAACATTGAGCGGCGGTTGGATTCGTCGGTGTCGTACACTTCGAAGACCATGCCGGTGTAGTAGTCGAATCCGCGCGTGATCTTGGTGTCCACGATCATGTTGTGCACGCCCATGTACTCGAGCTGACGCCGAAGCTCCTCGAGGTAGGCGGTCGACGTGGTGCGGTCGAGCTGATCGATGAGCGAGAGCGCCGTCTTGGCCCCGAGCACATCGGAAAGCGCTTTTTCAAAATTCTCGTGCTTGGCGCGCCGGTCGAGAAGCCGGGTCGTTTCGGCACGGAGCGAGGCGTCGATGCCGGTGGCGTCGTAGATCGTGTCGAGGATGCGGCGATCGGAGACGCGAATCTCGAAATCGCGCTCTTCTGCGCCGAGGCTGCGGAGGATGCCGTGCGCGATTGCGATCACCTCCGCATCTGCTTCCACGCTGTTTACCCCCACGATGTCGGCGTTGAGCTGCCAATGCTCGCGAAGGCGACCGCGCTGCGGACGCTCGTAGCGGAAGACGTTGGCAATCGTGTACCAGCGTGCCGGAAGCGGAATCTCGCGCGAGCGCGCCGCGACCATACGCGCGAAGGTCGGGGTCATCTCAGGACGGAGTGTTACCTCCCGCTCGCCACGGTCCCGAAAGGTGTAGGTCTGCTCGTTGACGATTTCCTCCGAGGTTTTGCTGCGGTAGAGCTCCGACGGCTCTAAGACCGAGGCGTTGTATTCCTCGTAGCCGAACAGCTCGCACACGCGCTCCATGTGCTCGAAGATGTAGCGTTGCAGGAACTGATCTTCGGGGTAAAAGTCGCGCACGCCCTTGTAGCTTTCGGTCGAGAGCTTTTCTCGCTTGGTCATTCCCCGTATTATACTCACGCGCCATGGAAACGACAGCCAACCTCGGGATAGTGAGAAAATCGCGCGCCGGATTAGGGCACGGCTTTTTTGCCACGCGGAAGATCGAAAGAGGCGAGTGCGTCGCCGAATACACGGGGAAGCGCATAGCTACGACGTACGCGGATACCCTCAAGAGCCGCTACCTTTTTGAAATCGACGAGTCGTGGACGATCGACGGCTCCGGGCGCGAGAATGTCGCGCGCTACATCAATCACTCCTGCGAGCCGAATGCGGAAGCGGAAATACACGACGGCCGCATCTACATCCTCGCGACGCGAACGATCCGCAAAGGCGAGGAAATCACAATCGACTACGGAGACGAGTACTACGACGAGTTCATCCGCCCCGTCGGCTGCAAGTGCGCGGCGCAAAAGCACCGCTAACTAGGCGCTGCCGATCAAGATCCCAGCCAAAAAGACGAGCGCGCCGCCAAAGACTACTTGCGCGACCGAAAACCAGAAGCCCGCTTTGAAATAACGGTAACGAATGTAGCCGATCGAGAGGAGCTCGATCCCGACGACGACGTAGGCGACGTAGAGGGCGATTGAAAAATCAGAGATGAGAAAGGGGAGCGTGTGAAAAACGCCTCCCACGAACGTAGTGCCGCCGACGATAGCGCCGCGCACAAAGGGGTGCCCGCGGCCCGTGTGGTGGCCTGGGTCCGAGAGCGCTTCGGCGAACGCCATGCTGATCGCCGCGCCGACGGCGGCGGCGGAGCCGACGAGAAACGCGACGTGCGGGCTCCCGCTCGCGAAGGCGGCCGCAAAGAGCGGGGCGAGCGTAGAGACCGAGCCGTCGATGAGGCCAATGAGAGCCGGCTGGACCACCTGGAGGAGAAATTCTTTGTCGATGTGTTCCTCTTGAGACACTCGCGCATTGTACGCTATACTCAACTCGATGAAAAAAGGCACCCTGATCTTCTCGCTCGCGGTGCTCGCTCTGCTCGTGGCGGGGATCGGCGTGGCGTTTACCGTGCGGGCGCGACCGGGGGATCTCGATTCGTTTGCCACCTGCCTCAAGGATCGGGGCGCGGTATTCTACGGCGCCTTCTGGTGCCCGCACTGCAAGCGCACGAAGGATCTCTTTGGCGCTTCCGCCAAGCTGCTCCCGTACGTGGAGTGCTCCACGCCCGACGGACAAACGCAGCTCGATGCCTGCAAAGAAAAGGGGATTGACCAGTACCCCACATGGATTTTTGCCGATGGATCGCGGCTTACCGGCGAGCGCACGTTAGAGGAACTTTCCGAAAAAACCTCCTGCGCGCTCCCGCAGTCGTGATTTTTTCATGCTCGAAACGGTCAACTACATCCTTGGCCTCAAAGTGATCGCACTTCAGATCGTTACGCTTGCGCTACTCGGGCTCTACCTGCTGAAGGATCGCTTTCCGGATCTGCGTGAGGCCGCGGGCTTCGTAGGACGATGGGGTCTGTGGGTCGGCTTTTTCACGGCGCTTGGTGCGAGCGCGGTATCGCTCGTGCACTCCACAATCTTCAACCTTCCGCCGTGTCCTTTGTGCTGGTGGCAGCGTATCTTCCTGTATCCGCAGGTCTTCCTGTTTGCGCTCGCGCTGTGGAAGCGGGATCGTGGTATTGCGGATTATTCGATCCTCCTTTCCGTCCTTGGCCTCGGGTTTGCCCTCTACCACCACGCGCTTCAGATGTTTCCCTCGAGCTTCGCGCCGTGCTCCGCCGAGGGCGTAAGCTGCGTGCAGATTCTCTATCTTGAGTTCGGCTACATCACGTACCCCCTCATGGCGGCGAGCGCCTTCGCTTTCTTAATCGTCCTCATGCTCTTTGTACGCACGCGAGTCGTGCAATTCTAAAATCCCATCACAGCAACGGCTCGCGGCCGCGTCGCTTCAGCAGGAGTCCTTCGAGCGAGTAGCGGTCGTACCCGTGACAGAAGATCGCAAGTCCGAGACCGATGAGAATGAGGTGTGGCCACACGGCCTCTTGGAAGTAGAGGAGGCTCAGCGTGAGCCAAAAGAGGAGAAAGAGCGACGTCCAGCGCACCGCGATCCCGAGTAAGAGCATGAGCCCTGCCAAGAATTCGATGATGAGTGCGCCGAGCACCACGAAGAGCGGGTCGAAGGGAAAGTAGCGGGTGAGATCGTTCTCGATCACTACATCGAGCGCGAGCTGGCTGTGGATGTATTTCGCGTAGACCGCGGCAAACATGATCCCGAAACCGAAGAGGATGCGCATCAGCGGGAACGCAAAGCGTGAGAGTCTCGAAAACGCGAGGAGTGCGCGAGGGCGGTCGCGAATCGATTGATCGACCGACCACACGCCGCCGCCGAGAATCAGGAGGAGGAGCGCGCCTCCTAAGTGATCCGTGTACGTCAGAAGGTACGAGCCGTGCACGAATGCGGCGTACAGATAGATCAGCACGGCACAGAGCGCGGCGAGGCGCGTGTACGCGCCGAGCGTCAGAAACGCGCCGAGCGCGATGAGGAAAATCTGGGCCGCATTCTGAAAAGATCCGAAGAGATCCTGAAGTGGCATCTCCGGTCCGTAGAGCGAACCCATAATGCCGAAGGAGATGAAGCAGAGCCCGATCGTAACGCGGGCGAGGGGAAGAGCGAAGCGCTTCAATTTGAAGAAGAGCGGGTCGAGCGTCCTTTCAAATATGCCGAATATACTCGCGGCGATGATCGTTGAGAGGACGACGGCTGATACAAAGCCCCAGAAGAAGAATTGGTATTCGTTGCCGAAGTACGCGAGAAAGGGATTCGGGGAGCTCGTTGCCATTCCCGCGGCCACGCTTGCTGGATCGAGTACGTACACCTCGTGCGCAAAGACGCTACCCGGAATCACGAGCACGGACGCGAGCAGTGTGAGGAGTAGCCTACCCATGGCGGATCATGTCGCGCTCGATATCTGCAAGCGTACCACCAACTTTTTTTCCGGGGTTCAGAATGCCCGCCGGATCGAATATGCGCTTCACCTTCGCGAAAAGATCGCACATCTTCTCTCCAAACATGATCGGCAGGTAGGGCGTGCGCACGATTCCGTCGTTGTGCTCGCCCGTGATCGATCCGTGGTATTTCGCGACGAGCCGGTACACACGATCGTCGAGCTCCATGATCGTCTGCCGCGACTTCGGCTCCCCGAGATTCATCAGGGGGATGATGTGAAAATCCGCGTCGCCGATGTGCCCCGCGATCGTGTAGATCAGATCGTACTCACCGAGGAGCTCCTGTAGTTCCGGCAGGAAGGCGGGATAGTCGGCAGGATGCACGACGATGTCGTCGATAAAAGGTGCCGCGTGGAGGCCCCGGAGGTTTTTCCGCAGCAGCGAGAAGCTTTCGCGGCGGATTGTCCAGTACTTTGCGGCAGCGGTCTCGCTCCCCGCTACCGTGGCCTTCACCGGGATCCCGTGGAGCGAGTCGGCCGCGCGGTGCGCTTTTTTTCGCGCCTCTGCGAGCGAATCTTCCGCAAACTCCGCAAGCAAGACCAGCTTCGGCACGCCGCCCGTGAGGGCCATCCAGGTTTCTGGAATGAACGAAAAGCCCAGTTTGACCATCTGCAAGAAACCGAAGTGCCTGATGATCTGCGGCATGAAGCGCACCGCGAGCCGGAAGGTCTGATCGTCGTAGCTCTCGAAGGATTCGGGAGAAAGCGCGAGCACGCGGCGCACGATTTCGGGCAGCGTGTTGAGATCCGAGAGAAAGATCACGAGCATGGATTTTTCGGGCTTCAGCTTCACGAGGCCGATCTTTGCTTTAGTCACGATCCCAAGTGTTCCTTGGGAGCCCGTGATCAGCTGCGTGATGTCGAATGTGTCGTGCTCGCGATCCCACACTTCCCAAAGCGCGTAGCCAGCCGAGTTTTTGGAAACGCTTGGCCGCGCTTTTTCGATTTCGTCGATATGCTCCTCGATAAGCGCGCGGACCTCGCGGTATACGGCCCCTTCGAAATCGTGTTGCGACTCCTTCTGCTCCCACTCCGGCCTCGTGAGAGGCCGCATAATCACTTTCGATCCGTCGGAGAGGATCACGTCGAGCGCGCGGACATACTTTCTCGTCTGTCCGTACTTCAACGTGAGCTCGCCGCCGGAGTTGTTGCCGATCATGCCGCCAAGGGCGCAGATCTCGCGCGAAGCGGGGTACGAGGGGATCAGCGCGCCCGCCTTCGAAAGTGTGATCTTCTCGAAATCGCGGTAGTACACGCCCGGCTCCGCGATTGCATAGTCGGTGCCTACGTCTTCGATCGTTTGCATGTATTTTGTGAACACGAGTGATATTGAGCTGGTGAGCGGCCCACCCGTCATGTCGGTGCCGGCGGAGCGCGGTGCGATGCTGATGTCTTCACCCTTTTCTTTTGCCTCGCGTACGAAACGAACGACCGCGGCCACGTCATCGGCATCTTTCGGAAAGACCACGACGCTCGGGCGCCTCTCGAAAATGCTTGTGTCGTGGCTGTAGAGAGCGCGCGTGTTATCGTCGTCGGCGACATCGCCTTTGAGGAGGGGAGCGAGCCGCTCGCGCAGTGTCATCGTATGAAGTATAGCAATGAAAAAACGGCAGACCGGAGCCTGCCGCTTTTTTGGTGGTTCGCGAGATTACTTCGCGAACCGATAGCTCAGCGCGCCTGCCGGAAAGTCTTTCGGCAAGGCACCGCGCTTGATCATCGCGTCGCAACGCGTCGCCACTTCGGGTTCGCCCATGCTACCCGTCGGAAAGATCGCCCCAGTCCTATTCGGAGTATCCGCCTCCGATTCAACCGCGTACGGGATGAGGGGAGGAACTTTCGTTGTTTTGCCACGTGCCATCGCACATCCTCTCATTTCGAGCGCCATGCTCGGTTTGCGAATGTTGCCAGACTTGTAACGATAGTCAACTGATAAAGTAAAGTTCACTTGACCGGCGCCTGCGCCGTAGGCAAGATAGGCAAATGCAGGAGCGCGTTGCAAATACCGTACAGTCCGCACGGATGAAGGCTGCCATCACGCAGGAGGAGCTGGCCGCCGCGGTCGGCGTCAGTCGTCAGACGATTATCGCCATCGAGAAGGGTAACTATGCTCCTTCGATCCTGTTGGCGCTCCGGCTCGCGCGCTACTTCAAGACGCCCGTCGAAAAATTATTCGCTATCGAATCGTAGTATGAAGGAAATCCTCGCATCGCTCGCTCTCATCGTGCTCCTCGTGTTCATTCTCAACCCGTTCCACTTTTGGATGCCGATGCCGATACAGATTGCAGTCCTGGGAGGTCTTGCGGCGGCGTTCGGGGCGATTGCGGTCTTCGCGTTGCGAGAGCGGGCGGCTGACGAGCGGGAGGCGGCCCACCGCAGCTTCGCAGGGAGAATCGCATATCTTTCTGGAGCCGCGGTGCTGCTCGCGGGTATCACACTCCAGAGTCTCGACCATAGTATCGATCCGTGGCTCGTGGGCGCCCTCGCCTTCATGGTGGTCGCAAAGACGGCTGCACGCATATACAGCGACCTCTACAGTTGAGATTGTCCACAGGCGGATGTAAAGTCAATTTGACATTCACCGGACGCTTTTTATACTGACCTTTATTAGTCTTTAGCGCGATACTATGGCGACACAAAAAATATTCGTGTGGATAGCGGGTGTGATTATCATCCTCGGCGGCGGCTACTTCCTCTTCTGGGGCAGCGCACCGAAATCGGATGACTCGATGATGAAAGGGGAGACGATGGAGCAGAAAGATGCGATGCAGGCTGGGGGACAGACGATGCAGAAAGATGAAATGATGCAGAAGGAAGACGGCGCGATGATGGAAGGAGATACAATGATGGAAGGCGACGCCATGATGCAAAAGAGCGGCTCGTATGAGGCGTATGCTCCCGAAAAGCTGGCGAGGGCCGAAAGCGGCGACGTCGTACTTTTTTTCCGGGCGTCGTGGTGCCCCACCTGTAAGGCGGTCGACACCGATATTCGCGCGAATCTCGGTTCGATCCCGGCTGGGCTCACGATCCTCGACATCGACTACGATAACTCCGCGGCGCTGAAGCAAAAGTACGGCATCACCTACCAGCACACTTTCGTGCAGGTGGATTCTAAGGGTACTCTGATCAAGAAGTGGAGCGGTTCCCCGACGCTCGCCGCGCTCGCGCGGGAGGTGCAATAAGCATGGTATTGCTTCTCGTCTCGTTCGTCGCCGGCGTGCTGACCGTGCTCGCTCCGTGCGTGCTGCCGCTCCTTCCCGTCATCGTCGGCGGCTCTTTGGCGGGCGGATCTCGCCGGCGCGCGTATGTGATCACCGCATCGCTCGCGCTCTCGATCGTCGTCTTCACGCTCGTGCTGAAGGCCTCGACCGCGCTCATCGGGGTTCCTGAAGAGATCTGGCGGTATCTTTCTGGGATCATCGTGATGGTCTTCGGCCTCTTTCTCCTTTTCCCCGACGTGTGGGCCTCAATTCCCGGCGTGAACGCCTTGAATATCGGCTCGAACAAGCTGCTGGCGAGAGGGTATCAAAAGGGGAGCTTCTGGGGAGACGCGCTCATGGGCGCTGCGCTCGGCCCAGTGTTTGCCGGCTGCTCGCCGACCTACTTCATCATTCTCGCGACCGTGCTTCCGGTACAGCCGCTTGTCGGGATCGTGTATCTCGCAGCATACGCCGCGGGCCTCTCGCTCATGCTCCTCTTGATAGCGTTCCTCGGGGATCGACTCGTGCAAAAGCTTGGGATCACCATCGAGCCGAGGGGATGGTTCCGGCGTGGCATTGGAGCACTCTTCGTGATTGTGGGCGTACTGGTTTTCACCGGCGTGATGCGGGACATCGAGGTGTGGTTCGTTGAAAAGGGACTGAACTTCAGCCAACTCGAGTATTTGCTCCTTGGCAACGAAGAAGCGCGTGCCGCCGCATCGGTCACGGATCTTTCGCCCGAAGCGAAAGCGACTGCCTACGAGAAGGCGCCCGAGCTTGTCTCTCCCGCGGGTTACCTCAACACGGAAGGCGAGCCGATCACACTCGAGAGCCTCCGGGGCAAAGTGGTACTGTTGGACTTTTGGACGTACAGCTGCATCAACTGCCAGCGCACCTTCCCGTACCTGCGGATGTGGTACGAGAAGTACAAAGATCAGGGCCTTGAGATCGTCGGTATTCACACGCCCGAGTTCGCTTTCGAAAAAGTGAAAGCCAACGTCGAGAACGCCGCCACCCGTTTCGGATTGACCTATCCGATCGTGCAGGACAACGACTACGAGACCTGGCGTGCATACGGCAATCAGTACTGGCCGCGAAAGTATCTCGTCGATATCGACGGTTACATCGTGTACGACCACATCGGCGAAGGCGCATACGAGGAAACCGAGCAAGCGATTCAGCGCGCGCTCGCGGAGCGGGCACGGCGACTCGGGCAGGAGATGCCGCAGCAAGCGGCTGGTGAGGCTCCGGAAACGGTCGCCGTTGAGCCGGGCCGTGTCGGAAGTCCGGAAATCTATTTCGGATCATCTCGCAACGAGTACCTCGGCAACGGGGTGCAGTATCGAAGTGGCACGCAAAATTTCACGCTTCCAGATCGTATTTTTCCAAATGTTCTTTACCTCGGCGGCAGGTGGGAATTTACCGACGAGGCCGCTCGCAGCGCGTCGGCGGGCGCGGAGATCCGCTTTACGTACACAGCCAAAAACGTCTACCTCGTGGCCTCGGCAGAGAGCGGCGTGCGAATCAAAGTAACGCACGATGGGGGAAAGGCTCTCGGTGCGACGCGCGGGGCGGATGTCGATGCAGACGGGTACGTGAGAGTCACTGAAAGTGGCCTCTACCACCTCGTGGAGAATGATGACTACGAAACGCACCTACTGGAGATCACGATTGAAGGCGCGGGGCTCGAGGCGTACACCTTCACCTTCGGCTAGAGGCCGCAGACGGAGCAGAGCTCCCGCAAGATGCGCGCGGTTTCCGCAGGGCCCGCGACTTCGCGCGTTTTGATGCCGGTCGGGATCACCATCGCGTCGTTGCCCCCGCGCTTCAGATCGTCGCCCACAAAGAGCATATCCTTCGGCTCCACGCCGAGGCGCTTGCTGAACCAGCGGACACCCATCGCCTTGTCGACTCCCTTATGGGTGATGTCGATCGCCGTGCGACCCGAGACGCGCACGTCAAAATCCTTGAGGCGCCTTCGGAGGTAGCGCGCCAGCTTGTTGCGCTTCTTGCGATCCGGATCCCATGCGGCCTTCAGATCGGCAGGTGCATCGATGCCGATCGCGGCGAGCGTTACCTGATTGTCGCGCGCGAGTATTTTCTCACCGTACTGCGGCGTGTTTTCCATAATCCCGGTCTCCGAGATGCCTGCCTCGAGTGTTTTCGTCACGCGCTCAAACTCACCAGAGCCGAAGGAATGGTTGAACTCCCGCGTCCATGCGCCGTCCTTGCAGAGGAAACAGCTGGCGCACGTGTCGGGGAAGAGATGCAAGTTGGCAAGATTCGCGTCCGGCGGGAGCGCCGAGAGGAGGTACGTTTGCATGCGCTCAAAAGATGCGCCGCTCATGACTGCGACGGGCAGGCCCCTGAGGAGCCGGGCGAGATGCTGTGCGACTTCGGGCGTGGGTTTCTGGAAGCTCTCGGCGAGCGTGTTGTCGAGATCGAAGATGATCGCCTTGGGGCAGCGCTTCACGGGCGCGTGGCGGCGCCACCACTCAAAGAGAAGCGGGATCGAGCTCAAGACGATGATTGCGAGCACGATCGGCGTGATGTAATTTTCGGCATCTGGGATTGCGCGCCCGAGGGTGTAGCCTGCGAGCGTGACGCCGCCCGCCCAGAGGAGCGCACCCACGGCGTTGTAGAAGAAAAACACTCGGTACTCCATGCTTCCCACGCCAGCAAGGATCGGCGCGAAGGTACGTACCACCGGTACGAAACGGGCGAGTAAAATCGTCGACTTGCCGTAGCGTTTGAAGAAAGCGTTGGTCTGTTCCAGGTGCTGCTGCTTAAAAAAGCGCGAGTCAGCGCGCTTGAAGAGCGCGAGCCCGACCTTCGCGCCAAACCAGTATCCGACGTTGTCGCCGAGGATCGCGGCGAGCACCAAAAGCGGCGCGAGGATCCAGATATTGAAGATACCCGCCGAGGCGAGCACCCCCGAGGTAAAAAGGAGACTGCCGCCGGGCAGAAAAAAACCGAAGAACACGCCGGATTCGAGGAAAATGATCCCAAAGAGACCGGGGTAGCCGATGAGCTGGACGAGCTGAAGGAGGTCGATCTCGAAGGGCATGGAGACCTCGCATTCTACCAGGTCGCGTGTTTTAGACGAAAGATTCGGGGATGGGGAATTTCTGACACATTGACCGGATCTCTTCACGGATCTCTTCATGCCTCTTCTTGTCGTCCTTATTTTTCATCGTCTCCACCATGAGATCTGCAACGCGGCCGCACTCTTTTTCCGTGAATCCGCGCGTCGTGATCGCGGGCGGGCCGAAACGGATGCCGGAAGGATCCATGGGGCCGCGAGGATCGTCGGCGATCGAGTTTTTGTTGAGGGTGATGCCGACCTCATCGAGCAGCGTCTCGGCTTCCTTGCCGGTGAGCCCCAGGGAGCCGAAGACATCGGCGAGAATGAGATGGCTGTCGGTGCCGCCGGTTAGCATGCGGACGCCGGAGTCCTTGAACACGGCCTCCATGGCTTTCGCGTTCTTGAGGATTTGTGCGGCATACTCGCGGTACTGCGGGGTGAGCGCCTCGCCGAAGCACACGGCCTTCGCCGCGATCGTGTTCATGAGCGGGCCTCCCTGAAGGCCGGGGAAGATACTCTTGTCGATCTTTTTCGCCACCTCTTCGTTTTCTCGCGTGAGAATCATGCCGCCGCGGGGGCCGCGGAGGGTCTTGTGCGTCGTGGTCGTCATCACGTCGAATCCGAAATCGAAGGGGTTCTTCATGGCCTTCCCGGCAATGAGACCCGCGATGTGCGCGACGTCCATGACCGCATACGCGCCTACCTCGCGCGCGATGTCCACGAATTTCTGATAGTTGAGCTCGCGCGGATACGCGGAGTAGCCCGCGAGCACGATTTTCGGCTTCTCCTTCTTGGCAACCTCGCGCATTTCGTCGTAGTCGATCTCGCCCGTGTCGACGTTTTTCATCTTGTAGCGGACGAATCGGAAAATCTTGGTGAGGTAGGTAACGGGGTGGCCGTGCGTAAGGTGCCCGCCGTGCGAGAGATCCATTCCAAGAACGGTGTCGCCCGGCTCAAGAAGCGCGAAGTAGAGGCCGATGTTGGCGTTGGCGCCCGCGTGCGGTTGCACGTTGGCGAACTTGCAGTTGAAGAGCTCTTTGGCGCGATCTCTCGCGAGGTTTTCCACGACATCGGTGTAGGTCTGGCCGCCGTAGTAGCGTTTGCCAGGGTACCCTTCGGAATATTTGTTGGTGAGGATGGAGCTGTTGGCTTCCCGCACCGCGCGAGAGACGTAGTTTTCGGAGGGAATCAGCTCGATGCCTTCAGCTTCGCGCTTCTCCTCGCCTTCGAGCGCTGCGTACACGTCCGGATCCTGTTTTTTGACGCTCCCGTACAGGTCGGTGCTTCTCATAAAAGCGATTGTACCGTCTTCAAGACTTCCGTCCAGACCTCCTCGAGAGGTTTGTCTGCGTCGATGACGACGGGCGTCCCGAATTCGGCGAGGTGTTTCTTGTAACCCTCCCGTACGCGCGTGTGAAATTCGATCGATTCGTTGTCGAAGCGCGTCGGCTCCTCCTCGCGGGAGTGGACGCGTGCGATACCGACTTCCGGCGACACGTCGAGAAAAATCGTCGCGTCGGGTTTGCAGTTTTCGAGAATGATATCCGAGACTTTCGTGTAGAGCGGCAGCAGCTCCGGTTTTTGCCGGCCGTAGATCTGGTAGGCGATGGAGGAGAGCGCGAAGCGGTTGGAGATTACATGTGTACCGCTCTCGAGCGCGGGCACGATGATCTCGGAGACCATCTGCGCGCGTGCCGCGAGAAAGAGGAGAAGCTCAGCGCGCACGTCGATTCCTTTCGTGCGCTCCGACATGAGGAGGTCGCGAATCTGATGCCCCAGGGCCGTGCCGCCTGGATCCTGCGTGTAGACGAAATCCGAAAATTCTTTCCTCAGCATGTCGACGATCGTGGTCTTGCCGGATCCCTCGCCGCCCTCGAACACGATGAATTTTCCACGCTGCATAGGCGGCAATTGTACTACTCAAACTGATGTCCGATAACGTTGTCGGGATCGGATTTATTGAAAAGCTTTTCGCTGCCCTCAAGAAGGTACACACTTTTGATGCCCGCATCGATCATCGTGCTCCAGCACGGCTCGCAGCACCACCAGTGGCCCCATAAATACAAATCTGCGCCCTTTGTATCTGCGCCGCTCTCCTTTGCGTTGCGGATCGCGGATGCCTCACTGTGATTCTCGTAGCCGCAGCCTGCGCAGAGCTCGTATCCGGTGCCCGTCGGGACGTTGTGCTTCTCACGCTCGCAGCCGTTTGTGTGCGGACCGGCGCCGATCGATCCGCGACCAATGATCGCGCCGTCTTTCACGATCACCGCCGCGCCCACGTGCCGGATCGTGTTGTTCTCCTTCGCGAAATCGCGCGCCGCCGCCATCCACGGATTCTCGAGGCGTACATACTCGATCGATCGGCCGGCGGGAAGATACGGGTAGGGGATCGTCATTGCCAAAATGTAGCACGTAGTACAATGAGTCTCCTTATGGCCCGGTTCGACGAGATCTACCAGGAGATGCTCGGGAAGATCATGAAAGAGGGCGTGCGGCAGGTTTCGGGCCGCAACCAGCACGAAACGGTCGCGATCCCGGGGATGCACTTTTCGATAGACGTGGAAAAGGAGGGCTTCCCGCTTCTCACGCTCCGCAAGATACCGGTCAAGATGTTCGTGGCGGAGCAGATCTGGTTTATCGCGGGAGTGCGGAAGCCGTCGGATTTTTTGGAGGATTTCACGAAAATTTGGAATGAGTTCACGAATCCCGCGGGCGTCGTCACGGTGGCCTACGGCTACCGCTGGCGCAAGCACTTCGGCCGCGATCAGCTCGGCCTCCTCGTGAAATTGTTGAAGAAGGATCCGAGCTCTCGCCACGGCGTGATCGTTACATGGGACCCCTCTGAAGACGGACTCGGTGGCACCAAAAGAATGAACGTGCCATGCCCGTACTCGTTTACCGTCAACATCATCGGCGGGCGGCTGCACCTCCACAACATCGTGCGCTCCAACGACATGGTGCTCGGATTTCCATCCGACGTCGCGGGCTTTGCGCTTTTGCAGTGCATCCTCGCGCAAAAGCTCGGCGTCGCTCCGGGCATATACAGCCACTCGATCTCCAACGCACACGTCTGGGACAATCAGTATCCGGTTGCCGAAGAGCTCTTGAAGCGAAAAAGCGAACATCCTGCGATCAAAGTGGTGTTGCCCAAAAACACGTTCGATCGCGCGGAGAAAAAAGACAAGAAATTGGTCGACGAGATCGTGAATCCGATCGCCGCGCAGTACCAGCCGCTTCCCGCGATTTCCGGCATGCAAATTGTGCTTTGAGCATGGATGATCTAAATAAGCCACTTACGGCGAGACAGGGTATTGAGCGAGAAGCCCAGCTTTCCTTTTTGAAGAAAATTTTTGAGAGTCAGCTTCCGGTGTATTTGGTAGGCGGCCTTGCGGATGACGCACTCCTCCATAAAAAGGCCACAAGACGTCACCAAGATGTCGACTTTTTGGCATCGCGCCACGATTCGGACCTGTTAATAGAGGAACTTTCGCGTATGGGCTACAGAGTTCGTGAAGAGGGACCGGTCCCGCTGCGAGAGAGCCCATATAAGCTGTCTATCCTGGGGAATAACATCAAAGCGGAAGTCGTTTTTTACGATAGAGATCAAAACGGCGAATCTTATGTCGCACTATCGAACCCCATGATGGGTGAAAGGTTGCGGGTGTATGTCGATATGAAGGAAGCGATGCCTGCTCAGCAGATCAATGGTATCGAAGTGAAGACGGTTTCCACACTTACCCTCATACGTCTAAAAGACGAATACCATCAGGCGGGAGCGCCCGAATCCAACCCTCAACAGGTTCGAACTAGGAATAGACTCATTGACAAGTTCTACCCCGGAGAAAATCCTGATTCTGACAAATTCAAGCTTCGGATCGAGAAAGAGTGATGGTTCGACGGTTGCTGGAAGCAAGATATAATGCCAAGTCCATGGCCATCCTTACCGGCGAAGAGATCCTGGCGCGCGTGAAGAAAGGCAACATCGCCTTCTCTCCTGGGCTCGACCAGTTCCAGCTCCAGACCCACGCCGTCGACCTCCGGCTCGGCTTCACCTTCCTCATCCCGAAGTCGTGGCACATGACCGCGAAAGGTCGCGAAGCGTACCGCATCGATCCCTTGAAGGATCACGGTCCCGAATACTTCGACATCATCGAGCTCGAACAGGGGCAGTGTTTTGAACTCCTGCCGCAGGAGTACGTGCTCGTCTCCACCTTTGAGACGATCAAAGTGCCGGACGATCTCATGGCCGTGCTCTACCCGCGCTCGTCGGTGAACCGCAAGGGTCTTTCCGTCGATCTCACGGGCATCATCGACTCGGGCTACGAAGGGCCCCTCACGCTTCCCGTCAAAAACAACACACGCTCGCAGGTGATCCAGTTGCACCCGGGGGAGCGCTTCTGCCAAGTCGTCTTCGAGCAGCTTTCCAAAAAGGTGAAGCCTCGCCGCAGTCGGTGGCACCAGAAAGACGTGGTGGAAAAGGGCGCAAAAGAAAAGAGCGTGGAGATGAAGATGGTCTTTGGGGGAGATCTGAAGAAGCTGAAAAAAGATTTTGCAGCATGATATGGCTGCGAGAATCTGTGCGGTCGTAGCGATCGGAAAAAATCGGGAACTCGGCAAAGACGGCAAGCTCCTCTGGCACATTCCCGCCGACCTGAAGCGCTTCAAAGAGCTGACGCTCGGGCATCCCGTGATCATGGGGCGTAAAACCTTCGAGTCGATCGTGGACTACCTCGGCGGCCCGTTGCCTGATCGCACCAATATCGTCGTGACGCGGGATCGTAGCTGGAAGCACGAGGGCGTGATTGCGGTGGGATCACTGGACGAGGCTATCGCGCAGGCCCGGCAGCTCGATGACCAAGAAATTCACATCGGCGGCGGTGCGGACATATACGCGCAAGCGCTCCCGCAGATCGATCGGCTCTACCTTACGCTCATCGATGCAAAAGGGGATGCGGACACTTTTTTCCCGGCATACGAAGACGAGTTTACGAAAAAGACGCTCGAAGAGGCGCACGAGTGGAATGGTTTGAAGTATCGCTACGTGAATCTCGAGCGTTCATAAAAACGCGCCCCGGAGAAGACTCCGAGGCGCGGGAAAGATCCAGCTCGCATGCGACGTAGAAGGTCGGCCGACCGGTGAAGCGGTTCACGCGCGCGTAGATGTGCGCCGTGCGCTCGGTGATCCGGGGCTTGAGGCAGGCGACGATTGCTTCATGGTGCCCGCCCGACTCGTCTCTGAAGCCGAGACGCCGGATCGTGCCCCGCGTGGTGATTTCTGGCGAGAGCAGCGAGCGGATGCCGATGTCGTAGACTGCCTCCGCGCCGGTAAAGACCGCGATGCCGAGCCGCTGCCGTTGTTCGGCGAACGGGATTCCGGCGGACATGTCTTGCGCGATCTCCCGCGTCTTGGATCTCGGGTCGCCGAATGCGGTCATCAAGATCATGATCACAAATGCGCTCGCCATACCGGCGACAATGGATTTCTGCATCTCACGTCTCCTCGTGCTGTGTTGCCGTCCGAAAACATTTATGCGTCCGGAGAGGAAGATTGTCAAAATCACGAACGAGAGAGACTCTTCAAAACCTTGAGATACAAGTTTTCGACGATTTTTTCCTGTGCCTTGCCTGCTTTTACGTAGTGATCGAGGCCGGGCGCGGCGTTGATTTCGAGCACGACGTACCTGTGCGGTGTCTGCTCGATGCCGCCCTCCGTCATAATATCGACGCCACAGAGCCGGAGCCCCATGTCCTTGGTGAGACGTATCGCGAGACGCTTCCAGCCCGGATGGATCGATTGCGTGACATCGACTGCATCGCCGCCGCTCGAGAGGTTCGCATTGTCGAGCAAGAAAATCCGCTCGCCGCGCGCGGGCACTGATCGCATCGAGCGTTTCTGCGCGCGCAACTTTGCTTTCATGCGCGCGTCGTCGAGCTGTATGTTCGTGTCGCGGCTCGCGGCAAGAAAGGCGCGCGCTTTCTTGCGAAGAAGCTGCCCGATCGTCGATCTGCCGTCGCCGACGACGCTGAGGGGGATTCGCTCGTACGCGGAGATCACGTTCGTATCGAGCACCACGATGCGGTAGTCGCGGCCGCGCGCGAGTCGCTGCACCAGAGCCACGCGGTCGTTTGCGAAGACGTGCTTCAGCGCCGCTTTCAGCTCCCGATCGCTGCGAACCACGAGGACTCCCGTCCCGTGACTGCCGCTGTTGGGCTTCACCACGAGCGGGTAGCCAATTTTTTTTGCGTAGGCAGCCGCTGCTTTGCCCGAGCGCTTCGACCGGAGGATTTTCGCGAAATCGTCGCGGAAAAAAGTTTTGCCCTCGATCGCCCTGTAGCCCATCCTTCGCATGAAGAAGGCCGCATAATCTTTGTCCTTGGCGATGTCGGACGAGCCCACTCTATTCAGGTCGAGCGTGTTGTACCGGAAGTAGCTCTTCCTGCCGTTTCGGAAAATGATTTGGCCAGCCACGCCCCATGTAGGCTCAAGCAGCACACGCGCGCCCACCTGCGGCGCGATTTTCTTCAGCAATTTTCCGAGAAGCAGGCTCTCTTTTTGCATACCGTGGGCGCATCATACATCGTTGATTTTTTTCGCAAATGGCGTAGTATTATGAAAATCATGGCCCATCGTATCGCGGTCTACCCATCGAAAGTGGGGGACGCGCGTGCCGAGGGGGTGCTCCGGTCCCTGAAAGCGGTTTTTCCCACAGCACATCTTGATCGGGTCGCCAGTGTGGCGACCTACGTCGTTGAAGCGGCGCTCACCGATCGCGACCTGGAGGTGGCGGCCGTTCGGCTTACGAACCCGATCATCGAACACTCCTCGAGAGAATCCGTCGACGCACCTGCGGGGTACGCATTCGCGATCGAGATCGGCTACCTGCCGGGCGTGACGGACAACGTGGGCAAAACCGCGCGCGAGACGATCGAAGATGCGCTTTCAAAAAAGTTCAGCGGGGGCGAGGCCGTCTATTCCTCCACTCTCTATTTTTTCTTCGGTGATCTCACCAAAAAAGACGCGGAGGCGTTCGCGAAAGAGCTCCACAACCCCTTGATCCAACGCACTATCGTATATGGTAGTGGCGAAAAAGAATTTCCGATTGTCGTTCCTCGCGTTGATCTCCATGCGCCACCGGAGGCGGATCTAGTCGATCTCGACGTCGACGACGCAGAGCTCCTGCGGATCGGCAAAGAGGGAATACAAAACAGAGATGGCACAAGGCGCGGCCCGCTCGCACTTTCGGTGCGGGCGCTGAAGGTGATCCGCGATTATTTCAAACAGGAGGGCCGCAAGCCAAGCGATATAGAGCTCGAAGCGCTCGCACAGGCGTGGTCGGAGCACTGCAAGCACACGATCTTCGCCGATCCGCTCGACGAGATTGAAGACGGGATCTACCGCCGCTACATCAAAGGCGCCACGGAGAAAATCCGCAAAGAAAAGGGGAAGAGGGATTTTTGCGTATCGGTGTTCAAAGACAATTCCGGCGCGATCGCGTTCGACGAAAAATACCTCGTCACGCACAAGGTGGAGACGCACAACTCACCCTCGGGGCTCGACCCCTTCGGCGGCTCGGTCACGGCGATCGTGGGCGTCAATCGCGATTGCCTCGGCTTCGGGCTCGGCGCGAAGCCGATCGCCAATACGTACGGCTTTTGCGTAGCCGACCCCACCGATGCTACCGAGCTCTTTCGCGATAAAGAAAAAACACAGCCGCTTCTTCCGGCACGCCGCATACTCGAAGGCGTGATCGCCGGTGTGAACGCGGGAGGCAACCAAAGCGGCATCCCCACGATGGACGGCTTCGTGATCGCAGACCCTTCCTACCGCGGCAAACCGCTCGTGTACGGCGGCACCGTCGGGCTCATCCCTCGTAAGAAAGGCTCGCGTACGTTGTATGAAAAAAAGGCCAAGGCGGGCGATTACATCGTGATGATCGGCGGCAGGGTCGGCCTCGACGGGATCCACGGCGCGACCTTTTCTTCAGAATCGCTCTCGTCCGGCTCGCCCGCGACCGCGGTGCAGATTGGAGATCCGATCACGCAAAAGAAATTCTCCGATGCGCTCGTGCGCGAGGCGCGTGATGCGGGACTCTACTCCAGCATCACTGACGACGGCGCGGGCGGACTCTCTGGATCGGTGGGAGAGATGGCGCGCGAGAGCGATGGAGCACTGGTGGATCTCGAAACCGTCCCACTGAAGTACCCGGGCCTCTCGCCGTGGCAGATCTGGCTCTCCGAATCCCAAGAGCGCATGACGCTCGCGGTCCCGAAATCGAAATGGAGCGCCTTCCAAAAAATCTGCGAGCGACACGACGTGGAGGCCACGCGCATCGGGGAGTTTACTTCCTCCGGGCGGTGCATCGTCCGCCACAAAGGGCAAACGGTGCTCGACATCTCGCTCGATTTTCTACATGAGGGCCGCCCGATCGAAGCACAAAAGAGCGCACGACCCGAGCCGAAATCGCTTTCGACACAAAAGCACGCCGACCTTGGCGAAGCGCTGCTCGATATGCTCTCTCGTCCGAGTATCGGTTCGATCTCTTTTATCTCGCAGCAGTACGATCACGAGGTGCAGGGCACGTCTGTCACAAAGCCGCTCCAAGGGAAAGGGCGCGTCAATGCGGAGGCCACTGTCTTGAAGCCGCTCGCGGAAAGCGATAAGGGAGTCGTGCTCGCGCACGGTATTGCGCCGTGGTACTCGAAGATCGACACGTACGCCATGGCGGCCGCCGCGATCGACACGGTGGTGCGCAATGCCATCATCGCAGGAGCCTCGCGCGATTATCTCGCGATCCTCGACAATTTCTGCTGGTCATCGAGCGATGCGCCCGAGCGCCTCTTCGAGCTGAAAATGGCGTCGAAAGCGTGTTACGACGTCGCCACCGCGTACGGCACCCCTTTCATTTCTGGTAAAGACTCGATGTTCAACGACTTCCGCGGATACACGGCGGAAGGAAAGCCGACGCATATCGCCGCGCTTCCGACGCTGCTCGTCTCCGCCATCGGCGTGATCCCCAACGTGGAGAAAGCAATGACGATCGATCTGAAGCGAGTGGGGGACCTCCTGTATGTGGCAGGCGAGACCAACGATGAGCTCGGCGCTTCCGAGTATTCGGAGGCGGGCGACGTGCCGATTGTCGATACGAAGAAAAATGCGGCCGTCTACGATGCCGTGGCAAAGGCGATCGGAAACGGACTCGTGGCTTCTGCGATCGGCGTCGGCCGTGGCGGTCTTGCGGTCGCCCTCGCGAAATCCGTTATCGCAGGGAAACTCGGGGCCGCAATCGACCTCTCGAAGCTTGCGGGTAGAGCGAAAGGCGACGCCGAGAAGCTCTTTTCCGAAAGCCAGGGCCGCATTTTGCTTTCGGTACCACGCACTTCGAAAGCCGCATTCGAGAAAATGTGTCAAGGTGTCACCGTGACAGAGGTCGGTGAGGTGCTCGAGGCGGCTTCGCTTTCCGTCGAGGGAGACAAGTCGATTGAGATTCCGCTCTCAAAACTCACCGAGGCATATCGGTCCTTCTTCAAAAAATGGTAGTTTCACTGCGCTCACTATGAAAAAGAAACCACATGTCATTCTATTTTCGGGATACGGGCTCAACACCGAGGACGAAACCAAGTGTGCGTTCGAGTTGGTGGGCGCAACGGCGGACATCGTGCACATCAACGATCTCATCGCCGATCCGAAGTTGCTCGGGAAGGCGCAGGTACTCGTGATGCCCGGAGGATTTTCGTACGGCGACGATACGGGCGCCGGCAAGGCGTACGGCAACAGGGTAAAGCAGCATCTCAGCGGTGCGATCGAGCAGTTCCTCGCACGGGATACGCTCATGATCGGCATCTGCAACGGCTTCCAGATCATCACGAATGCGGGTTTCGTGCCGGGCGCGCTTTTGCAAAACGACTCGGGTCGTTACAGCTGCCGCTGGGTCGACCTCGAAGTGACGGGCGAGAGTCCGTGGCTCACCGGAATCAAGTCGCTCAGCGTGCCGATCGCCCATGGCGAGGGGAAGTATTTCGCGCCCCCGGAAACGCTCGCGCAGCTCAAAAAGGAGGGCGCGATCGCCCTCCGGTACGTGCGTGGGGAGACGGCGAATTATTTCGACATGCCGGAGAATCCGAACGGCTCGCTCGAGAATATCGCGGGTGTTACATCTCACGGTGGCCGCGTCCTCGGGCTCATGCCCCACCCCGAGCGGGCCGTGCGCTTCACGCAGCTGCCGCACTGGACCTACCTGCGGGAAGGATATGTCCGGGACGGCAAGGAGCTCCCCGCGGAAGGGCCGGGGCTTCAGCTTTTTAGAAATGCGGTACACTACTTCTCATGAACAAACCACTTGTCGGCATCCTGATGGGCTCTGATTCGGATCTTCCGGTCATGCAGGAGGCGTTGAAGGCGCTTGAAGAATTCGGCATTCCGTCCGAAGTGCACACGCTCTCCGCGCACCGCACGCCCGAAGCCGTCGTCGACTATGTGCGCAAAAGTGAAGCGGCAGGCTACAAAGCCTTCATCTGCGGTGCCGGCGGCGCGGCGCATCTTGCCGGAGTGGTGGCCGCACACACGACGCTTCCCGTGATCGGCGTGCCGCTGGAGAGCGCCAAGATGGGCGCCGCCGGCGTTGACGCGCTCTTTTCCACCGTGCAAATGCCGCCGGGAATCCCTGTTGCCACCGTGGCGATCAACGGCGCGAAAAATGCTGGAATTCTTGCCGCGCAGATAATCGGCGCGGGAGATGAGTCGGTGCGCGCGAAGGTAGTAGCGTACAAAGAAAAAATGGCGAAAGACATTTCGGCCAAAGATCTGGAACTTCAAGAGAAAGGTTTTAAGAAATATCTTGAAGACAAGGGGCTGATATGAGTATCAAGAAATCACTCACGTACAAAGTGGCGGGAGTCGATATAGATACGGCCAACGAAACCAAGAGCGAGTTGAAGGGAATTCTTGATACCGCTGATCAGCGTGTCCTCAACAGGGTGGGCGCGTTCGCCACGCTCTTCGACGGCCGCTTTCCCGAATACGAGCATCCCGTGCTCGTTTTCAAGACCGAGGAGCCCGGCTCCAAGCAAAAGATCGCACTCGATCATGGGAGTGTAGAGACGATTTGCCAGGATTTGATCAACCACCTCATCAACGACGCCATCGTCATGGGCGCGAAGCCGCTTTCGGTCCAGGACTGTGTCGTCTGCGGCAAGCTGGAGAAAGACGTGATCCTGCGGATGGTGAAGGCGCTCTCGGAGGCGTGCAAGGCGCAAGGCGCAGTGTTGACGGGCGGGGAGACCTCGGAGCAGCCGAGCGTCGTGCCGGCAGGCACCTACGTTCTCACTGCGAGCATCGTGGGCGTCGTCGACAAAAAGAACCTGATCGACGGCTCCAAGATTAAAGAGGGAGACACCGTGCTCGCGCTCGCTTCGAGCGGTATTCACACCAACGGTTACTCGCTGGTGCGGAAGATCATGGAAACGGCTCCGGAGATTCTAAAAGAATCGATCGACGGCAAGCCCTTTATCGAAACGATCCTGACGCCGCATCGGTGTTACTACAGCGCGCTCAAAGACCTGTTCGGCAACGACGGACTCGTCGGGCTCGCGCACATCACCGGGGGCGGTATCAAAGAAAATCTCAACCGCATTCTGCCGAAAAATCTTTCGTCCCGCATCGATCTCTCGAAGATCCGCGTGTTGCCGATTTTTAAGACGCTCAAAAAGTTCGGCAATCTCGATGATGCGGATATGCTGCGCACCTTCAATCTCGGCGTCGGCATGATGGCCGTGGTCAAGCCGGAATATGCCTCCGAAGCGATTGCGCACCTCCAGAAAACCGGCATCGATACGTACGTGGTGGGCACCATTGCGGCGGGGGATGGGTCGGTCGCGACCGAAGGCGAGCTCACGTGGTGATTGACATCATAGTAAATATGATGTATACTCAAATATGACTGAAGTACTTCGAGAAACCAACTTCAACTTCCTCGGCGAAAAAAAGACAGGAAAGGTGCGCGACATCTACGAACAGCCGGACCGGCTGATTTTGATAACGACCGATCGCCACTCCTCCTTCGACCGCATCATTGCCCACATTCCTCACAAAGGGCAGGTCTTGAATCAGGTCAGCGCATGGTGGTTCGAGCACACGAGGGACATCGTCCCGAACCATATTCTCGCCACGCCGGACCCGAACGTTACGGTCGGCAAAAAATACCAAACGGTGCCGGTGGAAGCCGTCGTGCGCGGTTACCTCACCGGCGTTACCGACACCGCGATCTGGACTCGCTACGAAAAGGGAATGCGTGATTTCGGAGGCGCGAAGCTCGCGAACGGGCTCAAGAAAAATCAGAGATTGCCGCAACCGATTTTCGATCCGACGACCAAGGAGGACACACATGACCGCGCGATTTCCCCAGAAGAGATGATCGCCGAAGGGCTCATCACGAGGGATCTCTTTGAAAACGTAAAACAAACGGCGCTTGAGCTCTTTGCGCGCGGGCAGGAGCTCGCCGCAAAAAACGGTCTCATACTTGTCGACACGAAGTACGAGTTCGGTCTCGACGAAAAAGGCGCGCTCGTTCTCATCGATGAGATTCACACACCGGATTCCTCACGCTACTGGATGCTCGATACCTACGAGGACCGTTTCGCAAAAGGAGAAGAGCCGCAGTATTTTGACAAGGAGTTCCTTCGCCTGTGGTTTAAGGAGCACTGTGATCCGTACAAAGACGCCGTGCTACCGGAGGCGCCGAAGGAGCTTGTGGAGGAAATGAGTCGCCGCTACATACAGATGTATGAGAAAATAACGGGGCAGGCGTTTCTGGCCGGCGCGGAGCCAATTATTTCGAGAATGGAGAACAATCTAAGAGAGTATGCCATTTGATCAACTGACAGCAATCACACCAATCGACGGCCGCTACCGGGACGCGGCCTCGGGGCTTGCCGAGTATTTCAGCGAGTATGCGCTCATACGGGCACGGGTGCGCATGGAGTGCGAATACTTGATCGCGCTTTCGGAAACGCCCCACGTCGGCGTGCGCTCGCTCTCTGCCGAGGAAAAGAAACTACTCCAAAGAATGGCTGCGGTCTCGCTCGACGATGCGCGAGTGGTGAAGAAAATCGAGAAGGAGGGCTATGAGGAAATCCCCGCCACCAACCACGATGTGAAAGCGGTCGAGTACTTCCTCAAGAAACGACTGGCGGGCACCTCGCTCGTCGATCTTTCGGAGTGGATACACTTCGCCACCACCTCCGAAGATACCAACAGCATCGCGTACGGGCTTCTCCTGCGGGATTTTTTGGAAGGCATGTTCCTCGATTCGCTTGGCGAGATCGAAAAGCACCTCGGAGAGTACGCAAAAAAATATGCGGCCGCTCCCATGCTCGCGCGCACCCACGGCCAGCCAGCCACCCCGACCACCTTTGGCAAGGAGATGAAAGTATTTCTCAATCGTCTGGAGCGGCAAGTGGAAATCTTGAAGGCAGGCACGATTTTGGTGAAGCTCGGCGGAGCTACCGGTAATTGGAGCGCGCACGTGGCGGCAGCGCCCGAGGTGGACTGGATCGATTTTTCGCGGAAGTTTATCGAGCAGCTCAACGAAGCGGGAAAGGGCAAGCAGCATGTGGTCCGTCTCGCGCTCAATCCGTACACGACGCAGATCGAGCCGCACGACACGTATGCAGAGCTTTTCGATGCGGTGCGGCGTATCAATACGATTTTGCTCGATCTTTCGCAGGATTACTGGCGGTACATCAGCGACGGATGGCTCACGCAAAAGCCGAAGGCCGGGGAAGTGGGCTCTTCGACGATGCCGCACAAAATAAACCCGATTGATTTCGAGAACGCCGAGGGCAATCTTGGCGCCGCCAACGCGCTCTTCGAATTCTTTTCCCGCAAACTCCCGATCTCGCGCTTGCAGCGCGACCTTTCGGATTCTACGGTCGAGCGTATCTTCGGCACCGCCTTCGCCCATACGGTGATCGGCTGGAAGGCCCTGACGCGCGGCCTCGGCAAGGTGGGAGTCAATGAGAAGGCGATGCTCGCGGATCTCCAGAAGCATCCGGAAGTGATCGCAGAGGCGATCCAGACGGTGCTCCGCAAAGAGGGAGTCGAGGTGCCTTATGAAAAATTGAAAGCGCTCACCCGCGGCAGAGAAGTGACGCTCGAAGATTTCGCAGCATTTATCGACGGTCTCGACGTGTCCGCCGAAGTGAAGAAGCGCCTTAAATCATTCGCTCCCGAAAGCTACATCGGCCTTGCCGAAAAAATCGCGAGGAGCGACTAATCAACGTCGTCAGTCGGGGGATTTTCGGCACGCTCACGCGTTTCGTTAATTTTGTCGTGTAAGACACGCGCTATGGCGACGTAGTACGTGGGGTGCTGTTGCCAGACATGTTCCTCGCTGATCAAAATCATGTTGCGCAAATCCGCTATTTCATAGACCTTGAGTCCGACTGCGCGCTGCTGAATGTCCGTTTCCGAAATGACGAGCGGGTCTCCATTTTTATCGTGCAGAGATCCTATGAATTCGTACATTTTTTTAACGTGCGCAAGGAATTCCTTTTCCGTCGGGTAACGATCATAACCTTCATTGTCTCTCTTCACTCCCGAAGAGTCTGGAGACCGTTGTTTCCACGGGCCCTTGATGACGTTTTTGCCGGGGTCGAAAGAATCCTTGACCATGCGCGAAATGATACCAAGGTTATTGCTTGAGCCCGAGGCCGGTACGGATCAGGTACCAGTTGATCACCGCGAGCGCAAGGATGAGCACGCCAAGCACACCGACCGAAACGGCAAGCGAGATGTCGGCGATACCGAGGAAGCCGTAGCGGAAACCGTTGATGAGGTAAAAGAGCGGATTGGCGTAGGTGATCGCCTGCCACCAGGCGGGGAGCGTGTGCACGGAATAAAAGATGCCGCCGAGGTAGACCAGGGGAGTGAGGACGAAGGTGGGCACGAGGTTGATGCCGTCGATTGTCTTGGCGTAGACGCCATTGACCAATCCCGCGAGCGCGAAGACGAGCGAGGTGAGGATCGCGAAGGCAAGGATGATCAGCGCGTTGTGGATGGTGATCGAGAGCCCCGTGAAAAAGAGCGAGATCGTCATCACGAGCGCGCCCACCAAGACGCCGCGCACGACGCCGCCTGCGATGAAGCCCGCGATGATAAGCCACGGCGGCATGGGGGAGACGAGCATCTCGTCGATCGATCGCATGAAGAATTTCGACTGGAAGAAGGTGAACGAGGAATTGGCATACGCGCTCGTTACGATCGCGAGCATGACGAGCCCCGGCACCACGAACTGCATGTAGTCGAAGCCCTGCATATCTCCAATGCGGGAGCCAAGCACCGTCCCGAAGACCGTGAAGTAGAGGGCGGAAGTGATCACGCTCGGCAAAAAGGTCTGCACCCAGATGCGGAACATGCGCACCACGTCCTTGCGGAGCATGGTGTAGAAGGCGATCCATTTTCTGCGGGCAGGCATACCTGTCACACGAAATGACCTGATCGCAGGCCGGTAGTAAGTCGACGTTTTAAAGCAGTTCTTGCACCAGCGGATTTCTTCAGCATTTGCTCCCGCCGCTCGGCATCGGCCTGCGATGAGTACGCCTCATAGTACAGGAGTTTGAACGGTACCCGAGGTTTCGTTGACTTGTTTAGGCCGTCGTTATGTTCGGAAAAACGTCTGCGCAGGTCCGATGTATACCCGGCGTAGAGCTTTGTATCTTTTGAACTTTGCAAGATGTATACGTAGAACATAACTAGGTCATTTCGTGTGAACAGGCATACTATTTTTCTTGCGTGAGCTTCAAAAAGACTTCCTCCAGCCGGCCGCCTCGATAGCCGTCTTTCGCGGCGCCCGTATCGTCGTGCATGGCGAGCACCTCCTGCATCGTGCCGTTGGCGACGATCTCGCCTTTGTTGATGATCGCCACGCGCTTCGCGAGCTGCTCCGCTTCTTCGAGATAGTGCGTGGTGAGGAGGATGGTTACGCCTTCTCCGGTGAGCTTGCGGAGGTAGTCCCACATCCCGCGCCGCAGCTCCACGTCGACGCCCGCTGTCGGCTCGTCCAAGACGAGAAAGCGCGGCTTGTGTATCAACGCGCGGGCAATCATGAGGCGGCGCTTCATGCCGCCCGAGAGCTGCATGCCGTTCTGCTCCATTTTCTCTCCGAGCCCGAGGTCGGTAAGGAGCTGCCTGGCGCGCGGAAGCGCCTCGCTGCGGGGGAGCCCATAGTAGCCGCCCTGGTTGACGACGATGTCGATGAGTTTCTCAAAGGGGTTGAAGTTGATTTCCTGCCCGACGAGGCCGATGAAGGTTTTGGCCACTTCGGGCTCTTTGTCGATCGAATGCCCGAAGACCTCCACCGTGCCGCTCGTTTTATTGACGAGGCCGGTCGCGATGCCGATGATCGTCGTTTTGCCCGCGCCGTTGGGGCCAAGCAGCGCAAAAAAGTCGCCCTGCGGAATGTCGAGCGAGACGCCTTTCAAGGCGACGGTCCCGCTCCGGTAGGTTTTCTTGAGGTCCTTGATCGAAAGTGCGTGCATGGGTTTCAAGATAGTAGGCTAGTCTCTACAAAATGAAAAGCGTCGGAAGGATCTTTGACTGCCTGCGTGGGGATGACGCCGATCACGGTGGCATCGTTGCCGCCGGTGAAGAGCGCGTCGCCCACGTAGAGGCAGTCCTCTTTTTTCCACCCCTCGTGCTCCAAAAGGCGCAGGATGTTGTAGCCCTTGTGCTTGCCATCGAGAATGAAGTTGAAGCTCGTGGTGCCGGCGGGCTCTACTGAAATCCCGAGTTCGCGGAGCTTGCGGACGTCCGCATCGTGCCGCGCGAGCGCGGCCTGCCGCTTTTTGTCATCCGGATCGAATGCGTATTTTTCGTTGATGTCGGCGTGGAAGCCGGTAACGCTCGCGGTCAACTGCGCACCGCGATTTTCTTCCTCGAGTGGATAGCCGTGAAAATCTTCTCTCCGCAGGAGAGAGACGAATGCTTTGATTGCCGCCGTCTGCTTTGTGGAGAGCTCCTCGATCCAGAGCGGCGCGCCGTTTTTCGTGCGCGCATCGTTGCCGCTCTGCGCGAGCACGTAGTACTTACCATCGAATCGCGACGTCACTTGCTCGCGTATCTGCTCGGCGCTGCCGCCCGTAACGACCACCACGTCTTTCCCACCGCAGAGTTTCTCGAACAGCTCCTGGTGAGCCGGCTCCATGGGCGAGCGGCTCTTGGTGAGCGTCTTATCCAGATCAAAAAAGATGTGCTTCGGCATCAGGCTTTGAGCGGCAGGCCGCCGATGTAGTCGTCTTTGCCGATTTTCACGCCGTTCTTGCGGAGGATCGAGTAAGCCGTTACGGCGTGGAAGTAGAAGTTCGGCAGCAAATATTCGGTCGCGTACTCAAATGCGGTTACGTGCTTGCCATCCCAATACGGGAGAACGACCTTACGGCCCTCGTGGCCCGCGACATCGGCTTCTTTGATCGTGTCGAGGTACGCGACGGTCATTTGAAGCCGCGTCTTCAGCTCGTCGAAGGTTTTTTCGCTGTCCTCAAAGGAGGGCGCCTCGATACCCGCAAGGCGCGCCGCGCCGTTTTTGGCGTTGTCGGAGATGCGCTGTATCTGCATGACGAAGGGGAACTGGTCGAAAATGATGCTGTCGTGGAGGAGTGCGTTTTCAAAATACGATGCGGGCCTGTGCTTGGTGGCGTGCGCGGCCGCGTGCGCCTGCGCCTTTTCGAGGATGCGCACAAACGTCTCCAGCGTCTTTCGCATCGGCACAATCGTCATGGTGTAGAGATTCGCTTCCTGCATATCGGTATCTTATTTCACCTTGCTCTCCCAGTACGTCGCCGACGCGGATACGTAATCCGCCACCGTGCGTTCGGCCGCAGCGGCGAGGCGTATGGTGAGCGCAGCCCGCTCGCTTTCCGGCGCGCCTTTTTCAAACCACTGTTCGAGCGTATCGATCTGCGCGGGGTCGGAGAGCGTAAGGCGCCTGCCTTTGGCTGCGGCTCGAAGAAGCGTGGGGCCGCCGATGTCGGTCTGCTCGATCACGTCTTCCGGTTTTGAGCGCGGATTCTTGATGGTCTCCTCCAGGGGATAGAGCGTTACATAGACGAGTCCGAAGGGGACGATGCCGAGACGATCGAGCTCACCGGAATCCTCCGGTTTGGCGAGGAGCGCGGCGTAGACCTTGCGCGCGAGCGAGACGACACGGTGCCCCAAGATCGGCGGGCCGACGATCTCGGCGATGTCGCGGCAAGGGTAGCCTTTCTCGCTGAGGAACTTCGCTGTGCCGGCAGATCCCCAGAGCGCCCAGTTGTGCTTCTGGAGGAGGCGCGCGAGGCGGATCAGGTTGTCATCTTTCGTATAGGAGGCGAGGAGGGCTCGTTTCATCGGAGCATCTTACCACACGCTAATTTTTATTTGAAAAATCGACCGCGATCTCGTTGAGCGTCCGCTTCGATTCCACTTCTTTCCCCACGCGATGCTCGCGCTGCATGCCTGGGAGCAACACGGAGACACTCGTGCCGCGCCCCAAGGCGCTTCGAATGGCGATCTTGCCGTGGTGCATCTTCACCAGCTCGGAGACGATGGTGAGCCCCAAGCCCGAGCCACCGCGCCGCCGCTCGCGCGAAGGATCGGCACGGTAGAAAGGCTCAAAAATCCGGAAGAGGTCTTTCTGCGCGATTCCCATGCCGGAATCGCGTACCACAAGCTCTACCTGATTCTGCGCCGCGGGAGCCACGGTGATAGCGATCTCGCCCTTGCGGGGCGTGTACTGAATCGCGTTTTTGAGGAGGTTGCCCACGATCTGCGTAAGCGCGGTCGCGTTGCCCCAGATGTCGCTCTCCGGGCTTGTCTTCAGCGTGATCTGGAGCTCGCCGCGCTGCGCGAGCGGGTTGAATTTCCTCACCACGTCGCTCGCGAGTGCCGAGAGGTCGAGTGTCGTCAGTTCCATGCGCTCGGGCCGCACGAGGGCGGAGAGTGAGAGGAGGTTGTTGATGATTTCCGAGATACGGTCGAGCTCCTCGATGTTGCTCAGCATCGTTTCTCGCATGTCGCGATCCACCTCGTTCCCGAGGAGCGCGACCTCGGTGTTGGTCTTGATCACCGAAAGTGGCGTGCGGATTTCGTGCGCGATGTTGCCGATGAATTGTTTCTGCGAAGCGAGCGCGTTGCGGGTGGGGGCGAGCGTGACGCGCGCGACGATGTAGCCGAAGAGGATGGTCGTAACCACAATAACGCTCACGATGATCGAAAGATTCTGCGTGCGGATCTCGCTGATCTCGTCGACGATCGCGGGCCCCAAAACGCCCGGCGTGTTGGAGGAGACACCGGCGCGGATGCCCTCGACGATCGCCGTCGAGACGTCGTGATAGAGGAGGCTGAAGGAGGTGCCGACGAGCCCGAGGATGACGAGCGCGAAGGAGGTCTGGAGCGCGATGACGTTGACTTCGGTGCGGAAGAAGGGATCGAATCGATACTTATTCAGCCAGGCGGTAGCCGATTCCGCGAACCGTTTCGAGTACGCTGTCGCCGTTCTCGCCATCGAGCTTTCGACGAAGGTTTTTGACATGGACGTCCACCACATTGCTAAAGCCGACATAGTTGAAATCCCAGAGATGATTAAGCAGATCCTCCCGATTCACGACCTGATTCGGGTGTCGCATGAAGTATTCCAGCAACCCGAATTCTTTCAAGGTGAGCGGGATTTCCTTGCCAGCGCGCGTAACCTTGCGCTTCGAAGGATTGAGCTCGATGCCCCCGAACTCCAGGGTCTCCGGAAGCGTCTCCGAGGGGCGCCGTAGAAGCGCGCGGATGCGGGCGTTCAGCTCCGCAAACGAGAACGGCTTCACGAGGTAATCGTCGGCGCCCGCGAGGAGGAGCTTCACTTTTGTATCGGTCTCCGCGCGCGCGGTGAGGACGAGGATCGGGATCGTAATGTTCATCGCCCGGACCTCCTTGCAGACCTCGAAGCCGTCCATGGAGGGAAGCATGAGGTCGAGAATGATAATGTCGTAGTCGCTGCGGTGCAGTGAGATGCGCGTGAGCGCCTTTTTGCCGTCGGGGATCACGTCGACCGTGTACCCTTCGAGATTGAGGCCCTTCGAGAGCGCCTGCGCGAGCTTCTGTTCATCTTCCACGAGAAGTACCTTCATACATGGTGCAATTGTTGCTGATAAGCCTGCATAAAGTTAAGCGTACGTACTATGAAGTTTTGATGATGCGTTCATCATACTTCAATGATGAAGACGGAGCGGCGGCCCTTCCGTTTCTTCATATTCGTTGTCAAATCAAAAGCGGCGCTCGAAAGCGCCGCTTTTTTGGTGGTGAGGCGTGTCGTCACGCCGCGACGGCCAAAAGCCCCGCTTCGCAGAGCATCCGTTCGATAACGATCTGACGGAACGGCCGCTCTAAGCAGAGCTGGACGCCGGCCGCCAGCATACGGCATTTCTCCGGCTGCTCGGCTCCCGCGTCATGGAGCGAGACGCCGGTGGCGTGCTGCGCACCCGCCATCTTCTGCATCTCGCGGGCAAAGACCGGGCCCGGCATCAGGTCGGTGAGCCGCGCCTCGACGATGATGGCGTCGTACGGGTACGTCGCCATGTAGTAGAAGGCATCCTCGAGCGTGGCGCAGATGTCCACGTCGAAGCCGAGAGCCGTGAGGATCGTACGCAGCTCGTAGCTATCGCTTTGTCCTGAAAAGATCAGGCACCGCTGCTCTGTCATTGGGCGTTCCTTCTTCTTGCGTTGGTGTGCTTCCATTGAACGCCCGCCGAAGCGGCGCGTCAATCACGTGGCGTTCATAGTGCATTCCGCTATACTCTCGGTATGGCAATCATCTACATACTGCTCGCGGTCGTCCTCTTTATCCTCATCATTAGCATCCGGCAGGTCAACCAGTACGAGCGCGGTCTCAAATTCACATTCGGCCGTTTTACGGCCATCATGGAGCCCGGCTGGCGGCTCGTCTTTCCGATCGTGCAGAGCTCGCAGAAGGTGGACATGCGCGTGAAAGCCGTCGACGTGCCCGACCAGAAAGCCATCACGCGCGACAACGTCTCGGTTACCGTGAATGCGGTGATCTACTACCGCGTGCAGTCGGCCGAAAAGGCGATCCTCGAAGTGGAGAATTTCCGTTATGCGATTTCGCAATATGCGCAGACGACGATGCGCAACATCGTGGGCGAAGTAACGCTCGATGAGCTCCTCGCCAATCGCGAGAAGTTGGCGGAGCGCATCCGCGAGATCGTCGACAAGGAGACCGACGCGTGGGGTCTCAAAGTGTCCAACGTGGAACTGAAAGACGTGAGCCTCCCCTCGGATATGGAGCGCACGATCGCCAAGCAAGCGGAAGCGGAGCGTGAGAAGCGCGCGGTCATCATCAACTCCGAGGGCGAGCTTGCTGCGTCGAAGAATATGGCCGAAGCCGCAAGGGTACTCAATGCGGTGCCGGGAGCGCTCCACCTGCGCACACTCCAATCGATCAACGACATATCGAGCGATCAGTCAAATACCGTGGTTTTCACCGTGCCCCTCGAAATCATGAAGGCCTTTACCGGTTTTCTCCAAAACGGCAAGAAATAGCCGTAGCCTCCTCGCGAAAGATTTGCTAGCCTGTAGCGAATGAAAAACGGCAAAAAAGTGGGCGTCACGGTCGGCGCATTCGATCTCTGCCACGCAGGCCACATTCTCATGTTTGAGGAGTCAAAAGAAGTGTGCGAGTACCTCATCGTCGGGCTTCACTCCGATCCTACGATCGACCGGCCGGAGAAAAACAAACCCGTGATGTCGCTCGAGGAGCGCAAGATCATCCTCGGCGCGATTAAATACATTGACGAGCTTTTCGTGTACGACACCGAGGCGCAGCTCTACGATATTTTGAAAAAGAACGAATACGGATTCGACGTCCGCATCATCGGTGCCGATTGGAAGGGGAAGCCCTACACAGGGCATGATCTGCCGCTCGAAGTCTATTTCAACTCACGCGACCACGGCTTCTCCACCTCGGAGCTTCGCCGCCGCATCTACGAGGCCGAAAAAGCGAAGCGCGATTAGCCGACGATTGCTTCGGCGCGGAAGGTGTCGAACTGCACGTCCATGAAGTCGGTGCGGATTCCCGTGTAGCCCGCGGCGCGGATCGGTTGCGTGCCGCCATACTGACCGCTGTCTCTCACCTCGAGCAGCTTCGTCCACGTGCTTTGCCCTGCGCGCTGCATGAAGAGCCGTACCGTTACGCTCCCGTCGGCATTTGTGAAGGTTTCGGATCGGAGGCCAATCCACTCGCCATGCGGTAGGAGATTCACAGATCCGCCCGGCACGTACGTGCCCGGAAAGATCGACTTCTGCGCCATGGTGTAGTAGGTGCCGTTGTATTTCTTTTTGATCACGGCCGTGCCGTCGACGCGGATGCCGGCGTAGTAGAGCGTCTTGTAATCCTGATACCGCATCATGAGGAGGAGGCCGTTGCTGGCGTTGCGGTTCGGGCTCGCGCTGAAATTGTCCTTCACGATCTTGAACTGCGCCTGCGAGCGGATGTTGTCGCCCTTCTGCTTCGTAAGAAGCCTGAGGAGATTTTGTGGGTGATAACCTTGATCGGTGTCGACGGGATTCGATTTGAGGTAGGCGAGGCGCCACTTGTCGAGCGAGGGAAGCTCCCCCTGCACCGTGCTCCCGAGACCGCTCTGTAAAAGAAGCTTGCCGCCGGAGTCGAGCCACCAGTAGGGGCTCGTGCTCTCCTGCATGCTCCCGGCCTCTTGCAGCACGCCGTCGGAGTTGAAGGTGTATACAAACGTGGAGGTGGCGGTGATGGCTGCCGCGAGATTGCGATTCGGCTCTCCTCCTTCGCCCGGTGTGAGCCGGGTGAGCCACTCGAAGAAAAACGCCGTCGCGATCGTCGCGACGACGGCAAGAAGGATGGCGGGAGCGAAGCGCGCGATTTTTTGCATACGCGGCCTACTCGGAACTGTCGCAACTCGTGCAGAAACTAACATCGTGGCAGTACGATACTGTCAGACGATGTGCATGTCTAGAGAAAAATGAAAAAATTTTCTGTTCGACGACAGGCTCGCGATCGAGTCCATTGTTCATAAATTTTTATCGCCGGCCGCGTCGTCTCTCGTTGTCGTGATCATCGGTGGTCGTGGCCTGCTGCCTGAAACGAGAGAGAAAGTCGTCGAGAAAGGAGCGGCGTGTCGTCGTGGCCTTCGGTGGAGTCGGATCGTTCGGCTCCTGCGGGGCAGGCGCGGGGCCGATCGTGAATGCGGAGTACGGTGTGCTCGAATTATTCTGGTTTTGCGGCTGCGGAGATGATCCGGTGTTCGGAATCAGCGGATCTTGCAGCTCTTCCGCCGCCACCGACGTCGGAAGCACCGGCGGGCGCTTCACTTGCGATGCGGCGCTGACCGAAAGATCCTGCACCGAAAGCGCGGCCGCTCCGGTGCGCTCGTCCCACGTCTGTACGCCGATGCCCCCCTTGCGCTCCGAGAGTCCACTCGCGGTAAGCACCGTCCGCCCATTCCAAATGCAGGAAACGGTGTTGCCCTCGCTCCTCATGCCGAGCCGCAGGTCGCCAAAAGAAAGATCGGGGAGATCACGCTCGCCAAGAAGCGAGCGGGTGGATCCACGCACGTCCTGTAAGCGCACCGAGCCGTCGGTGAAGGAGCACGTGCGGTACGTGGAAGCGTCGACGACATCGGCCATGAGAATGGCGTAGCCACGCTCCAAGTTGATCGACGCTTCGTATTGATAGTCGTTCCAGTGCCGCGTGCCGTCGAGGAAGGCCGAGGCGCCCGCGCTTTCTTCGGAAGCCCGAAGCGTGAGCGCGTCATTTTCCACCGCAACGTCGCCCCACGTGCGCTTCCAGCCGCGATCCGCAGAGAGATCATCGGAATAGGGCAGCGATTTTCCAAGGCCTGCCGAGAGCGCGGCGACTATATCCTCGCCGCTCCACTCGGGGAGCGCCTTGATGCGGCGCACGAGGAAGGATTCGGGATCGGGATAGTTGTAGGAGTAATCGTTGGCGCTCTCCTGAAGCCACGCGTACGAATACACACGCGCGGCCTCTTGATCGGCGATTCTCGAGCCGCCCGGAAAGTTGCCGGCGAGGTAGAGGCCCGTTTCTCCGAAAGGGAAGGCGAAAGTATCGACCGGCACGCCATACGCCTCTTCGAGTGCGGAGCGGGATTTTTCAAAATCGTCTCTCACGCGCGCCGCAAACTCCGCGTCGCTCTCGAGGCGGCCCTCCTCGGCGCGCCAGATGCGGTCGGCGAAAAAGTTGCCGAGATCCCCAGCCGCGTCCACCGCATACGGCCGGTGCCCGTCGAAGGAGTGCGAGCCGATTTCCCATCTGCCGCTTTCAAGCATCCGCTTGATCTCCGCTTCCGAAAGATAGTAGGTGCTCTCGGGAAGGCGGCTCGCCTCGACGACGATGTAGTTGACCGCATTGAATCCGAGCACCTGTAGCACCGGATCGGCGGGATAGAAACTCTGCTTCGCGCCATCGTCGAAAGTGATGAGGATGGATTTTGCGGAGAGCGAGCGATCACCTTTCATGAACGTGGCAAAATCGTCGAGCGTGATCGTTTGCCAGCCGTCCTCTTTCAGCGCCTCCATCTGCTCTTTGAATGCGGCAACCGTCACGTTGACGCCGTCGGGCCTGTCGACGAGCCGGTGGTAGGTGATGACGGGGATACCGGCTGCCGCATCGCTCGAGAGCTGCGCCGCCGCACGCGAAGAAAAGAGCGAGCGGATGCCATGCTCGATCACGTAGGCGAGGTAACCGGTAGACTCCTGCCACATGAGTCCCACCGCCGAGTAGAAGGGAGTCGTCCCGAAGCGGGCGTCTTTGAAGACGAAGGTGATCGAGACTGCGGCAAAGAGCACGAGGCCGATCAAAAGCAGCATGAAGTATTTTCGAATTGAGGTGTCGATGTACATATATTTAGCGGGTGCCCCAGCGCGTGTCGCGCATCGTTACGAGCGCCCACGGCAGCTGCCACATGAGAATCACGGTGTTGAACCAGAAATTGAATATCGCGAGCACCCAGGCTTTTGATCCCACCTGCAAGCGGTAGTAGAGGCCGTGCAAAAAGAGCATGAGGAAAAGGCCGATGAGATAAATGACCGGCCAATTGGCGCTCATCGCAGGCTGCCAGATCATGGCCCGGAAGAAGACGACGGGGGAGGCGAACGCGAGAAAGATGTAGGTGTAGAAGGAGAAGGCCGCGAGCGGATTTTTCTTCCAGATGAAGCTGGCGGCAATGAAGGTTTCCCGCAGCCACGACTTTTTCCAGCGCTGCTGCTGGCGCACGTATTTGCCGAAGGTATCCGGCACCACCGTGAAGGCCTTCGCGCTCGCCGCGTACACGGTGCGGTACTTCCGGATCATGAAATTGGTGAGTGAGCGGTCGTCGCCGAAGGTGCACTCCTTGCCGAGAAACTTTTGGTGCAGCCACTCGTCGACGAATTCCATCATGTAGACGCGCCGATACGCGCTGCAACAGCCGGGGCAGCACGTAACGAGCCCGAAGACAGACTCGGCTGCCTTGTAGACCTTGAAGGCGATGTAGTAGCGGATCGCCTGCATCTGCGTGAGGAGATTGGTGTCGCGGTTGTACACGTCGGTGTGTCCCGAGACGGCGCCCACCTCCTTGTCTGCGAAATACTTCACGAGGTGCCGCACCGCATCGCGCTCGATGAAGCTGTCGGAGTCGATGAAGATCACGATGTCGTGTGTGGCGCGCTTTGCGCCCTCGGCCATGCCGTAGCGCTTCCCGCGATTCTCCTTGAAATCCACCACCTCCACGCGGCCGACGCTTCCGCTGATCGCTGCCGCCGCGCGCCGCATCTCTCTGAGCGTGCGGTCCGTCGACCCGTCGTTGATCGCGATCACCTCGATTTTCTCGCGAGGATATTCCACCTCGCCGAAGCGCTCGATCGTTTGGAAAATATTGTCCTCTTCGTTTTTCGCGGGTACCACGAACGCGACCGACGGCTCGTAGGAGGAGTCGCGGCGCACGGGCTTTCGCAAGTAGGCGAGCAGGAAGCGCGAGAGTATGTAGCTCGTGATGAGGATACTGTAGATGCCGAAGAAGATGTGGTTGGAGAGGGAATCGTACGAAACCGCCTTAAAAATCAGGATGACGTAGATGATCCCGAAAAAGAGAAACCAGCCGCCCGCATCGCCGATGATTTTCTCCGATGCGTCCCGGAGGCCTTGGTGGATTCTTCGTACGAGATTTTGATTTTTTGTGATGATTGCTTCTGTCATGGTTATCTGCCGATGCCGCGGTAGAGCACTTCGCTCTTTTCAAACGCTTCCTTATCGAGGCAGTTGCGTCCGTCGATAAGGATGCCCACGCCGTGCTTCGCGAAATCGCGCGGCGAGAGATCGCGAAACTGTGCGTGGTCGGTGGCCGCGATCGCTGCGTCCGCGCCCTTCAGGGCTTCCTCCACCGAACGAGCGGTGGATTCGTAGAGCGCGTGCGGGTCGAAGGATCGTACGACCACGCCGCGCTTTTGCAGCGCGTCGCGGATCACGATCGCGGGGCTCTCCCGCAAATCTCCGACGCCGGGCTTGTAGGAGAGGCCGAGAAGTGCGATCTTCGAGCGCTTCAGCGCTTTTCGCTTTTGCCGCAACGCGTCGGCGAGCACGCGGATCGTAAAAAAGGGCATGCCGCTATTGATGCGGCGGGCCGTGACGAGGAAGCGGTGCTCGAAGCCGTTCTTGCGACCGTAGCGGATGAGGTAGTACGGGTCGACCGGGATGCAATGCCCGCCCACGCCGACGCCCGGGTAAAAGGGGAGAAAGCCGAAGGGTTTCGTGGATGCGGCGCGGATCACGTTGACGATGTCGATCCCAGCCTTGTCGAACGCCATGGCGAGCTCGTTGACGAAGGCGATGTTGACGTCGCGAAAGGCGTTCTCCACCATCTTCACTGCTTCCGCTTCTTTGAGGGTGCGCAGCGTAACGATCTCCGCATCGAGGAGCGCGCGATAGAGATTGGCAGCGCGCTCCGCGCTCTCCGCATCGATTCCGCCCACGACGCGGGGAATGGTGCGCACGCTCCAACGCGGATCTCCCGGATTGATGCGCTCGGGACAGTGCGCGAAGAAAAATTCCGCGCGCGCGAGACCGGACGTTTTTTCGAGAGCGGGCAGCGCGACTTCTTCGCAGACAGCCGGGTTGACCGTGGATTCCACGACGACGAGCGCGCCTTCCTCGAGATGGCGCCCCACCGTTTTGCACGCGCTCTCGAGCGGGGAAAGATCGGGGAGGCGATTGTCGTGCACGGGCGTGGGCACGCAGATGATGTAGGCGTCAGCACCGGCGAGGTCGCCCTCGTGGGAGGTGATCGTCAGGCCTTTTGCTTTTTTAAACGCGGCCGCTTCCTCGTCGCTCAAGAATGCCGCCTCGCGCGCGTCGAGCTGCGCCGCTTTCACCGCGTCGATGTCGAATCCGATCACCTTGTAGCCGCGCGAGGCGGCGAGTATGGCCAGCGGGAGGCCGACGTACCCGAGACCGACGACGGCCACTGTCGTAATCGGCTTTTGTGCGTCGCGGTGCGGAGCGGAGTTCGAGTGGAAGCGCCACTCCCGCTGGAGTTGTTGTTGTGCCATACGTGCATAGAGAGCAAGAGCTCTTCTTACTTCTGACGAGGGCAGCGGCGAGCACTTTCAGCGTACGGGAGGGAAGCGCGCATTTGGCCACGAAGCGCGTGATGCTTCCGTGAGCTGAGTGGGCAAACCCCTAACGCGCCGGGGAGGCCCCTCAACCACTTTCAGGGCCTCCCCGGCTTATTCGATCAATTTTTTCATGTTCGCGTGCTGCGTTGATAAATATGGTTAGCGAAATAATGTGCAGAGCTTCTGCGGCCCGGCTCCGCCCTGGGGATGAGCAGGGCCGCATGTGCTCTAAGGTGCTGCTCTGCGATAAAAAATACGACCTTTGCGGTGAAAGGCACATGAAGCAACTTCCAAAAATTCATCAGCCGCGCAGTCCACACGCTGGTCTTTTCGCTGAGCGGCGCGGGCGTACTATGGAGGTAATGCGCTATACCGTATCGCTTCTCTTGGGGACTGCTCTGGTGTTCGGCGTCGGCCTTGCAGTAGGGTATTCCTCGCTCGATTTCGCCTCGCTTTCGCGCTCACAGACCGCCGCCTACGTGTGCGACGACTACGGCGAAAATTGCTACTACAACGAAGATCCCGTGTACGAGCAAGCAGTCTTGCGATGGGAGGAGCCCGTGCAAAGCGAAGACCCGGTTTACTACGAGCCTACTCCGAGCGAAGGTCAGTACTTTTATGGCGATTGGCAGCCTCTCACTGACGAGCAAGGTTATCTCGTCGACCCAGGGGGAGTACCGATCGACGAGATGGGCGTTTCGATCGACGGCGTTCCGCCCGAAGCGTGGATGGGATACTCCGACGGGCTTTCCTACGGCGACGAGCCGTTCTATTCCGACGAGCCGTTCTATTCCGACGAGCCGCTCTTTATCGACGACGATTTCGACGCTCCGTATTTTTTGACAGATGAGCCGCTCTTTGTCGAAGACGAATACTGGGAGGAGTATCCCATGTACGCGCTCGTCGAGAAGGAGGAGCCGTGGTACGTGAGCGCCTTCCCCGGATTCGGACGACTCGCTCAGCAGCTTTTGCCGGGGCAAACGAGCCAACCGGTGCTCCGTCCGGTCGCGCCCGTGCCCCCGAGCCGCCCCGTGTACGCGCAGCCTTCCTGCTGGATCTCCGCGCAGCCGCCACTCGTTCTTTCAGGTGGGTCGAGCACGCTCACGTGGTCGGCGTTCAACGCGCAACGTGCGAGCCTCACCGACATCGGCACGGTGCCTGTGAGCGGCTCGCGCTCAATCCCCAACATCCGCACCGGACGCACCTACGTGCTCTCGGTAAGCGGCCAGGGCGGGAGCGGCTCGTGCTACGCGCGTATCGATGTGCAGCAGGCTCCGGCGCCCGTGTGTATCTTTTCGGTGAATCCGTCGGTCATCAATCGCGGGCAGTCGGCCAATCTCGCATGGGCTTCGCAGTATGCGCAGTCGGCCACGCTCACCGGCGTGGGTGCCGTGCCCACGCAGGGAGGGCGCACCGTGCAGCCGCAGCAATCCACGAGCTACACGCTCACCGTCGCCAATAGCGCTGGGCAAACAAAATCCTGCACTGCATTACTGAAGGTCAACTAAGCTCGCTTTCACAAGCCGCGCTGTTCGTGCGATAGTAGGCCGACATGAGAAAGCGGATCGACAATCCGGCGGCCTTTATCGGAATCAACGGGGAGGGGTACATCTCGTTCGGCTCGGGGCAGCCCGATCTGCCGCCGCCCGCGGACATCTTCAAGAGTCTCGCTTCGAAGCGTCTTTTTAAGTACGGCCCCATCAAGGGTGAGCCGCGCCTCCGGGCCGCGCTCGCCAAGGAGTACCCGGGCGCGAAGCAGGAAGATTTTGCCATCACTAACGGTGCTTCCGAAGCACTTGATCTCACCTTTCGGGCGATCCGCGAGCTCCACGGCAAGGTAAAAGTGCTGATCTGCCGGCCGTACTACTATTCATACCCGCCGATCGTGGAGCTCGCGGGCCTGACGCCCGTGTACACCGAGCTCAAAGAGGGAAGGATCGACATCGAGGATTTCAAAAAAAAGGTACGAGGCGTGAAAGCGGTGCTCATCAACTCGCCCTCCAACCCGACCGGCCGCGTGGAGGCGATTCCCACGCTGAAGGAACTGGAGAAGATCACACAGAAGCTCGGCGTCTACGTGATCTCCGACGAGGTGTACAAGGATCTCATCTACGAGCGCGGCAACTATCTCATCAAGGGGCCGCACGTCATCACCGTCAATTCTTTTTCGAAAACCTACTCGATGTGCGGCCTTCGGATCGGCTACCTCTGGGCGCGCGATCCGAAAATCGTGAAGCAGATCGTCGACATCAAGGTGCACACCTCGATGAACACCAATACGCTCGCGCAAGAAATGGCGCTCCGGGCCATGAGCGTGCCCGAATCCTTTGTGGAAGCGCAGACCAAGATTTGGATGGGGCGGCGCGACTTTCTCTACCAAGGCCTCACGGACCTCGGCTTCAGTCTCTGGAAACCGGAAGGCGCTTTCTACGTGCTTCCCAAAATAAAGAATTCCAATCGCGTCGTTTCGGAGCTTTTCTACAAGCACAAAGTGATCACCTACGACGGTGCATGGTTTGGCGCGCCGGATCGCATCCGCCTTTCATACGCGCTCGATGTCGACAAAATGAAGGAAGGCTTAAGCCGCATTGCCTCGTACCTCAAAGGAAAAGAAAAGTGGTTGAAATAAAGGGGAGTGGATAAGTGGATAGGTGATTTCATTAAGAGCGCTACGCTCTGGTGATGGAAAGGAGATTGAGTTTCGTTGCACGCATTGTAGTTGTGACCTCAGCCGCTGCTCTGTTCGGGGTTGTGTTTGGCCCAACCCCCGTGATCGCAATTCAGGGGGGCGCCGGCGACCTATGGTACGACGATCAACGAAAGTCGATCGATAAGCGACTGATTGGCGAACCCGAGCTTCTAACCGGCTCGTATACATACGAATACCCGTTCGTCCTGCCTCCAGGTCGGGAAGCGCTTACGCCCGACCTCCAGTTGACATACAGCAGTCAGCCCGATGAGAATACCAGCATTTTTGGTTATGGCTGGGCAATCAACATTCCCTACATCCAGCGAAAGAATGTCCGCGGCGTGGACAAGTTGTACACTGACAACGCGTTCTACTCCTCCCTGAGCGGGGAGCTTGCTTCCACGTCCGCGACCACGTACGAACCGAAGTACGATGACGAGAAGAATCTCGATTACACGTTCTCGACTACCACAAATACGTGGTCGATGGTGGATAAAAGCGGGCTAACCTACACCTTTGGATCCACTACCGCCGCGCGCCAAGAAAATGCCAGCAGCACCCTGACATACACGTGGATGTTGGAGGAAGTAAGGGATAAAAACGACAATTTCATATCATATAGTTACGTTACGGACAGCGGACAGATCTACCCTGCGACAACGACGTACACGGGCCACGGCAGTACAGACGGTATTTTTAGCATTGAGTTCATTCGGGAGGGGAGGGCAGACTACGCGACGTCGAGTAGGGCTCAGTTTCCAGTCGTCGCCAAGTATCGCATTGGCGAAATTCAGGTGAAAGTGAACGGCACGTGGGTGAGAAAGTACACGCTTTCATACGACACCGGAGACAACCAGAAAAGGTCGCTCCTTAAATCCATAACTGAATCAGGTCAGGCCGAATCGGGCGGCACGCTGTCGCTTCCCGCTACGTCATTTGCATATCAGGCATCCACGACCAACTGGACCTCAAATACTTCATGGCGTTCCCCCTACTACTTTTGGAACGGTGCAGACTTGGGGGTGCGCATAGCCGATGTAAACGGCGATGGGTTACCGGACATTATGCGAGGATACGCCGGAAATCCGCAGCAAATGGAAACACGTATCAATACCGGCAGCGGTTATCAGATAGATACCACCTGGACGCCGCCGCATTCGTTTACTGATGGCTCCGTCGATGCAGGAGCGCGCTTTGCCGATGTGGACGGCGATGGCCTTGTTGACGAGCTCGTCTATAAAACGTTCCCCGACGGAGCCATGTCTTCCACAACGTACATCAATACTGGTGCAGGCTGGACCGCTTCGTCCACTTGGAAACTACCGCCCGGCATTTCCTTCGTGAATAACTACATCGATCAAGGTTGGAGAATAGCGGATCTAAACGCCGATGGACTAGCCGATTTGATGCAGAGCAATGACGGTACGCGGGTATCCTACATAAATACGGGAGCAGGCTGGGCGACAAGTACCGCTTGGCGAGCACCCATCGACTTCATAGTGTCAAACAATGACAACGGCGTACGTATTGCCGATGTGAACGGAGATTCATTACCGGATCTGGTACAAGGCTTTCGAAACCAGATCGGCGCAGAAAAGCATGTATTCATGAATACCGGCGCGGGCTGGCAACTTGACCCAAGTTGGGTCGTGCCACTCAGCTTCGTAAATCTCGGTGGTTCAGCTGGAGAAGACGAAGGCGTCCGCCTCGGCGACATCAACGGAGACGGCTTGCCTGACCTCGTGCAATCAAAAGATTTCGGCGGTGGCGATTTGCAAAAAAATGTGTATATCAATACAGGTGCCGGATGGGTGCTCCGGGCAGGCTGGCAGCCTCCGCAGTATTTTGTAATTACCTCCAGTGAAAACGGTGCGCGGCTTGAAGACGTCAACGGTGATGGTGCGCTCGACTTTTTGTATGCAAAGGACATCGGCGGGGCGTACAACGAGGCCTACATTAGCAATACACGAAGAACGGATGAGATCGTGCAAGTGGTATCACCGCGTGGCGCAAGTACGACAATTGCGTATAAACCATCATCCCTTTATATCGATGGAACCGGCGTTCGGTACAACGCGAAGCTTCCTTTTGTTTTCGATACCGTAAACTCCATCTCCACTGATGACGGTTTCAGTACCACAACGACGGCAACGTTCGAATACGGAGGGGGAGCCTTCTACTATGGCGCGCCGCACGATAAACGGTTTGCAGGATTTGCGACCTCAACCACAATCGACGCTCTTGCTAATAAACGTATAACATTCCTGCATCAGGGAAACTTCTCGAATTCAAATGAGGGCGAAATAGACGATCACTTCTCCAAGATCGGGAAGGTATTCAAAGTTGAGACACGAAATTCAGCGAACGGTCTCCTCAAAAAGGAGATCGTCAAGTGGAGCGCAGATAGCTTGGGCAACGGTCGTTATCTTGTCACGCCTCTCGATAGCATAGATTACAGCTACGAGGGGAATTCGTCTCACAAGGATAGGGCGGACTCCTATGCGTATGACACGAGCACGGGTAATATTTCGCAAAAAATCGAATGGGGAGAGGTAACGGCGAGTGATTCCGGTGCGTTTATAGATACGGGCAGCGACAAGTATTCGATCTTCTATACGTACGCTACGGGAACAAACATATCCTTGCCCTCATCCCAGCGGAAAGTCGACAGTGCGACGACCACGGTCCAAGAGTCAAACCTTTACTACGATGACGGATCTTTCGGCTCGATCGCAACAGGAAATGTCACGAAACAAGAGACTCGGATTGATGGGACTACTTTTGCTAGTACGACCAAAGCGTACAATTCATACGGGCTCGTCACTTCCGAGCGAGACGCGCGGTACAAACTCACGACATATGCAATAGATGCGAATAATCTGTACGTAGCGACGACGACGAATCCCGCGGGCCACGCGACAGGGTACACGTACGACTACTCCTCGGGCAAAAAGAAAACACTACAAACGCCGAACAATCATACTTATACTTACAGCTACGATGCGTTTGACCGGCTGACAGAGGAAAAGGCGCCCGACCCCTCTAGCGGTACGCCGGTTGCCAAGACCACTATCACCTATACTGATACTCAGCTTGCCGCAAAAACACTACGATCTGATTCTCTTGATGGGAGTAGCGCGGTTGATACTCATACATATCTTGATGGACTCGAGCGGATTGTCCAAGCGAAACGGGAGGCGGAAGATGGTCTCTTTATCGCCAAGGACTACATCTACAACAATGTCGGTAAGCTATACCAAGAATCGTTGCCATATTTCTCTGGATCAAGCAGCAACACGGGTGTCGCATCTTCAAGCAGTCTCTTTTCGACATATGGGTACGATGCCCTCAACCGAATCACCACCAAAACCGACGCGGCAGGCGTAACCACGATAACGTACGACGACTGGAAGAAAACGGTATCGGACCCTCTCGACAACATCAAAAGCTATTACAGCGATGCTTTCGGCAATCTTTCGGCTATAGACGAAGTAAACGGCACGAGCACTTACACAACGCAATATCAGTACAACGGATTGCAAAATCTCACCAAAATTATCGATACGGATGGTAACGTACGCAACTTCACGTACGACCTCCTCGGCCGACAAACCAAAACGGAGGACCTTCACGCACCTGCGGATACAAGCTTCGGTTCGACCACCATTGCTTACGATCTTGCCGGAAACGTCCTCAGTAAGACCATGCCACTAAACGATACAATCAATTACACGTACGACGATATCGATCGGGCACTTACGGAGGATCATACGGGCCAAGGCGGTACAGAGGTAATTTATACCTACGACTCTTGCACGAACGGAAAGCCGCTGCTTTGCGCAGCAAGTAGTGCCTCCGCCACCACGACATACGCTTACAATCCACTCGGACTCCCGGCGACGGTAACCACAACCGTTTCGAGCACAGACTACGTGACCGGATTCGAGTATGATCGACTCCGCAATCAGACGTACATCACATACCCGGACACTTCCGTCGTCAAATATACGTATGGCACCGGCGGCCAAGTTGATACAGTCTCTCGCCGCAAGCCGGGATCGGTGCTCTATGTGAACGCAATGAGCAACATTGACTATGCGCCGACAGGAGCGGTGCGTCAGAAAGAATTCGGTAACACTCTCACGAGTACCTATACCTACGACGCGAATGCCTTGTATCGCTTAACAAACATCCTGACCGCTGGCGTTGGCACAACGAGCGACGTGGGCGTGCTCGGTATGGTTGGCGGCACACTCTTCGGTAATCTGGCGAAAGCCGAATCGGGAGTCCTTGCCATTGAAGCTGGCGACCCTGCTGATTTGCTCGAGCTTCTGGAGGCTATGTCGCAGGGGGAGTTGTCGAATGACCCAGCGGATACCACATCAGATGAGATTATCGATATGGGAGCGACAAGTACCAGCGAAGTCGAAAAGACTGACGCGGATACTTTCTCTGAAACTTCTGTGTCTGCAACATCAACGAACGATGTAATCGAGTTTGTGCCGACTAACACCAGCACCTCGACTCCGCAAGTCGCCGGTGAGACTGAAATGGCGACAGAGGTTGAAATTGCAGTCTCATCGCCCGCTGCCGAAAGTGATCCGACTCCAACGACCGACATCTCCTCAATGCTCGCGGGGAAAACAAGCAGTGAGCGAGCCTCGCTAAAGGGCGAGGAAATTGCCAAAGTCGGCCCAGTTGGCCGCACGACCCGAGCAAACTACGACATCGAAATCGCGACTCTGGAGGCGATCGATGGCGGCGTTCAGGTTTTTGTTCGCGCATGGGACAAGAATGGGCAAATAGGCTTTGGTGTTGATGGATCTGTAGATATGGAACGATTCCGAATATTCAATCCCCCCGTTCTTGTCCCGGATCCCTCGGGAGCGATTGTAACCGAATGGATCGACACAATCTCGGACGAACGGCGTGAAATTCGTTACCGAGAGGATCCGAAAGAGGCCCTTCTTCAGACCATTGAGCACAATCTCTCGGTACTAAAGAACCGTCACGGAAGCGAACGGATCATAGAGGGTAAGAGGGGAAGTACCGTCAGCACTTTCTATCCCGACGCTAACCCCGAATCGACCAGTGTCGATGGATTCACCGAACATGACATCGGTAATTATGGCCAAGTCTCCTTTTCTTCGATCCGTGCAGATACGTCGGCAACGGTGGCCAACGATTCGGGATCAGCCATGAACCTGGTCGGCCTACAGGCTTCGGAAAATCAAAACGGAAATTTCATTGACCTCCAACGTTCTTTCACGTTGTTCGATACATCAGCTCTGCCGGACACGGATACTATCGCAAGCGCGACCGTCTCTCTGTATGGCGTCGCAAAGCGGGACGACAACGGCACGCAGTGGTCGGCGGCGGCGAAGGATATAGAACTTGTAAGCGGCGTGCCGGCCTCGAATACTAGTCTTTCAACGAGTGATATAGATGTCGCCAACTTTGGGGGAACAGAGTATGCGGTCGCGTCATTCTCTTCGTGGACGATAACTGGCTACAACGACTTCTCACTCAACGCGAGCGGCATTGCCAACATATCCACTACGAGCGTCTCGAAGTTTGGCTGGATGCAGGGGGCGGATTTCGACAACTCAAATCCCGGGACTGGAGCGGTAAATGGATTCACGGGCGTATCGGCGAAAGCGGCAGATCAGTCTGGAACCACCCAAGATCCGAAGCTGGTAGTGGAGCACCACCCCGACAACTACGAACCATCCGCGCCCACTTCTTTGCTCGTGGAAGGACAAACCAATCCGGGAGCCATATCGGATTCAACGCCCGAATTCTCGGCCATCTATGTGGATCAAGACGCGAGTGATGCCGCGACGTACTATCAAATCGAAGTAGCTACCTCGTCGGACTTCGCGACGACGCATTGGGACAGCTCAAAAACTGCTCTTGCGAGTTCGACTTCGCAGGGCACTCGTATTGCCGACGTATCGTACGCAGGATCCGTATTGGCATCGTCCACGACCTACTATTGGAGAATTCGCTTTTGGGACACGGACAATGCGACTGGTACATGGAGCACGGCGACCTCAACTTTCTCGCTCGCGGCAACCGGCACCTTCATTGTGAACGCCATCCAGAATATAAGTTTCACCTACGATGCGGTCGGTAATATTACCGCCATCACCGATACGGCGACCACGACGGGACTCTCAAGGACGGTGGTATACGGATATGACGATCTCTATCGCCTCACAAGTGCCTCAACAACGGATGCTGCATCGGCATCATTTATACAGGCGTACGTATACAACGGTATAGGGAGCATCACGAACAAGTCGGACGTTGGATCGTACTCTTACGCCGGCACCGGATACGCCAACCCGCATGCGGTGACGTCCATAGGGGACGGTATGGCGACGACGACGTACTCGTACGACAACAACGGCAACCTCACATCGGCTGGCGCCTTTGCCTACACCTGGGACTACCGCAACAGGCTCACGCAGGTCGCCACCGGCACTGCGACTACCACGTTTGGGTATGACTACAATAACGACCGCGTGTTCAAAGGAAACGGAGTTGCAACAACGACATACGTTTCAAAATACTTCACCCAACAAGGAGCGAGCACAACCGCGTACATCTATCTTCCAAATGGAGAATTAATTGTAGATGTAACCGGAAACGGAGCGGCAACAAGCACGACGTATTATCATTTAGACCACCTCGGCAGTGTGAACGTGACGACAGATTCTGATGGCCTCGCTGTGCAGGTTCTTGACTATTATCCGTATGGCAGCACAAGAATCAATAATCAGACAGGAAGCTCTGACAGCGAGAGAAAATTTGCGGGGATGAGGCGGGATGATACAGGCTTAGATTATGCAATGAACCGTTATTACGATAGTGCTCGCGGACAATTCTCAAGTGAAGATCCTGTTCACTTAGCAATCGGTAACCCGGCACTTGTTCAAAGGCTCACTGGCCAAGACCAACAGATGCTGTTATCTGATCCGCAGATTTTAAACAGTTACAGTTGGGGCCGAGATAACCCAATTAACAGAAGTGATCCATCCGGACTCTTCAACATCAAAACCGGTGCCGTAGAAAAAGGAGATACGTTGAGTGCGATTACAGGGTTGCTCAATAAAACTTACGGTACAAGCTACTCAGTATCAACCGTGGCAACGTTGAACAATATTTCGAATCCGAATAAGATTTTCGTCGGCCAAACAATTATTCCGAGTCAGAAAGTGCCTGATGTTTCGGTTTCGTTAACTTCTCTAATGAAAACAAATGCTGGGACTATCAATTCGCTACCTGCAGTTGTTCAAAAACCATACTTTGTTGGTATGGTGTTTCCAACACTTGGTCCTTGGGATTTGAAAGTTAATAATCCTGCGTATAACTCATCAACCTATAAAGATGGTTTCGTATTTATGGGAGAGAAAATAAGAAGTGACGCTCCCGGCAATATACATTATGGCTTTACTGGAAAAGCGGCTGGATTTAGTGATTCTGCGCTGATAGGCGGGGCGTCCACAGCGCAAGTCGGATGGGATATCGCTCACGGTAGGATTCCGTCTGGAGATAACAGTGGTGATGCGGCATACATCCAACAAGGTATTAACCTGTATAATAATCAATAATCCTATGTCGATTCTCAAAAGGATTGCAAAATACACAGGCTATTTAATCGCCGGATTAATTGTTCTCGCGGTGCTTTTCATTGTGACTGTAAATGTAGTACCTGATCTTATCTTAGGCGGAGTATCGAGGTCGCATATAGATGCAAATGTCCCAAGTCGAGCTGATTTTGATACCTTTTTGAAACGAGATTTGACTTCGTACTTTACGCAGAAGTTAGGAACCGATGCGGAAGTTAAATACGAACTTTTACGAAACAGCCCTGCCCAAAGTGGAGTGGCTTATCCTAAATATTATATTTGGGTCGTAGTTGATTCAACTAATTCCAGATTGGAAGGAGCCATCCGTGTTGCGGCGGTAGAAAAAACGAGCTTCGACGTAACAGACTTTGTGTCGAAGGATGAAATAATGGCTAATCCAAACGTATTACAGCAAATCTTTCCACAAGATGTAATCAGCAAAATTCAGGGGTATATAGATTACAGGGAAATGGGGATAAGAAATGGGGATAAGTCCAATTAAATAAAAAAAGGCGTGGCATAATATAGCAATGGCCCGGCAGAATCGAGTCGCGGTTGGCGAGGTCGTGTACCACGTCATCAATCGTGCAAACGGTCGCACGCGGATCTTCGCATCACCAAACGAATACAGACACTTCGAATCTCTCCTGATTGAAGGCGTCAAGCTTGCCGGCATGCGCCTGCTCGCGTACGTCATCATGCCCAACCACTGGCATCTCGTCCTGTATCCCAAGAAGAACGGGGACATGAGCGAATTCATGCGATGGATCACCACCACGCATGTGCGGCAGCGCAGGGTCGCCACCAAGAGCATCGGCCACGGCCACCTGTATCAGGGCACGTACAAATCGTTTCCGATCCAAGAGGACAAGCACCTCCATGACGTCATCCGGTACGTGGAGCAGAATCCGCTTCGGGCGAAGCTCTGCAAACGAGCAGAACAATGGCACTGGTCCAGCCTCTTCCGCCGACGCCGAGGCAACAAGGAGGACCGAGAGCTGCTCGCAGATCTTCCGAGCGAGCTGCCCCGCAACTATCTATCATCCGTGAATACGCTGCTCCACGAGCAACACCTCAAAACCATTCGGCACTCGATCGCAAAGGGAGCTCCGTATGGATCAGACCAGTGGACTGAACGGATGGTTGAGCGGTACCGTATGGAGGGGACACAGCGAGGGCCGGGAAGGCCGAAGATGACATGAATATTGTGCAACAATTATGGACAAAATATCGGACGTATCCCCATTTACCATGGACAAAATATCGGACGTATCCCCATTTACCAGGATGCGGTTTAGTATGCGGCTTTCTTGGATGGTTCAAAGGCGAAGGAGAGTTCGGACCGGCGGGGAGAACATACGAAGGCGCGGAAAATATAAACGAGACATGGCTTGCTGGAAATAATCCCTTGAGAGCGCATGGCAACTTGTGGCAGACACCTGGCATTTGGGATGATGTGAATGCATCTGTTCTGTTGAATGAATGATAAAATGTTGTGTATGTCCATGAGTGCAATTCGTCTCGCGATAATCCTGGCTTTAATCCCGATAGGCCTTTTCGATATATGGGGCCACGTTGATTATTGGAGTACCTCCGTGAAAGTTCTGTACGAATATCTCGTCGTATTTTTTGTACTCACTGTTCCCAGCACCATCATTCTTTTAACGACAGCGTTTATATCGGTCAAATCAGAGAAGGGGTGGCAGAAAATTTTTGGGGTAATTGGGCTGGTTGTGGGAGGAATCCAGGCGATAATCTCCGTCACCCAACTCATACTCCTTTCATCATATTGAATGGAATAAGATGTGGGAATAAGGGAATAACAGAATAAGGTGTCAGGAACCTTTTAATGCTGGGATTGCCGTATGGGCAGGGCGCTGCGTACCGATGTCGGGGGGTCATGTATACCACGTGTTAAATCGTGCCAACGCGCGATCCAGGATCCTCTTCTCATGCGCGCTCGATGTCGACAAAATGAAGGAAGGCTTAAGCCGCATTGCCTCGTACCTCAAAGGAAAAGAAAGGTGGTTGAAATAATGAAAGCCGCGCCGCGTCTGCATACTCCCGCGAACGGGTTTTCGATCTTCATGTGGTCTTAACGGGACATTCGTGAAGCTCTCCGTATTGCCCGGCTTGCCGGGGAAATTATCAACGGAATTAATTATAAAAGTATGACTACTGTACAAAAGACAGCAGCAGGCGCAGCGCTCGCATTCGCCCTCACGGCAGGTGTGGCACTCGCGCAGACGGTACCGACGGTAACCGTCACTCCGATCCAGCCGTCGACGGCGATCGCTCCCGGGACGCAGGGCGCGACTGTTTCGACGATCAGCTTCTCGGCCAGCCAGCCGGGCACCTACCGCGTCGCGTCGATCCAGCTTGGACTGACGCCGACCGGAGGCGGACTCGTAACGAACCTCACCGGCTGCCAGGCCTTCAACACCTCGGGCCAGGCGATCTCGGGCACGTTCGATGCGGCCACCGGCAACATGATCAGCTTCAACGCTCCGCTTGAGGTAACCGGCGGCACCAACATGCCGATCACCTTGCGCTGCAACGTCGCCACGTCGACCCCGGTCGGCTCGATGTTCCAGTTTACGGGCGGCGCGGTCACCTTCGCGCCGACCTTGCGCGTCAACCTCGCGGTCTCGCCGAGCCTCGTGCCCGGCCAGCAGAACGCGGCGGTTGCGCTCCTCACGCTCGACGCCACCCGCTCTGGGCAGCCGATCCGGCTCTCCTCGATCCCGGTGAGCGCGAGCTTCACGGGCGCGTCGAACCTCACGAGCTGCCAGGTGCGCAGCATCAACAACCTCGCGGGCGCGCTCAATACGGGCGCGAACGTTGTGAGCACGATCGGCAGCGGCACGAACACCTTCAATCTCGACGCTCCGCTTGTGGTGAGCGCGGGCACATCGATGACGCTCGTCCTCACCTGCAACGTTGCGTCGGCGGCTCCCCTGGGTAGCACGGTGTCGTTTGCGGTGAGTCCGTCGGTCTTCCCGGCGCTCTCCGACACGACCGGCACCGCGGCCACCACGCTTGCGGGCGGCCCGAACGGCGCCACGGGCATCACCGCCGGCACGGCGACCTTCGGCACCTCAGCCACGCCGGGCGTACCGAGCACTGGTGAGGGAGGCAACGCGGCAGCGACCGCGATCTTCCTCGCGGCGCTCCTCGCGGTAGCGGCAGGCGGTACGGGACTCCTCGTAAAGAGGGCTCTCCGATAACGTCTCATTGCTCTTTCGCAAAACCCCGCCTTTTGGCGGGGTTTTTGCGCGCAGGCGGACTATCTACACCCCTTGTGGATATTCAGGGGGTAGGGGGTATACTGTGGGGCATAGCAACTCATTAGAAGACTAGTATTTTTTCATCGATATGGTTAGAAAAGCGAATCCTGCATTGCTGAAGCCGATGAATCTTTCGGCCGATCTCGAAGCTGTCGTGGGCAAGGGGCCGATGTCTCGCGGAGAAGTGGTCAAGAAGATCTGGGAGTACATCAAGAAGAACAACCTCCAGAACCCCCAGAACAAGCGCAACATCATGGCCGACGCCAAGCTGAAGCCTCTTTTCGGAGGCAAGGGCGAAGTCTCGATGTTCGAGATGACGAAGCTCGTTTCCGGGCACCTCAGCTAAGCACTCAATCTGTTTTTGAAGCCAAAAGCCGCCCCAGAGGGCGGCTTTTGGCTTCACTCTCTCTTCAAGAGCGATTGTGCTAGAGTTGCCGAATGAAAAAAATAGCTCTGTTCGCCCTTTTGGGGATCTTCCTCGTGCCCCTCACCGCATCCGCGCAGTACTGGGGGTACAACGGATACAACGCCAACACCAATTCGAATTACAACTACAACGCCAACTACAACTACAACGGCAACAACGGCTACAGCAACCCGATGTACCAGCAGATGTACTGGTGCGGCAGCTACTATTCCTACAGCCCGTGCTATTCCTACAGCTCCTACAATTACTCTCCCTACTCGTACGGCTACGGCAGTGGGTATGGAAATATGTACGCCGGGGCGACGTACGCATACCCGAGCTACTCGTACTCGTATCCGCAAAGCTATTCATATCCGCAGAGTTATTCGTATCCGTACAGCTCTGGCTATCCGAGCTACGGCTACCAAAACTACTCGTACCAGAACGATCAATATTGCTACTCGGGATACGGATGCTATCCATTTGCCGTCGACGATCCGCATCAGTGGGTGTACGACCAGTGGACAGGCACCTGGTATTAACGGCTGCCGATAACCCCCAATCTGCTGCGTAGCGGAGCCTGCGCGTCTTGCATCTCGGGGATTCTCGGCAGCCTTGATGTGTTGACGGCGCAGGATTCTCAATGTCGCACTTCTTCTCCACATGCTCTCAATAAGCGCTTTGCTATACTGCGGGCATCATGGCGGCGCGAAAGAGCCGGATTGCAAAAAGCAACCGCACCCGCACGCCCTCCCGCTACGTGATCCCCATGGAAGAGGCGGGGATGGATGATGTCGCGCTCGTCGGCGGCAAGAATGCATCCCTCGGCGAGATGCTCCAGGCGCTCACCTCCAAAGGCATCCGCGTGCCGAGCGGATTCGTGGTAACGGCGGAAGCGTACCGATTTTTCATCGAGGAAGCGGGGCTCGCGAATTTTATCCGCGAGGCGCTCGAAGCCTTGGAGCACGGCGATTTGCGACAGCTCGAGAGCGTAAGCGCCGAGGTGCGCGCCCGCATCAAGAGCGCCGCGATGCCAAAAGCGCTCGAGCAGGAAATACGCGCTGCCTACAGTTCGATGGAAAAAAAATACGGCAGAAATATCGACGTGGCCATTCGCTCGAGCGCGACCGCCGAAGATCTTCCCGACGCGAGCTTCGCGGGAGAGCACGACACGTACCTCGGCGTTCGGGGCGACAAGGATGTGCTCCGGTCGGTGAAGTCGTGCTTCGCCTCGCTCTTTACCGCCCGCGCGATCAACTACCGCATCGACAAGCACTTCGACCACTTTTCGGTTGCGCTCTCGGTGGCGATCCAGCGTATGGTGGCGACCGAAAGCGGCGCCTCGGGCGTCATGTTTACGATCGACACCGAGACGGGCTTTCGCGATCTTGTCCTAATCAACGGCTCATGGGGTCTCGGCGAGATGGTCGTCCAGGGGAAGGTGGTTCCCGACGAATTCTTAGTGGCGAAGCGAATGATCGGCGCAGCTCCCAACCCCTTGATCAGCAAACGGCTCGGAAGCAAGCACGAAAAAATGATTTACACGCAAAAGGGAAGCGTGGGTCCGACGGAAATCGTGAAAACGTCGCCTGCGGATCGCGCGAGGTTTGTGCTCACCGACAAACAAGCGCTTCAGCTCGCGGCGTGGGGCAAAACGATCGAGGAGCACTACACCAAAAAGCGTAAGACCTACTCGCCCATGGACATCGAGTGGGGACTCGACGGCAAAACAGGTCAGCTTTTCATTCTCCAGGCGCGGCCCGAGACGGTGCAGGTCGGGAAAGACAGAAGCAAGATCAAAGAGTACATCCGCAAGGAAGACGGCGAGGTGCTCGCGAAGGGGCTTTCGGTCGGCAACAAGATCGTGAGCGGCGTGGCGCGCGTGATCAAGAGCGTCGAAGACATGGAGGATTTGCAGCCCGGAGAGATCCTCATCACCGAAATGACCGACCCCGACTGGGAGCCGATCATGAAAAAGGCCGGCGCGATCGTTACCGACAAAGGCGGCCGCACCTCGCACGCTGCGATCGTCAGCCGCGAGCTCGGTCTTACCGCCATCGTGGGCGCCGAGACAGTTACGAAGCACATCAAGACGGGCCAGATGATTACCGTCGATACGACCTCCGCCGAGGGGCAGATCTTCAAGGGTGCGCTGCGATTCGAGGTGCGCGAGCACAGCGTCGCCGAGATTCCGGCCACCAAGACGAAAATGACCATGAACCTCGCCACCCCGGACACCGCGTTCGAAAAATCGTTTCTCCCGAATAGCGGCGTCGGGCTCGCTCGGGAGGAATTTATCATCGCGGCGTCCGTCGGCGTACACCCCCTCGCACTCTTGCACTACAAAGAGCTCGATCCGCACCTCCAGCGTAAGATCGACGAGCGCACGCGCGGCTGGACCAATCGCAAGGAGTACTACATCGACAACCTCGCGTACGGCATCGCGAAGATCGCGACCGCATTTTATCCGAAGCAGGTGATCGTGCGCTTCTCCGACTTTAAGAGCAACGAGTACCGCTCGCTTCTCGGAGGAGATCGCTTCGAGCCGCACGAAGAAAATCCAATGCTCGGCTGGCGCGGCGCTGCCCGCTACTACGATCCGAAATTTAAGGAGGCCTTCGCCCTGGAGTGCGCGGCGATGCGGAAGGTGAGGGAGGAGATGGGGCTTACGAACGTGGTGCCCATGGTGCCCTTCTGCCGCACGCTTGAGGAGGGGGAGAAGGTGCTCGCGGCCATGAGCGAAGCCGGGCTCTATCCGCGGCTCCTCGCGAAGAGCGCCGCGCAGAAAAAGACGGCAACGCCTGTGATCGTGATGTGCGAGATACCCTCCAACGCGATTCTCGCCGATCAGTTTCTCGATATTTTCGATGGCATGTCGATCGGCTCCAACGATCTTACGCAGCTCACACTCGGACTCGACCGCGACTCGGGCATCGTCAATCGCGTGGCCGACGAGAACGACCCGGCGGTGAAAAAGCTGATCGCCGACGTAATCAAGATCTGCACGCGCCGCAAAAAATACGTCGGCATTTGCGGGCAGGCGCCCTCCGACCATCCCGAGTTTGCGAAGTTCCTCGTGGAGGAGGGGATCGAGAGCATGTCGCTCAATCCGGATTCGATCATCAAGACCACGGTCGCGGTCGCCGCGGTGGAAAAGCGCCTGCGGCGCAAATAGCTAGATCGAAGTGCGGCTCACTCGGTACACCGCGCCCGCACGATCGTCCGTGATATAGACGGTGCCGCCCGGTTCGGCGAGCACATCGACCGGGCGGCCGATCACGCTGCCTCCCGCCGTAAAACCAGTGAGGAAATCCTGCGGATCGCCCTCCGGTTTCCCCTGCGCGTCGAGCGGGAAGCGCACGACCTTGTAGCCCGTCGGGACGCTTCTGTTCCATGAGCCGTGATAGGCGACGAGCGCGTCGTACCAGTATTCTTCGGGCCAGCCCTCTTCAGGCACGAATGCAATCCCCAGTGGCGCTGAGTGTGCGGGGACGTCGATCATGCTCGGCGAAGGATCCGCAGCAGGCGCACCCGATCCAAAGCTCTCGTCGACTGTATTTTTCCCGTAGAACCACGGCCAGCCGTACCAGCCGCCTTCGCGAAGGACGTTGATCTCGTCGGGCGGCGTGTCGTCGCCAAGAAGGTCGCGTCCCATGTCGGTGCCCCAGATCTCGCCGGAAACCGGATGGATTTGCATGAAAACGGTATTACGCAGCCCGGTGGCAAAGGGGCTCATCGCTCCGGTCGCGAGGTCGATCGCCTGCACGCTCGCGCGGCGTGAGTCGCTCTCTTCGCACACATTGCAGGAGGAGCCGATCGACACCAGAAGGCGCTTCCCGTCGGGGTGCGGCAAGAGCGTGCGCGTGAAGTGGCCGCCTCCCGCAGGAAGCGTGGCGAGAGTACGCTGCTCCGACGCCGTGCGGGTGGCAGGGTCGAAACGGTACGCGTTCACCGCATTTTCTTCCGCAACGTACATGGTGCAGTTGGCGTCGTTTTCATCGCAGTCGACGAAGAGTCCGTGCGGCCGCTGGAGACCCTCGAGCACCGTCTCGCTTTTTTCTGCCACCCAATCGCCATCCTCGTCGAGGAGAGCGACGATCTTTCCCTCGCTCGTGAGGCTCGCATAAAACGCCGCGCCGGGCGCGCGCGTGAGGACACGGATACCGGGCAGATTGTCGGCATAGCGGTAGGCGGCAAATCCCTCCGGCACAGAAAAAGGAAGCGGCTCTCCCGCGGGCGGCAGTGGTGGCGCGGGCCGCACAAGCGGCAAGAGGCCGCTCAAGAATCCGCGAAGCGGCGAGGCGTACGCGATGAGCCCCAGAATGAGGACGCCGATAAGTATGATGGCGGCTTTTTTCATACGATTTTCTCGAAGCTTGCACCAGTATACCCCGTGAGATAAATCCGCTCTTCCTTTGCGGGCGTTCTGTGCCACCCGATCTCACGGGGCTTACCCCGTGAGATAAATCCGTTTCTCCTTTGCGGGTGTTCTGTGCCGCCTGATCTCACGGGGCCTACCCCCGTGGCGCTTCCCAAAGGGTGCGATACAATCATCTGTATGATTCATAGCAAGAGTGTGAAGGCCGGTCTCGTTCTCGCAGCGCTTCTCCTCCCGCTCCTCGCGACGGCTGCCGAGTGGAAGACGGGTGAGCAGTTCTCTCTGGGGAGCAGCGAACGGTACACCGACGACCTCTACATCGCGGGCGGCAACGTAACGACGGCGGCCACGATCAACGGCGACCTTGCGGCGATGGGCGGCAACGTGCTCGTCAATGGCCCCGTCTCGGGCGATATTTTCGCGGCAGGCGGCAGCGTTACGATCCTCGGATCGGTGGGCGATGACCTCCGGGTCGCGGGTGGCAACATCACGATCTCGAGTGCCGTTCGCGGCGATCTCGTCGTCGGCGGCGGCCAGGTCAATATCTCCGGTGAAGGAATCGGTGGCGATGTGCTCGCCGGTACTGGTGTTCTTCGAATCGACGCGCCCGTGGGGGGAGATGTGGTAATCGGCGGTGGCGAAGTCGTCATCAACGCACCGGTCGGCGGCAACGTGCGATTCGCTGGAGAAAATCTCACGCTCGGCTCCGGGGCGGTCATTGAGGGCAATCTCTCGTACGCGAGCCCGAAGGAAGCGAAGCTCGAAGAGGGCGCTGTCGTCCGCGGAGAAACGAGCTACGAACAAACGCAAGACGTGCGCGGCATCGCCGAGAAGGGCTTTCTCGCCTTCATCACGCTCGCCACCATCGGCAAGTTTCTCTCGATCCTCGCGAGCGCGCTCATCATCGGGCTCGCTTTCAGCAAATACTCCGTGGCACTCGTGGAGGGCGCGATCGCGCGCCCGTGGTTTGAGATGGGTCGCGGGCTCGTCACGCTGATCCTGCTGCCGGTCTTTTCGATCATTCTCCTCGTGACGGTGCTCGGCATACCGCTCGGGCTCTTGGGCCTCACCGCATTCGTGGCCGCGATCATCTTTTCCTCGCTCGTCGCTCCAATCATTCTCGGAAGCCTCTCGTACAAGTGGATCACGCGCACCGGCTACCTCGAAGTGTCGTGGAAGACGATCCTGCTCGGCGTCGTGCTCTACACGCTGATCGGCCTCGTGCCCTTCATCGGCCCGCTTGTGAAATTCGCGCTCGTGCTGCTGGCGCTTGGCGTAACAGCCAAGATCAAATGGGACATCGCCAAATCCTGGCAATAATTCGGAGAATTTTCGCGCGCCGCTTCGTTGCGCTTCGAGAAACGCACTTACCGTACGCTCTGTACGGCTCGCGCGTTTCTGTCGCGCGCCTCGCAGCGCATCGAAAATTCTCCGAATTCGGTCAGCGCATCTTTTTGATCTCCACGGCAACGTCGCTCGCCAGAAAGTAATACCCCCTTTTTCGTTTTGTGAGCACATCGGCGGCCGCGTTGCTCACCGCGCAGGCCTTCTTGGCAGCCGCAAGCGGCGCGAGACCCGCTGCCAGAAACCCGGCGCAGAGTCCTGCGAGCACGTCGCCAGTACCGGCTTTCGCGAGTCCCTTATTGACCTTCAGCGAAATATGGACATTCGATGTCCATATTTTTGTGGAGGGGCCTTTTTGCAGGATCACGTTGCCGCGCGCGACGATTTTTTTGATGTCGGCATTCTTTTGCAGCAGCTTCCACTCTCCCGCATTTGGCGTGAGAATCGCGTTGCGAAGGTCGGATCCGCGCAGGGCCTTGACGCCGTCGGCGTCGATCACCTTGGGGAGGGGGAGCCGCGCAAGCTCGCGCATCAGTCGCTGTGTCGCAGGGCGAACTCCCGCACCGTTGCCAAGAAGGAGAATGTCAGCCGTCTTCGCCTGTTTTTTGATTATCGAAAGGTGAGTGGTGGAGAGAAATTTCCCCTTTAATTTTTTCGTCATCAAATCCGGCGAGAGCGCGTTCAGAGCCCATGCCACGCGCTCGGGTGTCATAACGACTACGGATTCGGCCCCGGCGCGGAGCGCCGAGATCGCGGCGAGGTAGACCGCACCCACATACTCTTCAGAGCCGCCGACGACCAGCACTCGTTGCATCTGCGCATTATAGCCGCAAAAGAAAAGCGCCCCGCAAGGGGCGCTTTTCTTTAGAGACTTAGGCTTTCGAGACCTGAGTCGCGTTCGGTCCTTTCGGACTTTCTGCGACCTCAAAGGTCACCGTGTCGCCTTCGCGAAGCTCGTTGAACGAAACTCCGGCAAGCTCGTTGGCGTGGAAAAAGAGATCTTTCTCCTGGCCCTCTCGCTTGATGAACCCGAATCCCTTGTCGGTGAGACGGGCGATTGTTCCTGTTTGCATAACAGTTGGACGTTTTTGCTAAATCAAGACAGTTATGCTGAGAGTGGAGAGTCGATCCTTCAATCCCGGATCAGCGCTGGTTGATGCAGGAAAGGTAGCACCTTTCCACCTCGCTGTCAATGCGCTCCTCAATGCATCGCCTGCGGCGCATGCTTCGGCTCGCGGAGCGCGAATGCGCCGAGGAGCGCCGCGAGCGCGGCGAAGATCGCACCAGCGAAGAAGGCTGCCTGGTAGCCGCTGTTGAGCGCAAGCGTGCCTGCACCCGCGCCGCCGGCCCCTATCGTGACGGCCGCGGCGATCGCGGCGAGGATCGCGAGGCCGAGGCTTCCGCCCATCATGAATGCGGTGTTGACGACGCCCGATGCGAGGCCTGTTTCTTGCTGCGGCACATCGCCCATCGCGGCGAGCAAGACGGGGTTAAAAGCCATGCCTGCGCCGAGCCCCAAAAGGAGCATGCTCGGGAAAACGTCGACCCAAAAGCTGCCGTCGATCGGCGCGCGCGCAAAAAGAAGAAGGCCTGCTGCGGCGAGCACGAGCCCCACGCCGATCGGCGCACGGATGCCGAATTTCATTACGACCCACGCTGAAAGTCCGATCGAGAAGGCCGCCATGATGAGGTTGGCCGGGAGGAAGGCGAGGCCCACTTCCTGCGGGCCGTATTGCAGGATGAGCTGAAGGTAGAGTGCGGCAAGGAAGAACCACGCGAACATGGCGGCCGCCCAGAAGACGCCCACCACGCTCGAAATGGCGAGGTTGCGATTCTTGAAGATGTCGAGCGGGACCAGCGGGTGCGAGACGCGCGATTCGATCCAGAGGAAGATGCCGAAGAGCACGATCGCGCCAAGGAGAAGGCCGAGAGTTTGGAAAGATCCCCAGCCGACTTCGTTGCCGCCGATGATCGCGTAGATCGCGAGGAGCAGCGAGGCCGTCACGGTGACCGCACCCGAAAAGTCTAGCCGCTCTCCGTGCGAGACTCCCGGCATTTTCGGGAGGAGGTAAAGGCAGGCGATGAAGACGCCGATACCGATGGGGATGTTGATGAGGAAGTTGAGGTGCCAGTTGATCACCGTGAGGAGCCCGCCGAGAAGGACGCCAACCGATCCACCGCCCGCCATGATGAAGCCGAAGACGCCCATGGCCCGCGCGCGCTCGCGCGGGTCGGGAAAGATATTGATAACGAGCGAGAAGGCGATCGCGCTCGCCATCGCGCCTCCGATCCCTTGGATTGTGCGCGCGATGATCAGCATCTCCTGCGTGGAGGCAAGTCCGCACGCGAGGGAAGCGAGCGTAAAGACCGAAAGGCCGGTGAGGAAGAGCCGCCGCTGACCGTACAAGTCGCCGAGCCGGCCGCCAAGAAGGAGGAAGCCGCCGAAGGTGAGGAGGTAGGCGTTGACCACCCACACGAGCGAGGCGTCGCTAAAAAGAAGATCCGATTTGATCGAGGGGAGCGCGACATTCACGACCGACATGTCGAGCACGATCATCAGGTTTCCGATGCAGAGTGTAGCAAAAGCCCACCAGCGTGTGCTCGCGTCGATCATACAATTTATGCGCGCGCGGGTTGCAAGAGGCTCACTCTGTTGCCCTCGCTGTCTTCGATCGAGATGTAGAGACCCACGCCCGGAATCTCGTCGGGCTCACCAGCAGTTCGCGCGCCGATCACCTTGCCGCCGGATTCCTCCACGCGCTTCATTGCCGCGCGGATGTCGTCGACGCTGATGACGACCGAAGGGTATTGATTTTCCTTCGTGCGTTCGAAAAAGCCGCCGTTGATCGCGCCCGGCGTCTTCACCATGTTGTTGGCGTCAGTCTCTGTGGTGTGGACGACCACATAACTTCCCATTTCGGGCCCGAGCTTGTCGGCGCTCCATCCGAATGCTTTGGAGTAAAAATCTGCCATGCGGTCGCGATTCTCGTACGGCATCTCAAAGTGAACGACTGGATTCATAGAATAGATGAGTAGTGATTAACGAACGTGCGGTACACACAAGCTAGTAACAGCTCACAATGTGGCCTATCATACCAAGAAATAATGAAGACGCGTACGGGATCGACATGAGTCAGCGGGAACTGCGTGAACAGTATGTATTTTTGCTCGCGTTCGGCTATACTGCCGCGAGTCGTCAACGCAGAGCGCTGGCGATTCATATTCCGGGGTAACTCAATGGTAGAGTGGCTCCCTGTCGAGTAGGCAGCTTTTGATCGGAAGGTCAATCGAAAATTTCGGGATAACGGTGAACCCCTCGCCTCGGCAGGGCAACACCGTGGGAACCCTAAGAGATAGGCCGTTATGCGGCAATCTCGCGGGGGCGCCGTAGAGACTAGATACCGAAGCACCGAGATCCGGTGATGATATAGTCCACGCCTTTAAGAAATTAGAGGATTCGTGTAAGGAGTAAGTTGTGGGTTCGAGTCCCACCCCCGGAGCCTGAAGCAGTTGGACCCCGACGCGCGAGCGTTGGGGTCTTACTGATTCACCCCGGGGCGGGACTCGAAAGGCGGAGCGCCGAGCATCGGCGCGAGCCGGGGTCGAGAAACATTTTTTGAAAAAAATGTATTCGTGACCGAGTCCCACCCCGAGAGTGATTTTGCTCGAGCGGGTGGGGCAGATCATCCAACATTGACGGGCATAATACAGAGGTTCATACTTTCCTCATGAACGACTTGGCGAAACTGAAGGAGGTACTTCCAGTTTTTGAACAGATAACTGTCGCCGACCTAAAAAGAACGGAGCTAGGCGTATTTAGTTTCGACGAAATTTTCGACACGATTGGGAGCACATATGAGTTGCTCAAGAATCTTGCAAATCAAGAAGATGTTTTAAAGGAAGATTCGTACATTCCCTCACAATTAGTAAATAGCCTGAGAGATAACGTCAACACATTCAACAATCTGGCCAACAAGGTGCGAGAGTTCGACGTAAAGGCCGGAGACCCAACACCGCGTCGTCAAAATCTCATCGACGAAATAAAGAGTTTCAAGGCGTCTGCGATAAGTCAGCTTCACCCTCTAGTCGCGTTAGTTCAGTTGCGTCAGCTGGACCCCGCAAAATACAGCGTAGGGTTGCAAACTATGCAGGGCGAAGTGCAGAGCATACTGAAAAAGCTAAAGGAGAAGGATGAGGAGGCCTCCAAAACACTGCAAAAAATTAAAGACGTTTCTGCCTCGTCCGGTGCAGAAGCATACGCGCACGTCTTTTCGTCACAAGCAACTATTCACAAAAATACCGCAAAATGGTGGCTCTGGGCTGGCGTAGCATTTTTTGCTATTTTGGTTCTGTATCTTATCTACCTGCTGGCTAACGGTGTTCCAACATCGGAGGATTTAGTACATGCGATTCGAGATATCTCGCTCCGTGTCCTGTTCCTCATTGCGATCTACTTCGCCCTTACGCAGAGCATTAAGAACTACAATGTGAACAAGCATCTACAAGTCGTGAATGAGCATCGACAAAACTCACTGAAAACATTTGAGGCGTTTCTAAATGCCGCTGCAACGGACGATGTGAAGTCCGCAGTACTCTTGCAAGCGACCAAATCAATATTTGATCCAGGCAAAACGGGATATCTGCAAAAAGAAGGCCAGGTTAGTTATTCGTTCAGTGTTGCTGATATCTTCAAAAAGAGTTAGAGAGTTTCGCTGATTATCTGTTTTCAACGAAAGGGATTTGCGGACGCGGATGGGAGGGTGGACCAAGTACGCATGGATTCGGGGCCCCTCTCTTCCCGCCAAAAAATCCTCAATTCAAAAAATCTTTGGCTCGAACGCGGCCGCTGCGAAGGCGGCGGCGTGGTCTTCACGTTGCGCACACCGGGAGCGGATGTAGAGTGAGTGTATGCAGGATCGAGAGCACGAAGAGTGGCTAGCCGATGAGGCCCGAAAGAACGGCAAGAAACGCACACCGCCCGCGCGGCCTCCCACCGACGATGAGGGCGAAAAGGGCGGCCCGGAGCCGCTTGGATGGGATCCGGTGCTCGGCGTATGAAAAACGCACTCGTATTCGTAGGGATCGGCGGGCTCGTGATCGTTGTCGGACTTCTGCTGATTAATGGTACGTTCACGCCCTCTCTCAATACTGGTACAGTTACGGGCACCACAGATGTCGCTCTCACCATGACAAACAATCTCACACTCTCAAGCGCCGCGTTCGCCCACGAAGCCAGCATTCCGTCGGAGTATACATGCGACGGAAAGGGCACGAGCCCGCCGCTTTCGATCTCGGGCGTGCCGGAGGGCACGAAGTCGCTCGCGCTCATCGCGGACGATCCGGACGTGCCAAAGCAGTTGAAGCCCGATGGAGTTTTCGATCACTGGGTGTTGTTCAACATTCCACCGACGACCGTCGAAATCCCCGCTGGCGGCAGCGCCGGCACCGCGGGCGCGAATGGGGCAGGGAATTACGCATACACAGGGCCATGTCCTCCGCCGCAATACGAGCCGAGCGAGCACCGCTACTTTTTCACGCTCTACGCGCTCGACGCCGAGCTCCCACTTGCGGAAGGCGCCTCAAAGCAGGAGGTGCTCGCTGCCATGGCGGGACACATGATCCAGGAAACGCAGTTGATGGGGAAGTACAAGCGGCAGTAGGCGATTCACCATCTACTCATGGATGTACGGGTACATGTGAAAGCGGGCGCCCGGAGAGAGATCTTCCGCAAAGTCCGAGAAGATCTTTTTGAAATATCGGTTCGCGAAGAGGCGGAGCGCAACGAAGCCAACGCGAGGGTCATCGAGCTTCTGGCCGCGTATGCGGGAGTCCCGCAGAAATCGGTGCGCATTATCACGGGGGCTCGCTCACCGAAGAAGCGGCTGCGCATAGTACAATAGAGATATGGACGTTCGCATCAAAACCACCGACTACACTCTGACCCCGCTCACCAAGGACTATCTCGACGGCCGCATCATGGCGCTGGAGAAATTTTTGGGGGACGATTCTCCGGTCTCGCGCTGCGAGGTGGAAGTGGGACGCGACGCGGGGCGCCCGCGGCACGGGGCCAATATCTGGTTTGCCGAGGTCCGCCTCGTGATTCCGGGCAATAATTCTATCTACGCGCGCAACAATTCCGAAAGCGTCAACGGCGCCATCGACGACGTGAAAGAGGAGATCGAGCGGCAGCTTCGGCGTGAGCGCAAGATCCACATCCGCCTCTACCGCAAAGGCGGCGCGCTCGCGAAACGCCTCATCCGATTCGGTCGGTGATCACGCAGGCTTTGCGCCCGAGCGGAGGAATTCGTCGTACCGCATCTCGTTTTTTCCCTCCGGCTTCACCGTGTCGATCACGAGCCGGCCACCTTCGGTGTGCGCCTGAAGGATTTGCACTCGGATTTTCTTGCTTCCGCGCGTGAAAAAAGCGTGCGTGCCGGGCCAGCCTTCGTAGGCCCTGATTTTCAAGATGTTGGTGCGCGGGTCGTCGTTTACATCGAGCAGCCCGTCGTTCTTCTCAATCTTCTCGCTGTAGGTCGCGATGTCGTGATTCTGCGGCCGCGCCTCGATGGTGTCTGCGCACCACAGAGGGAGCACCTGCGCGAGCAATTTGCCCCCGGCGCTCATGAGCTGCCGCTCAAGCTGGAGGGCTCCCGGCGGCCACTCGATCGGGCTGATTGCTTTTTGCGCGATGATCGGTCCGTGATCCATCTCCTCGTCGAGGAGCATCACCGTTACGCCTGTTTTCTTTTCGTCATTGAGAATCGCGCTCCGGATGGGGGAGGCGCCGCGGAGGCGCGGCAAGAGCGAGGGGTGCACGTTGAGCACGCCGCGGCGCGGCATTTCGAGAACGCTCGAGGGCAGGATCTTGCCGAAGGCGACAACTACGAAGACGTCCCACTTGGTTGCTCCAAGCTCCGAGAGAAAGTTTGCATCAATCTTGTGTGGCTGAAGCACCGGAATCTTGTGTGCGACGGCCCATCGCTTCACTGGAGGCGGCGTAAGCTGGAGTCCGCGACCTGTTTTCTCGTCGGGCGCCGTAACGACGAGCGCGGGCAGCAGGTGCGCGGCGGATAGCTCCTCAAGCACGCGCACCGAAAGGTCGGGCACGCCAAAAAAGACGTATCGAATTTCACTTTTGCTCTTCGGGTTCTTCGTCATAGATTTTGGCTGCTTTGTCGATGTAGAGGATTCCCTCGAGGTGATCCATCTCGTGCTGGAAGATGTGCGCAAGAAAGTCAGACGCCCCGCGCGTGAAAGCGCGATTGTGCTCATCATACGCCCGAATCGTCGCCTTTTCGGCCCGCATCACTTCGCCCCACTTCCCGCGCACCGAGAGGCACCCCTCGTGCTTCAGACGCTTCGTGCGCGAGATCTTGAGGATCTCCGGGTTGATGTACACCTGGTCTGGAAGGGGAGGCGTTTCTGGTTTTTCGACATCGCCGCCGATTTCGTCTGGCGCGTTGCGCGATCCTCGGGCGAGCGCCCTGCCGGAGACGATAAACAGGCGGATCGCTTCTCCCACCTGCGGAGCGGCGAGCGCGACACCGTACTCTTCTTTGGCGAGGAGCTTTTTCATCTCCTCAATGAGCTTTTTGATCGTGGGGCTTTCAATCTCGGCCCGTGCGATAGCCGCCGCCTTTTTGCGGAGCGCGGAGTTTTTTTCGTGAGGGATGATAGATCGCATAAAATCACTATACCGTTACTTTTCGCTACCGCATAAAAAAGTAGGGATCGCGGCCGGGGTGACGAGACCGCGATCCCCCTTCCGACGCTCTGCCTTGACTCAGTGCGCCGAATTGCGAGGAGAGGGAGGTAACTTCACCTCCTCCCGAGCTCGGGCGATCGGGCGGAAATCCAATCTGCCGTCGTCGCTCCAAGTGTTCGTGGTCGCACACCTGCTCCTCCCACTGCTCCCTCCTCGCTGACGCGCTGCGCGAGGGTGGGGAGCAATCAAACCCGCGCAACTATATATTCATTTTGCGCCGTGTACAATTGCCTCGATGCGGCACATCAGCACCAACATCAAGAAGACCTTCTCCAAAACGCGCGCCACCGAGCGGGGGGAGCTCATGGAATTCTTCTGCCATCGGCTCAATATCGACCGGATCCGCGATGGCCTGCCGAAAATCACGATGGGGCGTATGGGCAAGCTGCTCGAAGGCGTCCCGACGAAGGATCTCTACTATCTCAAGACCGTGTGCGAGGAGGCGAAGCATTTCTCCAAACGATTCTGGTTTGAGCTCAATCCCGAGAAGTACACAAAAAAATAGCCCCATCGGGACGAGCGTCGGTCAGGGCCGAGCTCGTCCCGCGGGGCTGGCGGACGCCGTGTCGGGCGATTACGTCCGCGACCGCTAGAGAGACTACTTCGAGCACGCGTTTTGTCAAACACGCCCGGGCGGCTACAATACGCGGGCATGGCATTTTCTTTCGCGCCCAAATTGGGGATCGATCTCGGCACGACAACGGTTCTCGTTTTTGTGCCGGGCCGCGGCATCGTCCTCAATGAGCCATCGGTCGTCGCTGTCTCGCAGACCGACAACAAGATCCTTGCAGTGGGCAACGAAGCCAAGGAGATGGTCGGCCGCACGCCCGACGAAATCATCGCGTACCGGCCCATGAAAGACGGCGTGATCGCCGATTACCGCGTGACGGAGGCGATGCTTCGCTACTACATCCGCAAATCGCTCGGCAAGTGGAATCTTTTCAAGCCGGAAGTCATGGTCTCGGTGCCGGCGGGCGTTACCTCGACCGAACGGCGCGCCGTGGTGGAAGCGGCCACAAAAGCCGGAGCGCGCGAAGCGTACGTGGTGAAGGAGCCGATTCTCGCCGCGATCGGCGCCGGGATTCCAATCCACGAGGCGCGCGGACACATGATTGTCGACATCGGGGGCGGCACCAGCGACGTGGCCGTGATCTCTCTCGGCGGCATCGTCGCCTCGACCTCGGTGAAGTGCGCGGGCAACGCCATGGACCATGCGATCGCCGACTATTTGAAAAAGAATTTCAATCTCGCGGTCGGCGACAAGATGGCCGAACAAATCAAGATCCACATCGGCTCCGCCGTCCCCATGGATGAGGAGCTCACGATGACGGTGAAGGGGCGCGATTACCTCACTGGGCTGCCGCGCTCAATCGAGCTTTCGACTAATGAGGTGGTCCGCGCGATAGGCAGGGAGCTGCGGACGATGGTGAATGCGATGAAAGACGTCTTGCAAGACACACCGCCCGAGCTCGCGGCCGACATCATCGACAACGGCATCATTATGACGGGCGGTTCCTCGCTCCTGCGAAATCTCGCCGAGCTCGTCTTTCGGCGCACCGGCGTGAAAGCGCGGGTGGCCAAAGACGCGCCTTTTTGCGTGGCCAAAGGCACGGGCGAGGCTCTGAAGCACCTCGAAGCATACAAAAAAGCGATCATCACGAAGCGCTGATTTTGAGCCATCCCCCGGTACAAGGTTGCACCTTGTAAAAAACCACCCTCCGCGGACGAGCCGGGGAGGGGGTTTGCCACAATGGGCGGAAGAACATCATCAGCGTGCCGCAGTTGGCACGCTGAAGCCCTCGATGTAACGGCCGCGGGTCTCCTTCACCAGTCGCTGCAGATTCTCGCGGCACGTTGCCGTGCCGTAATCAGGCAGGCAGTGTGCAACGACCCGTGGAAGCACGTTGACGCGGCCCCAATTCCAGTCGTCACCCGGCTCGTCAGTGACGAGGATTATGGCGTCGGGTTTTTCTTTCGCGGCTTCCTCGAGTGCACCGAATGTGTTCTCGTAGTTGCCGCGTGTCGAAAATTTGACGCCACCTGCCTCGTACTTGCGGACCTTGCCATTGGCATAGAGCCAGACACCGACGATCTTCTTCTCGAATTTCTTGATCGCGGCGAGGTAGAAGTTGGCAGTCTCTTCACGCTTGTTCGACATCGATCCCGTGTCGTCGATGACAAGCGCAATGCGATCGCCCTTGATCTCGGAGACCGTCTTCTCGACCGTGGCCGGCGCGATTGCCGCAGGGATCTCGAGCGTCCACCCGGGCTGCAGCGTGTTGCCATAGGCCCGCATGTAGTTGTCGTTGCAGAAGTATTTGCCGCCTTTGAGGCGACCTTTGTTTTCGGTGCGGTTGCGAAACTCATCGCTGAGGTTGCCGCAGATCCGCTCGTACTTCTGCTTGAGATCTTCTTCGTTCGCCAGCAGCATGGCTTGCCAGCTCACGCCGACCTGTTTGGCGATCCAGATCAGGTTGTTGCCCGGCTTGACCGTATAGGTCTCGTTGGCCGAGGCGACAGATGCGAAGACGAAAAGCGTCGCGAGCGCGGCGAGGATACGTGAGATTGCGAACATTTGGGTTCTCCGTTCGCTGGTTTCGTGGACCGGATTATCCGGTAGTTTCTAAGACTATTGTCCATCTGCAATTATAGCAGAATATACGTAAAAGTCAAGTTACTGGCGCGGCTGCTGAAGCTTAGAGATGTCGTCCATGAGCTTGCGGAGATCTCCCTGAATGTCGGTGAGCGTTTTGCGCTGCTCTGCCTTTCGCGCTTCTTCTGCCGCTTCTTCGGTGGCCTCCTCTTCGGTCATTTCCTCCACGTCTTCGCTGATCTCCTCTACGTCTTCTTGCAGCTCTCCCACGTCTTCCTGAATCTCACCCATATCTTCCTGGATCTCACCGATGTCTTCCTGCAGCTCCTCGATATCTTCGCCGACTTCTTGGAGACTCTGCGTCGTGTAGTTGATCGTCATTTGTATGAAAATTGCGAGATAGATCGCTTCGAGCGAGACGATCGTGGTGAGGATCAAGAGCATGTCCTCGAACTCTGCGTAACCCGCTTCCACCGAGAGGAACGCGGCGATGAAAATGACCGTGTGCGCGGCGAGCGAGCCGGGGGAGCCGACCCAGCGCGTCACGCGGAGCGCCGTTTTCTGGATGTGATACGGATCCTTCATGCGGCGCAGTATACTCCGGCGTTGCTATAATCAAGCCATGAAAACGACGCTTGTGGGGAATACGCACCTGCTTGCGGGAAGCGAAGCGGATCTGCCGCTGCTTCTCAAGTATCTTGCGGGTGAGGGGATCAAGCCCGGCGATCCAGATCTGTATGTGCGCACCTACGGGCATTTCGGGATTGATGAAGCGCGCGAGCTGCGCGAGCGCGCCAGCCTTCGGCCGATGGGGAAGCGGCGAGTCTTCGTGCTCGTGGCGCCGGATCTCAATCGCGAAGCGCAGAACGCGCTTCTCAAAACGCTTGAAGAGCCGCCCGCCGACGCTTTTTTCTTCTTCGTGCTCCGCTCTCCCGAGACCCTTTTGCCGACTTTCCGCTCGCGTGCGCAGACGTTCTCAATCGGCTCGCGGAAAAGAGACGGGTCCGTGGATGCCAAGACGTTCCTTGCCGCGACGACGCAAAAACGGCTCGATCTTCTCAAGCCGCTTTTAGAAAAGGGCGAGGAGGGAAGAGATATCGGCGCGATTCTCACGTTTCTTTCATCGCTCGAAGCAATCATAGAATCTCGGGCCGGAATCGAGGCGGTCTACCGCGCACGAAAGTACATCACCGATAAGGGCGCGCTCGTGAAGCCCCTGCTGGAGCAAGTGGCGCTCCTGGTGCCCGCCTCAAAGTCCTCGCGCTAGGATATAATGAAGCCCCTATGGCGAATTACGATTTCAAAACATTCGATACAAAGGTCGCAGCGGCCAAGGAATGGTTGCAAAAGGAATACCGGGGGCTGCGGACCGGCCGCGCCGCACCCGCCATTCTCGATAGCATCTCCGTCTCGGCATACGGATCGATGATGCCCCTCAAGCAGGTGGCCTCAATCGGCATCGAAGATGCACGCAGCCTCAGAGTAACGCCCTTCGACGCATCGCTTTCGAAAGACATCGAGCGCGCCATTGCGAATGCAAGCCTCGGCGTGGGCACCGCCGCGGATTCTTCGGGCGTGCGTGTGACCTTTCCCGAACTCACCGCGGAGCGCCGTGAGCAGCTCATAAAGGTGGCGAAGGGCAAGCTCGAGGAGGCGCGTACGACCGTGCGCCAGGTGCGCGAGGAGACATGGAAAGACATCCAAGCCAAAGAAAAGGAAGGCACGCTCACCGAAGACGACCGATTCCGCCTTAAGGACGAACTCCAGAAGCGCGTCGACAAGACCAACGAGGATTTGGAGAAAACATTTGAAGGCAAGGAAGCCGAGATGAGCGCATGATCACGGCGCTCATTGTAGTCGGGATCCTCGTAGTCCTTATTGTGGCGCACGAGCTCGGACACTTCGTCGCCGCCAAGCTGTTTGGCGTGCGGGTGGAGGAATTCGGCGTGGGGTATCCGCCGCGCGCGTTTTCTTTCGGCAGATGGGGAGGCACCGAATACACGCTCAACTGGATTCCTTTCGGCGGATTCGTGCGCCTCTATGGCGACGAAGGAGAAGAGCAGCACGGGAAGGGAAGCCTCATTGATGCCAACCGCGGCGTGCAGGCGGTCATTCTCGTGGCCGGGGTAACCATGAACGCGCTTATGGGGTGGGCGCTTTTTACGGGTGCTCTGCATGCGGGCATTCCGCGCGTCGTAAACGACCCGGCTCCTGGTGAGCCCGTTCGGCTCGTGGTGGCCGACGTGGTGCCCGGCTCACCGGCAGATGCGGCGGGCGTGCGACCCGGGGACCAACTGCTCGCGCTCGAAGATGAAAACGGCGCTTCACCCGAGGAGCTCGCTCCCGCACCGATCTCGGAGTTTATCGCGGAGCACGCGGGAGAGCCGGTATCGCTCACATACGTACATGCGGGAGCCACGAGCACCGCGACGCTCGTCCCGGCGCACGCGGTCATTCCCGATTCCGCCGGACGAGCCGCACTCGGCGTCGCGCTCGTCTTGGTGAGCAGCGAGCCGCTTTCGTGGCCCGAGTCGGCAGTCGCTGCCTTCAGCAGCACGAAGAACGCATTCGTTTCAATCGGCAGCGGGCTCGGGACGATGGCACGGCAAGCGCTCCAGGGATCGCCCAATCTTTCAGACATCGTGGGCCCCATCGGCCTTGTGCAGGTGGTGGACGATGCGGCCGACAACGGAATCGGCAACATCCTCGCGCTCGCCGGATTCATCTCGATCAACCTCGCGATCATCAACCTCATTCCGATTCCCGCGCTCGACGGCGGCCGACTTGTCTTGCTTGGCTTTGAAGCGCTCGCACGTCGCTCCGCACCACGCCTCGCGGTGCAGATGCTAAACGCGCTCGGCGTCGCACTGATCGTCCTTCTCATGATCACCGTGACCTACAACGACGTCGCGCGCCTGCTCGCCTGAAAAAAGGAAGCGCTTCGCCGACGGTCGGCGAAGCGCGTTTTGATTGCGGGATTTTCCCGCGGCCGATTATTTCGGCGATTGTCCTCCCTGAGACTTGGGCTGCTGTTGGGAAGCGTGTTGCGGCATGTTCGATATCAGTGTGAACGTTTGAGACGGTTGGGGCCGCTGCCGTTCCATTTCACGATATGCTGCCGGAACGCGTCTTCCTGAAGAAGGCGAGTCCATGTCGATCGGTTCCTAGTTGTGCGTGCCAATGCCAAACGAGAGAAGGACGCCTTGAGGCGCGATCCTACGCACGAGAGGGCACAGGTCGGCAAAACCTACCAAAAAGTGCCCATCGGCGCAAGCGGCTCCTTAAAAAAGCGCGATTTTGCAAGTACCGCGCCTGCCGGTACAATGCTCGCACCATGCGCCAATCGCAGCTCTTCACCAAGACACGCCGCGAGGCACCGAAAGACGAAGTGGCGAAAAATGCCCAGCTCCTGATTCGCGGAGGGTTCATCAGTAAAGAGATGGCAGGAGTATACAATTTTCTACCACTCGGTCTTCGAGTGTTCGAAAAGATCGTGAACGTCATACGAGAGGAGATGAATGCTATCGGTGGTCAAGAGATTTTAATGAGCAGTTTGCAAAGGCGCGAGCTCTGGGAAAAGACCAATCGCTGGAACGACGAGGTTGTTGATAATTGGTTTAAGACAGAACTGAAAGATGGCAGCATCGTAGGATTGGGCTTCACTCACGAAGAACCGATTACGAATATGATGGAGCAATTCATTCCGTCATATCAAAACCTCCCCACTTACGTTTACCAGTTTCAAACTAAATTCCGAAATGAGGAGCGGGCAAAAAACGGCCTTCTGAGAACACGGGAATTCGTGATGAAGGATCTCTATTCTTTTTCTAAAAATGAAACGGAACACGTTGATTTTTACGAAAAGGCCAAAGATGCATACAAGCGCATTTTTAATCGTCTTGGAATCGGGAATAACACGTATCTTACGTTCGCTTCCGGTGGGTCATTTAGTAAATTCAGTCACGAATTCCAAACGATTTGTGATGCAGGAGAAGACGTTATTTATATTCACAAAGATGATTACGGTAAGGGCTTAGAAATGCACCCACACCATGCCGCAATCAATAAGGAAATCTATACGGAAGATCTGAAAAAGGATCTTGGACTCGAAGGAAGTTTTATTGAAAAGAAGGTAGTCGAGGTTGGGAATATCTTTACGCTAGGAACTCGCTTCCCAGAAGCGCTCCTCTGCCGATTTAAGGACGAGCAAGGTAAAGAGAATTACCCGTTCATGGGCTCCTACGGCATCGGCCCGGCGCGGCTGATGGGGACGATCGCCGAAGTGCTCTCGGACGACCGCGGGCTCGTGTGGCCCGCGGAGATCGCGCCCTTTGCGGTGCATCTCATCGCGATCACGGGCGGCAACGCCGACGTGGCGGCCGAAGCCGAGCGCTACTTCGAGATGCTGAAGGAGAATCACATCGAAGTGCTCTTCGACGACCGCGACGTGCGGGCGGGCGAGAAATTTGCCGATTCGGATCTTTTGGGAATCCCGACGAGGCTCGTCGTTTCGGAAAAGACGATGGCCGAGGGCGGTGTGGAAATGGTGAACCGCAAGGACAAGGCGGCGACGATCGTGGCCGAGAGCGACGTAATCGGACGCCTTTTGAAATAAGTATGCGGCGCTTTCGGGAATGGAAAGAAAGAATCCTGGGGTGGTTCTCCAACGACATCGGTATCGATCTCGGCACCGCCAACACGCTCGTGTACGTCAAAGGTCGCGGCATTGTCATCAATGAGCCGTCGATCGTGGCGATGAATCAAAAGACTGGGCAGGTAGTGGCGGTGGGGCAGCAAGCCAAGGACATGCTTGGCCGCACGCCGGCGCACATCGTGGCCGTGCAGCCGGTGATCGACGGCGTAATTTCGGACTTTGAAGTTACCTCCGAGATGCTCTCGTATCTCATCAACAAGGCGCAGGAAGGACACACCAAACTCCTGGGGCCGCGCGTAGCGATCGGCGTGCCTTCGGGCATCACTTCTGTGGAAGTGCGGGCGGTGCGTGACGCCGCGCGCGCCGCAGGCGCGCGCGAGGTGCACATCATCGAAGAGCCGCTCGCAGCGGCGATCGGCATCGAGCTCCCGGTGCACGAGCCGCGCGGACACATGATAATCGACATCGGCGGCGGCACCACCGACGTGGGCGTGGTCTCGCTCGGCGGCCTCGTCAACTCGCGCAACATCCGCATCGCGGGCGATCGGTTCAACGCCGACATCGTCGCTCACACGCGCAACGAATTTAAAATCCTCATCGGCGAAAAAACCTCGGAAGAGATCAAAATGCAGCTCGCCAACGTGGCTCCCGGCCGCGACCGACTCGAGACCTTGGCGCGTGGCCGCGATTTGGTGACTGGTCTCCCACGCGAGATCGTCGTATCGGATCAGGACGTCCGCAACGCGATCGGACACTCGGTGGAGGAGCTCGTGGAATCAATCAAGGAAGTGCTCGAAACCACGCCGCCCGAGCTTTTGGCCGACATCATGCAGCGCGGCATCTATCTCGCGGGCGGCGGGGCGCTGATCCGCGGTCTTCCGGAATTTCTGACCGCGGCGCTCGGCGTGCCGGTCGTGGTGGCGCCGGATCCGCTCACAGCCGTCGTACGCGGCACGAGCGTTATCCTCGAGGATCTCAATCTGTATCGCGAAGCGCTCCTGAAAAATGATGACGAATTTGTGCCGACAGAGTAATTTCTCGCGCGTCGGTACTTTTTACGGCGCACTCGTATGAAGAAGTCCAACTTTTCTTTCTCGCACGCGAGTAAAACGCGGGGCACTCGCAAGCGCCTCTTTGCCGCCACAGTGCTTGTGCTCCTCATTCTCTTCGCGGACCTTCTTTCCGGCGGCGCCATCCGGGCGATGGTGCGCGGCGCGTACGTGCGCGTGTGGAGCGCCGGCTCTGGCGTTGTGAGCGGGATCTTTGAGAGCGGCTTCTTTTCGACAAGGCGGGCCCTGGAGCGTGAGAACGGGAGTCTCCGCGAACGGCTCTCGGAGCTTGAGACGAAGAGCGCCAGCTTTTCGGTGCTCCGGCAGGAAAACGATTCGCTCCGCTCACTCCTCAAGGTAGCCGAGCGCGCGCCCGGGATTACCGCTTCGATCGTTTCGTCGGTGCGCAGCTCTCCGTACGGCACCTTCCTCATCGGTGCGGGATCCGAAGATGGTGTGGCTCCTGGAAGCTTGGTGCTCGCCGCGGATTCCGCGGGCGACGGATTCGTGCTTGGTGTTGTGCAAGAGGCAGACGCGCGCACTGCGCTCGTGAAGGAGCTCTTTGGGCCCGGTATCAGCACCGAGGCGAGCGTGCGCGGCGCGAGCGTGGTGGTGGAAGGGCAAGGAGGCGGCAACGCGAGGGCTGAGGCGCCTCGCAATCTCCCGGTCGTCGCAGGAGACCCGGTCACGGCGCCTTCGCTCGGCGGCTATCCAATCGGGGTTGTCGGAGCCGTCAAGACGGAAGCTTCGAGCGCAGAGAGCGATGTGTACATCGGCCTTCCCGTATCGCTCGCGGGGCTCTCGTTCGTGTATGTCGTTGCTCAATACTAAAACACGCGTCGTACTCGCGACGCTCGCAGTCCTGAGCGCGGTCTTTCTTTCGCCGTGGCTCACGCTGATTCTCATGGGGCTCTTGGCCTTTGGATTCCGCGCATGGGAAGTACTGCTCATCGGGCTTTCGGTGGACCTCTTGTGGCTGCCCGCCGGCGATCTCTTAGATCCGCTTCCGATCGGCACTCTGATCGCGCTCGCGCTCGTGTGGGGCCTCGAGCCGCTTCGTTCTCAATACTTGATGTCGCAGTGATATAGTGGCTGGCATGTGGGGAAAGCGGAGAAGCGTGCGAGAAATTCAGCCGGACGAAATTTTTCTCGATTCCACCAATCTTCCCGGTCGCAACGATCCGCAGTTTGAGGGCAGGGTCGTGCGTCCCGTATCGAGCCGCGCGATGTTTGGCGTGGGTGCGGTCTTCGCGATTGCTATCCTCTTTTTTGCGGCGCGAGCCTTTGAGCTCTCGGTGGTGCACGGCGAAGATTACGCCGAGGTCTCGCAAGAAAATCGGCTCGATCGATCGATCGTCTTTTCCACGCGCGGCGTGATCTACGACCGCACCGGCAAAGAGCTCGCCTGGAACGAATCCGCCGCGCTCTCAGAGGCCTCGACGACCCCATACGCGTTGCGGCGCTACGCCGATCTTCCGGGTCTCTCGCACGTGCTTGGATTCGTACGCTATCCGAAGGCCGACGCGAGCGGCAACTGGTGGCGCACCGAGTACAGCGGCGTGGCAGGCTCCGAGCAGGCGTTTAACGATGCTCTTGCTGGGCTAAACGGCAGCAGAATGGTGGAGATCGACGCGCTCGGCAACGTGGAGATGCAAAACATCATCGAGCCGCCCGTGCCTGGTCGCGACATCACGCTTTCGATCGATGCGGAGATACAAAGCAAACTTTTTTCGGCACTCTCGACTCAGGCGCGGGCCCAAGGGTTCGAGGGAGGTGCGGCGGTGATTATGGACGTGCGCACGGGCGAGCTTTTGGCGCTCACGAGCTTTCCGGAATACGACAACGCCGGCTTTACCGAGGGCGACGCCGCAGCGATCGATGCGGCGCACGGGAGCGACAACTCGCCGCTCTTGGACCGAGCCACGAGCGGTCTCTACGCGCCGGGATCGATCGTGAAGCCGATCTTTGCCGCCGCCGCGCTAAACGAAGGCATCATCAGCCCCGAAAAGAAGATACAGTCGACCGGCGCGATTACGATTCCAAATCCGTATAATCCCGACAATCCCTCGATCTTCCGCGACTGGACCGTGCACGGATGGATCGACATGCGCGAGGCGATCGCCGTATCGTCCGACGAATACTTCTACACCATCGGCGGCGGCTTCGGCTCGCAGGTGGGGCTCGGGATCGCGCGCCTCGACGAGTATGCTCGCGACTTCGGTCTCGGCACCTCCACCGGCTTTACGATCTTCGGCGAAGAAGTCGGCGTCATACCGACGCCGGAGTGGAAGGAGAAGGTCTTCGGCGAGGACGATCCGTGGCGCATCGGCAACACGTATCACACGGCCATCGGGCAGTTCGGCTTTCAGATCACGCCCCTCCAAGCCGTGCGCTTCGTGGCTGCTATCGGCAACGGCGGCAAGCTCCTCACGCCGCAGATACTCGCTGGCGCAAAACCGGAGTACACGAGCGTCGGGGTCCCTGACGAATACCTCCAGATCGTGCGCGAAGGCATGCGCCTCGCCGTCACCTCTACCCGATCCGACGCGACCGTCAAATCACTGAGCATTCCGGGGATACAAATCGCTGCCAAAACGGGAACGGCGCAGATCGGCACGCAGAATCAGTACATGAATTCCTGGTCGATCGGATTCTGGCCCGCTGATAATCCGCACTACGCGTATGCAGTGGTGCTCGAAAAAGCACGCGCGGGCACGCTCTCCGGCGCCGCGCCCGGCTTCCGGCCGTTTGTGGAGTGGCTGATTGCCAATCGTCCGGAATACATCGAATGAGAGGCGTTGTTGCCAAAAAATTATCCTGTATAATCCACAAGCTCGTACAATCTGTGTGGGATCGAAAGCGAGGATCTGTCCTCGCTTTGCTCGATTCGCTCGGATATAATGCGGCGCGACCACTATGAACGACGAAACAAATTACTTGAGCAAAGAAAAGTTTGATGAATTAAAAGCTGAGCTCGAGCACCTGAAAACGGTACGTCGCCGCGAAATCGCCGAACAGCTCGAATATGCGCGAAGCCTCGGCGACCTCTCGGAGAACGCCGAATATGAAGAGGCGCGCAACCTCCAGGCGGCCACGGAGGATCGTATTCGCACCGTGGAGGAGCAGCTTTCGCACGCACGCATCATCGAGCACTCGAAGGGTAATACCGTCTCCCTCGGGTCGGTGGTAACGATCCAGAAACAGGGCGAGAAGGAAGAGCACACCTATGAGATCGTCGGCAGCGCCGAAGCCAATATGCAGGAGCGCAAAATCTCACACCTTTCGCCGCTCGGCTCGGCTCTCATGGAGAAGAAAAAGGGCGACACATTTGCTTTCAATACGCCAAAGGGCGCGCAGAAGTACAAGATCGTCAACATCAAATAGGGGATTGCCCGGCTTGACGCCGCCGGGTGGCATCGTACCCTTCTTTATATACTCATTAACTTTTTGCGTGCGTATGTATTCAAATACGTGTGATTGTTATGCGGGGTGCACGTGCGGCGGCTGGAAGCAGCTTGTGGGTCGCGTGCTGATCGCCTCGCCCTTTCTTGTTGCGGGATGGATGAAACTCACCGGCTTTGCCGGCACGGTGGGATACGTGGCATCGGCAGGCTTTCCGGCACCGGAGATCCTTACCGTGCTTGCGATCATCGTGGAGCTCGGCGGTGCGCTCGCGCTCATCGCGGGCCTGCACGCTCGGACGGCCGCGCTCGGGCTGATTGCCTTTACGATTATCGCGACGCTCGGCTACCACCTCAACTGGAGCGACCCGATGCAGATGACGATGTTCCTCAAGAACCTGGCGATCATCGGCGGACTTACGTATGTGTTCGCGCACGGCGCCAACAAGATGAGCTTGCGCTCGTGGGATCGGTACTGCTGGGGCGGAAAGATGTGCCCCGACTGCAAAGTAGCGAAATCGTAAGGTGCCGCATACGATTTGCAACAAAGCCGCCCTCGGGCGGTTTTGTTTTGAATGGACGTACCTATATAATCGCTCCACGCACCTTTAGCTCAGTTGGTTAGAGCGTTCGATTCACATTCGAAAGGTCGTAGGTTCGAATCCTACAAGGTGCACTAACGCATAAATCTGTTACGATACGCCGAATCGGGCCGTAGTATACCGGTAGTACGTGCGCTTCGGGTGCGTAAAGACCGGGTTCGATTCCCGGCGGCCCGACCCGGGATGTCGTATAGTGGTAGTACGCATGGCTGGGGGTCATGTAGTCCGAGTTCGATTCTCGGCATCCCGACAGACACGTGTTATATTCTTCGGCGCAGGGCCTCTATCTGCTGATAGAGACCCGTCGCTCGAAGAAAGAGTAAGCAAGCTTCCTCTTTGCTTCTCGCTAGGGCCTATAGTTCAGTGGTAAAACGCCGCATTCGCATTGCGGAGGCAGGGGTTCGATTCCCCTTAGGTCCACATCGGTATACATTATTCACGTTCTTCCATATTCCGTTTTGGCACGCCATTACGGATTGGAGATTCTAAAGCCCTCGCACAAGAGCGTGGGACTTTTGGATTTATTTTGGGCGTAAAAGCCCTAAACGAATTAGAGATTCCGCAAAATACCAGTTCTAAGATTTTTGAAAACTCACAGCGATCGCAGCAATATCATCCGATTTTTTATAGCGCGGGTACTTCCAGCAGTTTGGATCTGTGTCTTCGGTTGCTCGAATGTGATCGCGCACTTTCGGTAACCCCCCTTCCAAAAATAGATTCACTGTTACCGAGAAGTCATCGTTCGCTTGCGGATCCTCTTTCGGAATGAGCAGGCCGTCAGTAAAAATAAGTATGTGCGCTACATTTTCGAGCGACTCTTTTCCTGTCCGAATGAACTTTGATACATCGGCTTGTCCATTGATGACTCCGAACGTTACGTTTACATCCTGACGAAGCTGACGAATATTGCCGTCCAATTTACCTCGAATGTCCTCTGTTTTTGTATCAGCTAACTCTTTCCAAAGCGACATAATTCCCCGATCATGGTCATAGTCATCTTGAATCAGTTGTTTAAAAGTCCCATCTGTATATATAACAATGACGAGCGAGTCTGCGACTTGCGCCCATTCAAATTCTTTTTCTGAATGGTTGACATCAACTACGGCCATCGTCGTACCCCATCTGTTCTCTTTTTTTGTTATATCGATTCCCTTGTCTTCCATGACACTTTCAATGCGTTTGTTAGCTTCCATCGCGGTTTGAGTCAGCGAACCTTTGAACGTTTCAAAGACTTCCTTAGCAATATTTGCAGCGAGATATCCACCGCTTTTTCCATGTTCGTCAACGTATCCTGCCCGACTCGATACGCCATCAAAAACACCGAACCGAGTCGCACCGATTGTCATTGCGTCTTCGTTGATTTTACCAACGCCTTTGTCAAAAAGTTGTTCTATATGCATATGCATACGCTCGTTAGGAGCAATTCGATCTCGTCCGGTATTTTGCTTTCCCTCGAAAGAGTTGGTCATGGTTCGCCTTTCGCATCAAGATAAACTTTACCACTTGTAGCGATAAGGGCTATTTGATGAACTTTTTTAAGAGGTTCTAACTTCTCCCCGCAAACTGGACTAGACGCTCATCGATTCGAGTGTTTTTGTGATTTCGGAAAAATCGAGTATATATGCCGTATCATCGACTTCGTGCAAAGAGGTTCTAACGTCATTCATTAGTTTCCACACAGACGAAAATACCTGCCCTGCGGCAGGTTTTTTCGTTGTAGGAGCCGGGTCGAAGACGGGTGACAGATCGCACAAAACGGATGTCCACAATACGATAAGAATATATTGACAAACGATAAGTCCTCAAATAGGATGGATCTATATAAATCCATAAGCATCGCCCATGAAAAAAAGTTCAACGATATTTCTTCAGACAGTCATCGTACTCATTGGCATCGGCACGCTTGCGGCCTTGCTGTGGGAGCCACAGCTCGAGGGTAGGAACGTAAACGCCACGTTCTTTCAGATCTATTTCAATGACCCATTCTTGGCATACGTATACCTCGGGTCTATTCCTTTTTTCGTAGCGCTTTGGAAAGCCCACAGGATCTTGGGGTACGCCGGACAAAATCACATTTTTACACAAACGGCTGTAAACGCATTACGGACGATTAAATATTGCGCGCTCATCACAGCTGGTGCCATCGTGGCTGCCGATACCTTCCTCGCGATTGCCGCGCGCACCAACGGCGAGGACGCCGCGGGTGCCGTTATGTTGGGGCTCATCGCCACCTTCATCTCTATCGTGGCCGCTACCGCGGCAGCAGTGGGCGAGAAGCTTCTGCAAAAGGCCGTCGACATGAAATCTGAGAACGACCTGACTGTATGAAATTGAGTGGCATGAAGTACGGATCCATATTTTTCCTGAGAGTGGCCACTTTTCTCATGGGAGCGGTTGCGCTCGTGCTGGTCGCCATCTTTACCTTTGTTGTAATCGGAAAATCGGGAGGTTCGCCGTTTCTACCGATCCTCATACTCATCTACCTGACGCTGATACCATTTCTGTACGCTCTCTACCTGGTGATCAAACTACTCACCAATATCGGGGCCGATCGAGCCTTCTCAAAATCGTCTATTGGTGCACTAAGGAGAATTAAATACTGCGCCGTCGTAATCAGCGCGCTCTATGTGGTGGGTTTGCCGTTCATGATACAAGTTGCGGATGCCGATGACGCTCCGGGCGGCGTACTGATCGCGCTCTTTCTTATCGTCGGCTCACTGGCCGTCGCAACCCTCGCCTCGGTGCTTCAAAAAGTTGTGCAGCATGGATTTGAAGAGAGATCCAAAAACGAGCTCACCGTTTAAAAACCATGGCAATCATCATCAACGTTGACGTGATGCTCGCAAAACGGAAAATGAGCGTGACCGAGCTTTCAGAAAAGGTGGGCATCACCATGGCCAATATCTCCATACTCAAAAATGGAAAGGCCAGGGCGGTTCGTTTCTCGACACTGGAGGCGATTTGCAAGGCGCTCGACTGTCAGCCCGGCGATATTTTGGAGTACAAAAAGTGACGGAAGAGTCTAAGCGCTCTCACGCTTCTCAACCGCCAAGGTGAATATCGGAAAGTGCGTTCGGCAAAGAGCGTGGTACAATGCGGCATCATGGATTTTCGCGTCTTCAGCCTCGGTAGCAACGACGGCCTCGCGAAAAAAATCGCCGATTACATCGGTCGGCCGCTCGGCGAGATCAAACTAAAGACCTTCGCCGACGGCGAGCAGTACGTGCAGTTTCTCGAAAACTTGCGCGGCAAGCACGTCTTCCTCGTGCAGTCCGGCAATCCGCCCGCGGAAAATTGGGTGCGGCTCTTCCTCGCAATCGACGCGGCGCGGGGAGCCTCCGCGAGCGAGATCACCGCAGTGGTGCCATACTTCGGCTACGCACGGCAGGATCGGAAATCAAAGCCTCGCGAGCCGATCTCGGCTCGCGTCTTCGCCAACATCCTGGAGCGTCTTGGCGCGGCGCGCTTTCTTACCATGGATTTGCATACCGACGCGCTCGTCGGCTTTTTCCGCGGCGCCATCGTTGACAACCTCCTCGCGCGCCGCGTCTTCATTCCTTTTGTACGCGAGCGCTTTGCCGACGCGATCGCATCGGACGATCTCGTCGTGGTCTCGCCCGACGTGGGCGGAGTGGTGCGCGCGCAATCCTACGCCAAGCGGCTCACGAAAAGCGCCGACCTCGCGGTAATCAACAAGGAGCGCGAGATCCCCAATCGTATCGCCAAGATGAACCTGATCGGCGACGTGAAAGGCAAGATCGCCCTGATCGTCGACGACATCGTCGATACGTGCGGCACACTCGCCACCGCAGCCAAGCTTTTGGAAGAGAGCGGCGCGCGCGAAGTGTATGCGGTGGCCACTCACGGGCTCCTCTCGGGCGACGCCTCGAAGACACTCGACGCCTCTCCGATCAAGAAAGTTTTCATCACCGACACGATCTCGCCCGATCGTACGCTCTCCTCGAAAGTCGAGATCGTCTCGGTGGGCGAGGTCTTTGGCGAAGCGATCCAGCGCATCGAGGCAGGGGAGTCGCTGAGCGAACTTTTTGAGACAGAGTAGGTCGGAGACAAACAAAACGCGCGACGCTGATCCAGCGTCGCGCGAGGCAGAGTGCGTGATCCCGTTGCGAAATCACTTCGCCGCCGAGCCCTTCACCCGAAGCCCGGGTGTGTCCGAGGGCGCAGGAGGTCGGTAGTCGGCGATCTGTTCACCGTTGTCGATATACTGGGAGGATTCCGTATCGATAACCACGATCGTCCCGTCTCCGGGTTTACCCGTTCGAGCGGCCTGCCGGATGGCTTCGACGACTGCGCCGACGTTGCTGCCGCTTGCATCATCAAAGACCCGGACGGTTACACCCGTCATCGGACGGAAGTTGACGACATAGTCTGTGCCCCGGTACTTCTCGACGTGCTCGGTATGCCCATAGGACTGGATCTCAGTCACATCGAAATGCTTGCATCCGATGTGCCGGAGAGCATCCCGTACGGCCTCAAACTTGAAGGGTCGGATTGTTGCAATCACCATTTTCACGGCAGTTCTCCTTCTGCAAATGATCAGGCAACTTTCGTTGCATCGTTGCATTACACCACACCAACGTATCAGATACAAAAGGCCCGCTGCGCAGGCAGTAAGCTCCGCGTAGGCACTATCGTGTCCCCGCAGCAGGAATCGGTCACGGGTTTCGCTTCGCGAACCCGCGACCCCGCCTCGCGTCGCTAAAGCGACATGCTCCGGCCTTCGATTCCTGACGCATTGTGTTCAAACACAATGCTCCGCGTAGGCACTATCGTGTCCCCGCGGCAGGAATCGAACCCACATTACGAGCTCCGGAAGCTCGCGTCCTATCCGTTGAACGACGCGGGGAAGAGGGTCAGTCTACAAGATGAACGTAAGAAGTGAAGCTTTCCGCACGTCTGATATGCTATTGCTATGGGAATGAAAACGTCCACCCTGATAGGCTTTGCCGTGGTGCTGACGATCGTCGCGGCACTCATCCTCTCTCTCATCGAAAACTCGAAGCGCCAGGATCTCTATTCGATCAACAGCTTTGACGAATGTGCGGCGGCTGGATACCCGATCATGGAAAGCTACCCGGAGCAGTGTCGCACACCGGACGGGCGCACGTTCGTCAACGAACGACAGCTCATCGCGACAACCACGGTATCGACTTCAACGGAGAGCAGGCAGGATAATCCGTAGTTTGGAAACGATCGTGCATTTGCTAGTATGGGCACCATCTGGGCCGTTAGCTCATCTGGTAGAGCGCATCCATGGCATGGATGAGGTGACCGGTTCAAGTCCGGTACGGTCCACACAGACGAAAATACCTGCCCTGCGGCAGGTTTTTTCCGCTGTGGGGACGGCCGCAGCGATGTCACGGCAGGAGCCGTGACCGCGAGGCGTGGTCAGAGAAATTTCCGAGCGACGGCGAGGAAATTATCTGTGACCCACAAAGACTGTCAGTATTACTTCTCCACTTGCGATGCGGTCGTCAATAAAGTGGAAAAGAGGCGGCGCAACAAATCGGGATTATCCCCATCAGCGCGATTGGCGCAAAAGCCGCACGACCGTCTCGTCGCTCGCCTGATCGAAATACGTGTAATGTGATCCCACTGCGCCCAGGTAGTCGGCCGGTTTTTCAAGCAACATCACTTCGACTCCCATCTGTTTCAATTCATTTACTGCCTCCTCTGGAGCAACAGGCACAGCGACCACAATTCTTTTCGCGCCGTTCTCTCTCGCCGCCTTGATTGCGAGCCGTATCGAAAGGCCGGTCGCAATGCCATCGTCGACCAAGAGAGCCGTTTTGCCGCCGAGGTCGAGTGCAGGCCGATCTCCGCGATAGGTCGCGGCGCGACGCTTGGCCTCCGCATGCTCGCGCTCAGTTTCGTCAGTGAGCCACTTTCGATCGATGCCCACTACCTGCTCCTCGTTGAAAATCGTGCGGCCGTGATCATCGACTGCGCCGATCGCGAACTCGGGGAAGTGCGGGTGGCCGATCTTACGCACTGGCACAATGTCGAGCGGCAAGCCGAGCGCCTTGGCGACCTCGTATCCAAGGACCACGCCTCCGCGAGGCACCGCAAGCACGACCGCATCGCTCCCTTTGTATTCAGAAAGCGCGGCGGCGAGCTTTTTTCCTCCATCGTTACGATCTTGGAACATATCTGTATATTGTCCACTTTGGCAGTCACGTTTCTGATGGGATGGGATCCATAAGAACCGAATCCACGCATTCATTTCGATCTGGTCTCTCGCGTATCGTGGAAGCTACCACAAACACCAGTTCAACAACCGGAAACGGCACGTCTTCGGCAAAGAAGTTTTCTGTTCGGCAGCCGGCTCGGCAAACGTGTTTTCCTGACCGCCAACTGAGGCCGGTGGATCGCTCACGTTTCGATTGACGGGTTCGTTAGATGAAGGTCCCAGGCGAGAGGATTCGGCCTCGGACGAATACGATATGTTTTGTGGTGGCGTATAGTGCTCCGGAACGCCACTCGGAAACGCTTCCGGATCGGGGAACCCTCTTTTCATCGATTGCATCAGATCGGGTGAAAGGACGGGATTGGCCACGTCGGGATTTTGATCAGGGGGATTCGAGGGCGTGCCGCTTTCGTCGAAGACGGTATCGTCCGGGTAATTTCGCGGCCACGAAGGCGGCACCACGACCTTTGAATCAAAGTCTCGGTCTCGAGCAAGAGCAAGGTGCTTTTCGCCAGTAGGAATCGTGTCTCGCTCGCCGTAGTTTGGATACGACTTTCTCAGGATGTCCGATTTGTTCTCAGGCTGCCGACCCGTTGTTTCGGCAGCGAAACTACATTCTCCCTTGAGATTACAATGGATGGTGGAGCATTTTCCTTGCGGGAGCGCGCCTATTGCGGACCATTTTTCGGTTATTTTCCCGCGAGCATCAATGGACACCCTGACCCTTTTTCCCACGCATTTGTAATTTTTGGGATTGAGCTGGGAATTAATCTCGCCCGGGTTGATCATTGAAGCGTCCGGTACGGCCGCAATGCATTTGTCCGCGAAGCTTACTCCTGTGCCGGACTGCGAACCTGAAAAGATACCCTTGATGGCCAACTGCTTCGCCGCCGCGCAGTCTTCACTCGTAGCTTCGACCGCCGCAGCGAGCTGAGGCACGGCTCGAACATGCGCAATCGACAAGGCAACCGCTTGGACCCCGCCAACGACCAACAGCAAACTTGCGAACACGAGAAGAAATTTGTTCTCCCGTGGTATTTTTTGCCCGGTATCGCGCGGGTGCTGCATAAGAAACTGTTCAACCCCACTCTATCGTCGCCGGTGGTTTATCGGAAATGCGGTAGACGACGGCACCCACCTCGCGCACCTCGTTGGTGATCCTGCGCGCCACTTTTTCGAGAAAATCATGCGGCAACTCCGCGGCCCGCGCGGTGAAGCCGTTGACGCTCCACACTGCCCAGAGCGCGAGCACGCGCCCGAGGCCCGCTCCGTCGCCCTTCGATTCGGTATGCATGGAGTGCGTGAGGGTAGCGCCCGCCTGCCAGACGGTGTTGTACAGATTCGCAGCACGCAGCTCCTCAATATAGATGCCGTCAGCCGCGCGTGCGACACGTAAGGTTTCCTCGTTGACCTCACCCTCGATACGCACGACGAGTCCGGGGCCGGGGAAGGGGTGGCGGATTAAAAGATCTTCGGGTACGCCGATCTCGCGGCCGAGGGCGCGTCCCGTGTCTTTCACTTGATCGGCAAGCGGTGCGATCTCCGGCACCGAAAAGGTGATGCCGGTGTTGTGGTGCACCTTGATCTCAGCGACGCGCGCGCCGGTCGCATGCCCCAAGCCGCTTTCGCGAAGGTCGGTGTAGAGCGTGCCCTGCGCCACAAAGTCCGCACCCCATGCTTTGATCCTCTCTTCGAGCACTTCCGTATACACGCCGCGCATTGCGAGGCGCTTATCGCGCATCGCGCTTTTGCCGGCAAGCGCTTTCAAAAATCGATCAGTGGCGTCGGCAATTTCCAGCTCAATCCAGTCTTCGGAGCCAAAATACTTTTTCACATACGCCTCGTCGTCGGGGCGATCGATGCCGCGAATGTACACGCCTTTTATTTTGCCTTCGGTGCCTCGGTGCGCCTCTTTCAGCAGATACGCGACGACCGACGAATCGGATCCGCCCGAAAGTGCGATGAGCACCTTCTTGCCTGCGATCTCTTTTTTCAGCTCAGCGATCTTCTGCGCTGAGACGCTCTCGGAAGGGAAGCGCTCCTCGATGCCGCAGATATGAACGACGAAATTCTCGTACATTCTCGTGCCCTCCTCCGTGTCGCTCACTTCCGGGTGGAACTGCACACCCCAGAGATGTTTGTGACGCCCGGCCGCCACCGGCGCGTTGTCGGTGGAGCCGAGATTCGTGAGTGCCGCGCTCTCCTCGATCGCATCACCGTGCGTTTCGAGCACTTGTGATTTCTCCGGAATGCCCGCAAAGAGCGGATCATTTCCTCTTTGGGTAAATGTGTGCACGCCGAACTCGCGCTTTTCGTGCGGCGTGACGGGCGCGCCGACGTGCTTCGCCCACATCTGGAATCCGAGACACACGCCGAGCGTCGGAATGCCGAGATCGAAGATTGCGTTGTCGAAAGGGGGCGGCTCGTTGTAGACCGACGCTGGTCCGCCGGAGAGGATGATGCCGGAGGGAGCGGCTTTCTTTACATCATCTGCCGTTATGGTCGACGGGTCGGCGACGACGGCGAAGACGCCGAGGCGCGCGAGCTTTTGCACGATGAGGTGATCGAACTGCGACCCCATGCTAAACAAGAGGAGAAAATGGCGCGTCTTTCGGAGGCGCATCTCTTCAGCAATCTCTTCGAGGGCTTCAGGTGAGGCTGTTTTGAATATCCTCAGCATTTACGAGCATCGTACCAGAAATCCATCAATCGGGCCACGTTTCAGCCTCGGGCGAGCTTCCTGTTGCCGTGTGGATAACTGTCTTGCGGTGGGGTATAGTGCTATATACTCTATCCCAGTGGGAAAAAGTGGTAAAACATGACCAGCCTTCTTATCGGCGAATACGAGCACACGCTCGACGACAAGAAACGGGTCTCGCTCCCGAAGCAGTTTCGCGGCGCCTTCGGCAAGAAGGTCGTGATCACGCGGGGGCTCGACAACTGTCTCTACGCATATGCGCCGGGCGGCTGGCAGCGGATCGCCGAGAAGCTGCAATCGCTTTCGATCGCCGATGCAGATACTCGCGGATTCGCGCGCTTCATGCTCTCGGGTGCGGCAGAAGTAGAGATCGACGGCATCGGTCGCATCCTAATCCCGGATCACCAAAAGACGTACGCGTCCCTCAAGAAGCGGGTCGTCTTCGCGGGGGTGTCGGATCGGGTCGAGATATGGGATGCCGAGCGCTGGAGTGCCTACAAGGCGAAGATCGACAAGCAGGCTGAGCGAATGGCCAAAAAGCTTGGAGAGATCGGCGCCCTCTAATTCCCGAATCAATCATCCGTGGTTGCACGAGATTGCTGGAAGATTTACATGTTCGTCATGCGCACGCGACGCTCACAATCTTCCAGCGATCCGGTGTCATCACGGCACCAGCCTGTTCTTTTACACGAGAGTTTAGAACAACTCGCGCTCCATGACGGCGATATCGTCGTTGATGCGACGCTCGGCGGCAGTGGAGCTGCCCGCGTCATTGTTGATTCCATTGGATCCGGAACCCTGATCGGTTTCGATCTCGACGATGCGGCGATCGGGCGTGCACGGGAAGCGCTGCGCGATACAAAGGCGAAGATCGTGCTCCTTGAGGCCAATTTCAGGAATATCAAAACAGAGTTACAGGCACTCGGGACCACGCGCATAACGAAAGCTCTCTTCGATTTAGGGTGGAGCTCATACCAGCTCGACTCCGGAAGAGGATTTTCGTTCCTGAAGGACGAACCGCTCGCCATGACGTACAGCACGCGGCGGGGCGCGCTCACCGCAAGCACGATCGTCAACGAGTGGAAGGAGGAATCGCTTGCCGACATTTTCTTCGGCTGGGGTGAGGAGCGCTACGCGCGCCGCATCGCCAAGGCGATCGTGACGGCGCGCCACAAGGCACCGATCCGCAGCTCGCTCGAATTGGCCGAGATCGTAAAGTCGGCAGTGCCATCGCACTACCGACACGGCCGTATCCATCCGGCCACGCGGACCTTCCAGGCGCTCCGCATCGCGGTCAACGACGAACTCGGTGCCCTCGAAGAGGGTCTCCGAGGCGCCTGGCAGCTTCTTGCGGAAGGTGGGCGGATCGCGGTGATCACTTTCCACAGCCTTGAGGATCGGATCGTGAAGCAGTTGTTCTTGGGACTGGAAAAGAGCGGAGAGGGCACACGCCTTACCCGCAAACCCATTGTTCCGAGTGAGAGCGAGGTGCGGGCAAACCCGCGCGCCCGAAGTGCAAAACTCCGTGTGATCGAAAAGCGACACAACAATGAAAAAGAAGATTCAAAAGATCAGCAAATACGCGCCCTCGATCTTTCAGGGGAGGATTGATTTTAAAGAAGCAGCGCGCGGCGCGGCTCTCGCGGCCGAATACCCTATCGAGCGCGGAGCCTTTCGGTCGCTTTGGATAGCGCTTCTCCTTTGTGTGGCCCTCTACATGTACTTCGTCGGCGCCACGATTTTGAATGTGATCGCCCGCAAGGAGGCCTTGCAGCAGACTGCAAATCTCGCGAGCGCTGTCTCGCAGCTCGAGCGCGAGTATTTCTCAGCCGCTGCCGCGATCGGTCCCTCTGAGGGCGGCCGTCTCGGGCTGGCACCCGTTGCCGACACCGCCTTCGTGCAGCGGCCGGGTAATGCCGCAAGCGCTGCTACAATAGGCGGAAATGAAATCTAGACTCATCCTGCGCGCCCGCATCCTCTCTGTCATTTTTATACTCGTCGCCGTGCTGCTCATAGCGCGGCTCTATTTCGTGCAGGTGGTCCATGGTGGCGAATACGCAGAACGTGCCACCGGCCAGTACGTGGAAAGCGCGCCCGATACGGAGGATCGCGGCGACATCGTGTTTACGACAAAGGGAGGAGCGCCGCTGGCGGCAGCGGTGATGCAAACCGGTGCGCGCGTGGCCATCGAACCGGATGCGATCGGAGAGCCCGAGGCGCTCTACGATGCGTTGAACGAAATCACGCCGGTGGATCGAGCGCGTTTCTTTGCGAGCGCGGCCAAGAAGGGAGATCCGTACGAGGAAGTGGCCTTTCGCGTGGAGAGCGAGGCAGCAAAAGCCATACGCGCCAAAAAATTGCCGGGCGTCATGGTGGTGCAGGATCAATGGCGTTTTTATCCGGCCGGCACGCTCGCCGCGCAGACCGTGGGCTTCGTTGGATACAAGGGGGATAAAAAAATCGGCGTGTACGGCCTCGAGCGATTCTGGCAGTCGACGCTCGCGAGGACAAGTTCGGGTCTCTACGTCAATCCGTTTGCGGAGATCTTCACGAGTATCGAGTCGGCGCTTTCGGATCCGGCGCAGCAGTCGGGAAACGTGATCACTTCAATCGAGCCCGATGTCCAGCTCGAGCTGGAGAAGACGCTCGCGGATGTCTTGGAGGATTACTCTTCGAAACTGGCGGGCGGGATCGTGATGGACCCGCAGACGGGCGAGATTGTGGCGATGGCCGTGCGGCCCACCTTTGATCCGAATACGTACAACACGGTAGAGGACGCGAGTGTTTTCAGCAATCCGCTCGTCGAGAGCGTGTACGAGATGGGCTCGATCATGAAGCCACTCACCATGGCCGCCGGAATCGACAGCGGAGCCGTCACGCCGCAGACGACGTACGAAGATCGAGGCTGCATCGAACGCAGCGGGAAACGAATCTGCAACTACGACGGCAAGGCCCGCGGCGTGGTGAGCATGCAGGAAGTACTCAACCAATCGCTCAACACCGGCGTTACTTTTGTGGCGGAGCGCATGGGGCGCAACGTCTTTCGCGAGTACGTCCACTCATTCGGCCTCGGCGAGAAGACCGGCATCGATCTCCCGAATGAAGCTGCTGGAATCATCGATTCGATCGACGATGGGTACGACGTGGACATCGCGAGCGCGTCCTTCGGGCAGGGAATCGCCGTAAGCGCCGTCGAGATGACGCGCGCGCTCTCCGCGCTCGGCAACGGCGGCGTGCCGCCGCCGCCGCACGTCGCGACCGCGATCAAACTCGAAAGCGGCATCGTGCGCGAGCTGCCGGTAGAGCAAGGCGCACGCGTCTTAAAGGAGGAGAGCGCGCGGCAGGTAACAGAAATGCTCGTGAAGGTGTTCGACAACGCGCTTCTCGGCGGCGTGCTGAAACAGGAGCGCTATTCGATCGCCGCCAAGACGGGCACCGCGCAAATTGCGATTCCCGGCGGCGGTGGCTACTACAAGGATCGCTACCTGCATTCCTTTTTCGGCTACTTTCCGGCGTACGAGCCACGCTTCATCGTCTTTCTCTTCACGCTTGAGCCTCGTGGAGCCGAATTCGCCTCGGCCACGCTCGCGCGGCCGTTCCTCGATATCGCAAAATACTTGATAAACTACTACGACATTCCGCCGGATCGGTAGCTATGGATTATTTTCGATCAATGCTCGTGCAGCTGCTCACGTGGGAAGCGCGAATCGTGCTCTCGCGGCGCAAGCCGAAAATTATCGCGATTACGGGAAGCGTCGGGAAGACAAGCGGCAAAGACGCGATCTACGCGGCGCTCTCCGACGCATATTCAGTGCGTCGGAGCGAAAAGAGCTACAACAGCGAGTTTGGTGTGCCGCTCACGGTGCTCGGGCTCGAAAATGCATGGCGCGATCCGTGGCGGTGGATCCTCAACGTAGTTCGCGGACTCGTGCTGATCTTCTCTCGATCTCCTTATCCCGAGTGGCTCATTCTCGAAGTGGGCGCTGATCGGCCGGGCGACATCTCGCGAATTGCGCGCTGGCTGCGGCCCGACATCGCCGTTATCACCGGTGTGCCGGAGATTCCCGCTCATGTAGAGTATTTCGATTCTCCGGATCAACTCGCGCGCGAAAAGCGGGAGCTCGCGCGCTACGTAAAGCACGGCGGCAAACTGGTCTTGAACGGCGACGACTCCCGCATGGTACAGCTCTGCGCCGACTTTCGCGGCATGACGCTGAAGTACGGACTCGAAGCGAGCAATGACTTCCGTGCCGACGATATCGAGATCGCATACGAAGAGAAGAAGCCGACCGGCATGCGATTCAGGCTTGAGCGCCGCGCCGATCTCCCCACGCTGGCAGCCGCCGTGCTCCCAATCGCCATCCGGGGAGCGCTCGGGAGACCCCGTGTGTACGCGGCACTCGCAGCGCTCGCGGTGGGAGAGGCGGCGGGCGTTGATCAGATCTCGGTGGGGCGCGCGTTGGAGAGTTGGGAGCCGCCGCCGGGAAGAATGCGAATACTGCCGGGCGTGAATGGTTCGGTGATCATCGACGACACCTACAATTCTTCGCCGGTGGCCGCGCTTGCGGCTCTCGACACACTGAAAGCACTGAAGTGCAAACGCCGCATCGCGCTCCTTGGAGACATGTTGGAGCTCGGTCGCTATGCCTCGGAGGCGCATCGCAATGTCGGCCGCAGGGCCGCGAAGGTCGTCGACCTTTTGTGGACCGTCGGCTTTCGCTCGCGGGCCAGTGGCGAAGCAGCACTCGACGAAAAGATGTCGGAGAGCGACATTCGTGAATATGAACAGACGGAATCGAGACGGGCAGGGGAGGAGTTGCGAGCACTCCTCAAGCCGGGCGACGTGGTGCTCGTGAAAGGCTCGCAGTCGATGCGCATGGAAAAGGCTGTGCAGGAGCTGCTTGCTGAGCCGAGCCGCGCAGGGGAACTCCTCGTCCGCCAGGATTCGGAATGGAAAAAGAGGTAGGTTTTTGTTATCATCTGCACGTTTGGTCCTGTCCTCTATCGGCTCGAACGTGACCTTCTCAAGGCTAAAGCCGGGGTGAGAAGCGAGCTCGCGAGCTTCGCAAGGCCGCAGGCGCGACGGCGCCGAGGCGGGGTCGCGGAATTCGCGAGCACGCGAATATCCGTGACCGATTCCTTGGAATCGAACCCAACATATTTTATACTCGCAGCGATGGCCCTATCGTCTATCGGCTAGGACGTGACCTTCTCAAGGTCAAGAGCGGGGTTCGATTCCCCGTAGGGTCATGAATACCAAAAGTTCGCAGCGCCGCTGCGGCTTTTTTGGTATTCGCGGGTTCCATGCGGGGAATCGAAAGACGGAGGCGGGGTCCCCGCTCGCGGGGAGCCGAGTCGGGGTCGCGGAAATTTTGCGTAGTAAAATTATCCGTGACCGATTCCCCGTAGGGTCACAAAGAGATGAAAAAGCAAACTGCTTTGCTTTTCCATACACTTTGTGAGGCCGGAGCGATGTCGCATCAGCAGATGTGAACGTGAGGCGGGGTCGGCGACCGAGGCGAGCGACGGCGAGCCGAGAGTTGTGGACCACGTGGACATTCAGGCGAGCACTGCGGACGCTCGCTTGCGGGGAGCCGAGGCGGGCGTATCATTCCACCGCCGCGGGCATTCGCTCGTGAGCATGCATCAACACGGAGTTGTGAGATGAAAAAGACGCTCTGGAATGCAGTCGGCTTCGCAATCGGCCTCAAGGGCGATCCGGTTCTCGCGCGGCGCTTCCGCAACCAAACCAACGCGACCGCCATCGAATACGGCCTCATCGCGGCGGGTATTTCGGTCGCCATCATTGCTGTCGTGCAGGGGCTCGGCGGCAAAGTGGCCAGCTTGTTCGGCAACTAAATCGCCGCGGCGCCCCCACATGTTATCGCCGCCACTCAACAGGAAAGTCGTTGGGGGGCGGCTTTTCTTTTCGGCACTCGACCGATGACGGGTTCACGACGAACGGTATAGAATGAGCAGATGGACCGCGATGAGCGAGGCGGGATTTCTGCGGAACACGCGGCATTCATGACACATATGCGCTGGTACATGCGCTACATCGCGGTCGCTCTCTCGATCTCGATGCTCGCCGCCCTTTTGGCCGCAGTTCTCACGTGGCGCATCTATCAGGATCGCCTGGAGCCCGCAGTGCAGGATATGCAGACAGCCTTGCAGGACGTAAAGGCGCTCACGGCGCAAACATCCGCGCTTCTTGAGGAAGCAAAACAGACGATGGTCGAGGTTCGCAAAGCCGCAAGCGCGGCCGCTCCGGTACTTCAGGAGGCGCAGGAGACGATGCAGGCAGTTGAGCAAACGACGGGCCGGGTGGAGCGTGCGGCCGCGCCGTTCGAACTGCTCCAACTCATCCCCGTGGTCAATTGGTTCTTCTGAAGCCGCCCGCTCGAGCCCGTGGCGCACTCGGTCGGAATCCGTTCACGGATTGACTGGGTGGCTAAAAGATTGCACAATCGGCGCCAGAGCATAGCCCGTCCGCCACAGCAGAAAGCGACTCCACAGGGGGCAATTTTCTGCTGTGGCGAAGCGCATTCGGCGCAAGCTTCCAGCTTGACCCGCTACCCGCAAGGAGTAGCCGCTCGGTAGGAGAAACCTATGAGCAAACCAACGCTGACGCAGGCACTCAGCCTGCTTCACCGCGTCGACGACAAGAAGTTGTCGTTGAAGCGTCTCGAAGAGCATTTCGATGCAGGTCTGATTTCCGACCTGCTCGACGTCGATCCCCGCACGGTGGTTCGCGAAGAGTTCCGGCGAGTGATTGGGCACCCGGCCGCGCTCCCAGCATCGTCTGGAGGGCCGTTGCCCGAACCGACTATCGTCGAGCTCGGTGAGTTCGAAGTAAATTACGACGAGACCATCGCCTCCAAGCTCGCGGGCAACGCCGATCCGGGGCGAATCAATCCGCACAACGAGATGTGGGCGCCCGTCGAGAAGTTTGCCGACCCACGGGAAGGCAAGAAGCGTTTCAAGGCCTCCGCCATCAACTTCGGCGAACCTATGCTCGATCAAGACGTCGAGCGGTGGTGTGAGATCAATAAAAAAGTCCAGGCCGCGCCGAAGGAGGGCATCGACATTGCACTTGCGTCGCCGCGCCCGAAGCTCGACAACGTGATGCCGCTCGTTCTCAGTGGTAAGCCCTCTGTGAGCGGGAGCGGATGTCGCTCCGTGCTGTTCTTCTGTCTTGAGGGCGAGGCGCGCGATCTTGGCGTCATCTTGCTGGCCCCAACCCAGCCGTGGATCGGGCACCAATGGCTGCTCGTCCTCGAGGAGATACCCGAGGGTCCCGTCCATGAAGAAGTGCCCGAAGGTCTCGTCTTCCGCGCGTTCTGATCTCAATCATTGCCCCCGGCGCTTTGCGCGCCGGGGTCTTTCTTTTGCACCGCATTCGTCGCGTCGGGCTATAATCCGGAGATGGCACGCGTACTCGTCTCGGGCTCTCTTGCGTACGACCGGATCATGGATTTCCCCGGTCTTTTCAAAGATCACTTTCTTGCAGACAAGCTGCACGCGATCAGCGTGAGCTTCCAGGTGGAGACAGTGGGCGACAACTTCGGCGGCTGCGCGGGCAACATCGCGTACAATCTCTCCCTCTTGGGGCACGAGCCGCATATCATCGCCACAGCCGGCTCCGACATCGAGCGATACAAAGCGCACCTCAAGGCGCATGGCATCGATACGAATACGATCCGCATCAATCCGCAAGGCTTCACCTCGTCGGCGTACGTGATGACCGATAAAGCCGACAACCAAATTGCCGCCTTCTCGCTCGGGGCGGGCGGCACGCCCTACCAGCCGTTGCCGAGCACGGAGGGTGCGGCGCTCGCGATCATCGGCCCCGGGTGTGTGCGAGACATGCAGGTGCTGCCACAGCACTACCGCGCAGCGGGCGTGCCGTACATGTATGATCCGGGCCAGGCGATTCCGGCGCTTTCGGCAGACGATTTGAAAGACGGCATCGCGGGCGCGGCGGCCGTCTTCGCCAACGACTACGAATTCGATCTCATTTCAAAAAAGACGGGCTGGGCGGAAAAGGATGTCGTACAGAAAGCCGAGACGCTCGTCGTAACGTACGGTGACAAGGGATCCCGGATCATCACGAAAGCGGGGGAGAGCAGCGTGGGGAGCGTGCCGGTGGAGGATCCAATCGATCCCACGGGCGCGGGCGACGCGTATCGCGCAGGCTACATCGCCGGCTACCTGAAAGGATTCGACCGGGAAAAGTGCGCGAAGATCGCGAGCGCGCTCGCTTCGTTTACCGTGGAAAAATACGGCACGCAAACGCACGCGCTCCAGCCGGGGGAGCTTGCCACGCGGTACAAAGAGCGGTACGACCAAGATCTTCCGCTTTAGAAATCCGCGACGCGCGGTATACTACTTCGAATGTCAGACGTAAAAAACACGGCACTTGCTGCGGAAGGGAAGCGGCGCATCAAGTGGGCGGAGCGCGACATGCCGGTGCTGCGGCAAATCCGTGAGCGTTTTGAAAAAGAGAAGCCGCTCGCCGGGCACCGGCTCGCGGCATGCCTGCATGTGACGGCCGAAACCGCCAATCTCATCCTCACTCTCAAGGCGGGTGGCGCCGGCGTTGCGCTCTGCGCATCCAATCCGCTCTCCACGCAGGACGACGTCGCGGCGAGCCTCTCGGAAGATTTCAAGATTCCCACCTTTGCAATCAAGGGAGAGGGAAGGGAAGTCTTTTTCAAACATCTCGAATCCGTGATCGACACGAAACCCAATCTCACGATGGACGACGGCGCAGACCTCGTCTCAACGATTCACAATCACCACACAGATCTCTTCCCGCAGATCGTGGGCGGTACCGAGGAGACCACTACGGGTGTGATTCGCCTGCGGGCCATGGCCAAAGACGGCGCGCTCAAGTTTCCGGTCGTCGCCGTCAACGATGCCAAAACGAAAAATATGTTCGACAACAGGTACGGCACCGGGCAGTCGACGCTCGACGGCATCATCCGAGCGACTGACGTTCTGCTCGCCGGCAAGACCGTGGTGATCGCTGGTTATGGCTGGTGTGGCAAAGGCTTAGCGATGCGCGCACGCGGCATGGGCGCCAACGTGGTCGTTACCGAAATCGACGCGATCAAGGCGCTCGAGGCTGCGATGGACGGCTTTCGGGTCATGCCCATGATGGAGGCGGCATCGCAGGGCGATCTCTTCTGCACCGTGACCGGCAACATCGAAGTCATCGGACGCGATCACTTTCGAGCGATGAAGGACGGCGCGATCGTCTGCAACGCTGGGCACTTCGATGTGGAGATCGACGTGAAGGCGCTCCGTGAGATCGGCGGCGAGCCGGCGGAGGTACGCGATTCGGTGCAGGAGTACAAGGTAGACGGCAAGCGGATCTACTTGCTCGCCGAAGGCAGGCTCGTCAATCTCGCCGCAGCCGAGGGGCACCCGGCGAGCGTGATGGACATGAGCTTTGCTACGCAAGCGCTTTCGTGCGAATGGCTCGTCACGCGGGGAGTGAAGCTCACCCCGACCGTCTTCGACGTGCCAGGCGAGCTCGAGGAGATGGTCGCAGGCCTCAAACTCGCTTCCATGGACCTCTCCCTCGACACGCTCTCCGATGCCCAACAGCAGTACCTCGAAAGCTGGCGGCACGGCACGTAGCGCTCGAATTACCCAGAGGACAGGTCTCTGGGTATGGAAGGGGGCCAAAAACCCAGAGACCTGTCCTCTGGGTATGGCGGGGGCCATTGACAGGGGGCGGAGTTTGTGCTAGCATTGCAAATGTGGGAGTGATCCCGCATTCCAATGGCTTCTTTGCTCACAACGGCCTTTATGGGCCTTTTTGCTTTCTCGGGGGTGACACTGACACAAGCAACTTCGACTCCGGCCATGGCGCCGGAGCCTCTGGCGCGACACACGGTGGCACTGACCGCATACAACGCGCTTCCGGAGCAGACGGATGAGGACCCCTTCACAACCGCGAGCGGCGCCTACTCAAACCCGGAGGTAATCGCTGCGCGCTCGGTGGATCTCGCGAGTGAGCTTCCGTTCGGTACCGTCATTGAGATCAGCACGGAGGGGAGCGAGAACGGCAGCGCATGCGGCCTCTCGCTCATCGAAGATCAGGTCGGCTATCGCGTCGTCGCCGACTCCATGAATCCGCGGATCAAAGGTACTGTCGATCTTCTTTTGGATCATGACAACAGCGTACAGGTAGGAAAGAAGAAGGTGAACCCGGCGCGGGCCCTTGGCCGCTGCAAAAACATCGAGATCAAAGTGCTCGGCCGCATCGACGTAAAAGAGATCCCGGCGACACAGGCGGAGCTGAAGCGAGTCGTCTCTGAAGGTACACTCGCTTTGAAGAAGTGGTAACGGCACGTACAGTGGGGGAATGACACCCGCCCACGTAGTTGAGTTTCCAACCCCCAAGGGATTTCTCTTGCGGGGTCTTTGGTATGGACCGAAGCGCGCGCGAAACGCAATCGTATTCGTGCACGGCCTTGGAGGCAGCGCGTTTTCGATTCGCCACGTGATCGAGAAGCTCGTCGATCGACGAACGGCCATCCTCGCGTTCAATAATAGAGGCCACGATATGATCGCGCGAGTCTCCCGCATACGCGGAAAAAGCATCAAGGCGGGACTGGTCCATGAAGTGTTTGCCGATTGCGTCGACGATATTCAGGGCGCGATCGATTTCGCACGCGGGAATCGCGCGAAGAATATTTTTCTCGCCGGACACTCGACCGGATGTCAAAAGTCGATCTACTGGGCCAGTAAGAAAAAGAGTCGCGGGGTGCGCGCGATTCTCTTGCTCGCTCCCGTCAGCGATTATGCCGACATGGTGCGGCGAGTGAAGAGGCCGCAGCTTCATGAAATGACTCGTACCGCACGCTCACTTGTGCGAAGAGGAAAAAAGCGCGAGCTGCTTACGGAAGGAATCGTCAAACTGCCGTGGGGATCTTTCATGACGGACGCGCAGCGCTTTTTGAGTTTGTATACGCCGGACAGCAAAGAAACGATCTTTCCGTACGAACAACCTCGCAAGATCCCTCGCACGCTACGATCGGTGAAGATACCGATTCTCGCCGTGTGGGCTGAAAAGGATGAATATGCCGACCGCCCAGCTCGCAAGATCAAAGATTGGTTCCAAAAGAATATGCGGAAGGGCGCAACCGTCGTGATACCAGGCGTAAAGCACAACTTTAAGGGAGGGGAGCGGGCCGTATCGAAGGCCATCAGAAAACAGATGAAAGAAACGGCTCGGTAGGGCGTCTTAATGATGCCTGCCGAGCGCTGCTTGCGGCTTTTGGGCGCGGGTGTAGCGTGAAGGCATTATCTAACTGACATTTTCTATGCAGCAAAATAACCAGGTATGGGTGGGCGGAATCGCGCTTGCGATCGTCGCCGTCTTGGGCTTGTGGTGGCTCGCCGCGAGCCAGGGCGTCAATCTCGCAGGTCTCAATCTTCCTCCGCGCATCGACACTGCAACGACGCCGGGGAACGGCACCGGGAGCGGTGATAGCACCGTCAGCACGAGCAATAGGGCCGGAAGCGACGTGCTTTCGATCGTGCGCAGCATCGAAGGGGGCTCGGAGTTTTCGGCCCTCCTTTCATCGACAGGAGTTTCCTCGCAAATCCGCCGCACGGGGCAGTACACGATTTTCGTACCGACCAACAGTGCCCTCAACACTTCCGGCATGACGGCCGCCGAAAAGAAGCGCCTCGCGCAGTATCACGTGGTCTCCGGGAGAGCGATCGATCCGGACGCTGTCTCGAGCGGAACGATCGAGACGCTTTCGCGCGACAGCGTCAACTTTACCGTCAATGACACCGACGGCACCGCGCGGATCAACAGCTCCTACATCATCCGTGCGTATCGGGGCACCAATGGCGTGGTTTTCCTCGTGAGCGGGTACCTGATTCCGCCCGAGCCGAATCCTGCGTTTTAAACTGACTCTCCGCGGCACACATGTGTGCTTCCGAGCGGATGTGTTTGTTGGTATGATGCCGCCATCATGCCAGAAGGAGCTGCGTATACAGAGGGGGCCGCAGAAGCGGCGCAGGAAGGCGGGATTCACGTGGCGATCGCCGCCGAAAAACTCGGTGATTTTTTCGGTATTCCCATCACTAACACGCTCGTGACGAGCTGGCTCGTCATCGGCATACTGGTCGCCCTCGCGTTCGTTCTCGGACCCCGGCTCAAGATGATTCCGGGTAGGCTCCAGACCCTCCTTGAGGAGCTCTTCGCGTACGTATACGACTACGTCGCCGAGACGCTTGAGAGCAGAGAGATGGCGCGCCGCTTCTTTCCGCTCCTCATGACGATCTTCCTCTTCGTCTTCGTCGGCAACATGATCCACTTCCTGCCCGGCATCGGCTCCATCACGTACCTCCACGAACCGCTTTTGCGCGCGCCCTCGACCGATCTCACGGTGCCGCTCGTGCTCGCGCTCATCTCTTTCTTCGTGATCGAGATCAGCGGCATCGCGGCGATCGGCGTGTGGAAATACGGGAGTAAATTCGTGCAGAATCCCTTTCGCAATCCGCTCGGTTTTGCGATTGGCCTCATCGAACTGATCGGAGAGCTGGTGCGCGTGGTCTCGCTCTCGTTCCGGCTCTTTGGCAACATCCTCGCGGGCGAGGTGGTGATCGGCGTCGCGATCTTTTTCGCGCCCTACCTCGGGCCCGTGCCGCTGATGCTCTTTGAGATCTTCATCGGCACCTTGCAGGCCGCGATCTTCGCGCTGCTCACGCTCTTTTTCATCAAGCTCGCCATCGCCGAGCCGCACGGCGAGCACTAGTTATCCAGTTTGCCCTCGGGGGGAGAACGTATATAATTCGGCCATCATTTATCAAGTTTTGCGCAATACATCATTTAACGTATGGATATAGAAGTAGCAAAGACCCTCGGCATGGCGATCGCCGTCGGGTTCGGCGTGCTCGGCCCCGGTATTGGTCTTGGAATCCTGATCGGCCGCGCCCTCGAGGCAATCGGCCGCAATCCGGAGGCTTCCGGCAGGATCCAGGCCACCATGTTTATCGGCATTGCGGTTACTGACGCGCTCGCAATTTTCGCCCTGGTTGTCGGCTTTATCATCAAGTTTACCTAGTTCGCGCAATTCCGGCGTACTGCATCGTTGCGGTTCGCTCGACGCTGCTCATCGTATGTGGAATACGACTCGCAACCTCTCGCTCCCGCGCCTCGCATTACATCCGGAATTGCGCGAACTTGTAGGATAGGGATATGTCAGAACTCTTCGCAGCATTTGGTATCAATTGGAAACTCCTGCTCACGCAGGCGCTCAATTTCGGCGTGCTGCTTGCCGCGCTCTGGTACTTCCTCTACCGGCCGGTGTTGAAGATGATCGACGATCGGCGCGCCAAAATCGCGGAGGGCGTGCAGAAGGCCGAAGCAGCGGAGCGCCAGCTTGCCGACGCGAAAGCCGAGGGCGATTCGCTCATCGGCTCCGCCTCGCGCGAAGCGGAGGGTCTCGTGGCGGCCGCCAGGACGCGAGCGGAAGGCAGGGCGGACGAGATAGTAAAGGGCGCGGAAGGGCAGGCGGCGAGCATCCTGAAGGACGCGGCTGCCCGCGCTGAAGAAGCGAAGCGCGCGGCGCTTCAAGAGAGCCAAAAGGAGATCGCGCGCGCTGCGATGCTCGCCGCCGAAAAGATTTTGCGCGAAAAAGCATAAGTATGGAAAACGAATACGCGCACGCACTTGCCGAGATGATCGAAAAGGGGATGAGTCCCGCGAAGGCCGTGGGTGAGCTTCACAAAACGCTCCTTGCGCACGGGCGCGAGGCGCTCTTGCCGCGCATTGGTCGCGCCTTTGCTCGCATCGCTGCCCGCAAGAGGCTAAAAAGCGAGCTGCGCCTTACGGTCGCCACAGAGGGCGATGCGCGGCAAGCCGAACGCGAAGCAAAGGCCACGCTCACGGATCTCGACGTCGATTCCGCTGATCTGGAGACTGTCGTCGATGGGAGCCTCATCGGCGGGTGGCGCCTCGAAGGCCGGGAACGCCTCGTGGATGCGAGCTACAAAAAATATCTTCTCGACATTTATCACCGCGCCACGGGTGCTGTATAATCGCTTTTTCACGTATGGACGCCGCAACAGTGCAAAAAATCGTTCGCGAAATCGAAAAGTTCGTGCCCGCAACGGAGAGTGAACATGTGGGCCGCGTGGTCTCGGTGGGCGATGGCGTCGTCGCGATCGACGGCCTCTCCAAAGCGGTGATGGGCGAAATCGTCCACTTCGAAGAAAATAAGGGGAAGAAACTCGCCGATGCGATGAAAGACGGGGGCGCGATCCAGGGGCTCATTCTCAATCTTGAGGAAGACGGCGTTATGGCGGCAGTCCTCGGGGACACGGCGCGCGTGCAGGAAGGTATGACCGTGAAATCGACCGGCAAGATTCTCGAAGTCGCTTCCGGCGATGAGCTCTTGGGGCGCGTGGTGAATGCGCTTGGTGAACCAATCGACGGCAAAGGCCCTTTCAAGAAGCCGACCATGATGCCCGTGGAGCGACAGGCTTCGGGTGTGATCGATCGACAATCTGTGAGCGTGCCGCTTCAGACTGGCATCAAGGCGATCGACGCCATGATCCCGATTGGTCGCGGCCAACGCGAGCTGATCATTGGAGACCGAGGCACCGGCAAGACGACGGTCGCGATCGACACGATTTTGAACCAGAAGAACGAACCGAAAGAGCGGCGCCCGATCTGCATCTACGTGGCGATCGGCCAGAAGGAATCGAAGACCGCGCGCATCACGCAGCAGCTTCGCGAGGCCGGGGCCCTCGAGTATTCGATCATCGTCGATGCTCCCGCCTCTGCCCCGGCCGCTCTGCAATTTCTCGCGCCGTTCGCGGGCGTTGCCATCGGAGAATATTTCATGGACGCGGGGCGCGACGTGCTGATCGTTTACGACGATCTCTCGAAGCAGGCCGTAGCCTACCGCCAGCTCTCGCTCCTTTTGCGCCGTCCGCCGGGCCGCGAAGCATACCCAGGCGACATTTTCTATCTCCACTCGCGCCTTCTTGAGCGATCGGCGCGCCTTTCTGAAGAAAAGGGTGGCGGCTCCATCACCGCGCTTCCCATCATCGAAACGCAGGAAGGCGACGTCTCCGGTTACATCCCGACCAACGTCATTTCGATCACCGACGGACAGATGTTTCTCATCACGGATCTTTTCAACAAAGGCATCCGGCCGGCGATCGACGTGGGTATCTCCGTCTCACGCGTGGGCTCTGCCGCGCAAACGAAAGCGATGAAAGCGGTTGCGGGCGGCATCAAGCTGGAGCTCGCGCAGTTTCGAGAGCTGGAGGCCTTTATGCAGTTCGCGTCTGATCTCGATAAAGAAACGGCCGACCGCATCGAATCGGGCCGCCGCATGGTAGAGGTGCTGAAGCAGAAGAACGGCGCGCCGATTCCGCTCGAAAAGCAGGTGGCCGCCATCTACGCCGCCAACCAGAAGTTTTTTCTCGCGGTGCCCGTGGGGAAGGTAACGGCTGTGGAGCAGCTCTTCGTCGATTTTCTCGACGCGCAGCACAAGAAGACGCTCGACGAGATCAAGAAGAGCGCACAGCTTTCTGACGAATCGAAGAAGGATCTCAATAAGGCAATGGAAGAATTCCGTCTCGCGCACCCGGAGCACTTCGCCTCGAAATAGAAATATGGACATTCGATGTCCATATTTTCTTCATACGTAGCTATGGCCTCGCTCAAAGACATCAAGCTCAAGATCCTCTCGTACAAAAAGACGGGCACCGTTACGCACGCCATGGAGGCGGTGTCGGCCGTGAAGATGCGGAAGAGTCAGGAGCGTGCGCTCTCGGGCCGATCCTACGCCGCAGCAGCGCTCTCGGTTTTGGAGCGCATGAGCGGCACCGCAGATGTGGAGCGGCACGCTCTCGTGCAGGAGCAGGAGGGGAAGACCTGCTTCATCGTCGTAACGAGCGACAAAGGACTCGCGGGCTCTCTCAATAGCGCGGTCATCAAGCGCGTGGAGCAGGAAATTGGGAGGCTTAGCCTCCCAAAAAACGACGTCGCGATCATCGCGATGGGCCGGAAGGGCGGGGATTATTTTCTCGCGCGCGGGTACGAAGTGCGCCTGAAGCAGGAGAACGTCAGCGACGGTGTGTCCGAATCTGACGTACGGCGCATTACCGACACGCTGCGGGGTTGGCGCGACGCGGGCGAGATCGGCCCCGTCTTTATCGCGTACACCAACTTTCTCTCCACCTTCGAGCAGGAGGCGGTCGCCCGCAGGATCGTGCCGATCACGAGCGAGACCATGCACGAGATGGTCGCCGGCATCAGGCCCGCGCGCGGCAAGTACGCGCCCGAGGTGGCCGAGCGGCACGAGAATCCGGCGGCGTACACGATCGAGCCGGACACCGACGTGGTGCTCGAAGCGCTTTTGCCGAAGCTGCTCAACATCGCCGTCTTTCACGGCGTCCTCGAATCGAAGGCGTCGGAACACTCCGCCCGCATGGTGGCCATGAAGAGCGCGACCGACAAGGCGAAGGAAATGGCACAGGATCTCACGCGCACCTTCAACAGAGTGCGCCAGGCCGCGATCACGCGCGAGGTCTCCGAAATCACCTCCGGTATCGAGGCGATGAAATAGCATGAAAGAGGGGATCGACAAGAATTTCGACAAGCGGGCCGACCGCATCACGAAGATGGATGACGACGCTAACATGAAAGGCGCGATCCTGAACGCCGTCCACCGTATCCCACCGGATTTCTATACCAAGCACAAATTCAAGGACAAGCACATCGATGAGTTCCACGAAAATCTCGAGGCGCGATTCCTTAAGGCCAGCCTCACGGTTCGTCCGCAAGAGCTTCGCGAGCTCTCGGTGGAGATCCTGCGCGACACCATGAAAGCGGCGGGCATCGAAGCCCCTGGCTTTCGAGACGAGTTCAGGGAGGCGCTCGAAGAAATGATGCGCGTCGAGCGGCATGCGTGAGCTTTTGATCGCGACGCGCAATCCCGGCAAGGTAGCCGAGATCAAGGCAGCGCTCCAGGGACTCCCGCTCACGTTTGTTTCACTTGAAGACACCGATGCGGGCGATGTGGAGGAAACGGGTGCCACGCTCGTTGAGAATGCAGTCCTGAAGGCGCGCGTCTACGGGGATTGGACCGGAAAGCTCGCGATTGCGGATGATTCCGGGCTGGAAGTCGATGCTTTGAACGGCGCGCCGGGTGTGGCGAGTGCGCGCTATGCAAAGAGCGATTCGGCGCGGATCGATAAGCTGCTCCGAGAGCTCGCAAGCGTCCCGGAGGCGCGACGCACGGCGAAGTTTCGCTCCGTGATCGCCATCCACGATCCGGCGATCGGAAAGACCGCGGTGGCGGAGGGAAGCGCCGAGGGGCATATTCTTTCGGCGCGAAGGGGGGAGCAGGGATTCGGGTACGATCCGATTTTTTTGTATGACGAGGCCCGGAAAAGCGGCGGGGAGATGAGCCGCGAGGAGAAAAATGCGGTAAGCCATCGCGGCAAAGCGCTCGCGAAGGCACGTGAGCTGTTGAAACAATATATATGAACGTAACGTATCCGATGAAATATCCTGGTGTGGGCATCGGCGTGTATGTGCTAAAAGATGGCAAAGTGCTTTTGGGTCTGCGCAAGGGGCACTATCAATCGGGCACATGGTGCGCCCCTGGCGGCAAATTGGAGATCAACGAAACATTTGAGAGTTGCGCGAGGCGAGAAACGCAAGAGGAATGCGGCGTGGAGATTGAACATCTCCGCTTTCTTGGCGTGACCAACGACATCGACCCGCCGACCGGTTCTCACTACATTACCGTTGCGTTTGCGGCGGATTGGAAGAGAGGCGAGCCTTCACTCACGGAGCCCGACAAATTTGAAAAATGGGAATGGTTCTCGTGGGACGCGCTTCCTGAGCCATTATTCTTGTCCACTAGAAATTTTGCGGCGGCTGGGTATAATCCCTTCACTCTATGAGCAAGGGCGTCGTTACTCAGGTGATCGGTCCCGTCGTCGACGTGCGCTTCGATGAAGGGCTTCCGGCCATCAAGAACGCCCTCCACATCAAGCACAAGGGCGAGACGATCACGCTTGAAGTCGCGCAGCATCTTGGGCTCAACCGTGCGCGCTGCATCGCCATGCAGGATACCGCCGGCCTCGCGCGCGAAGCGGAAGCGGTGGACACGGGAGCCCCGATCGCGGTCCCCGTGGGAGACGCGGCGCTCGGCAGAATGTTCAACGTGGTAGGCGAGCCGATCGATGGCATGAAAGCGCCCGAAAAAGCGAAGCGCCTCCCGATCCATCAGGACCCGCCGCAGTTCACCCGCCAAAGCACCAAGGCGGAAGTATTTGAAACCGGCATCAAGGCCATCGATCTCCTCGCACCTTTCATCAAGGGTGGCAAGGTAGGACTCTTCGGCGGCGCGGGTGTGGGGAAGACCGTGCTGATCCAGGAGCTGATTCACAACGTGGCGAGCGAGCATGGCGGCTACTCCGTATTCGCAGGGGTGGGCGAGCGCGTGCGTGAGGGTAATGACCTCTACCATGAAATGAAAGACTCGGGCGTGCTTGAAAAGACCGCGCTCGTTTTCGGACAGATGAACGAAGTACCGGGCGCACGTGCACGCGTCGCGCTCTCGGGGCTCACGATGGCGGAGGCCTTCCGCGACGAGGGCGGCAAAGACGTACTCTTTTTCATGGACAACGTCTTCCGCTTCGTGCAGGCCGGATCCGAAGTATCCTCGCTCCTCGGGCGCGTGCCCTCCGCTGTGGGCTATCAGCCGACCCTGGCCGAAGAGATGGGCCTTTTGCAGGAGCGCATCACCTCCACCACTGAAGGCTCGATTACCTCTGTACAGGCGATCTACGTGCCCGCCGACGACCTCACCGACCCCGCGCCCGCCACTACCTTCGCGCACCTCGACTCCACGATCGTGCTTTCGCGCCAGCTCGCGAGCCTCGGCATTTACCCGGCGATCGACCCACTCGAATCCGGCTCAACCGCGCTGACGCCCGAGATTGTGGGCGAAGAGCACTACCGCGTGGCCAACGAAACGCGCCGCGTGCTTCAGCGCTACAAGGATCTTCAGGACATCATCGCGATTCTCGGCATCGAAGAGCTTTCCGAAGACGACAAGCGTCTCGTGTACCGCGCGCGCAAGATCCAGCGCTTCCTCTCGCAGCCGTTTGCGGTGGCGGAGGCCTTCACCGGAGCAAAAGGCAAGTACGTCTCGCTCGCCGATACGGTCCGCAGCTTCGCGGAGATTCTCGACGGCAAGCACGACGCGCAGGGCGAGCAGGCGTTCTACATGAAAGGCGGCATTGACGAAGTCGTACAAGGCTAAACCGTGCACATATGGCCGAGAAAGAAACGTTGCATCTCGTGATCGCAAGCGTGGGTGAGACGCGCTTCGACGGGCGCGCCGCATCTGCCACGATTCCCACCACAGCAGGTGAGATCACGGTGCTGCCTCATCACGAGGCGATCGTCTCCACACTGAAGCCTGGCACGATCACTGTGCGGGAAACCTCAGGCGAACAAAAGACCTTCCCGATCGACGGCGGCGTCTTGGAGGTGTCCGGCAACCGCGCGGTTGTCCTCCTCTAACTTTTTCGGACCCGTCCTTTTGCTACCTACACCCATCTCGCGCGGCCGCGCACGATAGGTGTATTCGGCCATCGTAGAACACGCCCGAAGTTTTCAACACTGGGCGGCGGGAGAGCGTCATAAGAGGCTACAATGGAGCCAATGCCGAGCAAAGGCGCGTGGCTCTTGTTGTTCGCACTACTTGTGGGGTCGCTCCCCCAGGTTGTTGCTGCAAAAGTCGAGCCCATTTGCGCGGGCGGAAAAACGCAGCTTCCGCAGCAGGAAGCTCGCTCCATCCCCATGACGCCTCAGACACCGGCGCAGGTGAAGCAGTATCTGAAAGGTATTTCGTGCGCGAACGCCTGTTACGACGTGCAGGTAGTCTTTAGCGTGAGCGGGATGCGGCTCGGCGTGCAGTTGCAGACCATCAACAGGTGCGCCCCTGCTTCCATGAGCAATCCCACCGGGCTCGACCCCGCCTTGAGCGCGCCGCCGCGAGGTTGTGGAGCGGGGCAGCGCAAACCCGAAGGCACGGTCATCAAGCCCGACCGCACGAAAGAGGGACCAAAGAGCCGTTGCGACGGCAAACTGACGGACGGTCTTGATGAGGCGGTCGACAAACTCTCCCAAAAGATGCTGAGCGGGCAGAGACTCACCGCCGATGATCTGAAAGACGCGTTTGCCACCGTCGCCGCGGCAGAGACGGTAACCTCGCCCATTTCCGGTGGTTTTAGTCAGGCGCTCTCGAGTGCGCTGCAAGACAAACTCAACATCTCGGCGTCGGAAGCCGATCGGATCGCCAATACCAACGCCGATAAGGCAAGAGCGATGCTGAGCGCCTACGCCAACGGCGATGCCACTAAGCTGAAGGAGCTTTCCGAAAGCGAGGGTATCGCGCTCAACAACGACGTGCTCACAAATTCCGAACGGTTGACCGCCGATCAGAAATCGGAAGCGCTGCAACAGTTGCGGGATATTGATGCAATCCAGCGCGATCAGACGACGGGATTTGGGGATGTACCCTCGAAGCCGACAGACATGGATCTGTGGAAATATGGCATCTGCAAAAAGGAAAGCAGTTGTGATAACCCGCGATCAAACCCTTATCAGAAGATCGGGCCACGCATCACCGACCCGAGATCGAGATATTTCGGCGACCATGCTTATGGAAAGTACCAAATGATGGGTAAGAATCTTCCGGAATGGTCTCAGCAAGTGCTCGGGCGCAACGTGTCCATTTCTGAATTTATGGCGAACCCGGATTTACAGGAAAAGATATTTGAGGGAAAGTTTGGGCCCCTCGTGGAGAAATACGGCTCGGCTGTCAAAGCCGCCGTTGTGTGGTTCTCGGGCGAGGGCGGTCTCAGGAACCTCGGTCGTGCAGATCAGCTCGGTACGACGGCCGCGAGATATGCCGCAGACTTTGCGGCAGCAATTGGTGGTGGTGGCATTCCGGGCGGCTATCTCGCCAACCTGACGAAGCCCGGGCTCTCTGGTCTATTGGGCGGTGGATTTGGTGCAGGGCTTGGTGGCGGGCTCGGCGGGGAATCGGGATCGCCGTTCAATCTCGGGTCCCTTCTTTCCGGGCTCACCAAAGGATTCGGGGGCTCCGGTGGTTCGCGGCCACCAAGCGGCGGTGGAGGCTACGTGGGTGGAGGTGCTCCGGCACAAAGTGGGGGCGGCTACGTGGCGCCGAGCGGCGGGGCACCCGTCTCGGGGCAGACCTATCCGGTAACGCCAGTTTCGCAACAAATCCAACCGGTCGTAACGACCCCGCAAATCAAACCGGTCGCCACCATCCTCGTGCAGCCGAAAGAGGTGCAACGAGGATCATCGATCACTGTCTCGTGGTCGAGCGTCGGCATGAATTCCAGCATTCCGTGTCAGGTGTTCCAGAAGACTCCGGATGTAACGACCGTCATCGGCGTTGGCAACGAGGGCACGAAGCGAGTTACCACAAATACCGCAGACCCGCTCGGCACGTGGGAGTTTCGCGTGGAGTGCTCCGCGCTCGTCGGCGGCTCAATACAGCAAACTTCGAGCGTGACGGTCAAATAAATGAGCCGCAAGTTTCAGCGCACCGTCGAAGATTTCGTTTGCGAGCACCCCATTGGAAAGTGCTCCGCGTTTCCAACGGGGCAGGCTGCGTCCGTATGAGCTTTACCCGAAAGATTGAAGACTTCATTTGTGAACACTGTGGGCAGACCGTGAAAGGGACCGGCTACACCAATCACTGCCCGCAGTGTTTGTGGTCGAAGCATGTCGACCAGAATCCCGGCGACCGTGCGGAGGCCTGCGGCGGTACGATGGCCCCGATTCGCGTTGAGGGCGGCACCGACGCCTACGTGCTCATACATCGCTGCGAAAAATGCGGGGTGGAGAAGCGCAACAAAGTAGACGCGCGCGACAGCTCGGCCGCACTCCTTACGATTGCCAAAGGGCGATGAGCCTTACATAATGGTGCGATGGCGGAGCAAGAAGACTACGCGCGGCAGCATCTTTTAGGCAGCACCGGAGTGCCGCACTACCATGGCGATCTCGTCCGGCAGGTATTCATGATTGCTTCGGCCGCAATGCTTCTCGGCCTCCCATTTTACGGAGATTCTTTGCGACTCGAGCTTCCTTTCGTGCTGGTGGGTGGACTTGTCTTAATTGCTCTTGCGGCTCTCACGAATCCACACGCGGGTACGGTGATGTACGCGAGTGCGATCGCTTCCGGAGTGGGATTGGCCATCTATCAGACCTGGGCACTTTTTTCATACGATGAAAGCACCTGGACGCAGTTTTTACTTCGCGAAGTGGTCGCTCTTCTTTTTTTGGTGGCCTTCTATTTCAGCATGAAAACAGTTCGCGCGCTCATTTTTCACCAGATCGGCAAGCACGAGGAGGCGGGGGAGTTTGACGAACCTCAGGCTCGCTAGCGGATTCTCCATATGGCTGCCAAGAAAATTTTTCTGCTACTCGGACATCCGGATAAGAGCGGCATGTGCGGCGCGCTCGCCGACACGTACGAGAGCGCGGCGAAAGCGGCGGGGCACATGGTGCAGCGCCTCAATATCGGGGAGATGCAATTCGATCCGATCCTCCGGAGGGGGTACCGGGCGCGACAAGATTTGGAGCCGGATCTCGCGAAGTTTCAGGAGCTCGTGTACTGGGCCGACCATGTGGTGATCGTGTACCCCGTGTGGTGGGTCGGGATGCCCGCCATCCTCAAAGGGCTCTTTGATCGCGCGTGGCTTCCCGGCTCCGCTTTTCGCTACATCAAAACCCATGCCGGCACGCGTACGATCTTTTGGCACCGGCTCTTTCGTGGCAAATCGGCGCGTATCATCATGACGAGCGGCACGCATCCGATCCTCGTGCGCTTTCTGCCGGGCAACGTCAACGCGCAGCTGAAGTGGGGGATTCTGTGGTTCGCGGGTTTTCGCGTATCCACCGTGTGGTTTGGGCCGGCCGAAAACGTGCCGGAGCATCGCAAAGCGCGTTGGCTTCAGAAGGTGGCGATGCTCGGCAAACGCGGGAAGTAGCGTTCTGCGCTTCTTGACAGGGAAGCCGGATCGCTGCAAAATCGCGGCATGAACAGACTCACTACAAGATTCGCCCCGGTCCTCATCATCTTGGCGTTCGCCATTGCGGCTGTTTTGACCTTCGCCACGCCCGCCTTCGCGGACGGCCACTGGTGCGGATCCACATGGTCTTCCTTCCCGTGCACTTCCTCCGATTGGGGCAACCAGGGGTATCAGGGCTACCAGTGGGGTGCCGGAACGTATCCTGGATATTACGGCTCCACCTACCCGACCTATCCGAACAATTATTACGGCTACAACCAGTATCCATACAGCTATCAATACCCGTACGGCTACCAGTATCAGTATGGCAACTCGTACTACCAGTACGGCTACAACCGCCCGACCTGTACGATTTCGTACTCTGCGCAGAACACGTACGGCAATTACTACGGCAACGGCTACTATGGCAACAGCTACTCCGGCAACTCCGGCAACTACGGCAATTACGGTTACTACAATCCGGCGCAGCCGATCACGCTCACGTGGACTTCGCAGAACGCCTCCTCGGCGAGCATCACGGGCGTCGGGTCGGTGCAAACGAGCGGCTCAATGACGGTCTACCCGGCGGGCAACACGACCTACACGATGACCGTGCAGGGCGCAGGCGGCAGCAACTCCTGCCAGACGGCGTACTATCCGACACTCCAGTACCAGAGCTATCCGTATGGTTACGGTTACGGGCAGAACTACGGCTATCCGTACTACGGCAACAATTACAACTACGGGTACTAAATAGATAAAGAGCGCGCTCTCTGCTATGATTCGCGCTCATGTCGCTCAGCATCGGTATTGTAGGGCTCCCCAATGTGGGAAAGTCGACGCTTTTTAACGCGCTCACGCGAAAGGGCGTGCTCATTGCCAACTACCCATTTGCCACGATCGACCCGTCGGTCGGAGTGGTCGCTGTGCCCGATCACCGACTCGACAAGCTCTCTGCCATGTCGAAATCAGAGAAAACGATTCCGGCGGCTGTGGAGTTCGTCGACATCGCCGGCCTCGTGAAAGGTGCCTCGGAGGGGGAGGGCCTGGGCAACCAGTTTCTTTCGCACATCCGCGAAGTGGACGCGATCGCAGAGGTGGTGCGTGTCTTCGACGACGAAGATATTCACCACGTGGCTGGCGACGTCGATCCTCGATACGACATTGAGGTGATCGATCTGGAGCTCGTGCAAGCCGATTTGCAGGGCGCTGAAAAGCGGCTCGAACGGGCCGAGCGCGACTCGAAGGGCGGAGAAAAAGAGATCGTTGCGGAGCGAGATATTTTGCGAAAAATCGTGCCCGTTTTGAAAGCCGGTAAGGCGGCGCGGTCCGCGCCGCTCTCGGCAGACGAATCAGCACGCGCCAAAAAACTCAACCTTCTCACCATGAAGCCAATTCTCTATGTCCTCAACAGAAAGAGCGGCGCGGTCAATATAGACGCCGAAGGGGGAGAGAGGTGGCGGGAGTTGAAAAGTTTTCTCGAACAGAGCAACTCACAGTACGTCTTCGTGGATGCGGGAGTGGAGAACGATCTTTCAGACGTGCACACCGACGAGAAAGCGGACTTCCGGCGCGAGCTCGGTGTGTCAGATGACGGGCTCGATGGCTTGATTCGCGCGGGCTACACGCTTTTGGATTTGATTTCATTCTTTACGACTGGCGAAGACGAGAGCCGCGCGTGGACGATCAAACGCGGCTCCACTGCGCCCGAAGCCGGCGCTGCTATTCACAGCGACTTTCGCGACAAGTTCATCCGCGCGGAGACGATTCGCTGGGACGTGCTGCTTGCAGCCAGCTCGTGGGTGGGCGCGCGCGAAAAGGGACTGGTGCGAAGCGAGGGCAGGGAATACGTAGTGCAGGACGGCGACGTAATGGAGTTCAAACACTCCTAACAAAATACGGCAGTCAGACTGCCGTATTTCGCGCGCGCGATACGCGGCGAAATGCACTCTTTGTCAAATCCGCGCAGAGACGCTACGATGCAGGCATATGGATACATCCAGGGTTACCCCAAAGGATTTCTTCCTCTGGGCAGGTGCGATGTTCGCTCTCTATGGGAGCGTCATCTCTCTTATCACGCTTCTCTTTCAGTACATTAATTATCTCTACCCCGACGCGCTCGATTACTACGTCGATCCCTTTTCGGGGGGCATTCGCTTCGCCATGGCGACGCTGATCGTGCTCGTGCCGGTCGCGCTCGTTTTGATGCGACTCATCCGCAACGATATCGTAAAGATTCCGCAGAAAGCAGAGCTCTGGGTGCGGCGCTGGGCGCTGGTGCTCACGGTATTCGTAGCCGGAGCTGCCGTCGTTGGAGACCTCATTACACTCGTCAACTACTTCCTCGGCGGAGAGATCACTGTTCGTTTCATCCTGAAAGTGCTCGCGCTCCTTCTGGTAGCGGGCGGTGTGTTCCTGCACTTCCTTGCGGATTTGCGTGGCTACTGGGTGGCGAACCCGGGTCGTGCAAAAACGGTCGGAGTGGCTGCGGGCGTTGCCGTCCTGCTCACGATTCTCGCTGGCTTCCTGATCCTCGGCACGCCCGGCGAGGTGCGCCTCAAGCGGCTCGACGTGCAGAAGACGGAGGACCTCTCCAACATCCAGTGGCAGATCATCAACTACTGGCAACAGAAAGAAGCGCTCCCCGCGAGTCTCGTGGATCTTGAGGATCCGCTCGGCGGCCAAATGATTCCGACCGACCCGCAGACGGGAGAGGCATACGTCTACCGCAAGACAGCCGATCTCCAATTTTCGCTCTGCGCCACTTTCAACAGCGAGAGCACCGACCGAGGCACCGTGCGGCCGTACGATTCGCTTGAGGGCAACTGGAAACACGGAGTGGGGGAGGTGTGTTTCGACCGAACCATCGATCCCGAGCGTTATCCGCCGTATCCGAAAAATTAGTTGCATGCGGCAGCGCGGGCGCTTAAGCGCCCGCGCTGCCTATGCTACGCTGTTGCGATGAAGGCCTACGACCACACGCGAATCGAGAAGAAATGGCAGAAAGAGTGGGAAAACAAGGGGCTGTACAAGACCTCCGACACCGCGAAGGGCAAGGATAATTTTTATCTCCTTACCGAGTTCCCGTACCCATCGGGCAATCTCCACGTAGGCCACTGGTACGCCTTTGCGGTGCCCGATATCCTCGCGCGGAAGCTTCGCATGGAAGGGAAGAATGTGCTCTACCCGATAGGCTTCGACGCCTTCGGCTTGCCGGCGGAGAACGCCGCCATCAAACACAAGCTCGATCCCGCGAAATGGACGCGCGGCAACATTGAGTACATGAAAAAACAGATCCGCTCCATGGGCGCTTCCTTCGACTGGAGCAGGGAAGTGATTACCTGCGACCCCTCGTACTACCGGTGGACGCAATGGCTCTTCCTCCAGTTTTTCAAAAAAGGGCTCGCGTATCGCAAAGAAACCGCGGTCAACTGGTGCCCCAAAGACAAAACCGTGCTCGCCAACGAGCAGGTCGTGGACGGCCGCTGCGAGCGCTGCGATAGCGAGGTGGTGCAGAAAATGATGCTCCAGTGGAATCTCAAGATCACCGATTATGCGGACCGGTTGATCGAGGACCTCACCGGTCTCGACTGGCCGCAACAGATCAAGGATTCGCAGCGCAACTGGATCGGCCGCTCCGAGGGGGCGGAGATCGATTTTCCACTCCGGCTTTCGCCAGAAAAAAAGTACACATACGTTTTGCTTCACGGCTTTACCGGGACACCGGACGCGCCACGCTTTTTGTACTGGAAGACAGAGCTCGAAAGGGACGGCCACACGGTCATCATCCCGGCTCTGCCGAATACTGAGAATCCTTCGGAGGATGAGCAGGTGGAAGCCGCCCTCACGGCCCACGCGTACGATGGCAACACGATCCTCTTCGGTCATAGTCTCGGATGCGCGGTAGCCTTGAAGGTACTCGAAAAACTGCAAAGGCCGATCGCGCGCCTCGTGCTCGCGGGCGGTTTCGTGGATCCGAAATTCATCGACCATGCCCGCAATTTCGAGAAGCGCTTCCGCTGGAAGTTTGATGCCGCAGCTATCAAACGAAACGTCAACATGATCCAGCTCATTCATGATCCGCGAGATTATGCCGTGAGCGAACGCCAACTGCTCGCCCTTGAGAGTTTGCTCGGGGTGAAGGCGTTACGCATCGATTCGCAGGAGCCCCACTTTACGGGAGAGAAAGAGTTGCCAGTTCTGCGCTTTCTGCGGCCGACGATCACGGTATTCACCACACGGGCGGACACGCTCTTTGGCGCCACCTACCTTTCGCTCGCACCAGAGCATCCCTTTATACAATCGGCGATTCGACGTTCTCCGAATGAGGGATTTACGAAACCCCTCATCTCGAACCTCGAGGAAGTAAAGGCGTATGTCGAGCGGTCGGCAAAAAAGACGGAGCTCGAGCGGCAGACAGACCAAAAAGAGAAAACGGGAGTGAAGCTCGCAGGCGTGATGGCCGTGAACCCCGCGACGGGAAAAGAGATCCCGCTCTTCGTCGCTGACTACGTACTCGGGCATTACGGCACGGGCGCTGTCATGGGCGTGCCTGCGCACGACGAGCGCGACTTCGCGTTTGCCACGAAGTTCAAGGTGCCGATCGCCGAGGTCGTGCAGCCCGTCTTGCTTCGCACGAGCGGCGCCGATGCGCTCCGAGAAAAAGAATCTTCGACCGACCGCACCTCGGTGCTCGCAGTGGTAAAGCATTGGTCGGAGGAAAAGTACCTTGCGGTGCGATACCTGCCGACCGACACACGCGGCGTCGTCTCAGGCGGCGTTGATCAGGGGGAAGATCCCGCCGAGACGGGCAAACGTGAAATCCGCGAAGAGACTGGCTATTCAAAAGCTCGATTTGTACGGCAGCTCGGCGGTACCATCCACTGCAAGTATTGGAGCGACGTCCGTAAGACCAACGTCTTCTGCCACTTCACTCCGCTCTTATTCCAGCTTGAAGATGGATCGATGCAGCCGATCGAGCCGCACGAAAGTGAGCGGCACGAAGTGCGTTGGATGAGCAGGGTCGAAATGGACGCGTTCATCAACAGAGAGGATATGCGTATCGCGTGGAATCGCGCGTGGGGAGGCGTGGCCTACACGGGAGAGGGAGTGCTCACGAATTCCGGGCCATACAACAGCCTTGCCACCGTGGATGCGCAGAAGGCTATCACTGCCGCCCTCGGACTTCGAAAGACGACCTACAAACTGCGAGACTGGATCGTGAGCCGTCAGCGCTACTGGGGCGTGCCGATTCCAATCGTGCACTGCCCTCGCTGCGGCAGCGTCCCCGTGTCCGACAAGGATCTCCCGGTGCTCCTGCCGAAAGTGAAGGATTATTTGCCCGAAGGAAGCGGCAAGTCGCCGCTCGCGAAAGCGAAGAGCTTTGTAAAGGTGAAGTGCCCACAGTGTAAAGGAGCAGCCGAGCGCGAGACCGACACACTCGATACGTTCGTCGATTCTTCGTGGTATTTCCTGCGCTATGCGGATCCCAAAAACAAAAAAGAATTTGCCGCGCGCAAAAAACAGGACAACTGGATGCCGGTCAATCTCTATTCGGGTGGTGCCGAACACACGACCATGCACCTCCTCTACAGCCGTTTCTGGCACAAAGCGCTCTTTGATCTCGGGCTCGTGAAAGATCCAGAGCCGTACGCGAAGCGTATGAACCGCAGCTTGATCCTCGGGCCCGATGGTCAGAAGATGAGCAAGTCGCGCGGCAATGTCATCGACCCCGACGAGGTGGTCGCGAGGCTCGGCGCGGACACCGTCCGCATGTATCTCGCCTTTGTGGGGCCGTACAACGAAGTGAGCAGCTTTCCATGGAACCCGGATGGTGTCGTTGGTGTTAGGAGATTTATAGAACGAGTATGGAGGATGGCGAGCAGAGTCTCGCTTGGCACAAACCTCAACATAAGTGAAGTACTGTTGAACAAGACAATAAAGAAAGTGGGCGAGGATATTCAAGCGTTGAAGTTCAATACGGCAATATCGCAACTGATGATATTCCTGAACGAAATTGAAAAGACGGGCATTGACAACAAACAGTGGAAAATTTTTCTGAAATTACTCGCTCCTTTCGCGTCACATGTCGCAGAGGAGCTGTGGAGCAATTCGGGCGAACGCAAATCCATTCACCTCTCAACCTGGCCAAAGTACGACGAATCGAAACTGAGGGACGAGACGATTCTTATGGCAATTCAGGTTAATGGCAAGACACGAGGAGAAATGAAGGTAGCACAGAGTTCCGATAAGCTCACGCAGGAAAATACCGCGCGCGAAGCAGTGGGCGAGCGCTTGGAAGGAAAAGAAATCATCCGCACGATCGTCGTGCCGGGAAGGCTCGTGAATTTCGTGATCAAAGAGTAGCTACTCTTTTCTGAAGATCCGCGGCCCCTCGGCCGTATCTTCTATGGCGTAGTTGAGCTTCAGAAGCTCCGCTCGCAGTTGATCGGCCTGAGCCCAGTTTTTTTCGTTGCGGGCGGCTTCACGGGCCTCGACGATATCGCGAATACGTTCGGGGAGCGTCTCGAGGGCTACGGGCACGCCGAAGACTTTTGCGGAAAGCGCTGCCGTTTTCTCGTCGGGAGAGCCGAGGGAGAGTCCAAACACTTTGTCGGCGTCGCGTACACTTGCGCGCACGTCGGCAGGGGAGAGAGCCGGGTCCTTGATCATCTCCCAGACGAGCGCGAGCGCACCCGGCGTATCGAGATCGTCATTGAGGCGCTCGCGGATTTTCTTCTGCCACTCGGGAATCGGCGTACCGTCTCCATCATGTGCTCCCACAAATCTTTGAAGACGGAGGAGCGACATCTGTGCCGATTCGAGCGCCTCCCAGGAAAAGTTGGCGGGCGTGCGATAGTGCGAGCCGAGAAAGAGGTACCGAAGGGCGAGCGGGTGGAAGCCCTTACTCACGATGTCTGAAAGCACCACGGTGTTGCCCTCCGATTTCGCGATCTTCTGGTCCGCCATCCGCAAGTGCTCACGGTGCATCCAAAAGCGGGCGAGCGGACTCTTGCCGGTGGCTGCCTCCGATTGGGCGATCTCGTTGTTGTGGTGCACGGGGATGTGCTCAATGCCACCGGTGTGAATGTCGATCTGTTTGCCGAGGATGGAATTGATCATAGCCGAGCACTCGATGTGCCAGCCCGGAAAACCGAGGCCCCATGGGCTCTCCCAGCCGGTTTTTTTTGCGTCGGATTTCCACAGGAGGAAATCACTCGGAGAGCGCTTCTCTGGATCGCGCTCCACTCGTGCTCCGGCACGCTGGCCCTCCATCTGGATTGCTCCCAGTTTGCCGTAACCGGGGAAGCGGGCCGTGTCGAAGTACACACCATTTTTTGCACGATACGCGTATCCTTTCTCTTCGAGCGTCTGAATCATCGCAATCTGCGCGGGCACGTACTCGCTCGCAAAGGGAAAAGCGATTGAGCCCACGTCGATGTTGAGTGCAGCAATATCGGCTTTAAACGCATCCGCGTACATGCGACCCATCTTTTTCATATTCTCGAGCGAAGGTTTGAGGCCCTCGCGCTTCAAACCTTTCATCATCTTGTCTTCGCCCTCGTCGGCGTCGGAGGTGAGGTGGCCGAAGTCGGTGAAGTTGATGACCTGCTTCACACCAAAGCCGTTGTATTGAAGCGTGCGACGGAGGATGTCGGTGAAGACGAACATCGAAAGATTGCCGATGTGCTGCGTGCCGTAGACGGTCGGGCCGCAGTTGTACATGCGCGCCTCGCGCGCGTGGGGGAGGAGAGCGAACGGCTCCTTGGATTTGGTGAGCGTGTTGAAGAGGAGAAGTGGGGTCTCCGGAGCGATGCTGTGGGTTCGGCCGAAGAGGCGTTTCAAGCCATGCATCGGTACATTGTACTCGTCCGTACTGAACTTCCAATGCTGGCTAGAGCCAGCGGCGATGCTTGAAGTACCAGAGCATAAGTCCGCCTGCTGTCATGACGATACCGACGATGATCCAGAAATCGTACGGCTTGCCGATGATCGGATTGTCCTTGGCGTTGATGTCGAAGATTGCCACAAAAAGGGCGAGCGGGAAGGTGAGGAGCGCCATGAGTGTGAGGGTGCGCATAGTCTCGTTCTCTTTTGTAGAGAGAAGCGAATTGTTGGTCTCCCGAAGCTCATGCAGCGAGTCGGTATTGCGCATGATGTGGTTGTGGACGCGATAGTACTCGTTGGAGAGCGCCTTGAGGTACGCGACGAATTTCTCGCCGAAAAATTGCGAGCCCATCGCCTCCATGTCTTTCAGCACCTCCCGATGCGGCTCGATTGCCTGCCGCAAGTTCAGGAGTTCGTTTGCTGATTCCGATATCGCGCGCACCATGCGGACCTCGTGTCCTTCGAAGAGGTGCTGCTCGATCGTGATGAGACCGTGCCGCACGTGATCAATGCGGTGCTCGATCTCGCGGTACATTTTTTTCAGCATATAGAAAAAGAGGAAGAAGCCATGATCTGCGATGTTGCTTTTGTCGAGCAGCGAATTGACCTCGAAGACTTTTGAGAATTTGTGCAGCGGGTCGATGGCGTCGTAGTGAGTGGTGATCAAAAAGTCGTTGCCGATCACGAAATCGACTTCCTGTTCGAATGATCCGTGTGCCTGACGCGGGGCAGGGAAGTGGAGAATCACGTAGGAGTACCCTTGGTGGAACTCCACGCGCGGCTTCGTAGAGGGGAGTAAAAGCTCCTCAGCGATCAGGGGCTCAAGCGAGAATTCCTCGGCGATGTCATGCACTTCTTTATGCGTGGGTGATTCGAGGTCGATCCACTGGAGGGATCCGTACCGGTATCGCGAAATCATACGGCTAAGTATACCGTCCGCGAGCGGCGCGGAAGCGATTTTTGCACAGAAAATTGCTATAATCGCCATTTATGCCAAACGACACGCCGCAACTGCCGTTTCGATCACGCTCGTCAGCGAGCCGCTTTGTGGCTGCGGGAGTGCTCATTGCGCTACTTGCATTTGGTCTCGGATATACGCTCGCGGTGCGCGCCGACAGCAATGCCTCTGGCGCGCCGGAAGGTGTCGATTTCTCGCCCGTGTGGAAAGCCTGGCAAGTCATTGATGAGAAATTCGTACCGGCCGCCGTGGCTACCAGCACGCAGCTCGCGAGCTCCACCGAAGAGGCGGCGCAGGAGCGCGTCTGGGGCATGGTGCAGGGTCTTGCCGGCTCGCTTCAGGATCCATACACCTTCTTTTTGCCTCCCAAGGAGAACGAGCAGTTCGCGCAGGATATGAGCGGCGCCTTCGAAGGCGTCGGCATGGAAATCGCCGTGCGCGACCAGATCCTCACCGTAGTATCGCCACTCAAGGGCACGCCCGCGGAGCGTGCAGGCATCAAGAGCGGCGACAAGGTGCTCAAGATTGACGATCTCGAAACACGCGGGATCGACGTAACGACAGCGGTCTCAAGGATACGCGGCCCGAAAGGGAGCGCGGTGAAGCTTCTTATCGCTCGGGAAGGCTGGAGCGAGCCGCGGGAGATCTCGGTGGTGCGCGACGTGATCAACGTGCCGGTCATCACGACGGAGCAGCGGGCCGACGGGATTTTTGTAATCGGGCTTCTCAACTTCACGGCCAACTCACCCGAACTTTTTCGAGGCGCACTGAGGGAGTTTGTAGAATCCGGGAGCAGCAAGCTTGTGCTCGACCTCCGAGGCAATCCCGGGGGGTATTTGGAGGCGGCAGTCGATATGGCGAGCTGGTTCTTGCCCTCGGGCCGCATCGTGGTTACCGAAGATTATGCCGGACACGCGCAGAACATTGTGCATCGCTCGCGCGGATACGATGTCTTCAACGAAAATCTGAAAATGGTCGTGCTGGTGGATCGCGGCACTGCATCCGCTTCCGAAATTCTCGCGGAGGCCCTGCGGTACTGGGGTGTGGCGCAGATGGTAGGGGATAAGACTTTCGGGAAAGGCTCGGTGCAGGAGCTTGTGGAGATCACGCCGGAGACGGCGCTGAAGATCACGGTAGCGCGCTGGCTCGCACCAAGTGGAGAACAGATCCCGACCGAAGGCATCACGCCGGATCAGCTCGTGGCTATCAGCGAGGAGGATGCAAAAGCCGACAAGGATCCGCAGATGGGGAAGGCAGTCGAAATCCTGAATCAATAATCACTGGTTCTTGAGCTCGGCGTACCGCTTGAAAAAATTGGCTCCCTTTTCGTTCTTGAATTCGTCGAAGGGGAGCCGACTCGTGCGGGCTCCTTCGCATCGTTCACCGACAGGGACGTTGATTGCCGTGTGCAAGCCCGCCTCGATATAGCGTTGCCTCGGAATAAAGTACGTGGTGTCCTCGACGACATCATCTTGATTGATATCTACCGCAATAACGAGAAACTCCTCGCGGCTTTCCGAGGTAATGACCGGGGCGTGCACGTGCGTGAACGTGGCGGCTACCGACCGCGGGTGTCGATAGAGGCGAGTCGCGAGATGGACTCTGCAAATAACCCCGTTGATGAGGAAGGTGTTGCCTCGGGGGCCCCCGGCAGGAACGGGCGCCTCAAGACCGAAGCGCTCGCAGACGCTCTTCAACTTCTGAAAGACAGGGGTTTGTTCGGCCCTCGCGTCCTGCAGCTCCCTGCTCGAGGGCTTCTTTGGGCGGTCCTCGATTCCCATCGCACTATAGTAGCGTTTTTTGCCAATGCGCACACATGAGGGATTTACGAAACCAATCATCGGCATTCTCTCGCGAAGGATGAGCGATTTACGAAATCGATCTCGGTAGTTGCCCGGTGGCTCGGCGCAGACTACAATCCTGCGATGAAAGTCATTTTTCTCAAGGATGTAGGCGGAGTCGGGCGGCAGGGCGAAATCAAGGATGTTGCCGACGGGTACGCTTTGAACAAGCTCATACCGGGAGGCTTTGCGGTGCATGCCACGAAAGAAAAGGTGGCGGAGCATCAAAAACGTGTTGATGAGCAAGCGGCCGCTCGTAAGAAAGAAGAAGAGACGCTTGCGGATGGCGTCAAGTCGCTCATGAATCAAACCGTTACGATGAAAATCAAGGCGACCGAAAAAGGCGGACTCTTCAAATCCGTCGGGGCAGCCGACGTGGCGAAGGCGATTCTTGCGCAAAGGAATATTCAAATCCAGCAATCCGCGGTGCAGATTGATACACCGATCAAAACGGTGGGGGAGCATGCAATAACCATTTCAGCCGCAGGTGCGCGGTCTGAAGTCAAACTTCTGATCGAGGCGGCCTAACGGGTGATCACCTCAACGAGGCGGCGGACCGCGGAGCGGCCGTCGAACGCCATTTTGCGCTTGGTGCGGAAGCGAACTACCCCCTGCACGAGGGAAAAGAGTGTGTGGTCTTTGCCGATACCGATGTTTTTGCCCGGCAGGATCCTGGTGCCGCGCTGGCGCACGATCACTTCGCCGATGGCGACCGCCTGCCCGTCGGCGCGTTTTATACCAAGATACTTCGGATTTGAGTCCGTCAGGTTTTTCGCTGTTCCCGCTGCTTTTGTTGTTGCCATGGTGTTGATTTCCTCGCCCGTAGGCGCAAAAAAGGGCTTACAATCGAGGTATGGGCACTATAGCCGACTGGAGGCTCAAAATCAAGAACATGGCAGAGGATCTGCTTGCCGACTGGGGGATCGTGGCAATCGTCTTTTTGGTGGCTCTCGCTTCCTTTGGCCTCGGTAGGCTCTCGAGCCTTCAGGAGGAGAGGACGGCTGTTTCGATACGAAGCGCCTCCATGCAGGTGGCCGCGATGAGCGCCGGCGGCCTTGTAGTGGCCTCCCGAAGCGGCAGTACCTACCACTACCCGTGGTGCCCGGGCGCGGACACGATTCTCGAGCGCAATAAGGTGTGGTTCGTGGACGAAGCGGCGGCAAAAGCCGCGGGCCTCACGCCTGCCCGCAACTGCAAAGGCCTGCAATAGTAGGCTATACTGCTGCCTATGTTGGTCGTCGACGTAGAAGCCTCCGGCGTGGAGGCCGCAAAGCACTCTATCGTTTCCGTCGGCGCGCTCGATCTCGCGAATCCGCAGTACCGTTTCTACGAGGAGTGCCGCGTGTGGGATGGGGCGCACATCATGGATGAAGCCCTTGCCGTCAACGGCTTCACAAAAGAGCAAATCACCGACGCGAAGAAGCAGAGCGAGGCGGATCTCATCCACTCTTTTTTGCGGTGGAGTGAAAAGCTGGAAGAGCGAACGCTCGCCGGACAGAACGTCTCCTTCGACCGTGATTTTCTGCGGCACGCTGCCGAGCGGGCAGGGCACACTGATTGGCCTTTCGCGTACCGTACGATCGACACGCACACGCTCTGCTACATGCATATGATCGAGCGGGGCCGGAAGCCCCCAGTGATGCACCACCGCTCCGCACTCGACCTGGACGCGGTCTTAAACTACGTGGGCATTCCCGCCGAGCCGAGTCCGCACAACGCGCTCACGGGTGCACTCTCTCACGCCGAGGTGATCGCGCGGCTCTTGTACGGTCGGAAACTTCTTCCAGAATTCACGGAATTCGAAATACCCTGGAGGGCGAAGTAAAGACCGAGCCCACACCGTATGCGCATCATCCGCCACGCCGGCACGCTGCTCTCACTTTTTCTCATCGAGTGCCTGCATGTGGTGCGTTATTTTCTGGCGCGGGTCGGCGGAGGAGGGGAGATACAGGGTGTGCGCCTCATCCTCGTGCAGGAGCGGCGTGTCGTGCTGGTGTCGCACTGGTACGCGCCGTGGGCGTGGACGCTGCCGGGCGGCGGTGTCAGTAAGAAAGAGGCACCGGAAGATGCGGCGATGCGGGAGGCAAAGGAAGAGACTGGCTTCGAGGTAAAAACGATTGCGGGCGAGATCGGCACTTACACTGGATCAATGGGCAAGAAGGACAAGGTCCGAGTTTACTACACGGGTGATTTCGAAGGCTCGCTCGCGATGCGACCGAATCTGGAGATCATGGCTCGTAGTTGGTTTGATCTCGACAATCTTCCAGAGGAACTTTCTCCCGCCAACAAACGCCGCATTGAAGCGTATAAAGCCGGAGTCCGAGAAGAAAAAGGTCGGTGATAGCGCTTTCAGTGGCCGTAAAATTCTTCGGGCTCTACCCCGGGGTAGGGGATCTCGTGTCCCGAGATCGGATGGTATTCCCTCCCGCGTTTTTTTAAAAAAAAAAATTGTCCGGCAGCGTTGGGAGAACACTGCCGGACCAGGACTAGAGGGGTGGGTAGATACGCTGCAAACAACTTGCAGCCACTTCATTGTACCGCTTCACAATCGGGAGGGTAGTGGTCTTAGGGGGTCTGTGGTCTAATAATCTTAGCGTCGCACAATATATCTTTCGCGACGTGTGGCCAGGTACAAACGCCATAACGACAAAGAACCGGCGTGCGGACGATAAACCCTCACATTTTGTTATCTATCAACCAACGACCGCACACACTCACCTAATATGTCTCAGGACGATTTAAAGGCCTTTGGCTCCCTGATTCCTTACACACTTCCTCTGGCCGAGATTCCGTGGATGTTAGGTCTATCTCGGCTGGCCGGTCCCCTGCTTTTTCAGTAATTCGAGGGAGTCGTGGTTCAAAAATAGCCAGATACCTAAGAACCTTGTTTGACGTCGGTTTCTTTGGACGGTTGAGAATCTTCTGTAGCATCTATGTTCTTTTTCAACTCATTGAGGGTTACAGTGGCAGCTTCACTGAAGAGGTCAATTTTTAGGCCCAGAGCGATAGTCCCATCCTCAATTGGTTTCCATTCAGGCGGTCTTTTGTCACTTTTTCCGGACCTATATATCAAAATATTGTCGAGAAGGTCATAGTGTCCACCAGATATTATTCCGAATAACGCCAATGCTTTCATGTCCTCATATCCCGGACCGTATTTTAAATAATATTTTCCATCTTTTCCGTATTTACCGTACAGCTGAGAACCGAATGCGCTCGCATGGGATGCTTTGCTCAATAACTGAAAGCTCGTTTTAAATGGTTGAACGCCGTTTTCGGTCAAAGTGTTATGTATTGCACGTTCACTGAAATTTTCCGCGAAATCGTTTTTCTTATCCTGGTATGTTTCTTGTTTCTCAGTAAGGAACTGCTGGATAAGTTCGGGCTTGTGTTTCAGGTATTGAATCATTGAAACATCGCTGGTCAGGTTCCTACTTACCGCGAATGCATCTCCATATAAACCCGCTTCAGTTAGTACGCGTATTGATTCCAAATGCTGAATTGCGCGATTGTAGAGTATAAAAAGTGCATTCGCGTACTCGTCGAGTGCTTCTTTCGTCTCTTTGAGAAGAAGGTCGAGCGCGTCTTTGAGGATATTTAACCCCTCCCAGTAGATGGGATAAAACATTTTAAAGGCCACCTTAGTCTCCTTCTTTATTTCTTCTTCTCTTGCCTCAAAATCTCTACGACCAGAGCCCGCCATAATTAGATAACTCCAAATACGCTACCCGGTGTCCCGGAAACAGTAACGAGAATTGCTTCTGATTGAAGCGCGGCCATAGGTTTGACCGGCTCATCATACTCATGACGTTTTGTGACGATGAGTTCGTGGACTGTTGGCTCAATTGCCGGGGCCAGTATAGCTAACCCGGTAAGAAGTGAAGCCAATTTTTTATTCGGTCTCATACCCTAATTCTTGGCGTAGCAGGCCAATTAGTCAATGGAGAGTTTTGACACCAGCCCACCAAATATTGTCCAATACCTTACGTTGATACCTATATATTTTACGACCCAAACCACCACTAAAGCTCGATTTGATGTTGATGCACCTCGCGCTCGGCCTCACTCACATCCCCATCCGTTTCCGTCGCGATCAAGTCCGTACTCGTCGTAGCCGTAGACCCGCACTTTGCCAGTGTAGTACGGGCCGTTCCCAGAGCCGCCCGCACAGTCATAATCGCTCGCCCGTGGGTCCAGGCACTCGGAATAGCTCGAATGACACTCCGGCGTCCTGGAGGCTGATTCAGGCCCCGATAAGAAGCTTCCGATCGCAACAACTCCAATTGTGCCGATTATAGGCACAGCTGCCCATTTGAGCAGTGACATGGGTCAACACTGCTCCCGCATATATCGACTGTCAATCGGATCGGCATGAGCATTGGCGCTCAATCCGCGTATAATCTGCCGATGTCGTATGCGGACCGAATCAAGAGAGTTCTGACTCCCCCAGAGCGCGTACTTTTCAAGAGACTCAATACTCCGCAAAAGATTCAGGATTACCTCGATCGCCTTCCGATCAATTTTGAAATGCGCGGCGAGACATACATGTCGCCGTGTCGTGTTTTCAAAACGAAAACGGCGCATTGCTTCGAGGGGGCGCTCCTCGCGGCCGCGGCGCTCGCGTATCACGGTGAGCGGCCGCTCCTCTTGGATTTTCAGACCGATCCGGACGACGAGGATCACGTGGTCACGCTTTTTCGGCAGAACGGTTTTTGGGGAGCCTTGAGCAAGACCAATCACGCGGTACTCCGGTACCGCGACCCGGTGTACGAGTCGGTGCGCGAGCTCGCGATGTCGTATTTCCACGAATACCTCAAATGGAGCGGCAAGAAATCATTGCGTGCATACTCGGCACCGTTCAATCTCTCGAAATATTCGCCCGAGCGATGGATCAGCGCCGACAAGGAGCTCTTCTGGCTCGTGGACGCCCTCGATCGCTCGCGCCACTTCCCTATCGTTCCGCCAAAAAATCGGCGCGTCATTCGAAAAGCGTCAAAGACGGAAATCGCCGCGATGAAAGTGGTGGAATGGAAGCCGCCGCGCGGCTTCAAATCCTCAGCGCGTTAGTGCTAGAGATAGTCGAGCGGGTTGAGATAGGCGCTCGGGTTCGCGATCGGAATCAGCGTGCTTTTGCCGCTCTTGCAGGTGTAGGTTTTGAAATTGACCGCTTCCGAAGCGTAAACGGTGAGGTGCAAGTGGGGGCCGGTGGCGTACCCGGTGTCGCCCGAGTAGCCGATCACCTGCCCCGTGGCCACGGAGGCGCCTTTTGCAACAGCGATGTCAGAAAGGTGCGCGTAAAGCGTGGTGAGGCCGTTGCCATGCCGTATCAAGACCCACTTGCCGTACTGACAGTTGCGCACCGCGCCTTCGTTGATCTCGACCACGGTGCCCGAGAGAGTTGCTTTCACGGGCGTGCCGATCGAAGCGCGGAAGTCGACACCGTCGTGCGTACCGGAGGTGTAGAGGCGTTTGGCCGAAGCGGTTTTGCCGAATTGCTGCGTGATGTAGACGTTGGCAAGGGGCCACCGCAAGACCCCTTTTCCGGCCGACGGAATGCGCGATGGATCCAGCGTGTACTCGAGCTGCGAGGCGAGGTCGAAGAGCGCCCGTTGGAAGGCAGTCATTTCGGCCTGCTTTTGTGCGAGAATCGCCTGGTACGAGGATTCCTGCTGTTTCGTTTGTGTCAAAAGGTCGCTCTGCGATTTTTTCTGCGCGTTGAGGGATCCTTGCTGACTTTGGAGCGTCTGTTGCTGCTTCAGCAACTGTGCGCGTTTTTCCTCGGCATTCGTTTTGGTGTCCGAAAGCGTTTGTTTTTGGGCCGAGAGCTCATCGGCTTGGTCGCCAAGTGCGGCCTGAAGAGCTTGCGACTGATCGATGTCCTCCCACATGCTCGAGAAGGAATCCTTGGAAAGAATCAGAGCAGCGAGCGGTTGGTTTTCGAAGTCGTTGAGGCGGCGAATCGATTCGGCGATGCCCGCCTGTACGGATCCGATAGAGACCTCCTTCTGCGCTATTCCCTCGGAGAGCTGCTGGATTTGGAGTTGGGTCGAGTTGATCTGACTTTTCGTGACGTTGATAGATGCGGTCGTCTTTTTGATCGAGACGTTGAGTTGGTCGACCGTGCTCTGGAGCGTTTTTTTCTTGGCACTGATGTCGCCGAGCTGTTTTTCGTACGCGGCGATCTCTTTATTGAGCGCCTCAATCTGGGCGTTGTTCTCGTCGATCTTGCGCTGAATCTCCTCGGGAGTTTGGGAGGATGCGGTGAGCGGAATAAAAACGAGCACGGCTAAGAGGAGCGCCGCAAAGCGCGCATGGTGACTCGGCCTCGTTTTCATACCGCGGAAAGTGTATCTATCGCAGAGGAGACGCGCGCAAGCGTTGTTTCTTTCCCCAGGAAGGCGGCCAGGGTGAAGGGGTCGGCGGATTTCTCCTTGCCGGAGAGGGCGACGCGAAGCGGCCAGAGTACACTGGCACGCCCGTGCTCGCTCGCATACGGAAAAATGGCCGCCTTCACGTTCTCAGAATCGAAACTCACGTTGCTGATATTTTCAAGCAGACCTCGCACTGCCGCAAGATGTTTCTTCACATTCGCGGCGTCGGTTTTGGCGCCATTCAGCAAAAGTGCGGCCGACGCATCCACTTCCCGACGTATTTCATCGTATTCGAGCGCGATTGCGGTGGCCTCTTTCAGCGTTTGCGCTCTTTCATGAAGAAGCGGGATAAGCTCCGCAAGGTTTTTCGGGCCCTCTCTCCCCTGCTCGGCAAAAAAAGCGGCCAGCCGTCGCTCGTATTCGTCGTTCGAGAGAGCCGCGAGATACTGGTGGTTGAACCACAGTAATTTCTCCACATTGAAAATCGCACCGGCTTTCTGAACGTCTTCGAGCTTGAATTGCGTCGCGATCTCGGAGAGAGCGAAAATTTCCCTCTCTCCCCCGGGATTCCAGCCGAGGAGTGCAAGGTAGTTGACCAATGCTTCGGGGAGGAAGCCTTCGGCGCGATATTCGTTGACCGACACGGCGCCGTGCCGCTTCGAGAGCTTGGAGCGATCGGGCGCCAGGATGAGTGGAATGTGCGCGTACTGCGGCCGCGAGTAGCCGAGCGCCTCGAGGATCAGAATCTGCCGAGCGGTGTTTGAGATATGATCCTCGCCGCGAATGACGTGCGTAACGCCCATCTCGGCGTCGTCCACCACGACGGTGAAGTGGTAGAGCGCTGCATCGATGGTGCGCGCGATCACGAAATCCCCGAGTTCGGCCGTGTCGAAGGTAACGTCGCCCCGAATGAGGTCGGTAAACGTGATCGACGAGCCCGGATTCTTGATCCGCACCACTTCTACTTCTTTTGTCGGATCATCCTTCGCAGGCTCCTTCGAGACGTATGCCTTATTCGCCTCGATCAGCGATTGAAGCGCGTCCTTATACAGCGACGTGCGCTCAGACTGTCGGAATACTTTCGGCAGTTCATACGGAATCCGGAGCCACGCCAATCCTGCGAGAATGTCGTCCTCGTACTCCTTTTTGCTGCGCTTTTGGTCGGTGTCTTCAAAGCGGAGGTACATGGTGCCGCCCGCGTGCGCGGTGAAGAGATGATTGAAGAGTGCGGTACGTGCGCTCCCAATATGAAAAAAACCGGTCGGCGAAGGCGGAAACCGCGTGATCACGTTCATACAGACTCGTGCGAAAGAGCTGTCTCGATGATGCGTTCGGCGATCTTCCGCGCCGCGTCGGGGCGGGAGAAGTTCTTTGCAGCAGCGCTCATACGCTGCCGCAGCGGCTCATCGCTCATGAGGCGGTCGATCTCGGCCACGAGAAGATGCGGCGTGAGGTTGTGCTGCTCCAGGACCGCAGCGCCGCCCGCACGGGCGTAGGAGAAGGCGTTTTCGAGCTGGTCGTGCGAGACCTCCTTCGGGATCGGCACCAGAATCGCCGGTATGCCCCAGCTTGCGATCTCGAAGATGGAGCCGCTTCCGGCGCGCGAGACGACGACTGAGGCGATACCGCCGGTCATCCGGAGTGCGAGCGCGTTCAAAAGGCCAAAGGGCCGGTAGCGGTCGGCATATCTCGAATCTTTGAGCTCAACTTTGGCGATCTGACTCACCTCCTCGAAATTGGCAGCACCCGTTTGGTGCACGATATTGTATCGCTCCACGAGACGCGGAAGCGAGTCGAGCACGGTTTCGTTGATCTTCTGTGCGCCTTGTGAGCCGCCGATAAAAAACACTGTCGGCACGGAGGTGTCGAGCTTCAGAAACTCATGGCCTCCCTCTCGCGCGGGCGCTTCGATTTCCTCGCGGATCGGATGTCCGGTGCGCGCGATTTTGGGAAGGAGCTTTTGCGGAAACTTTTCGGCCGCGTCCGGATGCGCGACGGCCACAAAGCGCGCGAAGCGCGCCGACCACAGCGAGACGCGACCAGGGAAAGCGTCGGCATCGTAGACGATCACCGGGATGCTGAGGATTCGAGCCGCAGCGAGTGTAGGAAAGGCCGCGTACCCGCCCGTGGAAAAGATCACATCGGGATAGATGCGAAAGAGCTGGAAGATCGAGACGATGGTCCCCCAGGCCGCAACGATGAGTGCGGCGATATTCAAAAGGCTCGGATAGCGGCGGATTTTACCTGCCGGAGACGGGTAGTAGTGAATCTCATGTTCGAGGAGCGCTGCTGGGTCGAAAGGTGCAGGCCCGGTGTAGTACAGGTCGGGCTCGATGAGCTTCTTTTCGCGCGTGATGCGCTCAAGCGATTCGGCTACGGCGAGGAGAGGATAGAAGTGTCCGCCGCTGCCGCCGCCCACGAGCAGAATTTTCATACCTCCATTGTAGCGCTGAAAATAAGGCGCTTCCAGCTTATCTGCGGGCGCGGCGGGATATCGCAAGTAAGATGCCGGCGCTCCCGAGGGAGATCAGCATGGCGCTCGCCCCTTGGCTGATAAAGGTGAGCGGAATGCCGGTGAGAGGCGCGATGCCGAGCATCGCGCCAATGTTGATGAATGCCTCGCTCGCAAGATACGTGGAAATGCCGATCGCGAGGAGCCCCCCGAAGGGGTCAGGCGCTTCGGCGGCGATCGAGAAGCCACGGAGCGCGAGTCCGAGGAAAAGTCCGATGAGCGCGACACCGCCGAGAAAGCCGAATTCTTCCGCAGCGACGGCAAAAATCGAATCGCCCATCGGCTCCGGAAGGTAGGTAAACTTCTGCACACCCTGCCCGAATCCTCTTCCGAAGAATCCGCCGGAGCCGATGGCGATGAGCGACTGGCGGATCTGGTACCCTTCCGCCTGCGGCGCGAGCGAGGGATTGAGGAAGACGCTCAATCGATCCAGCACGTACGGCCGGAGCGTGGCCAAGAGCACGAGCGCGAGCACTCCTCCCGCGATCACGAGGAGAATATCGCGCCACGGAGCGCCGGCGGCAAAATAAACCGCAAGGACGGAAATGACAATGACACCGAGCGTGCCGAGATCCGGTTGTGAGATCAGCAGAATCACCGGAGCGACAAGGATAGCGAGGAGACCGCCGAGTCCGTATCGAAAATCGCCGATGCGCTCCCGCATGCCGCTAAAATAGGCCGCGGCCATGAGGATGGCACCGATTTTCAGGGCTTCGGAGGGTTGGAATGTGAGTCCCGCGACATTGATCCAGCGGCGCCCACCGCCGTGTTCAAAGCCGAGTCCGGGAATAAAGACGGCGGCCGTTACGAGAAGTGCCGCCACAAAAAGATGCGGAGCGAAGCGCCGCCACGTACGGTAGTCGATTCTGCTCGCCACAAAAAGCGCGAGGAGCCCCACGCCGATGCCGAGGACGATGTGGTTGAACGCGACCGATGAGATGTGCGTCGCGCCGCGCGCCAAAAGGCCGAGTGCGGCCGAGGTGAAGACGAGCACGCCTCCGATGACGAGGATGCCGATGAGCGCGAAGAGGATCTTGTCGGTACGCACTCTGCGCATAGCAGGACTAGCCTCTGAAAGAAAGCAGAGCGAGGATGGCTCCGGCGACGGCGAAGACGATCGAGAGCACCCAGTAGCGCATCACGACCTTATAGCCGGGCCAGCCGATGGCCTCAAAATGGTGATGGAGCGGCGCGATCCGAAACAGTTTGCGGCCGAAGAATTTTTTGGAGACCACTTGGCCGATGTCGGAGGCGACCGTCGCGACGAGGAGTGCGCCGATCACTGGAAGAACCGCGATGCCGATTCCCCCGCCGAGATCGTCGGTCATGAATGCGATCGTCGCGATCGTGAGCGTGAGCGCCATAGTGCCCGTGTCGGTCATGTAAAAGCGCGCGGGCGGGATGTTGAACCACAAGAATGCGAGAAGGCCGCCGACGATCGCCGCTGAAAACGCAGCGAGATCGATTTGGTTTTGCGCGAACGCGATCACCGCGTATGCGGCGAAGATGGAGCCGAACACCCCGCCGGAGAGGCCGTCGATACCGTCGATTACGCCAGAGGCATAGAGCGCGAGCGACATGACGATAAAGAGCGGCACGACGAGGAAACCGATTTCGAGCGGCGCACCAAAGGGCACGCCGACTGCTGTGACGCCGAGCTTGATCCAAAACCACCAGCCAATAAACGATGAGAGTAAAAAGACGACGAGGAGTCGGAACGAAAGCGGCAGCCCCTGCCCGCCCGGCCGAATGACGAGGAGATCGTCGATGAGGCCGGCGACTGCACCCACGAGGAGCGCCGCGAGCGGAATCCACGTTTGGTTGCGGCTCAAGAAATCGAGCTTGAGTATTTCGGCGCTCGGTACAAATTTCGCAACGATCGCGATGCCGATGATCGTAATCAGCACGCTCCCCCACACCACCGCTCCGCCCATGCGCGGCGCGCGCACCTCATGAATTTCGTGCAATCGGTTGAACTCGGCGGCGGCAGAGCCATCGAGCGCCGTTTTACCAGGGGCTTTTTTCCACGCTTTGTATTTGTAGAGATAGTGCGTGAGAAGGGGCGTCAGGGCCATGCCGATCACGAACGAGGCAGTGGCGGGCACCAACACGCGGACGATTTCTGAGAGCATGCGCGTAGTATACCCGATTGCCCTTTCCTCTAGCGCGCAGCTATCGTGGCCCGTGCCGCTGCTACGAGCTTTTGCATATCTTCAAACCGACCCTCGCGGCTCGAGGCGAGAACCACGGCCACCACGGGCCGTGCGAGGCCGACATCGAATACCACCGTCAAATTTCCTCCCGCGAGGTCGGTGAAGCCCGTTTTGCCGAGTATGAGGCCCAAAATAGCCCCCTGCGACTCGTTGGTGTTCTCGGCTGACGTTTCCTCGCCCTCGGCCGACGAAAGCAGGAGGCCGTTCTCGGCTGTGCCCGCAAAGAGGCTTGGCTCGGCGGAAGCGGCGTAGGCGAAGAGTTTCGCCATGTCGCGCGCAGATCCGTAGGCGCCGGATTGCGTAGGGCTGATGTCGAGACCGCTCGGGTTGAGGAAGTACGTTACGCCGAGACCAAGATCTTGCCCCAGGTCATTCATGCGCCAAATCGCCGCCTCTCCCGCAGGAGCCTCGGAGTAGCGCGCCCGCAGCCCGCTATCCGCCACGTCGGCGAGTATCTCGGCACCCTCGTTGGAAGAGGCCACGAGGGTGTAATCGATAAAGTCGGCGACTTTCCAGCTCTCCCCTTTTTTTACTCCCCTGCCATTGCCGGTGGGAGGAACGCTGCGCGGAATCGTGATCACGTCGTCCGGATTCAAAACTTCAGAAATAGCGAGGACCAGCGCAACTTTGGTGAGCGATGCGAGCGGAAGCTGCGCGTCGGCGCTCCGTTCGTAGAGAGTGCGCCCGCTTGCGATGTCCACGACGATCGCAGCGTCTGCCTCGAGCGCGATGCCAGAAAATTCACTCGTTGCCTCCGCCGCAGCAGCCGATTGTGCCTCCGGCGGCGTGGGGAGTGCGTACTCGAGCGCGAGCGCGCCGAGCACCACGACAGAAAGTCCGAGGAGGGCGATGCGGAGAGCAATCCCCTGCTGGGGCAGCGCGGGCGTGGGCTCATTCGGTGTCTCCATGGTCGGATTCTTTTTGCTTTGACTCAAAAGCAGCTAATTCACCGGCGATTGTAGCATGGTCGGGTAGTTGTTTCGTATCGCTTACCCCGAGATGCGCGAGCAGCTCCACGGTCGGGCGATACAAATATTCGCGCGCATCTTCCGGGTTGCCCATGCGCTCCAGAAGGCCCCGCGCGAGGAGATTGCGCAGTGTCGACGCAGTGTTGACGCCGCGGATGTAGTCGATTTGCGAGCGAGTGGAAGGCCCGCGGTAGAGCACGATCGCAAGCACTTCGAGCCCGGCGTCGCCGATCTCCCTGCCAAGCTCTTTCTCGAATGCCTTTTTGACGCTCTCCGCTGTCTCGGAGGAAACGGCGAGGCTCGCTTCGGTGTCGGTCGTGATGAGCGAAAGGCCGCTGCCTTCGATCCAGGTTGAGAGCGTCGTCAGCGCTTCGCTGATCTCCGAATCGGTGCACTCAAGCAGCGATGCAAGCTTTTTGCGCGGCAGACTGCCGCCTTCAGAAAAAAGGAGCGCGTGCACCCTGGCGGCAAGGTCAGCCATAGCGCGGGGTTCCCTGCACGCCGCCTTCGAGCGTGATGTCGGAGAAAAGTTTCTCCTGCGTGACGGAAATCGATCCGGAGCGCACGAGCTCCAGCGCCGCGAGGAAGTAGACGATGGTGTCGTGCCTGCTCTTGCCCTTCGTGAGTTCGCTGAATCGCGCATTGAGCGCGGTGGCGAGCCGGCTCTTGAGGCTCATGATCACGTCTTCGAGTGCGAGTATGGGAGCGACGGCGGCCTTCACCAGCTCCTCCGGTTTCGGCAGCAGCGAGAGTAAGCGCTGCATCGAGGCAAGAAGCACTTGCACGGAGCTTTCGGCTGGTGCAAAAACAGGCGGCCGCAGCGGAGCGCGTTTTGGAAGACGCAGCGGGCTTCTCCCCCACTCTTTGCGCAATAATTTTGCGCCCTTTCGTATCAGCGCGTACCGGGCGAGACGACGCTCAAGCTCTTCGACGCTCTCGCGCTCGTCTTCGGAGAGGTCGAGCGTCGGCAAGAGCGTACGCGATTTGATGAGGAGCAGCGTGGACGCCACGAGAATGAATTGCGCCGTCTCTCCGAGCGGTAGCTCGGGAAGCTTTTCCACATACGCGAGGTACGCGTCGGTTACCTCCGAAAGGCTGACTTCCGAGATCGAAAGTTTACGCTCCTCGATCAAGTTGAGAAGGGCGTCGAGTGGGCCATCGTAGGTGTGCGTCGAGATGCTGAACGCCATAGCGATTATTCGGTGAGGCGCGCGTCGATGCGCGACATATCGCGAGGGAATGCGGTGGCCTCTTTCACGTTGGGAAGCTCCAGGAGCCGTGCGGTGAAGCGCTCGAGGCCGGTCGAACATCCGCCGTGGGGCGGCATGCCGTATTTAAATGCCTGGAGATAATACTGGAACTTTTCCGGATCGAGCCCGCGCTCCTGCATGCGCGCGACGAGCGCGTCGTAGTCGTGCATGCGCTGCGCACCGCTGTTGATCTCGAGGCCGCGAAAGAGGAGGTCGAAGCCACGCGAGTACGGCGCTTCTTCTGGATCCTCGTAGGTGTAAAAGGCGCGCTTTTTGGTGGGATACCGTGTGATGAACACAAAGTCCGATCCCCTCTCGCGCTTTGCCCACTCGCAGATGCCGCGCTCGTCCTCCGGGTCCATGTCGGGCGCCTCCTTTTTGCCAAGCGTCGCGAGCGCCTCCTTCAGTGTCAGTACCGGTATTTCGGCGGGGATCTGAGGCGCGCTCGTCCCGAAGCGCGCGAACATATCGGAGTGTTCCGCAGCGACTTTCTGCACGACCTCGCGGATCGTCTCCTCGAGCACTCGCATCGGCTCTCGCTCATTTTCGATGAATCCCATTTCGAAGTCGATGCAGGTGGCTTCGGAGAGGTGCCGCGTCGTCGCCGACTTTTCGGCGCGGAATATCTTTGCCACCGTAAATGCGCGCTCCGATGAGCCGACCATGATCTGTTTGTAAAATTGCGGCGACGTGGCGAGAAATGCCACCTGGTCTTTGAAATACTCCACCCGAAAGGCGGCGGCTCCGCCTTCGGCATCTCCCCCCACAAGGGTGGGCGCCACAAATTCTTTGAATCCCTGGCGCATGAGCGATGCACGGTACGCATCGAGCACCGTGGCCTGGAGCGCGAAGATGTCGCGGCTGCGTTTGCTCCGGAGCGTGAGCGGCAAGTGATCGAGATGTGTGTCGAGGTTGACCTCCGTGCCGAGCTCAAACGGGAGTTCCTGTGCGCGCGAAAGCACGACAATTTTTGCTGCGACGACCTCCACGCCACCTAAGTCGCCCTCCCCTTTCATGTTCTCCGGACGCGCCTTCACTTCGCCCTCAATCTCCACCACCCATTCGGAACGCAGGTCTTTGGCAATCTCGAGGGCCTCCGGTGCCTTCGGCGTAACGACGGTTTGGACGATCCCGCTTCGGTCGCGGATGTCGAGGAAGATCAGCTTGCCGTGATCACGCCGCACGTCGACCCATCCGGCGATTTTGACGGATGTTCCGACGGCTTTCGGCAGGTCCCTGTTGAGCGTCCGCGGCATACTTAAAGTGAAATTCCAATTTTCTCGCGGACGTCGGCCATCTTCTTCGCAGCGCGCTCGCTCGCGAGCGCGCTGCCTTCTTGGAGAACGCGCTTTGCTTCTGCATCTGAAATGGAATCGCGCTTCTCGCGCATCGGCCGCACAAGCGTTTCGATGTCCTCAATGAGCGCTTCTTTGAGATTTTTGTACTTGCCCTTGTTGACCGTGTAGAGATCGCTCAGCTCCGCTTTGGTTTTAAATAGCGCGTGGATGGCGTAGACGTTGACCGGACTCTCCGCATTCGAGTCCGTAAGGATGCTCATGACGGCTTTCGCAATCTCGTCTTTGGTACCAAAAAGCGGAATCGTGTTGCCGTAGCTCTTGCTCATTTTTTTGCCGTCGGTACCCGGCACGACCGCGATCGACTGCATAATCCGCTCCTTCGGCTCTTTGAAGGTCTCACCGAACGCGTTGTTGAACTTCGCGGCCGCCTCGCGCGCGTATTCGAGATGCTGGCGCTGGTCCTCACCCACCGGCACGACGTCGGTGTCGTAGAGGAGGATGTCGGCGGCCATGAGCATGGGATACGCGAAGAGTCCCGCATTGGCCTCAAGGCCCTTTGCGACCTTGTCTTTGTACGCATGCGAGAGCTCGAGAAACGGTACCGTAACGAGGCACTGGAAAATCCACGAAAGCTCGGTGTGCTCCGGCACCTCCGATTGTTTGAAGATTACGGATTTTTGCGGATCGATGCCTGCTGCAATGTAGTCTTTCGTAACGCCAATGATGTTGGCTCGCAGCTCCTCAGGCTTTTTGAGCGAGGTGAGGGCGTGGTAGTCGGCCACCATCAGCATGCTCTCGTATTCGCGGGAGAGCTCGACAAAAGGCTTCAGAGCGCCGAAGTAATTGCCGATGTGGAGCGTGCCGGAGGGCTGGAGGCCGGTGAGCAATTTCTGCATTCAAACCAATGTAGCATTATTCCGCCCGTCCCTAAAGCATGCGCAAAAAGAAGATCTCCCCGCTTCGCGCTGGTGGCGACGCGGGGAGGATGGCTAGATGTTGCGCGACCATCCGGGATCGGGAGTCCACGTTCCGGACCGTTCCCGTGCCTTGTCCACGGTTTCCGCCATCAACTCCGTGAGAGCGGTTCGCGCGTTCGTGAACCAGCCGGCGCGCCGGCCGTTAGACAAGCCGATGTATCGCAGGTGCTGAGGTCCCTTCTTTCCTCTCCTGTAGAGGAGCTCGAGGTCCCGGCGCGCCATGCGGATGTATTTCTGTGCTTGCTTTGCGGTCTGACGCTCGGGTGGCGCGCTCAACACCATGCCCGGCCGTCTTTCCTTGAGCAATCGGTACATTACAGCCTCCAAAGAACGTTGTGTGGAATCGCATAGTCCCCTTCATTCACCGGTTTGTCAAATCGTGTTATGATCGCGCGACGAGACTTCCTTTCTTGCTATGAACATCGCACTCATCGGGTACGGCAGCATGGGCAAAACGATCGAGCGAATCGCCCTTCCGCGTGGACATCAGATATCAGGAAAAGCCGATACGCCACCGGAAGTGGCAGCAGCGCTCAAAGGTGCCGATGTGGCGATCGATTTCTCTACAGCAGAGGCAGTGCTCTCTCATGTGGAAAGCTGCATCGCGGCGGGTGTCCCGCTTGTCGAAGGAACGACCGGCTGGCAGGGCCGCCGCGATGAGGCGAAAGGCCTCCTAGAGAAAGCCGGATCTCCAATCGGCTTTTTATGGTCGCCCAATTTTTCGATCGGCGTGCACATGTATCTCAAAATTATCGCTGCTGCGGCGCGTCTCGCCGACAAGGCGGAGGAGTACGACGTTTGGGGCACAGAGATACACCACACAGGCAAGATCGACAGTCCTTCGGGTACCGCAAAAGCGATTGAGAAAATTCTCCTCGACTCGATTACCCGTAAGAAGACGATCGTGGAGGACAAGCTCGATCGAAAGCGCGAGGATTCGGAAATCCATTTTTCATCCGTGCGTGGCGGGCTCGTCAACTTCGGACATACGATCGGCTTCGATTCTCCGAGCGACCGCATCCTCATAACGCATGAGGCCCGCAACAGAGACGGCTACGCGCTCGGGGCGGTAAAAGCAGCCGAGTGGCTTCGCGACAAAAAGGGTTTTTTCAGCATGGATGATTATGCGACCGACGTGTTCGGCGCCTGACGAGCTATACTGAGGTTATGGCGCGAAGCGAATACGCAGGCTGCTGGACCGCGATCATTACACCCTTCAAGGAGGACGGTTCGCTCGATGAGCAATCACTTCGATCGCTCATCCGCTCCCAGATCGAGGGCGGCGTAACCGGTATTGTCCCGTCTGGCACCACGGGCGAATCCCCCACGACCACGGCCGATGAGGATCGGCGCATTTTTGAAATCGCAGTCGAAGAAGCTCGCGGGAAGATCAAGGTGATGGCTGGGACCGGCAGCAACTCCACCGCCGACGCCGTGGAGTACACAACACATGCAAAGGAAGTGGGCGCCGACGCATGTCTCGTGGTCGCACCGTACTACAACAAGCCCACGCCCGAAGGCTTGAAGCGCCACTACGCGGCGATTGCCGCCGTGGGCCTTCCAGTGATCGTGTACAACATAAAAGGCCGCACCGGCATCAACATCGACACCGATACGCTCATGGAGATCGCAAAAGATCCCACCATTGTTGGCGTCAAGGAAGCGAGTGGCGACCTCGGACAGATGAAGGAGGTGCTCTCGCGTCGGCGTGAGGGCTTCGCAGTGCTCTCGGGAGATGATGCGCTCACGTACGCACTCGCACGGGAAGGCGGAGACGGGGTCATTTCGGTGGCATCCAATATCGCACCCGCGCGCATGGTCTCCTTGGTGCAAAAGTGCCTCACAGGCGACTGGAGCGCCGCGGAGGCCGAGCACAAGGATCTTGGAGAGATGTTCCAGAAGCTTTTTATTGAATCGAACCCTGTGCCGGTCAAGTACTGCGCATACAAAATGGGGCTCTGCAAACTCTCTTATCGTCTACCCATGTGCGAGCCGACGGCGGCTACCTGCCAGGCGCTCGATGCGATGCTTGCTCGATACAATCTCGCATGAAAATAGAAGCCTCGAAACGGCTCGCGAGCCTGCCGCCGTACGCGTTTGCCGAGATTGCCGCGAAGGTCGAGGAGCTGCGAACGAGTGGCATCACGCCGATCGATTTTGGCGTCGGAGATCCGTCGGAGCCAACTCCCGATTTCATTACTGACAACCTCACCGAGCTCGGCAAGAAAAGCGCACGCAACGGTTATCCGAGCTACATCGGAAATAACTCCTACCGTGCTGCTGCCGTGCGGTACATGCAACGCCGATTCGGAGTATCGCTCGATCCAGAAAAGGAGATCTGCGCCACCGTCGGCTCGAAGGAAGCGGTCTTCAACTTTCCCGAGGGGTTCATCAATCCGGGCGACATCGTGATCTGTCCGTCGCCGGGATACCCGCCGATGCGCACGGGCACCATTTTTGCAGAGGGTGTTCCCTACTACGCGCCACTTCGGGCAGAAAAAGGTTTCCTACTCGATTTTGAGACTATTCCAGAATCCGTTGCTCGTAGGGCGAAGATCATTTGGATCAACTATCCCAACTCTCCGACGGGTGCAATTGCAGACAAGGAATACTATCGAGCGCTCATCGACTGGGCTCACCAACACGAGATCATCATCGCGGCTGACGAGGGTTGCTACATCGACATCTATTATGATACGAAGCCGTCGTCGATACTCGAGGTGGATCGCGAAGGAATTATCGCGTTCTATTCCCTCTCGAAGCGCAACAACATGACCGGCTACCGCGTGGGCTTCGCATGTGGCGACGAGCGATTGATTCAGATTTTCAAACGCCTGAAAACCAACATCGACTCCGGGGTGCCAAATATCGTGCAGGATGCTGCTGCGCTTGCGCTCGACGACGACGCACACGTGGAGAGCATGCGAGCGCTCTACCGGCAGAAGCGCGACATCCTGCTCCCAGCCCTGCGCGCCTCCGGGCTCGAGCCAGCAAACCCGGCCGCGAGCTTTTACGTATGGCAGAAGGTGCCGGGAAGCGATGTCGATTTCGCCAAACGCCTGCTTGATCCGGCACTCGGGATCGTCGTAACGCCCGGCAGTCTCATTTCGGAAACCTGCGAGGATGGCACGAATCCAGGAGCCGGATACGTGCGCTTCGCGCTCATGCCGACGATAGAGGAAGTGCATGAAGCAGCCAGACGAATTTCATCGCAAAAATTCTCGTAGCGTGGCTCGTGGGCCAGCCCGTCGCGCAATCGGAGTACGTATCGTACAATGCGCCGATGAAATCCGTACCGTTCACAGCCGCGGAGATTGAATCGCTCATCGCCCAGCATCCGACACCCCTCTATGTCTACGACGAAGCGGGTATTCGCGCGACCGCGCGAAAGTTGATCGAGGCATTCTCGTGGAATGAGGGCTTTAAAGAATACTTTGCGGTGAAGGCGCTTCCCAACCCGCGGGTGCTGGGGATTCTGCGCGAGGAGGGATGCGGTGCCGACTGCTCTTCCCTTCTCGAGCTGCTGCTTGCGGAGCGCGCCGGACTTTCGGGCGAGGAAATTATGTTTACGAGCAACGACACGCCGATTGAGGAGTTCGCCAAGGCGAAGGAGATGGGCGCACTCATCAATCTCGACGCTCTCGAGCATCTCGACTATCTCGAAAAGGGCGTCGGGCTCCCCGATTTTCTCTCCGTGCGCTACAACCCGGGGCCGCTTCGCGAGGGCAACGCGATCATCGGTAAACCGGAGGAAGCGAAGTTCGGCATGACGCGGGAGCAAATCTTCGAAGCCTACCGCCGCGCGAAAGAAAAGGGCGTCCGGAGATTCGGACTCCACACCATGGTGGCCTCCAACGAGCGCAATGCCGAGTACTTCGTCGAAACCGCGCGCATGCTCTTCGAGATCGTGCGGGACGTGCGGCGAGAGCTCGGAGTAACGATCGAGCTCGTGAATCTCGGCGGCGGCATTGGCATTCCGTACCGACCCGATGACACGGAGGCGAATCTCTCGAAGATTTCGGATGGTATCCGACGCCTCTTTGATGAATACGAAATGACCGGCGTGCGTCTTGCTATGGAGTGCGGCCGATACATCACGGGTCCGCACGGCTATCTTTTGACGCAGGTGCGCCACCTAAAGCATACGTACCGTGAGTACGCCGGCGTGGACGCCACGATGGCAAATCTCATGCGTCCCGGCATGTACGGGGCGTACCACCACATCACCGTGCTCGGCAAGGAAAACGAGGCTGCTTCGAAGGCGTACGACATCGTCGGCTCTCTCTGCGAGAACAACGATAAGTTCGCGATCAACCGGAAGCTACCACAGCTCCAAGAGGGCGACATCCTCGTCATCCACGATGCGGGTGCGCACGGACACGCAATGGGGTTCAACTACAACGGCAAGCTCCGATCCGCCGAATTTCTGCTGCGACCCGATCGCAGCTTCGAAATGATTCGTAGGGCGGAAACCGTCGAGGATTACCTCGCGACCCTGCGTCTTTAGTCTATTCGATTGGGAACTCGACAAGGAAGCGCGCGCCCTTTCCATTACCGTCCGATTCTGCCCAGATCCGTCCACGGTGCGCATCGACGATTGATTTCGCGATGAAGAGCCCGTAACCCGTCGAGTGCACATTGACCTTGATCGAATCTTTGCCGTGCCCGCCCTCGGTGAAAAGCCGCTTTTTGTCTTCCGCAGTGATGCCGACACCGTTGTCCTGGACCGTCAGGCGCACCACCTCACCGCTCGCGCTCACCGCGACCTCGATCGCACCATGGGGCGTATATTTGATCGCGTTGTCGATGAGATTGCGTATGACGTGGCGTCGGATTTTATCTTCATCACCCTCCACCTTGGTCTCACGCTCCGTTATTTTCGTTTCAATCGTGAGACTCTTCTCAGCGGCGTTTTTTTGGAGGTCGCCGATCACTTCGAGAACCGCCTTCTTGAAATCGAAGGGCTGCTTGTTGAACGCCATGGTTCCCTTCTTGAGATTGGATGCATCGAGGATGTCCATGACGGTCGCGACTCCCCGGCGTACGCTCGCGAGGGCGCTTCCGGCCATCGACTTTAGGGGCGCGGCGACTTCTCCAAAATCGCCTTCGGCGATCGCCGCGAATCCGGCCTGGCTTTCCGTGAGATAGCCCTTCACTTCATGGCTGATGAAGTGCAGCAGGTTCTCCTGCTGCTGATTGGCAATCTCAAGCGCGTGCCGCGCTTCGATCTCCCGCTCGTTGCTTCGAAAGAGCAGCAGGCCGAGCGTGAGCACGACCCCAAAGCTCATGAGCGCCAAGAGGAAGCCGAGAATATCCTGTACGAAGAAAAATTGCGTGCCCGCGAGGATGAGGAACACGTAGAAGAGCGCTTTCACTGCCTCGTCGCCGAGCCGGAAGGTGCCGTAGCTCGTGATCGAGATCGTGAGCATCAGAATAAAGATCGGCAGCGTGAAGAGCGCATACAGATTGATTTCGAAGATACCGCTCGCGGTCGCGATGAATTCCGTGCCGGCAAAAATACCGAGAAAGAGCACCACGGCGAGCACCACGAGCGCAATGCGGATTCGCTCGCTCCATGTACTCGCCGAGAGTGTGCGCCAGGCACCAAGCACGAGAATGGCTGCGAGAATGAGGCCCTCGAGCCAGACTTTGTAGGCGGAGAGGAACTCATTGTTCTCCATCTCGCACACCGGCTGGTACATTTCGAGCACAGCGCTGCCTCCGATCGTTATCAAAAAGGGCACGATCGCTGCGCCGAGCAGAAGGTAGCTGTACTCTCTAGGAACACTGGGTAAGAGGTCAACACACACGAACCCGAACAAAAGGAGGAAGAAGGCGATCTCAGTGAAATCGAGCGGCGACCAGAAGGCGGCCACGAGGTGATATGAGTCGAGCATCCATACGGCCATGTCCCCGAGAAGCCAGAGGGCAAACGCGGCAGAGAAGGCGAAGAAGTACGCCGCTTTCAGCTTGTTTTGCGCCCTCCGGAGCGCGAACATGCCGAGGATGAGGGTGGCGATCGCCGGGATGAGGTGCGAATAGAGGGCGAGGTCGCGAAATTCGGCAGTCGTTGCAAGGCAGGTGTTGATGTCCATATCAGAGGTAGCGTTCGATCTTTTTTGGATAGGAATCCCAGAAGGCGCGCGTCTCCTCACCTTTCGGGACGAGCTCCACCACAAGCGGTGGATAGCCGAAGCGCGCCTCGATATTTCTGAAGGCAGGGAGCATGATCGCCTTCACGAATACGCGCTCGGCCTCGGTGGGCTCGAAGTGCTCGAAGAGAATCGCGTCGCGAACAAAAAAGGCAAGCAGCTCCTCGTAATAGAGATGCGCGAGATCTCCATGGCGGGTAAACCACGGAGTGGCGTCGTAGCAGAGCTTCTCCACCTTCATTTTGGTAACACTCGCGAGAAGTCGGTGGTGGAACTCGACGAATTTCTCGCCGTTCTTGCACCGCACGTCGGAAAAGGATTTCCCGGTGTACGCATTGAAATCCACGACTGTGCGATATTTGACCATGTCCCTGCCGTCGGAGCCGGTGAATTGGTACACCGGAAGTTTTCCGAGCGAGCGTTTGTACGGATTGCCCGTTGAGACAAACTTGTCTCCGTGGTACTCCAGGACGAGCGGCGTCAGCGGCAGATCCTTGACGGTGCGCAAAAAACGAAGCAGCTCATGTTGCGGCGTTGCCACCTGTCTGAAAAAGATAGCAAAGGGCTCTTGCCGTTTCAGTGGGATCACGGGGTCCTTCATGTATTTGCCCACCTGCGTCTTGAGGTGTGGGCTGCGGCGCCTGCGGCGCAGCTCCTCAAGTGCATCCCTTGATGGTACAGAGGGAAATTCGGCTGTCATCGGTACTTCAAGAAGCTGCGCTGGAGGAAGAATCTCGCTCATAATTATTCCATGCACGCGATTTCTTCTTGATCGGAGCATTTCAACTCCTCGCAGTCAGTGCCCGGACAAACATTCGCACAGGAATTGTCTTCGCAGGTATCGAACGCGCGCGCGGGGACCGCAAAAAGCCGGTACGTCTCGAGCTCATTGGGAGGGCACTCTTCCTCGTCGCAGTCGCGCGTGTAGCAGTCACTCGACGACTGGCATGGAGCCTCAACGAGGAAACTGTACTCTTCGCGCAGCACATATCGGTCGAAGCTGAACGCGAGCGCAATTACAACGGCTCCCAGGAGCAACCATTGCGGTGCAGTTATTGTTCGGAGCGCGGGAATCATAGGTGTTAGGTCTGCGTCGCAAAGAGCTGCCAGAGATAGAGGACGATCTGCACGATGACGGTCCAGCGAAGCGTCCAGTACCCGTTGGAGAGGACGACGCTCGACCAAAAGATTGCCCAGTCCCTGCCACGAAGCCCTTTGTAACGGTCATCCTTATGCCGGAAATACACTGCCGTCATGAAAGGATCTGTGTGGATCGAGAGCACTAAAAAAGCTGGCATGCCGCCAAGTCGCGTAAGCCGGTGGAGAAAGCGCCCGAAGCGGTGCTCATGCTCTTCTTCGTCGCGCCATTCCTTGAGGAGCTCAAAGCCGAACCAGTCAACCTTGGCCCAATCGTAGAGCCGCAGGTACACAAGGCAGATGAGTGCCGAAATCGGCATCATGATGAGGAAGGCGGCAAGGGAGCCGTACCAGGGACCCCAGAGATTCGTGGCCGTGGCAACGACGACGCCGTACAAGAGCCAGTCGAAGAGAAACTCCTCGATTTTTTTTCCGGTGTGGCCGACGGCCAGAGTGCCAATGCGCTCTTTGTGCCGTGAAAACCAGGCGAACACGCCGCTTCGGAGCGGAGTTGACTCCATGGAGAAACTGTAGTCGGCAAACGACCGCATTACAAGGCGGGGCTGTGCAGAAAAATGAAGGAAAAGTGCAACGCTGTGCACAGAGCACCCCTCAGCCTGCCTAATTTCAGCTACACTGAAAGCGGGTCCCGATTGACATACCGACGCTCATTAGTACGCTGTCACTATCGCGAATTATTTGCATTAAACAACTATCATGTTTTCGATCCGCGCGTGCCATTTTGCCATCCTCGTATCACTCCTTGCCATTCTCGCTGTGCCCGCATTGACTCGCGCAGAGTCCGTTTGCCCATACTTGTGGAGTCGAGATCTTCGCCTCACGAGCGTCGGTGAGGACGTCCTGAAGCTTCAGCAGTTCCTCAACGCGTCAGAGGAGACGCTCATCGCATCTGCGGGAGTCGGCTCCCCCGGACAGGAATCCACTATCTTCGGCGCCAAAACGAAAGCTGCGGTCGCGAAGTTCCAGGAAAAATACTTCAACGAGATCCTCGCACCGAACGGGCTCACGAAGGGCACGGGCACCGTGGGGCCATCCACGCGCGCAACCCTCAACACGCTCTGCATCCTCTCCCCCGCTTCTGCATCCAGCGCAGATGGAACGGAGGCAAGCGTCAATGATGCCCTCACTGTAAGCGATCCGGGGCAGCCCGACACGTCTTTGGCACCCTCGAGCGCCGGGGTTCTCTTTCACACATTCACGCTCGCCGCGGGCAGTAAGGACGTGCTGGTGTCAGAAGTGGTGCTTGAGCGCACGGGCTTCGGCTCGGACGGTGCCTTCGCAAACTTCGGCTTGTGGGACGAGGACGGTCTTCAGGTGGGACCGGTCGCCGCTCTCAACTCGCAGCATCGGTTGGTCTTTCGCAGATCGTTCACGATTCCGGCCGGGCAGGAGCGCACCTTCGAGGTGTACGCCAACATGAACGTCGACCTTTCGTCGTACGAAGGGCAAATGCCGGTGATCCAGCTCCTCTCGCTCAGCGCCTCTTCGCCCGTCGAGGGGCAGCTGCCGCTTCGAGGTACACCACAGACCGTCAACAACACGCTCACCGTGGGCGGAGCTGATGCGACGCTCTCCGAGTACGATCCGCATGGTGCCACGACACGCTACATCGACGACACCAACGTACGCTTTGCAGGCATTCGCATCGCGGCGCACTCGCAGGAAAGCCTCACCTTTACGAGCATCATCTGGACGCAGGCGGGCACCGCGGGCGCGGGAGATATCGCCAACGTCAAAACGGTTGTGAACGGAGTCGAGTACCCTGCCATTCGGAGTCCCTATTCGGAAAAAGAATACGTTACGCTTTTTGATCCCGGCATCGTTATCGAAAAAGGTCTTTCCATCGATGTGTACGTGAAGGGCGATCCGCTTCCGGGTGCGGCCAATCGCACCATCAAGTTCGACATTCGCGACATCAACGACGAGGTGGGACTCGACGGCAACCTCTACGGCTTCGGCGTCGGACTCTCGCCTGTCGGCAACACGGACGTCGCCGGAGCGGAATCGGCGTTTATCACGAGCGACGGGACCACCGATGGCGACACAGGGAGCCCGTTCTTCTCGGGCTCCACGATCACGATACGGGGTGCGACGGCAACTGGCGTCGGCAAGATGTAGCTCAGCTTCTTACAAAAGCGAGTGCGGCGTAGGAGCACAGAAGCCACCAGAAGGCGTAGAGGTCGCCAAAGATCGCCTCGACGCTCGGTCCGAACTGCCACACGGCGGAGAGGCTTGGTGTTGAAATCCAAATCACCGCAAGAATCGCTGCCGCGGCAACTCCTGTGATCGCAGCCTGGAGGGGCTTCCCCGCGCCTCCGCCCCAGGAAAGTCCGATTCTGGAGATAAAAATATACAAAGCGACCACTAGCACGGCGAACAGTATCGTCTGCATAACGGGGGTGTTGAATTGCTCAGTGATTCCGCCGACGAACATGGCGTTGCCGATCGTCCCGCGCAGGAGCACAGCCGCAGGGAGTGCGAGCGCGAGCGTGCTCACACGCTCCGAGCCGCTCCGCACTGTTATGAAGGCCGCAAAGAGCGCGAAGCCGCCAATGATGATCCAGTCGGTCGGAATGTTTGTGAAGAACGCGAGCAAGTCCTCAAGATTCATTCCCAAAGTATAGCCCACTTCTCGCCTAGAGCCCCTCTTTACGCAGTTTTTCTACAATTTCGCGAGCCGCACGCGATAACTTCTTCGGAAACTCGATGTCGACACGCACGAGAAGGTCTCCGCGCAATCCCCTACCGTGCGGAACGCCTTTCCCATGTATGCGAATCATCTCACCGTGCGCAACGCCCGCGGGTACCGACACCGTCTGATCTCCATCGAGCGTGCGAATCGTATATTCCCCACCGAGTAGGGCATCCGTGAGCTTGATCGGGAGTGCGGTGAGGAGATTATGCCCCTCGCGCGTAAAGGCGCGATCGGGCCTCACATGTAATTTGATATAGAGATCACCGGCTTTCGCGCCCGGGAGCGCTTCTCCGCGACCCGGCATGCGAATCATTTCGCCGTCATCCACGCCCGCCGGGATATGTACGAGGATCTCCTCCTCGCGCTTGCGGACGCCCGCGCCGCGGCAGCTCTCGCACGGCTTTTCAGGCACTTCGCCGCGGCCGTGGCACTTCTCGCACGTGCGTGTCGTTGTAATGTTGCCGATGAGTGAGCTTCGTGTCTCGCGAATCTCGCCTTTGCCGTTACAGATGGTGCAGGAGCGCATCTTACTGCCGTGCGCCGCGCCCGTCCCGGCACAGATCTCGCAGGTACCCACCTTGGAAATGAGGACGCGGCGTTCGATTCCGAAAATGGACTCGCGAAACGAAAGCTCGATGTCGATGGAAATATCGCGTCCGCGCCGAGCCTGCGTGCGGCCGCCGAAGATGTCCCCGAATATGTCGCCGAGGTCAAACTCGAAGGCGTTGCCTTGTCCGAATCCGCGAAATCCCGCGAAATTGGAGAAGTCGAAATTGCCAAATCCTCCCTGGGCCCCCGCGCCGGCGAAGGTGCGGCCGTATGTGTCGTACTCGGCGCGCTTCTTCTTGTCGGAGAGGACTGCGTACGCCTCGCTCGCTTCCTTGAACTTCGCCTCGTCGCCGCCCTTCTTGTCGGGATGATATTTGTGGGCGAGCTTCCTGAACGCCGATTTTATCTCTTCGTCGGAGGCCGTTTTCGATACACCGAGGATCTCGTAGTAATTTTTCATGGGAAGCATTATATGCGCGTGTCTTATCGGCGCAAAGCGCCGGTCTTCCTCTTTCGCTTGACTCTACTTGTTTTCTTCCTCCGGGGGTTTCTCGTCTTTCGGGGGTGGCTGCTGCATCGCTTGCCCGATTGCGCTTAATGCCGTCGAGAGCGCCTCGGAGGCAGCTTTGATCGCAGTTGCATCAGCGGCACCACGTGCACTTTTCAGTGCGTCTATCTTTTCCTGCACATTTTTGCGAATATCTTCGCTTACTTTATCGCCGTGCTCCTTCAGTGCCTTTTCGGCCTGATACACCATCTGATCGGCGACGTTCTGTGATTCGATGAACTCCTTCTTCTTGCGATCTGATTCGGCATTGACCTCGGCATCTTTACGCATTTTCTCGAGGTCGGTGTCGGAGAGGCCGGAGGAGCCTTCGATACGGATCGACTGCTCCTTGCCGGAAGATTTGTCCTTGGCTTTCACCGTGAGAATGCCATTTGCGTCGATGTCAAAGGAGACCTCGACCTGTGGAGTGCCGCGCGGCGCCGGCGGAATCCCGTCGAGGTTGAAACGGCCGAGCGATTTGTTGTCTCCCGCCATCGGTCGCTCACCCTGCACTACGTGGATCTCTACCGACGGTTGGTTGTCCGATGCTGTAGAAAATGTCTGCGCGCGAGAAGTGGGGATCGTCGTGTTGCGCTCGATCAGTTTCGTCGCGACGCCGCCCAGCGTCTCGATTCCAAGCGAGAGCGGTATGACATCGAGAAGGAGCACATCCTTCACGTCTCCCTGAAGGATCCCGCCTTGGATCGCCGCACCGATCGCCACCACCTCGTCTGGGTTGACGCTCATATTGGGTTTCTTGCCGAAAAACTGCTCGACAGCTTTCTGCAAGGCGGGCATGCGGGTCTGTCCGCCCACCAGGATCACCTCGTGGATGTCCGGGTTCTTAAAGGGCGAGGCCTCCATGGCACGCTTCGAGATCTCGATCGCACGATCGACGAACTCCCGAGCCAGCTCCTCGAGCTTCGCGCGTGTCATTTTGATGAGAAGGTGCCGCGGACCCGATGCGTCGGAGGTGATGAACGGGATGTTGATTTCCGACTCCAGCGCGGTCGAGAGCTCGATCTTCGCCTTTTCTGCCGCCTCGTCGAGCCGCTGCCGCGCGAGCGGATCGGTGCGCACGTCGATTCCCGATTCTTTCTTAAACTCGTCCGCGAGCCAGTCGATGATCTTCTGATCGATGTCTTTGCCTCCGAGGTGCGCGTCGCCATCCGTTGATCGCACTTCGATCACGTCGTCCCCTACCTCAAGCACCGAAATGTCGAACGTGCCGCCGCCGAAGTCGAAGACGACGATCTTTTCGTTTTTCTTCTTGTTGAAGCCGTAGGCAAGAGCAGCAGCGGTCGGCTCGTTGATGATGCGCTTTACCTCAAGGCCCGCGATCTTCCCGGCGTCCTTCGTGGCCTGCCGTTGCGAGTCATTGAAATACGCGGGGACTGTGATGACGGCCTCGGTGATCGGCTCCCCAAGGCGAGCCTCGGCGTCGACTTTCAATTTTTGGAGGATCATCGCCGAAAGCTCCTCCGGACGGAACCACTTCTCTCCCATCTTCACCTCAATGCCGCCGTTGCCGGTCTTTTGCGTCTCAAAAGGTACCGCGGCGCGGTCCTTGGCGACGCCTGCCTCGTCGAACGTGTGCCCGATAAAGCGCTTGATCTGATACACGGTGTTCTTCGGGTTTGTGACTGCCTGGCGGCGGGCAAGGAGGCCCACGAGCCGCTCGCCCGTTTTGGAGGTGGCGACGACCGATGGCGTCGTGCGCGAGCCTTCAGCATTTTCAATGATTTCCGGTTCGCCACTCTGCACGACCGCCATCGCGGAGTTGGTAGTACCGAGATCGATTCCAAGAATTTTTGCCATGATGTGGTGCTTAGCCGCTAACGAAATCTATATATAGTGTGCCGCGGCCGTGGTGTCAAACGGACGACTTGATGATGACGTGCGCGGGCCGCAACACTCGCTCACCGGCGCGATAGCCGTAGCGTAGAATCTTCACAACACTGCCCGGCTCACCCGCGAGATCTGCCCGCTCCTCCACCGTCTCGTGCCGCAGGGCGTTGAAGGCCTCGCCCACTTTGCCGCAACGCTCGATGCCGTGGCGTCGAAGTGCATCAAGAAGTTGATCCCGTACCAACTCCATTCCCTTCTTCCATCCATCGGACACCTCGCCCCAGCTTTCGGAGCCTGCCGCCAAATCGAAGCTGTCGAGCGCCGGAATGATGTCGTGTACAAGGGCTTCTCGCAGAGCCTCTGCCGTGCGGCTCGCACGAGATTCGGCCTCTTTGCGCACGTTGACGCTGTCGGCCTTGCAGCGCTGCCAGCCGTCGAGGTACTGCTGTCGCTCGGCTTTCACCTTTTCGAGTTCGGCCTTCAGTTTCTTCAGCTTTGCGTGCGCAGCAGCAAGATTGCCGAGCTCCGCTTCGGGTTCAAAATTGACGTCGTCCGTTGAGGAAATGTCCGAGTCGTGCTCGGCACCAGCGCCTTCGTGTCGATCGTGTTCGGCCATGGCGCGGCGATTATACCACTTTGCGTTTTTCGACAAAAGAAAGCGGCCGCCGGGACAAACCCAGACGCGGCCGCGGCACGAATTTAATCGCGCTCGTTTTCGGGAACGACGCGGACTGCATAAAAGAGCAATCCGTACCGCTCTCTCAAAATTCGGACGTTTTCGTCCGGACTCTCTCTTCCCTTACCGAGCTCTGCGACCCACTGTCGGAGGGCTTTCGGTATATCGCGTTCACTGACCGTGCCGCCATCTCTCGGGAGGGCAACGATCTGGTCGGCAAGGCGATAAAAGTCGAATGCCCGTGGTGGTGCTTTTGCAAGAAGCAGGGCGATTTCGACTCCAAGGAAAAGGAGGAGCACGATTGTTCGTGCGTGACTTTCAAACTGACGCATCGGAGCACCCCTTGATACGAGTTGTGGGTCCGTTTGCGCCTCCCAAATTTCAGTATTGCACAAAAAAGCCCCGTTGTCAATACAGAGACCTCAATACAGAGACCTGGTCTCTGGGGTTTTCACAGAGGACAGGTCTCTGGGATTTTGATGCGAGAAAAAGGCCCCACCGGGGCCATTTTCTATCGTTTGCCACAACTTGCTTAGCGTTTCGACCACTGCGGGGCGCGGCGAGCGGCCTTGAGGCCGAACTTCTTGCGCTCCTTTGCGCGCGGGTCGCGCTTTAGAAAGCCTCGCACTTTGAGATCCTTTCGTTGTTCCGGCACGACTTCGGAGATCGCGCGCGAGAGGCCGTGCCTCACGGCTTCTGCCTGGGCCTTCAGTCCCCCGCCGTGCACCTTCGCGGATACGGCGTAGTTGGCACCGAGCACTTGGAGCGGGGCGAACGCGGTCTTCACCATGACCTCAAGTGGAAAATAGTCATCGGCGCTCTTGCCGTTGACCGTCATCGAGGCGCTCTTACTCTCCGTGATGCGCACGCGCGCCGTCGCCGTCTTGCGGCGACCGATTGCTTCCGTATACCGGGTGTCCTTTGCGCTCATACTTATGCGTTGATGGTGAGATTTTTAATGCGTGCTGTGCGGAAGGTATTGCGCGGCAGCATGCGCAGTACGGCACGCTTCAGAGGTTCGGCCGAGCCGCGGCGAGCAGAGAGTGACTGGAAGCTCTCGCGCTTCAAGCCGCCCGGATATCCCGAGTACGTGAGATAGGTCTTTTTGATGCGCTTACGGTCGCGCACAGAGAGCTTCGAGACATTGTTGATCACTACCTTCACCTCGCTGCGCTTATTCGGCGTGTAGTCCGCGCTCATTTTACCCATGAGAGCTTTCGCGGCTTCGGAGGCCACGCGTCCGAGCGTCTTGCCTGCTGCGTCGATGGTGTATTCGGTCATATTAGACAAATTCGATTCGCGCCGACTCGATCATGCGCTTCCCCACGCGGCCGAGACGCACGATGCGCGTGTAGCCGCCGCTGCGTTTCGCGTAGCGAGGAGCGAGCGTGTCGTGCAGTTTCTTGATAGTTTCGGCGGAATTACCGACGATCGAAGCGGCCGCCCTTCGACTTCCCGCCGTGTTGGACTTGCTCTCGGTGATGAGGCGCTCCACAAAGGGCCTGAGCTCCTTGGCCTTGGCGACCGTCGTTACGATCCCCTCCTGCAGCACAAGCGAGCGTGCGAGCGAGCGAAGCAGCGCAGTACGCTGACTCTTTACGCGGTGCAGTTTTCGCTTCGCTTTGTGATGACGCATAGTTACTGAGTGCGGAGCGTAAGTCCGAGGTTGGAGAGCGAGCGTTTGATGTCCTGCAAACCCTTCTGGCCTAGGCCCTCGATCGAGAGGAGGTCATCCTCACGCTTGCGAACAAGGCCGCCGACGGTGCGGATCGATGCGTTGTCGAGTGCCGCTTCCACGCGTTGTGGCAGGTTGAGCTCCGTGATGCGCGTCTTGAGGATTTCCGCGTCCATCGGCGGCATTTTCTCATCGCGCATACCGCGCTCCTTTTCGGACGCAGGCGCGATCTCCGTCGTGTCTTCCTCCTTGAAGCCGACAACGGCTTTCAGCTGGTGGATCATGGTTTCGATGGAGCGCTCGAGCGCCTCTCGCGCACCCAGCGTGCCGTCAGTCTCGATGAGAATGCGGAGGCGGTTGAAGTCGGTCCGGTCCCCCACGCGCATGTTCTCCACCTCGTAGTTGACGCGGCGGATCGGGCTGAAAATCGCATCGAGTGCGATGGTGCCGATGTCGACACGCTCCTTCTGGTGTGCTTCTTTCGGGATGTATCCGAGTCCTCGCTCGGCGCGAAGCTCCAGCTCGAGCGTGGCCTTGCCGGTGATTTCGGCGATGTGGCTCTCGGGATTGAGGATTTCCACCTGCCCCGGGAGCTTCAAGTCTGCCGCGGTAACTGTCTTCGGCCCTTTGACCGAAAGCGTGATCGTTTGCGCCTCGTCGGTGAGGATCTTGAGACGGATCTTTCTGAGATTGAGAAGCATCGTAACGACGTCTTCCTTGACGCCGTCGATGGTGGAAAATTCATGCGAAACGCCTGGGATCTTGACGTGCGTGACGGCAGCGCCCGGAAGCGAGGAGAGGATGATGCGGCGGAGCGAGTTGCCGAGCGTGTAGCCGTAGCCTGGGTAGAGGCCGTCTATTTCGTACGTACCGGTTCGCTCCGTTTCGGAGACGACGCGGGGCTTGCTCGGAAGCGCGATGTGATAATCAGACATAAGGATGATGGACCTGTTCGGATATCCTTTAGACGAATAAAAAATGCCGCGAGAAACAAAACGCCCGCCAGTGTACCACTATCTGCTGTAAAACTCAAATACCGTGGCGTAATCGAGGACGGTCTCTCCGGGCGTGTATACAGGCTCACCGAGCACCAGCACCTCGAGCGTGCCGCGGTCGAAATTGAGCCACTGCGGCGGTGTGCGGCCTGTTGCCTCCTCGCTCGCGAAGACTGCAAACAAGGGGCTCCGGCGGCTTCCCTCGCGAACCGTGAGCTTGTCGCCCTTTCTGAGCGCGTGCGAAGGGGTGGTGATCCGACGTCCGTTGACGAGCACGTGCCCGTGGCTTACGAGCTGCCTCGCGGCGCGGCGCGTGGGGGCAAGGCCTGCGCGATACACGACGCTGTCGGCGCGCATCTCAAGCGCGCGGTGAAGTGCGGTCGACGGGTCGGGTGCGGTGTATGCCACCTTGGCGTAGTTGGAGAGCTGGCGCTCCTGAAGGCCGTACGTGTAGCGCACACGCTGCTTTTCGAGCAACTGGCGGCCGTAGTCGGAGGCGCCGCGCGGGCGGCGTTTGGTCTTCACGGAGCGTGCTTCGGAGAGCGCGAACTTCTGCGACTGCGTCTGCTCGAAGACCGCAGCACCGAGTCGTTTGGCGATCTTGTATTTTGATTTGACGGGCAACATAAAAATATTCGTGCGGCTGACTAGACGCGGCGAGGCTTCGGAGCGCGGGGGCCGTTGTGCGGCACCGGTGTGTCGTCGGCGATTCTGGTAATCTCAATTCCCTTTCCGGCAAAACCACGAAGGGCGGATTCGCGACCGGCGCCAACGCCGCGGATCACGACGTCGACTTCCTTCAGGCCGATGATGTTGGCTTTGTCGCCCACGAGCTCCCCCACCTTGGCAGCCGCAAAAGGCGTGCCCTTCTTCGCGCCCGAAAAACCGAGCGCCCCAGAAGACGACCACGCGACAGCGTTGCCCTCCTTGTCGGTGAGCAGCACCTTCGTGTTGTTGTAGGTCGCGTGCACGTGGAGCGTACCCGCGAGGATGTTCTTTTTGGCCACGCGAGCGAGCGAGCGCGACTTGAGGCCCTGATCCACAGTGCCTCCCGATTTACGAATGATGCGTTTCTTTCCCATAGTTTATGTTTTCTCCAGCTTGCGGCGACCGCTGGTCATAGTCTTTCTCACGTTGCCGCGAATGGTACGGGAGTTGGTCTTGGTGCGCTGCCCGCGGACCGGGAGCTTCTTCTGATGGCGGACACCTCGGTGCGCCTTGATGTCGCGGAGGCGTCGGATGTTGGCGCTGATTTCGCGGCGGAGCTCGCCTTCGAGTGGGAACTTCTCGATCATTTCGCGAAGCGCTGCCTCCTCTTTCGCGCTCAAATCCGCAGGACGCTTTCCAAAGTCGATTCCGAGTGCCTCAAGCGTCGCTTGTGCGCGGGGTCGGCCCACGCCGTAAATGGCGGTGAGCGCGATTTCGAGGCGCTTTTCCGGGACTGTTACTCCTGCAATACGAAGCATACGATGGTGAAATAAATATTCGATGTATGAATTGCTCCTAGCCTTGCCGCTGCTTGTGGCGGGGGTTGGTGCAGATGACCCAGAGGCGGCCCCTGCGTTTTACGGTGCGGCAACGCACACAGATCTTTTTGACCGACGCTTTCACTTTCATGGAATATTAGAATCTGCGTATGATGCGCGCCCGCCCGCCGTACGGGTCGAGCTGAACGCTTACCCGGTCGCCGACCAGAACCTTAATTCTGTGCAGGCGCATTTTACCCGCAAGGTACGAAAGAATGGTCTCGCCGTTTTGGAGCTTGACTCGAAAAAGAGTATTGGGAAGGGCCTCATCGATGATTCCCTCAACAACCTCAGCTTCTCCCATATCTTGCGCGCCAAAGAGTATCAGCCTTGCCTCAAAAGGTCAAGCATTTCCTGCCGCTTTCGGCTCCCCGATCTTGATTTGTATGTCCGCCGGGTCCGTCGGGAAGGTTTTTTTCCAGAACGGTTCGATGCGCGCCTTCGCCTCTTCTATGCTCGGGAAGGTGCCGAGGATCGTTTCGAAGGCGCTCTCCTCGCGCCCGGCGAGCGCGGCGGCGAGCGCCGGAGCGTCGACATTCCATACTAAGGTGGCACTTCCTCGGAGCGTGAACTCCAAGGGGCCGTCCGAAAGCGCACCCGTGGTCGCGGCAGCGGCAGTCAGATTTTCTCCTGGGCGCAGCTGCACGCTTCCTTCTGCCGCGTCGGCACTCACGCTTTGCGCAACGACTGCGGCAAAGGCGGGTGCGGGGAAAACAGGGATCTCAACGCGCGCTTTCTCGTAGATGCGGACGCCTCCTCCAGCCTCTGTCGTGGGCGGCATCGCCTCGTAGGTAACGCGCGCGAGATCGGGGAACGCGAAACTATTTGCATCAGTAGCGGCACCGGCCGACTCACGCACCTTGCTCTCGAGGCGGTTCCGCATGCTCGCGCGCGCGGCGTCGAGCGTGCTTTCCGCAACACGCGGACGCTCGCCCGCGAATCCGCCGCTCATCGCAGCGCTCGATTTTGCGTACACTTTCGCGTACATATCGGGGGATGATTTGAGACCAGGGAGCGTGAAGCGCTCAATCGGCCCGATGTTGTATTGCTCTCCCGGAGCGTCGGCGATCACCGTCACGCTGACACGGCCAGGAGTGGTGCCAGATTTGCCAGGTACGCTGACCTCGGCCGGTACGCGGAACACGAGTCCGTCGGGAGTTTGGAATCTGGTATTTTTGATGAGCTTCACAGGCGAGGCGGAGTATTCGTTGTATACGGTGATCGTACCGCTCGCGCGCTCCTGCACGTTTTCGGTACCTTCCGCATCGACGACTTCCGATTCCTCCAACTCCACTGTCTCTAAAGTGTACGGCAGTGTGCCCGCTGCGGCAGTGGCGGCCGGATACGCGGTGAAGCGCGCGGTCTCGTCGAAGACGACAGTGTGCGATCGGGGCGTCACGCTCACGCTCGTGGGCCGCAGTGCGATCAAAGCAATCGCGCCGAGCACAAGAACCGATGCTCCCGCAGCGACCCACAACCATACGCGGGTAGAACTCTTGCCTGTGCCGGCTGAAATCGGACCACCAGTTTCTCGAACGTCGCCGATCTCCCGTGGGCGCTGCGGCCGGGGAGATACCGGAATGTTGCGGATCGTTTTTTCAACATCCTGCACCGGCGTGATGGGGATTTGGCGCGCGGGAGGCGGAGGTGGAGGTGTTGGCTCGCTTGGCGGTGTGATGTCCTGAAAATAGTCTTTCGCCATGGTTGTTGTGAAGTATATCACTCGCGCTATTCGTCGCGCCCTTCAATGTTGACAAGTGCAAGGCTCGTCGCAAATCCCGCATCACTCTGAAGCTGCTCTCCGATATCGACGAATCGCGTAATCGCTGCACCGGCGATTTGTTCGGCCGCAAAAGGACGTGTGGTAACGGTGAACTGCGTAAAGTCGATGCGGGAAAAGAATTGCTGGAGCCACGAGGCGATGTCGTCTTCCGCGGTGAATAAAAGGCGATTGGGGAGGCGTGCTCTCGTGGCTATCTTCCCCATCCCCTCGCCGAAGATCTTGGCGAGGTCGGGCTCGACTTTGGCGATGGCGGCTTTGATCGCCTCACAACTCTCGTTCTCGCACTGATCGTGCGCGAGCATTTTCATGAGCGAAAGCGTCTCTTCCGGCATGCGATCCGAGGCGATCTTCCTGAGTATCGAACGACTGCCTTCCGGAACGACCGTGTGATCAACGGTAACGCCTTGGCGCACGGCCGTGATGTCGGTGCCCTCGCTCGTAACGTCGACCACGAGACAATCCTTCGGCAAGTCGTGATTCTCGCGAAGAATCGAGAGAAAGGCGCGGGTCGGAGATCGAAATGCCACCTGCAAACCCGGAAAAACGGCGCCGAGTGTTTCTTTTACCGAAGCGCGGACGTTTTTATCGCACTCGCTCACGAGCACGGAGACCGCGATGTCCGACGCTCGCTTCCCTTCGGGCTTACTCGTCGGATATCCCTGTAGCTCCACGCGGACGACGCTCGCTTCCATGATCGCGCTCTTGTCGAACTCCTGCTCCTGCGCGAGTGTTTCCTTTGCGAGTCGCCCAATGATCGCTTCGTCGATGAGCGTGGGCTCGGGAAATGTGGAACTCCCGCGGATGGTCTTGGAGCGCACCCAGGGCGCGTGGACGATCGCGTACACGTCGGAGACTGGCTCCTTGTGCTTGTCGGCGTAGTGTTTCAGGGCAGTCTCGGCGCTCTCGCGCAAAAGCGTGGCGAGTGCGGAAGCGGTCTGAGCCGGCTCACGTTTCTCTTGCGGCAGGTACCCCCGCTGCTCCACGAGGACTTTGGAAGGCGCGGTGCCGCCGAAAGAAACGATCGCAATCCCAGCGCTGCCGCTTCCCACGTCGGCCACAGCAGCGACGCGCGCACTCTTTTTCCCAACAAACGGGATCATCACCCGAAAGTATAACGCGGATTACTGCAAGATCGCCTTGATCCTGCGGATACCGGCGGCTACTGCCTCCTCTTTCTTGATTGTGAAGATCCCAGAGAGCTCGCTCGTGTTGTGGACGTGCGGCCCGCCGCAAAATTCCATCGAGAACGCGTTTTCGAAATGCGGATTGTCCGCATTCGCGCCCGCGGGCCCGATCGAGTATACGGACACCATGTCGGGATACTTGGCGCCAAACTCGCGCTCCGCGCCGAGCCCCTCCGCCCGCTCTTTTGCGATCGTGGAGTGCGTCACCGGTAGGGCTTCTCGGATCTTTTCGTTGACGATGCGCTCTACCTCAGCAAGCTGCTCTTTCGATACTTTCTCGCCATGCGAGAAGTCGATGCGGAGGCGCTCCTGCGTAATGTTGGATCCACGCTGCTTCACATGTGGGCCGAGTACAATCTGGAGCGCCTTCAAGAGCAGGTGGTGCGCGGTGTGGAGGCGTGTCGTCTTCTCGCTCGTATCCGCGAGACCTCCCTTGAATTTCTGCTCCAATCCGGCACGCGAGACATTTTTGTGCCGCAGCATGCGCTCATTAAATGCGTGGCTGTCGACTGCAAGGCTGCGCTCTGCTGCCAATTCCTGAAGCATCTCGAAGGGAATGCCGTGCGTCGTAACGAGCTCAAAAACCGCGTCGGCCGAGAGCCCGTCCCGCGACGCTGCCTCGAAGGCCTTCATTCCCTCCACGAGCGTTCGGGCGAATTGCAGTTCCTCTTTGCGAATCTCATCGCGCACGAGCGCGGCGGGCAGCTCGCCCTCGAGCTCCGGATACGCGTGTTTGTATTTTTCGATGATCATCGAGCTCGCGCGCACGAGCATGCTGTCTTCGGCATCTTTATCCTGCACACCGAGCTTGCCCGCATGGAAAGACGCGCGGCGAATCAGGCGCCGGAGCACGTAGCCGCGCTCCACGTTGGTGGGCTTCACGCCGTCCGCGATCATGAAGGTGGCGGCGCGGACGTGGTCGGCGATGATGCGGAAGGATCTGGTGTGGCGGCTGTCGTTGTACGGCTTCTTCGAAAAATGTTCGAGGAGCTCGATGATCTCGACGAGCGCGTCAATCTGGAAGACGTCGGGGTTGTCTTGCGAGGCGGCGGCGATGCGCTCCAGTCCGCCGCCGAAATCGACGTTGGCCTTCGGCAGCTCCCCAAAGGTGCCGTCTTCTTTCTTGATGTACTGCATGAAAACGGAGTTGCCGATTTCCATGAAGCGTCCGCAGTCGCAGTTGGGGTGGCATTCGAGGCCAAATTTCGCGTCGTGCGGCGTGCCAAAATCGTAGAAGACTTCCGAATCCGGGCCGCCCGGCTCCCCTGCCGGCATTTTGTCGGGAGTACCGGCACGGCTCCACCAGTTTTTCTTGGCGTCGTAATAAAAGATGCGCCCCTCCCGCATCCCGAGCCGCGCCGCGTCCGTCTCGGAGCCCACCACGACATCCTTCGCCTCGATGCCCTTCAATGCGAAGAGCTGCTTCCATATCTCGGCCGATTCGGTGTCGCGGGGAATGCCGTTTTCTTCGTCGCCGATAAAGACCGTTACAAAGAGCTTTGCGGGATCCAGTCCGATTTCCTCTGTCAGGAATCCGAAGAACCACGGCAGCTGCTCCTTTTTGAAGTAGTCGCCGAGCGACCAGTTGCCGAGCATTTCAAAAAATGTGGTGTGCCGGTTGTCGCCCACCTCTTCGATGTCTTCCGCCCGAAAAGATTTTTGCGAATCGACGAGCCTCTGACCGGAAGGATGATCTTTGCCAAGGAGGTACGGAATCAGGGGCTGCATGCCGGAGCCGGTAAAGAGCGTCGTCGGGTCGTTCTGCGGCACGAGCGGCGCGGAAGGAATGAGCACGTGCCCGCGCTCACTGAAGTAGCGGAAGTAGGCTTCGCGAATGTCACTGATCTTCATTGGCCTAAAAATAGCGGTTTTTCGGCAAAAGAAAAGGCCTGAGACGCGATGATTGCGCGCACGCAAAGGTCGTGGCACAGTCCATCGCGAGCGAATCAGACGCGAAGGAGAACGCTCATGTTGCAAACTCGTTCAATTCCCGAGCCGCCGAAGCTGGAAGAGATGTGCATCCGGCTTCGTAAGTTCCTTGAATCCGCGGACGTCGAGCCGCACAAGGCGTTGGAGACCGTCGAGAGCATCAAGCAATCCGTGCGCCCTAGCCCTACGGGCGAGCTTGCGAAGATGGGCTTGAAGCCGGACATGTTCCTCGATGGCTTGCGCAGCTACCATATCCCTCTCTTGTCGCGTATGACGGGAAAGCTGGCGCGGCCCTCGTATGTCTATTTCGAGATTGCGGTTCTCGTGGACGGTTGCGGCTGTTCGTACCGCTGGTGTGCCCAGAAGCTCGGTATTCCACTTGGAACCGTGCGCTCTCGCCTCCACCGCGCGCGAAAAGCCCTGAACGCCTAAAGCTCGCTCCTCGTGCCACAATCGGCACGGGGAGCGCTTTGTTTTGCACCGCTTCTGTCTTACTATGCCGCGATGCAGCACACGCTCCACACACTCAAAAACGGCCTCCGCATCGTGCTCCTCCCGATGCCGGGCAACGAGACCGCAACAGTGATGGTGATGACAGGCACCGGATCGCGCTACGAAAGCGAGCGTGAGAATGGCCTTGCCCACTTTCTCGAGCACATGTTTTTCAAGGGCACCAAAAAACGCCCGAGCGCCAAGGCGATCAGCGAGGAGCTCGATGGCGTGGGGGCCCTGTACAACGCCTTCACCGCAAAGGAGCGCACCGCGTATTTCGCGAAGGTCCGCAGCCAGTATCTCGACACGGCTCTCGATGTGATCAGCGACATCTTCCTCAACTCCGCCTTGCCCGCAAAAGAGATCACAAAGGAGCGCGGCGCCGTGATTCAGGAGATCGACATGTACGAAGACATGCCGATGCGGACGGTCGACAACGTGTTCGACGCACTCCTCTTCGGGCAAGAGCATCCGCTCGGCCGCACCATCCTCGGACCCAAGGAAAACATTCGCACCTTCGAGCGCGCCGACTTCGCGGCATACTTGAAGCGCAACTACACCCCGCACAACACCGTGGTTTGCGTCGCCGGCTTGTTCAACGAAAAGAAGGTGCTCGCGAAAATACAGAAAGATTTCGGCAAGCTTCCCGAAGGTGCACCGCCGACGTTCGCCACATTTGCATCGACGCAAACCGCAGCCCGCATGTCGGTGCGGGAAAAGAAGACTGACCAGACACATTTCATTCTCGGCGTGCCCGCCTACCCGTATCTCCACAAGGACGAATTCGCGCTCGCCGTGCTCGCCACCATTCTCGGCTCCGGTATGTCGAGCCGCCTTTTTCTCGAAGTGCGCGAGAAGCGCGGGCTCGCCTACTCGGTGCACGCGTGGATCGAGCGCTATCCCGACACCGGATACCTCGCCGTGCAGGCGGGGGTGGAGCACGGGAAGCTCGAAAAAACCATCGAGACAATTCTCGCAGAGTTCAAAAAAATAAAACATACAAAAGTATCAAAGGCGGAGCTGGAGAAGGCCAAAGCGTTCATCAAGGGCACCATGACGCTCTCACTCGAGACGAGCGACGAGCTCGCAGGCCACGCCGCGTCGACGCTGATCAACATCGGCCGTGTCCGCCCGCTCGACGAGATTCTTGCGGGTATCTCATCGGTAACCGCATCCGACGTGCAGCGCGTGGCAAAAGACGTGCTCCGCTCGGAGAAGCTCAATCTCGCCGTCATCGGCCCGCATCCTGAAAAAGAAAAATTCCTTTCCCTACTACATCTCTAAGCATTCTAGTTTTTTGCGAATAACCGCAATAAGCAACCATGGAAGCACTATTTTTTATCGGCTCGATTTTGGGAATACATATATTTGGATGGCTTTTCGCACCGGGGCCGATGACGGTACTCATCATGCGCAACTCGCTCATGTATTCTCGGAAAGCGGGCATATGGACTGCGCTTGGAATAGCCCTCGGCAACTTTGTCCACATCACCTACTCGGTCGCAGCCATAGTGCTCATAGTATCGCTCGCTGAACCAATGCTCACTGTCGTCAGATATCTGGGAGTCGCGTACATCGCATACCTCGGCGTAAAAACAATTCTTGCCAAATCTAATGGCCAATCGAATGACGCAGCAATCAAAAATGGAATTTCTGCGTTTGCCGCATTTCGAACGGGATTTCTTGCCAACCTTTTGAACCCCGGTGCGTCACTTTTCTTCGCAAGCATTTTCGCCACTGTCCTATCGTCCGGCTTTCCAGTCTGGGTTCTCTACACGCTCTGGATTGCAATGCCGCTCAATTCACTTTTCATGGCCTCCTTCCTCTCCGTTTTCTTCTCTCACGCAAAGATCAAGGCCCTTTACGCAAGATACGAGCGATTCGCCAACATAATTCTCGGCGGGGCACTTCTTCTGCTCGCCGTCTTAATCGCTCTGAAATAGCCGACCGGCTAGATGGTTTTGAGATTCGAGATCCTATTTAGGGTTTCGACGGGACGGGTGGCTGTCACGCGTTATAGCCAATCGATTGGTTTCTTGTCTTTGGCAACAAGATACTCGTTGGCGCGGCTGAAGGGCTTGGAGCCGAAGAATCCGCTCGCAGCCGAGAAGGGCGATGGGTGCGCCGATTCGATCACGCAGTGTTTCGAGCGGTCGATGTGCGCGCCTTTTGCCTTGGCGTAGTTGCCCCAGAGAATAAACACCAGTCCTTCGCGCTCGTCGGAGAGCTTTCGGATCACGGCGTCGGTAAATTCCTCCCAGCCCTTCCCTTGGTGCGAGCCGGCTTGCCGTGCGCGCACGGTAAGCGTGGCGTTGAGCAGGAGCACTCCCTGCGTGGCCCAGCGCTCCAAATCGCCGCTACGATTTTTCAGAGGTTCTCCAAGGTCGCTCGCGATTTCTTTAAAGATATTTTGAAGCGATGGAGGAAGCGCGACATCTTTGCCGACAGCAAAGCAGAGTCCGTTGGCTTGATTCGGACCGTGATACGGATCCTGGCCGAGGATGACGACTTCTACTTTGTCGAACGGACAGAGGTCGAGCGCACGAAAGATGTGTTTCGGAGGCGGGTACACGATTGCGTGCTGGTACTCCCCTTTCACGAACTCCGTCAGTTTTTGAAAATACTCCTTCCCAAACTCTTCCTGAAGCACCGCCTTCCACGAAGGCTCGATCTTGATGCGATCCTCGCTCATGCGTGCGGATCGGGGTTTTCGAGATAAATCTGCGCGATTCCCTCCAGCACCTCCGCCGACAAAGTGATGTCGCCCGCGATGATGTTGGTCTTCAACTGGTCGAGCGAGGTAGCGCCGATAATCGTAGAGGAGACAAACGGGCGCGACACGACGAAGGCGATCGAGAGCTCGGCAGGGTCGAGCCCGTGATCTTTCGCGAGCGCCACGTATTTCGCGATGGTCTTCTGGCTGTGCGGAGCGTTGTATCGCTGCGAGCTCCGATTCCAGAGGGTGAAGCGCGCTCCCGGCGGTCTTGCGCCGTCCAGATATTTCCCCGTGAGCGAGCCGAACGAGAGAGGCGAATACGCGAGGAGAGCGATCTCTTCCTTGAGGCACATCTCCGAGAGACCGATCTCAAAGGTGCGGTTGAGGAGCGAGTACTGATTTTGAATGGAAACGATCCGCGGCAGACTTTTCTCCTTCGCGAGCCGCACATATTCCATAACGCCCCACGGCGTTTCGTTGGAGACCCCGATGTATCGCGCCTTCCCGCTTTGCACCACTTCCGCAAGCGCCTCAAGCGTCTCCTCAATCGGCACGCCCTCCCGCTCAATCTGCTCGTATCCGCGAATACCGAAATAGTTGGTCGCGCGATCCGGCCAGTGCACCTGGTAGATGTCGACGTAATCGGTGTGGAGGCGCTCCAGCGTGCCATCGATCGCGGCGAGAATATTTTTTCGATCGAGCCGCGTCGGAGTGGCGCGGTACCGCAGCGGCGCTTCCGGCCCCGCGACCTTGCTCGCGATCACAAGATCCTTGCGTTTGCCGCGCCTCTGAAGCCACGAGCCGATAAAAGATTCAGTGTCTCCTTGCTTTTCTTTGACAGGTGGGACGGGATAGATCTCGGCAGTATCGATGAAGTTGATCCCCTGTGAAATGGCGTAGTCGAGCTGCTCATGCCCCTCAGCTTCGGTGTTCTGTTGGCCCCAGTTCATGGATCCGAGGCAGACGGCCGAGACTTTGAGATCGGTACGCGGAAGCGCTGTATATCGCATCGGCCGATTGTATCAAACTTGACCCACACCCCGCATGTACCGCATAGTTCTCGCGGAATTAATTTTGTGTTCTCCACAGAAGGAACGAGCCGATGCAAGCCGAAAAGCCTGATTTCGAGGAATTTCACGGAGCGATGGCCGACGCGCTCGCCGAGCTTTTCGATGATGACGAGAGCTTCGACATGTCGATCATCGAGCGAATGAAGAAGGAGGGCGCCGATTTCGACTTCGCGTCGAGCGGCATCGACTCTCTCGACTTGCTCGACGTTCTCTACGTTCTCGACAAGCGTCTCCATGTGCATGTCAGCTTCGAGAACATTGCGCTGCAGAGCGACGGGAAGGTAACGATGGGCGCCCTGCACGCTCACACCCGCTATCGCCCTATCGTGCGATAGCGCGATCAACAATCCGGCCTCCGCGCGTGCGGGGGTCGTTTCTTTAGAGCGCGCCCTCGAAGCTCAAGATCTCGCGCTTGCGGAGCGTGCCGCCTCTGTTGTAGCCGCCCATTCCCCCATCGGTGCGAACGACGCGGTGGCACGGAATGCTCTCATCGTAGTTGGTGCGCATGATCGCGCCCACGGCGCGCGCGGCGCGCAAATTGCCCGCGCGGGCGGCCACCTCCTTGTACGTCATTGTCTTTCCCTCGGGAATGCGCCGCACGATGTCTCGCACTTTGTCTGCAAAACTTTTCATATTTTGAGTTTGGCAGTTGTGCCCGCCGGATTCGGTGAAGCTCCTTTTTTGGCGAGCGCCTGGAGCTTCTTGCCGGCTGCCTCCCGGTAACGGCAGTAGTCGCATTCAGCCGATGGAGCAGGGATCTCCTCCGAATCGAGACACGCCTTGATCTCCTTCAGCGTGCCGTCGATCCACGAGTCGTCGCCTTCGTGCGGTACGAGCGTGATCTCAAACTTCAGTACGCCGTCGAAGGCCTTTTCGTCGCGCGAGGCGTTACAGTACACGAAATAGCCCGTGTCCGACACGTCGAAATCGTTTTTTCGCAACAGCCATTGGTAGACCTCCATCTGTCGCTTGTAGCCATCGTGCCAATCCTCGTCGAGCGCTTCGATCTTTTTGTCTTTGCTCGTCGCCTTGTAGTCGACGACGATCAGCTTGCCGTCTTTTCCCTTCCACACGTCGTCGACGCCGCCCCGCACCAAAAGGCCCGTCTCCTTGTGCCGGTGCTGCACGCCGCGTTTCAGCGCGTCGCGCCACGCGTCCATCTCCGGGTGATCAAAAGGCACGGCGTCGACGCCATATTGCTGCATGAGGGGATGCGGAGTCTGGGTGCTGCGGTGGCCATCGAATTCTTTTTTGAGAAGCGCGTCGACCGCTGAGTTGAGGTTGAAGGGAAAACCGGGCGGCCGCGGTGTGCCGAGCTTGTTGTCGACATAAAAGCAGCGCGGGCACTCCGTAAAGAGATCGATTTTGGAGCGCGAGAGCGTCCAGTGATTGCCACCGTAGTTCCAATTGGGATTTCGATCGGGTTTGTAGTAGTCGCTCATCCGCAGAGTATACCACCAGAAAAAAATCGCTCGCGCGGCGAGCGATTTTGATTTTCCCCGGTCGCGCCGGATCAGTTCTTTTGCAAGTAGCACCGCGCAGGGTCGCCATTGCGCTTCTGCGAGCAGAAGCCGTTGATGGTTTTCGGCTGAGCGGGGTGCAACGCGTAGTTCACGACGTTGACGATCGAGTCTTCGTCGGAGACGTAATACACGCGATCCGCACACTTCGCCACCAGAACGACCGAGCTACCGACCTTTTTCGCGCCATGAAACTCGCACGAGATCCCGGTGGCGACGATTTCGCTCCGGTTTTCGAGGTATTTCTTTGCGAAGAAATTAGCCCCGAGCGAAAAGACGATAACGCCGCCAAGGATCCACAGTCCCAGATCGCACGACTCGCGCGCGTAGGCAGTTGACGAGTTCTTCATCGAAACCTCCCTGATGAATGCAGCGAGGATTAGCCGCATTCCGCGGTATCTGTACCACGCGCAAAGTTGCGTGTCTACGCCGTGTGATTTGGCGGCGCGGGTTGCTGACTCTGCTCCACAAACCAGTGCTTGAAGCGCTGCTCCACGTACCACATGCCGGTAAACATGAGGAGCGTGAGGAGCGTGGCGAAGACGGCGACAGCCACGAGGCCGTACCCGACGGCCATGCCGACGCCTGTCGCGATCCAGAGCCCCGCGGCCGTGGTAGCACCATGCACCGAATCCTTGCGAAAGATAATGAGCCCGCCCGCCAGAAAGCCGATGCCCATGATGACCGCCGCAGCTACGCGAAGCGGATCGAAATTTAAAAGGCCAATGTACGCCGCATCAACGGCGCTGGAGGTAACCACAAAAAGGCAGGCACCGAGCGAGGCAAGGCCGAAGGTGCGCGTGCCGGCCGATTGCCGCGCCACGACGGCCCGCTCCGTGCCGATGAGGCCACCGAGCAGCATTGCCAAAAAAAGTTTGCCGAAGACGACGATGGTCGGATCCGCGAAGGGCACGCTTTCGAGCATAGGTGCAGTATATCCCTACACGCCGCACAGTTGCCGCGCTTCTTCGAGCACTTGTGGAATACGCGCCGGCTTCACGCCGTACTCCTGGAGCACATGCGGCGCAGAAACGTGCTTGCAGAGGACGACGCGGTTTTCGAGAAGCCGGTGCTTCTCGCCTTCGGAGAGCGTGGTGAGACACGTCAGGGGATGCACGCCGCCTTCCTCGATCATTTGCATGAGATTGCGCCCCTGCGGGTAGTCCCAGCCCATGAGCGTGAGATTGGCGCACTGCGAATACCGGATTGCGTTGGAGGTGAAGGAGGTGTTGGTCACGAGCCATCCTTCGTCAACGTGCGACTGCCCATGCGCTAGTTTCAAGTCCTCGTACCGCGCGTGCACGTAGAGCGCGTCTTTGATGTCGGTCTTGCCGCCCGGCTCGTTATGGAATTTGGCCTCGATGCCGATCCGCTTCCCGCCCTTTTCGGCGAGCACGTCCACTTCGTGTTGCGCGCACCGCCCCGAAAGGGCGACGCCGGTCCGGGCGCTCCAGCCATGCGCGCGCATCACCTCCGCTAGGAATTGCTCGAAGGGAAATCCGGAGGGGCCAAGCTCGAAGAGAGCGCGCTTCACTGAGTAGCGCGCGGCCACGTGGTGCGGCTCCGTAGTGCGCAGCAAATGGTACGCATGCCGATAGATTTGCTCGGTCGTCATGCCGGGCTTGAGCTCCTCCAGCACGCGCGCCGCGATCTTCGCGCGCGTCGTGGAAGAAGCGCCGGAGTGCTCAAGCGAGTGCTCGAGCTTCACCGGGTCGAAGGGCTCCTGCTCGCCGTCGGCCTTCGTGATGAGCACGTTCTTCACTCCTCTATTGTATCTCGCGCAGATGCGAATCTTCTCACCTACGCTGTGGACGAACAGTTCCTCCTCCCACAATTTCGTCACCACGATAAAGTGCGATGCTCTGCCCCGGCGTTGCGATGCGCGGTTCGTCGAAGCGAACGACTTTGTCTGCGAATACTGCACCGACGGGCTCCTCTCGGTACCTCACAACCGCGCTGATCGCGGCGCCATTCTCCGGCGGGTCGTCGACCCAGCTCACGTTCTCGATCTCGGCTTCCTGTGTCGCCGCATCCGTTTTGCGCGACGAGACGGTGATCGTATTGTTCGACACATCTATGGCAACGACGTAATGCGGTACGTGAGTGTCGCCCTTCTGCACTAAAAAGCCATGCCGCTGGCCGAGCGTGTAGAGTGCGGCGCCGCTGTGGTTACCGATCACGTTGCCTCGCCCATCAAGGACATCGCCCGGCTTTAACGCGATGTAGCGCGAGAGAAATTCGGGAATCGACACGTCACCCACAAAGCAAAGCCCTTGGCTGTCGTGCTTTTGTGCGACCGGGAGATCGCGCCGCCGCGCGTCGACGCGCACTTCACTTTTCGTGAGGGCGCCCACCGGAAACAGGGTGCGCTCGAGATCCTCCTTCGTCAGCCGATACAGAAAATACGACTGATCTTTCGCCGGATCCACCCCTTTTCGGAGGGTGAGGGATTTCGTAAATCGATCATCGCTGATGCGGGCGTAGTGACCGGTCGCGATTTTGTCGGCGCCGCTCTCGTGTGCCCACCGTGCGAAGTGACCAAACTTGATCGAGCGATTGCAGAGTACGTCGGGATTCGGCGTGATGCCGCGCTCGTAGTCGCGCACCATTTCCTCCACCACTTCTCGTTTGTATTCCTCGGAGAGGTCGATCTCTTTGAAAGGTATCTCGAGCGCGGCGCATACGCGCATCGCGTCGAGCCGATCCTCCCGCCACGTGCATTCGGTAAACTCCGGCTGCCAGATTTTTATGAACGCGCCAACGACCTCGTATCCCGCATCTTTGAGGAGCGCTGCCGAGACGGCGCTATCGACACCGCCCGAAAGCCCGACAAACACTTTTTGCATGCGGGCACACTACCACATCAGCTCCCGAGATACAGACGTTTCTTTCGCAGGTGCTCCTCGTACGTTTTCGAGTAGTACGTGACGCCATTGCGATCGGCAAGATAAAAGAGGTAGTTGCTTTTGATTGGATCCGCTGCGGCGCGCAGAGAATCGAGCGAGGGGCTCCCGATCGCGGTGGGCGGCAGGCCTTTCCGTTTGTACGTATTGTATGGGTCATCGTCGGCGAGATCGGCGACCGTAAGATCGAAGCTCCCCTTCCCCAGCGTGTACAAAAAGGCCGCGTCAACCTGCAACAGCATGCCCCGATCGATCCGATTCCACAGCACGCCCGCGATCCGCCGCCGATCCTCGCTGTTGCGCGCCTCTCGCTCCACGAGCGAAGCCATGATCACGAGATCCTCGAGCGACCTTCCCGAAGCGTCGATCAACGGCTGTATCTCCGCAGTACGCGCGTCGAAATTCTGTCGCATCGTTTGGAGGATCAACTCGTCGGTCGCGTTGGGGAGAAAGAAGTACGTATCGGGAAAGAGAAAGCCTTCGAGCGGCTGCGCGTTGCGGAGAAAGCGCTCCTCGTCGAAGCGCTGCAAGTGCGAGAAAAGATCCGCCATCTCTTTCGTCATCGCGCCTTCGACGACGCGGAAGCGCTCCGGCTCGAGACCGTACGCACCGAGGGAGACCGCGCGCGCGATCGAAAAGAGACTCCGCGGCTGCTTGAAAAGATAGTCGCCTGCGTGCACCTTACCCTCCGCGCCAGTTACCTTCATCAGGAGTTTGAGTGCGGTAGCTGAGCGTACCACCCTCATCGCCTCCAACGTTGCCGCGGCATCAGAAAGTGACGCTCCCTGCTCGATCGTAACGAGAAGCCCCGTCGGAAAATCCTCGGGCGGGCGGATGAGCGCCGCATACGCGTAGCCGCCGAGGAAGCCCACCAGAATCAACGCGATCAGACTGCGCCGATTGGCGTGCTTCTGCCAGCGCTGCGCGAGCGTCTGCCTCAAGAGCGAAGCACGATCAAACACACGCGAGAGTATGGCGAGAAAAGATTGCATGGAAGTGCGCTACTTCGGCAGGTTCGGCGGCGGCGCAGCCTTCTTCGAAGGAATGCGCTGGAGGCCGGGCGATTTGATCGCACCGGAGACGGGGTGCCAAAGGCTCGCGAGAATCTCCGTCGACATGATGTTGTGCGGTATCACCCACTTGCCCATGAAGGTGTTGCGGCGGCGGTAGCAGTCAAAGAAACGCCGTGCGTGAAGATCCCACCGCATATCCCAGAGATCTTGCCACGGATAGTCGAAGGGCGTGTGCCAGCGGCGCGGCCGGAGCTGGTTGGAGAATTGCGGATTGGCGAAGGGGCGCCAGATAAAGCGCATCTGGAACCAGCCGTGGGAGCCGAAAAGCTCCGGCGGCGCGATGTACACGCCTCGAAGACTCACGCTAAAGGGGTACTTACCCATGTTGCGGTCCATGGAGCGGATGAGCTCGGTCTGGCGATACTGTTGAATACGCACGTAACTTCGCCACTTGTCTTTCTGAATGTCGCCGACGGTCTCGAGACGGATCTTATCGATTTCCTCTTTGATGAGACTCGTATAGAGACCTTCGGTCTCCCACCATCGTCCGTTCTTTTTGCGGCGATAGTCTTTGTTGGGCGTCATGAGGATCTGGAGCCAGATCTGCTCCTGCGGCTTCATGCTGCTCAAAAATTCGATCACGGTCGCGAGCGGATCGACTTTGAACTCCTCTTTCGGATCCTTGTCGAGCTCGTAGTCGATATATGTCTTCAAGGGATACGCGTCGCTGCGCGGTTCGTAGCGGTGATCGGTGGCGTAGACCGTCTCGCGCTTCGGGTCGTACACGTATTTCATCGCGTAATCCTCGGCCTCCACGATTTCGACTTCCGGATACTGCGAGTAGATCGCCGCCTCGACGTTGCTACGCCAGTAATCCCACGTCCAGATATAAAACTTCACCTCGCCGCCAAAGGAGCACAGCTCCAGGGACCATACGGGATACATCTGCCCCTTCCACACGCGGTGGTAGAAGGTGGTCTCACCCGATTGGGCCCAGAGGTGCGAGAGAGCGACCTCCATACCGCGGGGCGATTTGACGAGATCGCGCGGCATCTTCACCTCGAGCAGGATCGGATGCTTGTGCGCGAGAAAATCCGACCGGACGTACCACAGCCACGCCTTCCACCCGCCCGCGAGCGCTACCGGGAAAACCCACAGCGGCGAGGTGCCCACCACCCAGGCCAAGGTAAAGAGAAAGAAATCCGGGATGAGTCGCGCGAGCACAGCGAGGAGCCCAAGGAAGACCATCGAAAGGAAGATGCCCCGCGAGATTCCCATGAGGTTCCCGACCACACCCTCGATGACATTGTCCCAATTGAGGGAAATGAGATCGCTCACCAGCGAGCGTGGTACAGCGGTCGTGATTGCCTCCGGGCGATCTTCGCCGACGCCGGGAATACTGAGTGCCATGCTCTTAGTGTAGCATCACGAAAATTGAAACGGCTCCCGTGAGGGAGCCGTTGTTCATTAGTGACTATTGGAAGCCGAGAATACCTCGCGGCTTTGCCGCGAGGTTGGGAGGCTGACAGATTTGAGGCGGCGGTGGCCGCCTCGCCTTCCAAAAAAACAGCCCGGTGTCGGCCGCACAATGCTCCGCGGCTTGCCGCGGAGATGTGACGGACGACCTGTTTTATTTTGCGAGCGAGTATCTGCCGTCGGGCTGTCGCGTAAACATGGAGTTCTGCAAATTGACGGCGATCGTCGCGTCTTTGACGTAGCGTTCGCGCTTGACGCGATCCACGATCTCATCGCGCGTGAGAGGCCCTTCTCGATTGAGGATGCCGCGGATCACTTCGCGCACGACGCCCGGCTCGTATCCCCATTCTTTGAGGGCGTAGAGGCCACGGCCCACGAGCACGAAACGTCCGTCCTTGATGAGCTCGTTGTGGGTCGTCGCCGGATGAGCCTTGCGAGTGAAAAGCTTCTCGATACCCTTGGCGACCTCGATGAAGTGCATCGGCGAGCCGTGACGCTTCAGGGTGAGGTAGGCGAAGTCGCGCGTGTTCTTGATGCGCACGTGGGGGGATTCCATCCTGCCCCATTCGCCGAGCGGATTTTTGCCAAGCCGTTTCGAAATCGTCAGCCAACGCACCGTCGTGTCGGCGCCGCGATTTTTAATTCCCTCCTGCTTCAGATATTTCGTGAAGAGTTCAATGAATTCCTCTTCCGGCGTGAGGCGGTGCGGCTCGATGGACTCGTACAAATTGGTGAGCGCCCGCTCGATCGCGTCGGCGAGCGTCTCATCGATGTGCCAGCGCGTGCGGAAGTTGGCGTCTTCGCGCCGGTCTTCAAAATGGTGTCCAACGGTGAGGAGGAAGGTAACGTGGTTGCGCTCGGTGTCGCTCTTGGGGACGTGTTTGTGGATGGTTTCCTCCGCCACGACGCCCCCGAGCTCGTGGAGCGCTTGTTTAAGACCCTCCAAATGCTGGAGGGCTTTCTGGTACGCCTCGGATTCGCGAATCTGCGCGAGGCTGTGGTTTTCGATTTGGCGAATTCGCTCCCTGGTGATGCCGTACTCCTGCCCGATCGCGTCGAGCGTGCGGCTCTCGCCCTTTTGGTTGAGGCCGAAACGGTCGGTGAGAACCTTCCGCGATCGCTCGGGAAGGTCGGCAAGGAGCTCTTTCGTTACGTTTTTGGGGGAAAAGGTAAGCATGTTTGACTCGGGTTTGTTCCCGTGTTTTGCGTTATATCAAGCATACGATGAGCTGTCAAATCCTAGCGATTTCGGATATCCCAATCCACAGGGTATCCGCCGATTCGGCGATTTCCTTCCGGCCGCACAAAGGTCGACCGTGCTACTATCAGCCCATGGCAGAGAAATCCGTGCGCGTGCCACCCCAAGACGTGGAGATGGAAAAGGCACTTCTCGGCGCGCTCCTCCTGAGCCAAAACGCAATCTACGAAGTAGTGGACATCGTCGGCGTCGACTCCTTCTACGCCGGCAAGCATCGCGTCATTTTTGACGCCATGCTCGCCTTGCACACCAAGGGTGAGCCGATCGACGTAGTTACGCTCTCCGCGAAACTAAAGGAGCGAAAGCAACTCCAGGAGATTGGCGGCGCGGCTTACCTCTCCGAGCTCGCGGGCAGCGCAGCCTCCCCCGGCAGCGCCCGACACTACGCACAGGTGGTCCAGACCAAATTCGTGCTGCGCTCGCTCATCAACGCCGCCGACACCATCGGCGAGCTCGGCTTTCAAGAGGATCGCGACATCGAAGAAATTCTTGATGAGGCGCAGTCAGCCGTCTTCGCCGTGTCGCAGGCGCCGATGCTTCGCTCCTTCAGCGAGATCAAGGAGGAGCTCACCGAAGCATGGGAGCGGCTCGAGCACCTCCAAAAGCACACCGCCTCGATCCGCGGCGTCCCGACCGGCTTCCCGCAGCTCGACAATCTACTGGCGGGCCTTCAGAAGTCGGATCTCATCATCCTGGCTGCGCGCCCCAGTATGGGTAAGACAGCGCTCGCGCTCGACATCGCGCGGCAGAGCGCCACGAAGCACGGCACGCCGGTCGGCATCTTCTCGCTCGAAATGAGCTCGCAGCAGCTCGTCGATCGTATGCTCGCGGCGCAGGCGGGCGTCAATTCATGGCGATTGCGCACCGGCCGCATCAAGGACGAAGACGAGTTCGAGCGCTTGCAGGAAGGCATGAGCGTGCTCTCGGAAGCTCCCATTTTCATCGACGACAAGCCGTCGACTACCGTGCTCTCGATGCGATCCGTCGCGCGCCGTCTCAAATCCGAAAAAGGTCTCGGGCTCATCATCGTCGACTACCTCCAGCTCATCACTCCGACGCATGCGCGGGGCAGCGACAACCTCGTGCAGCAGGTAACGGAGATCTCGCGCTCGCTAAAGGCCATGGCCCGCGAGCTCGAAGTGCCGGTCTTAGCGCTCTCGCAGCTCTCGCGCGCGGTGGAGCAGCGTCGCGGCCGGCCTCGCCTCTCGGATTTGCGCGATTCCGGCTCGATCGAGCAAGACGCCGACGTCGTGATGTTCATCCACCGCGACGACAAGATGAACGACAACTCCGACCGGCCGGGTATCGCAGAGATCCTCATCGAAAAGCACCGTAACGGCCCGGTGGGCAAGATAGACCTCAAGTTTGACGAAGAAAGGACTACCTTTATCACGATCGACAAAAGCGACTTCGGCGACTTCACGCCCGAAGCGGAGGTCGAGGAGGAACAGGCCCCCTTCTGAACGGCATGGACCCGATCGAGCGGCTCGCCGCTATCTTCGAGCGCTTTCCGGGCATCGGTCCGCGACAGGCCGGCCGCTTTGTGCAGTTTCTCCTGCGCGCTTCCCCAAGCGTCCGGAAAGATTTGATCGATTCGATCGCGAGTCTCTCAAAAGGCGTGAAGCTGTGCCCGCAGTGCTTCCGCCACTTTGTCGGCGCTGAAAAAATCTGCTCGCTGTGCGTGGCGACGCGGGATGATTCCTTACTCGCCGTCGTTGCGAGCGACGCGGATCTTGCCGCGCTCGAGGGGAGCGGCATGTTCAAGGGCCGTTACTTCGTGCTCGGCGGCACGATCTCGCTCGCGTCGGAAAAACTGAAGGGTCTTCGGGTGCAGCAGCTTCTCGAGACGCTTCGCTCCCGTGAAGCCCTCAAAGAGATTGTGCTTGCCTTCCCAGCGAATCCCGAGGGCGACATCACCGCGATCCGCATCAAAGAGGAGCTCGCATCCGTGGCAGCGGAGCGCGACGTCAAAATCACCTCACTCGGCCGCGGACTCTCGACCGGCTCGGAATTGGAGTATGCCGACCCCGACACGATCAAGAGCGCCCTGGAGGGTCGGCACTAGCGCCCTGTACTCGAATGTGATGTAGTGTCGGCGGGTCAACCATAGGGAGAAAACCCGTGACCGAACATATCGCGAATCGGCGTTACATCGGCCGCCTCATACTGGAAGAGAAGCTGTCAGACCTATCGCTCGCCGCCCTCGTAACCGCCGGCAGTCTGCTCGCTCTGCTCCTCGGTCTTGTTTACCGCGCCGCTCCGCAGGGAGGACCGTTCTCGAGCGAGGATGCCTTGTTGGTGCTTCTGGTGATTGTCTTCGCGATCGTCTTGTTCATTGTTCTGACGGCCGACTACCATATCACCAAGTACCGCGTGAAGAGCGGACGCTTCGCCGACGGTTCCGACCAACACGAGTGCCTGCTCCTTGAGTTGGCGAAGTATCGGCTTGAGCGCAACTTGCTCTACTGAGCAGATCGCCACAAAAAAATGGCCGCACGGCGAAATCCGGCGGCCATTTTCATTTTCTCGTTTGACTACATCTGCGGCGGCAGGTTGTCTCCCCTACCGTATCGCGCGTTCAGCGCATCGATGATCGCATTGATGCTCTCAAAAGTAGTGGCGGTGTGGTGCTCGTCTTTCTCACCTCCATCCTCCGCGACACCGTTACCTGCTTGCGCGATGAAATACTCGAGATTGTCAAAGGTCTGATTGCATTCGGCCTCTGTGTCCGGACCCTTTGAGAGCGCCTTCAAATCAGCGACTACCTGCGCACGCTTTTGGGCGAGAGCTTCGGCCGATGGCACGGCGAGTGAAAGGCCGTGAGATTCGAGAGTGCGCGTGTTCTGGAGTCCAAGCAGGTGCCGCTCGGAAATGTCGCGCTCGCTTTCTTGTGGGGCTCTCCGATCGAAACGCTCCGACGAGCCCATACTTATGGAAGCGCGGTGATGCGCACTTTGGTGAATGGCTGGCGATGTCCGCGCTTGACGAAGTGGCGGCTTTTCTGGCGATAGCGGATCACCGTAACCTTGGCGCTGCGGCCCGCCTCGATCAGCTCTCCTGTCACTTTCGCGCCGCTGATGTAGGGCGCGCCCACCTTGGTCTCGGAGCCGTCGTCGGTGAGGAGGACCTTGTCGAAGGTGATCGTCTCTCCCTTTTCGGAAACGTCGGCGAGCTTTTCCACGCTCAAAACGCTGTCTTTCGTAACAACGTACTGCTTGCCGCCGGTCTCGATGATCGCAATCTTGGCCATGAAGTGCGCGCACTATAGTCGATTGCGACATTTTATGCAATAGTCAAGGCCGCACAGGAGGGCAAGGTCATGTTTGTGCGAAGTGGAGACTACTTACTCGGGGAGGCGCCGCAACCGCCTGCCAAAAAGACGTCGCGCGCGGCGATCGTCATCCTGCTTTTCTGCCTCGCCGTCGGCAGCGTGTTGTGGTTTGCCTCCTTCAGTTTTGCACTTGAAGGCAGCATCCGGTCCGAGGCATTCCTCAAAATCGGGACGATCATCGCCCTCATTGGCACGACCGTCTTCTTCGTGGATTTCTGGTTCGCGAAGACGCAGTAAGCAGGGGCCCGGCAGCATCACGTTGCCGGGCCCTCGTTATTCGAAGATTGGAAAATCTACTCCATGAGCGGCTTTTCTCTCTTGTGAAAGTAATAGACCAGATTGTAAATGAGACCCTTTACCGCAAGCTCAAACGCGTGCGAATCTCTTGAATACATTTCTATACCCTTTGCATGTATGTCGCCGGTGATCGTTACGACGCGCTTGCCGGGGTTTTCGGCTCTGATCTTGTCCAGCGCCAATTTCATAAACACCGTCCTCGCATCGCCCGTGTACGACACGTCATGTCTCGCGTAGTATCGATGATCCGCGCTATTTTGGTTGAGGTACACCGAGAGCATGAGAGACGGCGGCGTGATGCCGAGCTGCGTGACAAACCATGACAAACCGTATTCCTTCAGCCACTGCGATCGCTCGCGCGGATCAAAAAGATTCAGGCGGTACATCGCGAGCGCAAGCGCCAGTCCACCGACGGTCGCCAGGAGGCCCACCCTTCCCCCAGAATTGCCCTCCAGGTACTGCACTTCTTTTCCTTGCCTCTTCGCGTATTCACCGAGGTGCTTAAAAAAACGTGACGAATATTCTAGAGCCACGATATCGGTTCGTTTTTCCTTAATTGCTTCATACACTTCTTTTTTTACTTGCTGCCATCCGTGGGCATCGTGCTGAAGCCCGATGTTTAGGTAGGAATGATCTTCCGTTTCGGCATATGTATAATCCTCTTCCCTCTCCGTACTCGGGGCGACATGATCCTCATCGCTAAAGTTGAGATTCTCCCCATCATCTACGATCGCCGAACCGAAGAGTGAGCCGACCGCGAACACCTGCGCCGCATGCGGAGATGTAGCAATGGAATTGCCGACAACGCTTATGAGGTATTGAAACTCCTTCTTTTCAAAAAAATTCGAAGGAATTGCTGCGAGCATTTTTTGCGCCTCCTTCTCAACTGAACCTGCCGGATATGCTGACTCTTCAGCAGCAGTAAAATCGGCAAGTGCCACGTCCGGCTTCAATGTAAATAGTGCGCTGGCCGCAAGGCCACCGGCTAAAAAGTCTCTTCTCGAAATTGTCGCACTCTCATGTGGCCGCTTTTGCTTCTCCATGCGATTACTCCTCGACCGAGGGTTTCTCGAGCAGATCCGGCTCGACGCCCATTTTGGCACCCGCGATGCGGTACACGTCTTTGTCGATCTTGCCGAGCTCTTTGTATGCACTGTTGTAGTGCGAGACGGTTGTGCCGAGTGAGACGCCGAGTTTGCGGTAGTACTCCTCGTAGGAGCCCAGGTGCTTCCCCAGCTCCCCCACGCGCTTCTGGATTTCCTCCGCACGCTTTTCGATTTCCAGCGCCTTGAGACCCTGCAAAACGGTCTGCAAATACGCCAGGAAGGAGGTCGGCGAGACGATGATTACTTTGTATTTGGATGCGGCACGCTGGATGAGATTCTCGTCTTCGCCCGCACCGACTTGATTGGTGAGAAGATCGTAGTAAATCCCCTCGCTCGGAATAAACATGAAAGCGAAATCCATCGTGCCTTCTTCCGGTCGGATATATTTGGCGGTCTCTTGGATCCGCAGCTTCAGGTCATTGACGAATGTCTTTTCGAGCGCGGCGCGCTCGGAGGATCCGGAAGGCGCCGCCACGAAGCGGTTGTAATTTTCAAGCGAGAACTTTGAGTCGATCGGGACGAGCTTTTCGTTGACGAAGACGGCGGCATCCACGATCTCGCCGTTTTTGAAAGGATGCTGCATCTTATACATGCCGGCCGGCAAGACGTTTTTCAGCACCGTCTCAAGAAAGTATTCCCCGAGTATCCCGCGCTGTTTCGGATTTTTGAGAATATCCTGGAGCGATTTGAGCTGCTCGGCAAAGGATTGCGTCTGCCGGCCGATTTCTTTGACCGAGGTGATCTCCTGCGTGATCTCCTTGATGATTCTCGTTGATTCCCCAAGCTGGCTGCGCATCGTATCGTGCATCTGCTTGCTGGATTCGTGAAGGCGCGAGTCGAGCGACCGGCCGAGCTCCTGCATCTGGTTTTGCAGGAGCACGAGCCCCTGCGTGTCGGCCTTCTCTTTGGGGCGGAGCAGGAAAAAGTACGCAACGAGCGCGAGATTCGCAAGAAGGAGCGCGACGATCAGCCATTCCATACGGCTATCGTAGCATGTGGTATATTTTCCCCTATGTTGACTCAAACGATCCGCTCCGACATGACGGCCGCGATGAAGGCGAAGGATCCGATCCGGCTCAATACGCTCCGCGGCGCTATCACCGCATTCACCAACGAGCTCGTGGCGAAGGGCCGGAAGCCGACGGAGGAGCTCGCCGATCCGGAAGCCGTAACAGTGCTGAAGCGTCTCGCGAAGCAGCGCAAGGAAGCGGCCGATGTGTACACCTCGGGTGGCAGAAGTGAACTCGCCGAAAAGGAACGTGCGGAGCTGAAGATCATCGAAGGGTACCTGCCGCAGACGGCCTCCCGTGAGGAAATCGAAAAAGTAGCGCGCGCGAAAATGACCGAGATGGGTCTCGCGGATCCATCAGGTGCAGGCAAACTCACCGGGGCGGTGATGAAAGAATTCGCCGGCAGAGCGGATGGGGGCGATGTGAAAGACGTGGTCGCGGGTCTTTTCAAGTAGCGTCCGACCCCTCTGTTTTCCTCGCCTTCTTTTCGAGATACGGGTAGTAATCCTGCCGGATCTTTTCCGTGGCCCACTCGTACATCTCCATCACGATATTTTTTCCGCGCGCCCCGCGCGCGTAGAGCGCGGGGCATCCGGTGCGGATCTCGCGCGGCTTTCCCACCGAGTTCGCCAGCCAACGGCGCGTATCTTCGGCAAGTTCGAGGCGCATGGCATCCCCTTCGCCCACGATTTCGAGATGCCGCAGCCATGGCTCCTCATGCGTGCGCAGGCGGTCGCGCTCGCCCGCCACTTGATCCGAGAGATGGCTGAAGGCGCTCAATTCCATCTGCGCGATCGTACGCACCAGCTCGGCGTTGTTGCGTGCGATGATCTCGAACTCTTGTGGAGAAATATCGCGGTGCGCCCGTTCCTCAAAATACTTCGGAATGCTCTGGAGCGTGCCCCACACGACGCTGCACGCCGTCTCGATGCCCGACTGGAGACGGGTGCGCATGTCGACCGCCCGCAGCTTCGGCAGAATCTCGTTGTAGCGGCGGTACGCACGGTCGTCGAAGGAAGACTGCTCGCTCCCCACGCCGACCGCGAGCCTGCGCTCCTCGCACCAGCTCGTGATCGCGCGGCTGACCTGCATGTACATTTCGGACTCGAGCGCGTTCAAGACGTGCAGGCCTCCGAGCCGCTCTTCCGGGAGCGGGCGCGTGCGCTGATAGTGTCTTCGGATTCCTTCGACACGCGGCCACAGGCTCTGGAGAGATGCGACTACAATCGCATTTGCCTCGAGTTTCCGGTCCGCATCACTCGGATCATCGCCCTCTGCAAAAGTATGCTCCGGTGAGAGACGCGGGATCGGCACCACCGGATTTTGAGCGTTGATATGCTTGAGGGTCGGCACCGTGCCTGCCTGCACCGCCTCCTTCTTCTCTCTGACGCGCTCGATATTGCGGATTTTTTTCTCCGAGTCCATGGCCTAAGCCGCGCTTGAGACGAAGCGTTGGAGCGAAACGGTCAGTCCTGCCGCAAAAGCCGCGACGCCAAGCGCGAGTGCGAACGCCACGGGCAATGACACGAATGATGCGGCCGCCCCCACGAAGATACAGAGCACAATCTTGCCCGAGGCGCGCGCCATTTCTTTGAGCGTGGTGTACTCGTCGATGAAGGTGCCATGGTCGCTCGCCTGTTGTTGCACAAACGGATCATGGAGCGTGCCGCGTGAAGGCAGCGTCGCGTACGAATACGTGTCGGCGAGAATCACGCCGACCGGTGTGCCGGCGGCAAGCCGGAATATCCAGCCGGACATCGCGAGCACGGTATGCACGCGCGGCGAATCGTGAAGCTCGAATCGTTTGAACCACCTCCCGAGCACGGCGCGCGAAAGAAGGATCGCAAGGAGCGTAAGCGAGACCACGATGCCGAGCGCGGCGTACGAGGAGTCGAGGATGAAAAAGATCGCGAGCGGCCAGATCAAAAAAAGCGCCGCACCTTGCACGCCTTCGAGCAAAGAATTGAGCACGAGCGTGTTGTTCCGCTCACGGGCAAGCTGGACAAACGTGTACAGATAAGCCCACGAATATTTCTCTCGCGTATTTTTCACAAAAAGCGCCGGGACGATCGAGAGGATAAGAAAAATGGAGGTGCCAAAGAGGATCCGGATCGGCTCCGAAGGATACGAAACGAGCGTGAGTGCCGCAAAAAGCGGCATCAGAGCGACCAGTATTTCAAAGAGTGCGTGCAATCGCGAGTGCCGGTGCGGTGTCGCGGCCCGCGAGAGCCGATAGGGCACAAAGTAGAGCGCGCGGTATGCGCCGAGCAAAATCGCAAAGAGCGCGACTCCCCACACGAGCGAGTCGCCGACGAAAAGGCCCATGAGAGCGCCGCCGAGCACGGTGTACGCGAGTGCGGCGAGCGCGGTGCCAGTGATCAGGGCTCGCTTCGTACCGGTACGGAGGTGCGCGGCGGCAATCGGCGTCAACACCACGGTGATCCCCTGCGCCAATCCGTAGACAAGAAGCAACGCGACGAACGCGCGCCCTGCATCCCCCGAAAGCACGTAGAAATACTGAAAGACGAAGATCCATGCGAAGGCGCTCGTAAGTGCAAGCCCCAGCCGCAGCAACAGGCGATGCGTCGAGAGGAGCGCGTCGTCCGCGCTGCTTCGAGCAAGAAGCGGCTCGCTCATGCGAGGGCGGTGCGCCTGCGGAACCAGGGTGCCGCAAGCGGCGCAAGCGCGACGATCGCGTATCCGAGCCACACGTTCCAATCGGCAAACAAGCTCCACCCGGTGAACGGCACGCTGAAGATCGCATCCAGTGCGGCGGCGATGAGCGCCCACGCAAGCGAGTACGGCGCGATGTCGCGCCAGCTTTGCGTGCGGAGCGAATTGCCCGCGATGATGCCGAGCGTAATCAGCACGGAGAGGCTCACGAGCCGTGGTACTAACCCCTCGACGAATCCGTAGGTTACAAAGCCGGACCACAATAGGAACATGACCGAATAGATCACGATGCCATATCCGAAAAGGTGGCCGTACTTCATACCTCTATTATGCGCGAGATCCATATGTATCCGCCCCACTGCCCGCTCTTCATGTGGATAGCAAACGACAACAGCTCCCTCGCGGGAGCTGTTGAAAAGCCGAGCAGGATGCTGGAGCTTATGGCGCCTAGCGAGGAGCGAAGTGAAAGTTTACTTTCACTTCGTCCGAGCGACGGCGACAAGCGCGCAACGCGCGCTACCAACGTCCGCCACCGTTGCTGCGGCCACCACCGCCACCACCGCGGAAATCGCGGCGTGGCTCCATCGGGCGCGCTTCGTTGACCGTAAGGGTGCGGCCTCCGAAATCCTTGCCGTTCCACATATCGATCGCCTTCATCGCCTCCTCGTCGGACGTCATCTCGACGAAACCAAAACCCTTCGAGCGTCCGCTCATCTTGTCCATGATGATGACCGCCGAAGAGACCGATCCCGCCTGCGAGAACGCGTCCTTGAGCTCAGAGTCGGTCGTTGCGTAGGGCAATCCACCGACGTATAGCTTCTTTGCCATGAGAGTCGTTTCTTGTTGCTTGTATAAAATGTAAACCAACCTTTCCCCTGCTTATACGCAATGGAAACCTTACATTCGCGCCAATACTATACGCGCCGTATGAGTAGTCAAGAGGCCTTCTGTTTACAAAGAATGCTGTATACTGTGCCTACTTTCTCGATATGGCTGCAAAAAACGGCTCTATCTTTGCCAACCTTGCGCTCGAGTTTGTGCGCGTAACCGAGGTGGGCGCGATCGCCGCGGCCGCCTGGATCGGCAAGGGCGACGGCAAGGCAGCCGACCAGGCCGCAGTGGACGCGATGCGCACGTATTTCAATACGATCGACTTTCGCGGCGAGATCGTGATCGGCGAGGGAGCCAAAGACGAGGCGGCCGAGCTCTACATCGGCGAGCAGCTCGGGAGCGGCAAGGGCCCGCTCTTTGAAATCGCAGTCGATCCCTTAGAGTGCACCGATTCGGTGGCGCACGGGCGCACCAACGCGATCTCGGTAATCGCCACCGGCCCCGAGGGCTCTCTCTATCGCGCGGCCGATTCCTACATGGAAAAGATCGCGGTCGGCCCGCACGCGAAGGGCGCCATCGACATCGACGCCTCCCCCACCGACAACGTACGGAAGGTCGCGAAAGCACTCGGCAAAGAAGCGAGTGAGCTCACGGTAGCGATTCTCGATCGGGATCGTCACAACGATCTTGTGGCAGAGGTGCGCGCGGCGGGAGCGCGCGTGCGCCTTTTCACCGATGGCGACGTGGCCATGGCGATCGCCACGTGCACACCTTCTTCTGTCGACATGCTCCTCGGCGTAGGCGGCAGCGCAGAAGCGGTCATTACTGCGGCAGCCATGCGATGTCTCGGAGGCGAGCTGATCTGCCGCTGGAAGCCGAAAGACGAGAAGCACGTCGCGCGGCTCCACAAGGCGGGCGTGACGGATTTCTCGCAGGTGTTCCGCGCGGTTGATCTCGCCAAGGGCGACAACGTCAGCTTCACCGCCACCGGCGTCATGACGGGCCCGCTCGCGATCGGGGTGAAGGTGGGCGCAAAGCACACGGAGACCCACTCAATCGTGATGACCTCGAACCCGCGCACGGTCCGCAAGATCAAGACGCGGCATTTAGAAGATTAATTTTTAATTATGAACGCAGATATTTTAAAAAAGACGGCGAAGCAGATGGTCGCGGGCGGCAAAGGCATCATCGCAGCCGATGAGAGCGCTTCCACATGCCAGAAGCGGTTCGACTCGGTCGGCCTCGAGTGCACCGAAGAAAATCGCCGCCTGTACCGCACGACGATGTTTGAGAGCGAAGGACTCGGGCAGTACATCAGCGGCGTCATTTTGTACGACGAGACGATCCGGCAGAAAGCCGGTGACGGCACGCCGGTATCGGAGCTGCTTGCCAAAAAAGGAATCCTCCCGGGCATCAAGGTAGATGCGGGCGCCAAAGAGCTCGCGTTGCATCCCGGAGAGAAGGTAACCGAAGGACTCGACGGCCTGCGAGAGCGGCTTGCGGAATACAGCGCGATGGGCGCGAAGTTCGCCAAGTGGCGCGCGGTGATCACCATCGGCCAAGGCATTCCGAGCGACGCGTGTCTCCACGCCAATGCGCACGCACTCGCCCGCTACGCTGCGCTCTGCCAGGAGGCCGACATCGTACCCATGGTGGAGCCGGAAGTACTCATCGACGGCGATCACTCGCTCGAGCGCTGCATGGAGGTAAGTCTGGCGGCTTTGCAAAAGACGTTTGAAGAATTGAAGGGGCAGGACGTACTCATGGAAGGCACGATCCTGAAGGCAAGCATGGTGATTTCGGGCAAGAAGGCCGCGAAGCAGTCGAGCGTGCAGGAAGTCGCCGCTGCGACGGTGAAATATCTGAAAGAGACGGTGCCCGCAAATCTTGCGGGTGTCGTCTTCCTCTCCGGCGGCCAGGGCGACGAGCAGGCTACCGCGCACCTCGATGCCATGAACAAGATCGGCGGGCTGCCGTGGCCACTTTCTTTCTCCTACTCTCGAGCAATTCAAAATCCGGTGCTGAAAAAGTGGGCCGAGAATCCGGCGCAGAACGCGAAAGCGGCGCAGGACATCCTCCTCTTCCGCTCCAAGATGAACTCCCTCGCGGCGCAGGGCACCTACTCATCCGAAATGGAGAACGATCGCCCGTACTGACGTCCATGGATTCCTTGGAGAGCGGCTCGTCCGGCAAGAAACGCGAGTTTACACCTCCCGACAAAGCGTTCGAGAACGATTTAAAACGTTTCGGCACTCCTGGCACGTCAGAACGGGAGAACCTTCTGCGTTATGCAACCTCTTTGTACCACAACACCGACGAAGCTGAGTCGGCGGTACAAGAAACGGTTCTGCGGGCTTGGCAGAATCATCACGCCTATCAAATGGGCACCAACATGGCAGCATGGCTCACGACGATTGTAAAGAATAATTTCATGCAGAGTCACCGGAGTCGAAACAGAGTTACCAAATATGCAAAGGAGTATCGCAATAGGGCCATCGGTGAGAGAACTCTTTCGGATGATCCGTTCCGCGCCCTTTTGGTCAGCGAAAAGCACCGCAATTTTGAGCATCTGCCCGAAGAAGTGAAGGGCGCAGTCATCGCCGTCAATGACACCGGCACCTTTGAGGAGGCCGCAAAACGACTCGGCATCTCTGCCGCTCGCGTGGAACGGCTCCTTGAGAGTGCCGTCTCGGCACTTGAGCACGAAGAAGGCCGCCCCGAGGCACGCAACGCAAGAGAGCGAGCGAGGGATGCCGATGCGGAGTTGTCCGCGGAGGATTTGGAGAAATACCTTCCCCTCCTACCCGCAAAACATCGGGATATTTACAGGAGTGTCGTCATCGAGAATAAAACATATCCCATGGCCGCAGCCGAACTCGGCGTACCGGAGGGCACGATCAAATCGAATCTCGGACGTGCGAGACAACGGCTGGCCGAATTGAAGCGATCGGACCAATCGAGTAGTGGCGAGACACCTGCATAACGCCCCACTTACAAGGTTCGACCTCGTACCAGAATAACCTTGTGCAAAGCCACCGATTGGCGACAACTTTTGGACGCGTTACAAGGTTGAACCTTGTAGTGGTTGTGCGCAGGCCCCAAGCTTAGACGACGCCGAATTTTTTGCCGACGGAGGTGAATTTCTCGACTGCCCTTTGGATGTCTTCTTTCGTATGCGCCGCGGAGATCTGCACGCGGATGCGAGCCTTACCCTTGGGGACCACCGGATATGCGAAGCCGATCACGTAGATGCCCTCGTCGAAGAGCGCCTTCGCCATGTCGACTGCTTTCTTCTCGTCGCCGAGCATGATGGGTGTGATGGGGTGTTGCGCGTCCGTCACTTTGAAGCCGTTTTGCGCCATGAGCTCCCGGAAGTATTTCGTGTTGTCCCAGAGGCGCTCGCGCACTTCGGGATGCTTTTGCACGTAATCCAGCACGAAGATCGAAACCCCGGCGATACCGGTGTCGAGCGCGTTGGAGAAAAGATACGTGCGAGAGCGGTTGCGCAAATAATCCGCTGCCTCCTTGCGCGTGGCGTTGAATGCCCCTCCCGCTCCCCCGAGCGCCTTGCCGTACGTGCCAGTGATGAAATCGACGCGATCCATGACGCCGCAGTGCTCGTGTGTGCCACGCCCGCTTCCGCCCATGACGCCCGTCGCATGCGCATCGTCGATCATGACGAGCGCATGGTACTTGTCAGCCAGCTCGCAAATCTCCGCGAGCGGCGCCACGTCGCCGTCCATGCTAAAAACCCCATCGGTCGCGATCACTTTGAGCCGCTTGTCTTTGACGAGCTTGAGTTTCTCCTCCAGGTCGGCCATGTCCATGTGTTTGAAGATGTGTCGCTCGGCCTTCGAGAGCCGGATCGCATCGATGATCGAGGCGTGATTGAGCTCGTCGGTGATGATCGCGTCTCCTTCCCCAAAGAAGGTCTGAAAAAGTCCGACGTTGGCCATAAAGCATGAGGAATAGGTAACAGCGTCTTCGGTGCGCAAAAATGCGGCGGTCGCCGCTTCGAGATCTTTGTGGAGCGTCTGTGTGCCGCAGATAAAGCGTACCGAAGCGAGGCCGAAGCCCCATTTCCTGATCGTTTCGTCCGATGGCCCCTCGAGCAGCTCTGTGCCCGAAAAACCGAGATAATTGTTGGCGCAGAAATTGAGGAGCTTCTTGCCGGCAACCACTATCTCCCGGCCCTGCTTCGATTCGAGCACGCGCTCTACCTTGTAGGTGCCGTTCTCTTTCGCGGCTGCAAGCTCGGCCTCTAAGATCGGCTTCAAAGCGTCATACATATTCGCGCAGTATACACAGCAATTCTTGAATGCGCCGATGAAGATCGACTTGAATCTCTCGCGAAACGTGGTACAATTAAGTTCGCTACAACCAGTGGAGATCTCGAATGTTCATCGATTCCGACGGCATCGATCTCGGTGGCACCCTTGGAGCCTTTTTTGGCACCGACGTGGCAGAGTTGCCGCTGAAATCTCAGTTGAAAATCTACGCAACGCTCGCGGCAGTTGCGACGATCGTGGTGTCCGCCCTCTTGTACTATCTCGGCTGATGGGGATTCGATCCCCCGCTGCCAAACGTGCCCCGGGGAAACCCGAGGCACGTTGTTTATTCAGCCGTTGATTTTGAAAACAAACTTTGGATGCTCCTGCAAAGCTCTCTCGAACGACTCCGGCGTAAACTTCGCGAAATCGAGCACGGTGCCCTTCCCTTCTTTTAGAATCTTCGTCCAGATCGCTTCCTGAATGCCGTTCTGCTTGTCGGAGAGCATGCGCTGCGCGATTTGCCAGGTCTGAAAAATACGCCGGCCGATGATGCCGTGCAGCGTAAGGCCGCGCATGATCACGCGCGGTGAAAAATGCGGGATCGTAAGGTCGCCGTCTTTGATCCCAAAGAGAATCACGTGCCCGCCGCGACGGGTGCTTTCAATGCAGTTGTTGATCGAGGAGAACGGCCCGGCCATCTCCATGGAAATGTCGACGCCCTTGCCGTAGGTGAGTTCCATGATTTTGTCGACAACTCCTTTGTCTGCCTCCCATTCCTCCCGTTTCTTCCCCTTTTCGATCAAAATCGTCTCGTGCGCGCCGAGCTCCTTTGCCAGCTTGAGATTCTGTTCGTTCACATCGACCGCAATGATCTTGGCCGCGCCGAAGCGTTGCAAAAGGAGGATGGCGAACATGCCGATCGGGCCTGCACCCATGATCGCGACGCGCTGTCCGCGAAAGTCGGTAACGGTGCATGCGTGCACCGCATTGCCGAAGGGATCGTAAATGGCGGCGATTTCGGGCCGGACGCGGCGATCGTCTACGGCCCAGAGATTTTTGGCGGGGATCTTTACGTACTCGGCGAAAATACCGTCGGTCGAGATGCCGAGAATCTGCTCGTTGAGGCACACGTGCTCCTCACCGATGCGGCACTGGTAGCAGCGGCCGCAGGTGATGTGTGAATCACCAGAGACCAGCGCACCGACTTCGATTTTGGCGGGGTTCTTCTGATCCTGGTCGTGGTAGAGCCGCTCCACCATGGAGCCGACTTCCACGATCTCTCCCAAAAATTCGTGGCCGGTCACGCGCATCGTTTTGCCCTCCCGCTTCAGCGAATCGTGTACCAAATCTTTAAAGGCGGAGCGACTCCAGAGGCCCTTGTCGGAGCCGCACACTCCCGCGTACTTCATTTTGAGAATGACCGCCAAGGCGTCGTCCGGATTCTTCTTCTCGTCCAGAGTCGGCATCGGAACCTCCCGCATCACGAAGCCTCGGCTCCCCTCCCAGCCATCCTTTTCGATATCGAGCGTCAGGGCCTTGACCGTAGTACTCATAGAGCGCAGCTTATCAAAAAAACTTCATCTGTCATACAATTGGTGTTCACCGTATGAATGCCGAACGATTGGACAGGACGCGAAGCAACGAGCTCGACCCGATATGGGCCACCGCATCGGTTCATGCCTTGCAACAAGGCGGCACGCAGGGAGCGCCTATAGTGCACGAAGACGATCGAGAGATCGTTCATCGGCTCGTGGATATGCCCCGAAAAGTAACCGGTATCTCGCGGGCTCGACTCGAGCTCGACCATCGCACCATCAAGGCACGCGAATCCTCTCGCAGAAGCTACGCCCTGAATTTCAAATACGTTGCGGACCAACCTGAAGACAATCCACTGCTCGCCGACCTCTTTTTCGGGTCGGAGGATTTTCGCACCTTCTCTTTAAGCCATCGTGAAGTGCTGCCCGGAATGCGACGAAAGAGTATCGGCAGCGACCTCTTGCACGACGCGGAGCAGTGGTTTGCGGCTTTGGCAGCCGCACGAGGCGAGCCGCTTCTTCTCAAGATACCGGCCGCACAAATCGGCGTCATTCACTGGGCGCTGCAAAATGGGTACGAGGTGGAGCCGTGGGATAAAAGCCTTCTTGAAAGAATACAGAACCATCCCGAACAGTTTGATATTCACGATGTGGAGAGACCAGACACAGGCGTCGGTGAGCAGTACATTTTTCCCAAAAACATGAGGGATCAAAATATCAAAACGGCGATCCGACTCAACATGACCAAGACGATCGAGGCTTCGAAAGAGGGGTAATCACTCGGTGGACCAGAGGGGAATCTCCCTCGCCTCTCGCTTCGCCGTCGCTCAGCTCGGGCTGGGCACCGCCTCGCCGTTCGGCCTACTGGCCTCACATTGCTCCGGCGTCCAATTCCCCACAAAAGCGCACGGCGCTTTTTTCTGTGGACCAGAGGGGAATCGGACCCCTGACCTTCTCATTGCAAATGAGACGTTCTACCACTGAACTACTGGCCCAATCTCCTCAACTAGAGAAATGTAGCAATTCGGGACAAAAAAGCCAAAACAATATATAGTTTTGCTCTTATGGCCGAGCAGAGGAAAAACACCTTCGCCCTCAAAAGCGGACTCGCGCGCATGCTGAAGGGCGGCGTGATCATGGACGTGGTAACCGTCGAACACGCCAAGATCGCCGAGGATGCGGGCGCGGTGGCCGTGATGGCGCTGGAGCGCGTGCCCGCCGACATCCGCGCCAAGGGCGGCGTGGCGCGCATGAGCGATCCGAAGCTCATCAAGCAGATCATGAAAGCCGTTACGATCCCGGTGATGGCCAAGGTGCGCATCGGCCACTTCGTGGAGGCGCAGGTGCTCGAATCGCTCGGCGTCGACTACATCGACGAGAGCGAGGTGCTGACGCCCGCCGACGAGCAGTACCACATCGACAAATCCAGCTTTCACGTTCCCTTCGTCTGCGGCTGCCGCAATCTCGGCGAAGCGCTCCGCCGCATTGACGAAGGCGCGGCAATGCTTCGCACCAAGGGCGAGGCCGGTACCGGCAACGTCGTGGAGGCGGTCCGGCAGGCGCGCGCCGTGTATGCGGAGCTTGGCGCTCTCAAAACGATGTCCGCCGCCGCGCTCGCGAAAAAGGCCAAGGAGTATCGTGTGCCGTTGGAGCTCGTGAAGAAAGTCGCGCGCGAGGGCCTTCCGGTGGTCAACTTCTCAGCCGGTGGCATCGCCACCCCCGCCGATGCGGCGCTCATGATGCAACTCGGCGTGGAAGGAGTCTTCGTGGGATCCGGCATTTTTAAATCGCAAAACCCGAAGAAGCGCGCCAAAGCGATCGTCGAGGCGACAACGCACTTCGACAACCCCGACATCATCGCAAAAGTGAGCGAAGGGCTCGGCGAGCCGATGCACGGGATCGATGTGGCGAGCATGCCAGCGCACGAGCGTCTGGCAGGTCGAGGCATTTAGCATGACCGGAGTCTTGGCACTCCAGGGAGATTTTGCGGAGCATGTGAGAGTGCTCGAAGCGCTCGGCGAAAAAGCCACGCTCGTCCGCCTGCCCGCGGACCTCGCGAAGGTCGAACGGCTCATCATCCCCGGGGGCGAAAGCACGACAATCGGAAAACTGCTCGAGCAAAGCGGACTCCTCACCGCGATCAAGAAACGCGCGAAAGCTGGAATGCCGATCTGGGGCACCTGCGCAGGCGCGATCGTACTGGCGAAGCACATCGAGGGCGGCAGAGCTGATCAGAAATCGCTCGGGCTCCTCGACATCACGGCCCGCCGCAACGCCTACGGCAGGCAGCAAGAGAGCTTCGAGACCTCGATCATGATCCCGACCATTTCAAAAAAGAAAATCGCTGTCGCTTTCATCCGTGCGCCGATTCTTACGCGGCCCGGCAAAGCGGTGAAAGTGCTCGCCACGCGCGGCAAAGAAATTATCGCCGTGCAGCAAGGCGATCTCCTCGCCACCACTTTCCACCCAGAGATACCTGGCTCAAAGCAGTTTCATTATTATTTTCTCAACATGGGTTCGCACTGATTTGTGCGATCTCACCGACCTGCTATAGTTGCAGCGTGCCGATGTTGACCGCAAGGTAACGCCGATCACCGAGCCTCCCGCGCGGAGGCTTTTTACGTTCTCTACAGCTCCCATAGTTCCCACAGCAATGCAGAGGAGGAGGCAAAGTGAATACGACCACATTGAACGCGAGTGCCGTCTTTGTCGGGCAGGCGATTCTTGACCAGATCGCCCGCGTCAACGAGATGCCGGGTTGCGATAATCGCGAGCGGGCTCGCCCCGGTGAAATCGGCTTCCAGGCAGGCGGCAACGCAACCGTCGCGGGACTCACCTGCTCGGCGCTTGGATGGCAATCCGCTATCGTCAGCGGCGTCGCCGATGACGATGCGGGCCGGCTCCTGGAGCCCAAGATGCGTGCGCACGGCGTCCACTGGCTCCCGCGTGCCATGGAGCGGACGCCGATCGCCATGGTGATCGTCAATCCTCACGGAAGGGCGATCGTCACCAGCTCCGACAAGGAGGCCGAATCGTACTCGCAGGACTTTCCGCGGCTCGACCTCGAAGACTGTCGACTTGTCCATGTAGACGGACGCCAACGCGATGCGGCGGAATACTACGTGGACGAAGCAGTGCGTCTCGGCATTCCCGTCAGTATCGACGTCGGCCGCCAACGGCCTGGCATCGAGAAGCTCTTGGCGAAGGCGCGCTTTGCGTCGGTCTCGTCGAAGTACTGCCACGATACCGGCCGCACGCCGGAGAAAACGCTTGCTGACCTGCGCCGTCACGCGGAGGTCGGGATCGTCACTCTTGGCGAAAAAGGACTCAAATACTTCGTCAAGGACGGGCCGATTGAGACACTGGAAGCGTTTCCGGTGCCGCACACGGCGATCGTCGACGAGAGCGGCTCGGGCGACCTCCACAACGGCGCCCGCTGCTTCTCGCACCTGTACTGGCCCGATCGTGGCTGGGAGTGGCACCTGCGGTTCGCCAACGCCGTCGTCGCGTGGAAGCTCACGCACTTCGGCAATGCTTCGCCCACGCTCGGTCAGGCCATGCTGACGCTTCGCCACTACGGAATCCGCGAAGTCGCAGCCTAAGCCACTGTCTGTGGGAACATGAACCAGGACCCCGCGGCAACGTCGCGGGGTCTTTCTTTACCCGCGTGCCATACGGATTGCGTGTTCCAAAAATTCCTTGAGCGAGGAGCCGACTGCTTCAAGCGCACGCGGAAATGCGGAGCCCTCAAAGAGATGCGGAATCGAGTCGACCTCGAGCACGTGCGGGCCCCTGCGCGTGAGAATGATGTCGACGCCCGCGTAGTGCGCCATGGAGAGCGAACGGTACGCGGATTTCGCGAGCTCGGCGATCTGCTGTTTTTGCTCGATCGTAAAATTGCTCGGCACGTTGTGCTTCAGAATCCCCTGCTCGTGATGCGCGGATTCAACGTAGCGCGACCCGGCGGGCCTCACCACATGCGCGGGCGGCAGCGCGTAGAGATCTTGTCCGCGGAAATTTTCGATAACGCCCACGTGAAATTCGTCGCCCATCAAAAACTCCTGCACGATCGCCGCGCCGTACGAATCGAGCACATCGGCGATCGCCTCTGCGAGTTCGAGGACTGTCGGCGCGTATTTGATTCCGTACGAGGAGCCTTCGCTCACCGGCTTTACCACATACGGCGGGCCGAACTGCTGGAAGACCGCCTGCGCCATGTCCCCCGTGCTCATGTCGTTGCTCAGCGTAAACGCGACACTGCGCGGCGTCTGCACTCCCGCGCGCTGGAAAAAGGTGCGGGCGCGTACCTTGTTGAGCGAAAAGCCCGATGGAAGCGCGCGGGAGCCTGGGTACGGCACGCCGGAGCGGTCGAGAATGCGGTGCACCGATCCGTCTTCCCCGACGCCGCCATGGAGGGCGCTCACGACCACGTCGATCTGCGCGAGCGCGCGCGCCGGCGTAACGGGCTTCCCCCGCAAGTGCCAGAAGCCCTGCTTGTCGATCAGGATGTCGCGCGTCTCGTACGCATCCTCCGGGAGCGCCGCCATGATCGCCGCGCCCGTTTTGAGCGAGAGGTTGTATTCGTTGGATGTGCCGCCGCGCAGCACCCCGACGATCGTCTTTGCCATGAAAAAAGTATAGCACCAAAAAGAAACGACGCCGGGAAATCCGGCGTCGTGAATCGCTGACGAATGATCGGTCGGTGGTGTTTCACCACGACCGAAGCGATTTACGAAGGATAGAAAACCGGGTATCGCAGTCCGCACAGATGACGGTACCGGCGACATCTTCGACCCAGTTGTAGTAGCCGCAGTGCGGGCAGCGCACGTCCGTGGCGTAGCGGCCGATCGTAACTGTCGGCAACTTCGGGCTCGCCACGATGCGTGTGATTTCCGACATCGGCGCGACCGGATTGCGCTCGCGGAACTTCGCATTGCGGTGCGCGTCGGCGCGAGCTGCTTTGATGATCACCGGACCGCCCATCGCTGTGCGGCATCGGGGATGGTTGCACCGCAAGCGACCACGGCCGAGTGGCGTGAAGGTGCAGGCCTGTTTTCCGTCTTTCTCCCGCGCGGGAGTCGGACGACTGCTCAAGGTACGTTCCAACATTTCTTTTCTCCCTGGTAGTTGGTCGCGTATTTGTACGGCAAATCAAATGCCTGTCAAACTCCTTCGCCGGCGCTTGCGGTGCCAGCCGATCGCGAAGCGGTGCGCCTCGTTGTTGGCGAGCAGAATGTCTTTTTCGTAGAGCTCGATCGCTTTGCGGTCGCCGATCAGACGCTCCGGGCGATGAAATTCGTTCTTCACAACGCCGACGAGCGGAATCAGCAGCCCCGCCTCCTTCAAAAGCCGCTCCGCTGCCCGCATCTGCGCGACTCCCCCGTCGACGACGAAGACGCGCGGGAGCGGCCACTCCGGATGATTGAGCCGCCGCGAGAGCGCCTCGCGCAAGGCCGCCACGTCGTCGTTGGTGGCGCTCCTGATCTTAAACTTGCGGTACGAATTCTTGTCGGCGTGCCCATCCTCCACCACAGTCATCACGGCCACCGTCTCCGTGCCTCCCGTGTGCGCGACGTCGTAGCTTTCTATTCGCGTGCCTGCGGCGCGAACGATTCCACCAGTCGCGATCCGTCGGTCTTCCTTGATGAGCGAGACGTCGCGCACATGTTCGAGCGCGCCGATCTGCCGCTTCAGAAGTGCGGCCTCTTCAAAGCGTTGCTCACCCGCGGCCTTTTTCATATCGACGGCCAACTGCCGCTTCAGTCCCTTGAAGTTGCCCCTAAAAAGCTCCGCGAGGTGCCTGATCCGATCGGCGTACTCTTTTTTGCTCATCTCGCCCGTACACACTCCGGGACAAAGCCCGATCTGGCGATTAAAACAGGGCCGGCACAAGGACTCCCCTTGTGCGGCCTTTTTTTTGGTCATTTTTTGTTGATCGGGGCACGGGACGCATGTGGAATCGCGGTATGGAAAGATGCGACGCACCAACCGCAGCGCCTCCTGGAGCGAACCGCCTTCAGGAAATGGCCCGAACAGGTGTTTGATGTCAGCCTTGTGCCAACCGTGGTAGAGCTCGCGTCCGCGCACCGGCAGGAGTCGCGGAAAATCTTCCTTCGTGATGACGAGGTAGTTGTAACTTTTGTTGTCCTTCTCATCGACGTTGTAGGGCGGCTGATGCCGTTTGATGAGACTCGCTTCGAGAATAAGGGCTTCGAGCACCGAATCGGTCCTCTTGTGCGAGATCGAATCTGCACTCGCCACCATGCCCACGATGGCAGGACTTCGCGCGAGGGCGAGATCGCTCGAGAAGTAGCTGCGTACCCGATCCCGGAGCGAGGCCGCCTTACCGATGTAGAGGATTTTTCTCCTCTTCCTGAAGAGGTAGACACCGGGGCCGTCGGGCAATTTGATTTTTTTGAGTTCATCCTTTGTCATCGTCGATGAGTATACCTAATTGACGATCTCGCGCCCGTACTGTTTGATGCTCGGGGGACTGCACACAGCCCGCAGTCCAAAAAGGAGAGACCCATGAGTGAGCCATTGCTTGTGCCATACGGCACCGTGGCGCGCCCCGTGGGGTTCGCCGTACTGATCATTGATATGCAGCCGGAGTATTTCAAAAAACCGACGCGCCGCAAACGCGAGCGAATGCTTGCCGCGCAGCAGCAAGCCTTGGCATTCTGCGCCACGATTGATATCCCCGTCGCCATGGTTGAGTTCGGCGCCGAGGAGACCATTACGGAAATCTCTGCATCCGTACATCGTGTCCCGCGGAGCGTGCGATTACGCAAGCACAGCGCGGATGCGTTTTTCGAGACCTGCCTCGACGAGCAGCTGCACGCATGGCATGCACGCACGCTTGTCCTCGCGGGACTCGTTGCGGGCGGATGCGTACTCGCGACGGCTCGGTCGGCCCTCTCGCTCGACTACAACGTACGAACGAGCGAGGCACTGATCGGCGACGAGGATTGCGACAACCTCGAAATCACCGTCGACAAGTGGTACCGCGAACGAAACCTTCTCATCGACCCTGATATGCGACTCCTCTTTGGGTCGTGAGCGCGCCGGATCCACGGATCCGGCGCGTACCTTTTCCCCGTTTGACATTTCCAAAAAAAGGAATAGACTTATGCTTTAATGTCTCTCCCAGAGCGCAATCACACCGGCACCCGAAAGGGTGTATTTTTGTATCCCGCTGAAAGCGGGCTTTTTTTTACCTCGAGCGCCGAGAGGCCGCACGTATGAAGCTCCACCTCGAAGATGGATCGATGTGGGAGGGTCAGAGCTTCGGCGCACCTATCGCCAAAGGTCGACAGGTGCACGGCGAGGTCGTTTTCAACACAGGCATGGTGGGCTACCCGGAAGCCCTTACCGACCCATCGTACGCGGGCCAGATACTCGTCACCACCTATCCCCTCGTCGGCAACTACGGCGTTCCTGATCCGAAAACACTCGAATCCGAAAAGATCCAGATCAGCGGGCTCGTGATCTCCGAATACTGCGAAGAGTACAGCCACGCCGGCGCTGTGCAGTCACTCTCTGAGTGGCTACGGGCCGCGGGGGTGCCGGCCATCAGCGGAGTGGATACACGTGCGCTCACGAAGCGCTTGCGAGAGCACGGCGTCATGCTCGGACAGCTCTCCGAGGGTCGTCCCGCCAAAAAATTCATCGACCCCAACGAGCGAAATTTGGTTGCCGACGTGAGCCCTCGCAAAAAGAAAGTGTACGGATCCGGCACGGTAAAGATCATCGCGCTCGACTGCGGCATGAAGGAAAACATCGTCCGCTCGCTGGTGCGAAAAAATGTGACGCTCGTGCGCGTCCCGTGGGACTACGACTTCACCAAGGAAAAGTACGACGCGCTCTTTATTTCGAATGGCCCGGGAGATCCGACGCAGTGCGCCGCGACGATCGAGCACATTCGCTATGCAATAAAGAAGAATAAGCCCATCCTCGGCATCTGCCTTGGCAATCAGCTCCTCGCGCTCGCCGCAGGCGCCAAGACCTACAAGCTGAAATACGGCCATCGCTCGCAAAACCAGCCCGCCATCGAGGCGGGGACCGATCGTTGCTACATCACTTCGCAAAACCACGGATTCGCCGTCGACGAAAAGTCGCTCCCCCCAGGATGGGAGCCGTGGTTCCACAACGCCAACGACGGCAGCAACGAGGGCATCCGGCACAAGACGAAACCATGGCGCTCCGTACAGTTCCACCCCGAGGCATGCCCCGGGCCCACCGACACCGCCTGGATCTTCGACGATTTCCTCCGCTCTCTCAAAGCCGTATGACGCGTACACCGAAAAAAGTGCTGCTCCTTGGATCCGGCGGCCTTCGCATCGGCCAGGCGGGCGAGTTTGACTACTCCGGCTCTCAGGCAATCAAGGCGCTGAAAGAAGAAGGCATCCGCGTCGTGCTCATCAACCCCAATATCGCCACGGTGCAGACCGACGAAAAACTGGCCGACGAGGTGTACTTCCTGCCGCTCACTCCCGAGTTCACCGAAAAAGTGATCCGCAAAGAAAAGCCCGACGCGATCCTGCTCTCCTTCGGCGGGCAGACGGCCCTCAATCTCGGTCTGACGCTTGAAAAGAAAGGTGTCTTGAAGAAATACGGCGTGCGTGTGCTCGGCACTCCCGTCGCGACGATCCGCGACACCGAGGATCGCGACCTCTTCGTCAAACGCCTCGGCGAAATCGGCGTCAAAACGGCCCGCAGTATCGCCACCGCCTCCGTAGCGGAAGCCGCTCAGGCCGCCTCAAAGATTGGCTACCCCGTGATGGTCCGCTCGGGTTTCGCTCTCGGCGGCGAGGGATCCGGCGTAGTGCGCTCCGAAGAGGAGCTGCGCGCCAAACTCGAGGAGGTGTTCCGTTCGGTGCCGCAGGTACTCGTCGAGGAATACCTCGGCGGCTGGAAAGAGATCGAGTACGAGGTCGTGCGCGACAGGGCCGACAACTGCATCACGGTCTGCAACATGGAAAATTTCGATCCCATGGGTATCCACACGGGCGAATCCATCGTGGTCGCTCCTTCGCAGACGCTGACCAACGCCGAGTACCACGGCCTCCGCGAGATCGCGATCCGCACCATCCGGCACCTTGGGATCGTCGGCGAGTGCAACATCCAGTACGCCTTGAATCCGGAAACTGGCGACTACCGCGTGATCGAGGTCAACGCGCGCCTCTCGCGCTCCTCCGCCCTCGCCTCCAAGGCGACTGGCTATCCGCTCGCGTTCGTCGCGGCGAAGCTTGCGCTCGGGTACACGCTCACCGAAATCACAAATTCCGTTACGCGGGAGACGATCGCCTGCTTCGAGCCTGCACTCGATTACGTCGTTTTGAAGATTCCTCGCTGGGATCTCAACAAGTTTGAAAAGGCCGCGCCGCGAATCGGCACCGAAATGAAGAGCGTCGGCGAAGTGATGGCGCTCGGGCGCAATTTCGAGGAGGTGCTTCAGAAGGCGCTCCGGATGCTCAACATCGGCGCCTACGGCCTCACCGCGCACAAGGGCGAGAATTTCCGGATTCCTGACTTTGACGACGAGATCAAAAACGCGACGACGCGGCGCGTCTTCGCAATTGCCGAAGCGCTCAAAGCCGGCCGCTCCGTCGAATCGATTCACAAAGCGAGTGCGATCGACCCGTGGTTTTTGCACAAAATGCGGCGGATCATGGAGATCGAGCGTTCGCTCGCTCGCGGCACTCTCACGCCCGCACGCATGCGCGAAGCGAAGCGTGCGGGCTTTTCGGACGCGCAGATCGCCGTCATCCGGAAATCCACGGAAGCCTCGATTCGAAAAGCGCGCAAGCGCATGAGAGTCCTGCCGGTCGTCAAGCAGATCGACACGCTCGCGGGCGAATTTCCCGCGCAGACGAATTACCTCTACATGACGTATCACGGCACCGAACACGATCTCGTGCGCGGCAAAAAGCAGGTCGCGGTCTTGGGAAGCGGACCCTATTCGATCGGCTCCTCGGTGGAGTTCGACTGGTCGAGCGTCCAGGCGCTGCATACGCTGAAAAAGGAGGGCTTCGGCACGATCATGATCAACTACAATCCCGAGACCGTCTCCACCGACTACGACGAATCCGACCGTCTCTACTTTGAGGAGCTCTCGCTCGAGCGTGTCTTGGATATTGCAGATTTTGAAAAGCCAGCAGGAGTCATCGTCTCGACCGGCGGTCAGATCCCCAACAACTTGGCACTGAAGCTGCGAAAGAGAGCCGTGCCGATCCTCGGTACCAAGCCGGAAGACATTGATCGCGCTGAGAACCGGCACGTCTTCTCGAAGCTCCTCGACCGGCTCGGCGTGGACCAGCCAGAGTGGGCGGAGCTCACCACGCTCACGGCAGCCGAAAAAGCCGCGGAGCGGATCGGCTATCCCGTGCTCGTGCGGCCGTCGTACGTGCTTTCGGGAGCTGCGATGAGCGTCGCGCAAGACAAGGAATCGCTCGTGCGTTTCCTGAAGCGAGCCGTCGACATCTCCTCCGACTACCCAGTCGTTATTTCCAAATTTATCGAGAACGCGCGTGAAATAGAAATCGACGGCGTCGCACAAAAAGGCAAGCTCCGCGTGTACGCGATCACCGAGCACGTGGAGAACGCCGGTAAGCACTCGGGGGACGCAACGGTAGTGCTGCCGCCCCAGCGCACGTACATTGAGACGATCCGCCGCGCGCGGCAGATCGCCAAGGCGATCATCAAGGAACTGAAGATCACCGGTCCCTTCAACATCCAATTTCTAGCCAAGGACAACCGCCTCCAGGTCATCGAGTGCAACCTCCGGGCATCCCGTAGCTTCCCCTTCGTCTCGAAAGTTACAGGGTACAACTTCATCGACATCGCGACGAAGGCGATGCTCGGCAAGGATGTCTCGGCGGACTACCGCACGCTCGAGCTCGATCTCGTGGCGGTTAAATCGCCGCAGTTTTCGTACGGGCGCATCAAAGGAGCGGATCCCGTCTCATACGTGGAGATGGCTTCCACGGGCGAAGTGGCGTGCTTTGGCGACACGTATTCAGAGGCATTGCTGAAGTCGATGATGGCAGCGGGTTTTCGCCTTCCCAAAAAGAACGTTCTCGTCTCGCTCGGAAAGGAGGAGAACAAGGTAAAGCTCCTGCCGAGCATCGAACTGCTCTCCGGTATGGGCTTTAAGATATTCGCAACCGAAAATACTGCCGACTTTCTTCGCGAGAGCGATGTCGCGTGTGAGAAGGTCTACAAAATCAGCACCCACAAGCATCCGAATGTCGGCGATCTCCTTGCAAAAGGTACGCTCGACCTCATCATCAATATCCCAACCCGCGCATTTCAGAGCGAAAACACCGACGGCTTCACGATCCGCCGCAAGGCCGTCGACACCAACGTGCCGTTGATCACCAATCGCCAACTTGCGGAGGCTTTCGTCGCGGCGCTTGCCGAACAGAAAGGCAACGGCCTTCACGCAAAGTCGTGGAGAGAGTATCGGAACGGCTCTTAAAAGGAGCGGGAGACCGTGCTAGGGTCTCCCGAAGCGGGAAACAAGAGCACCGAGTGCGCACTCGAATGCGGATGGCCCGCTTGAGCGCGCCGGCGGACGAGCGTGAGGTTGCGGATTGTACATGATCCGTATCACGCGCGGGTATACCGGCGTTGACTCCAGAGCAGCCGACGACGCAAAACGCCGTCGGACCATGGCCCATTATTCATCCTGCCTCCGCAATATCAAGAGCGTTTTTTCAACACCCGCTTCAGGTAATATCCCGTGTGCGAGCCGTCGGTTTTTGATACCTCCTCGGGCGTGCCCTTGGCGATGATCTTGCCGCCGCGCTGCCCGCCCTCCGGCCCCATATCAATGAGGTAATCGGCGCACTTCAGCACGTCGAGGTTGTGCTCGATCACGACGACCGAGTTCCCCCGCTCCACGAGCTTCTCCAAAATCTGGATGAGCTTCGCCACGTCGTCGTAGTGGAGACCGACCGTGGGCTCGTCGAGGAGGTAGATCGTCTTTGTGGTGAGCGGGCGGTACAGCTCCGAGGCGATCTTGACGCGCTGCGCCTCGCCGCCAGAGAGTGTGGTCGCGCTCTGCCCGAGCTCCAGGTAGCCGAGTCCCACGTCGGCCAGCGTTTGCAACCGGTCCGCGATCGCCGGAATGTCCTCGAAAAATTGCTGCGCCTCCTCGACGGTCATCGAGAGAATGTCGTGGATGCTCTTTTTCTTGAATTTCACTTCGAGCGTTTCTTTCATGAAACGCTTGCCGTTGCACACGTCGCACGTTACGTATACGGTCGGCAAAAAGTGCATCTCGACCGCCACGAGGCCGTTGCCCTGGCAGGCTTCGCACCGGCCGCCTTTTACGTTGAAAGAGAAACGCCCGGGACCCCAGCCTCGCGCCTTCGCCTCCTCGCTCATGGCGAACATGTCGCGGATGTGCGTCCACGCGCCCGTGTAGGTGGCGGGATTCGAGCGGGGCGTGCGGCCGATGGCCGATTGATCGATCAGAATCGCGCGGCCGAGATAATCGGTGCCGGTAAATTCGGCCGCGTTGTACGTCTTCGGGCTGCGATAGCGCTTGTCGAAGCGCGCTTGGAGATTGCGGTGCAGGATTTCGTAGAGAAAGGTCGATTTGCCCGAGCCGGAGAGCCCCGTGATGCACACGAGCTTCCCGAGCGGCACATCGACATTGACCCCGTCGAGATTAAACTTGCGAGCGCCGCGAATTTTAATCTTGCCGCGATCCACCGTGCGACGCTTTTCCGGTATTTCGATCCGCTCCTCCTCGCGGAGGTACGAGAGCGTGCGCGAGCCAGATTTGTTGGTTTTGGCCGTCAAGAGATCTTCGAGCCAGCCTGAGACCACGATGCTGCCGCCGTGCGTGCCTGCACCCGGCCCGAGATCGACGAGAAAATCCGACGCGTAGATCGTGTCTTCGTCGTGTTCCACCACGAGCACGGTATTGCCAAGATCGCGGAGGTGCTTCAGCGTCTCGATGAGCTTGTCGTTGTCGCGCTGATGCAGCCCAATCGTCGGCTCGTCCAAAACGTAGAGCGCCCCCACGAGGCCGCTCCCGAGCTGCGATGCGAGCCGGATACGCTGCGCCTCGCCGCCGGAGAGTGTGTTGGCCTTCCGGTCGAGCGTGAGGTACTCAATGCCGACGTTGAGCATGAACTGCAAACGGCTTGTGATTTCCTTGATGACCACGCGCGAGATTTCCTCTTCTTTTTTGGTGAGCTTCAGCTTCGAGAAAAAGTCCATCGCGTCCTCGATCGAGAGCGAGGCGAGCTCGACGATATTCGATCCGCGTGGATTTTCCACCAGATCGGATCCTTTTTCGGATTCGCGCGTTTTTGTGCCGAGAAAGACGCTGAGGGATTCGGGCCGGAGTCGCGCGCCTTTGCAGACATCGCACGGCTCGTCGCTAAAAAGGTACTTCGTGCCGATCCCCTTGCACTCCGGACACGCGCCGTACGGCGAGTTGAACGAAAAGAGGCGCGGCTCGACTTCCGGAAACGAAAATCCGTCGTAGGCGCACATGAATTTGGCGGACACGACACGGCTCGCTCCCGCAGGGTCCACGATCTTTACGAGGCCGTCCGACTCATGCAGCGCGCGCTCGATGGCTTCGGCTGCGCGCTCACGCGAGCCTTTCGGGTCGTCACTGAACTCGGAGACGAAGATCTCGTCAACGATCACGTCGATGGAGTGCTTAAAATTTTTCTTGAGATCGATGCGCTCACGGAGCGACTTCTCCTCTCCGTCGACGAAGACATTCTCGTATCCCTTGTTGAGGAGGTCGTACAAAAGCTGGTAGTACTCGCCCTTGCGCCCGACCACGACCGGCGAGGATATGCGGATTTTTGCGTGAGAGACACCCTTGATGAGCTTTTCTCCTTTTCCGGCAGCGCTCTTCGGAGCACCCTCTACGGAGCCGAGTATCGTTTCGAGAATTTCTTCATTGGAGAGCTTGCGGATCGGCCGACCGCAGACGAGGCAATGAGGCTTGCCAACCCGAGCGTAGAGCACCCGGAGGTAATCGTAGATTTCGGTGATCGTCGCGACCGTCGAGCGGGGGTTGTTGGAGCGGCTCTTTTGGTCGATGGAAATGGCAGGCGAGAGGCCGGAGATCTCGTCGACGTCGGGCTTCTGCATTTGACGCAAAAACTGCCGCGCATACGCGGAGAGCGACTCGACGTACTTGCGCTGCCCCTCCGCGAAGATCGTGTCGAACGCGAGCGAAGACTTCCCGCTTCCCGAAAGACCGGTAAAGACGACCATCTTGCCGCGCGGAATCTCGACGCTCACGTTCTTGAGGTTGTGCGTCCGTGCTCCTTTGATGATTATTTTGTCTTCCATATAACGAAACCCGCCCCTCATGTGCGCGAGGGGGTAGAAAGGGCACTATATCACAGACGACTGGTCAGTCCGAGATCGGGAGTCCGCCGGAATCTACGTGCCGAATTTCTTTGTAGAGCGTGTTGCGGACCAGCGCGGGCTTTCCATCTTTTTCGACGACGTAGTAGGCGAAGCCGCGCATTTTTTTTACCGATTCGTAGTCGGCATGCACCGGCATCGATGCGGAATCCCCTGCTCCCGCCACTGGGCTGTCGTCGGCGGTTACAAACCACGTCGCACCCGTGTTGACCGCAAGGTGCCCAACGTTTGGCGGCATGTACACCGAATCCCCTGCCTTCACGGGGATCGCTTTGAATTCTTCAACCACGTCCGGTACACGCGGATCGGCGAGTTTCTGTTGCAAAATAACGCCCTCGCCCGCCAGTATCCAGTAAGTCTCGTCGAGTTCATCCACGTGGTAGTGCCCGTACGTCTTGATGTATTCGCCTCCCACCGTGCCGGCTTCCCAGATCGTGATATTTCGCTTCTGCGAGCCACCGCGGATCATATGGTAATGGGCGGCGGGACCGGGCGCATCAGGAACCATAAGGACCTCGCGCATCTTTTCGTGAGTCCGCGCTGCGTATGGCTCAAAGCCCATAGATCTGCGTATTCTACTACGTAAAGAGTGCGGCTTCCTCCTCAAGCCGGATGCCAAATTTCGCGAGCACGGCCTCCTTGATGAGTCGCGCGAGCTCCAGTACGTCTTCCGCGCTGGCGTCCCCCGTGTTCACGATGTAGTTGGGGTGCTGCACGCTGGCGATCGCCCCGCCCACCTGCGCACCTTTGAGGCCTGCCTTTTCGATCAGCCATCCTGCGGGCACGCGCCCTTCGCGCGATTTCACTCCCTTTTCGCGCTCGAAAAGATCCTGCACCTCTTGCGGAGCGACCGGATTCATAAAGAACGAGCCCGCGGCCCGGACATTCTGTAGATGGCGCTTCTCGCGCTCGCGTATGGTTTCCTCGATGAGCGTCTCGCTCGCAGCCCGGTCGGTCGGTTGGAGCTGAAGCACGACTCTCGTGATGATCCACTCCGGATGGTCTTTAAAAAAGCTGTGCCGATACGAGAAATCGCATTCTTCATTGTTGAAAAACCGCGTCTCGCCGCTTTCGGCATGGAGAGCTGACACGCGCACGATAAAATCCTTGATTTCGGAGCCGAACGCGCCGGCGTTGCCACGCGCGGCGCCCCCCACACCTCCCGGGATCCCTGCAAGCTTTTCCCACCCGCCGAGAGCCTGCGTCGCCATCGCACGAATGAGCTCCAGGAGATTGGTCGCAGCCCATGCGTCCACCGAGGATCCCTGCACGCTCCAGAGGTTGCCGACAAAGCGGATCACCAAGGAATCGAGACCCTGATCCGGGAGGAGCACATTGCTCCCGCCGGAGAGAACGACGAAGCCGATCTTCCGCTCCCGCGCCCACTCGATCGCCTCACGAATCTGCTCTTCGGTTCGCACGTCAACGAGGAAGCGCGCCGTCCCGCCGATCTCAAAGGTAGTCAAAGGAGCGAGCGGCACGTTTTCTCTGATGTCCATGTAAGCACTATACGGCACCGGGCAGAATATAAAAAAAGAAAGCGGGCCCCTCCAACCCGCTTCAGTCACTTGGTCACCTGCACGAAACCCTGGCCGACCCCCCTTGCATTGAGCTCGAGGCCGAGCCGTGCGTACTTGCGACGCAAGTAGGCAGCGCAGATGATCCCCTCTCCCGTTTGTCCGTGGACAACCCGAAGAAAGAGTTTTTGCATGTCGAGCGGCACGGATTCCGAGTCTTCGATCACTCCGTCCTTGGAGAGCATGGTCCACTCGCGGCCATCGGTTTGACCGATGAATGTGACGGACGTCGGATACGCTTGCCGCGGGTTGCTTCCCGGCCTCATCCGCGGCTCGATCGTAACGCTCAGCAGTTTTCCGTCCCTTATCGCTTTCGCGATTCTGACGGCATTGATGTTCGGTCTTTCGCACCAGCACCACATTGCGGAGTCTCCTCAACAGAAAACTCCCCCACGGTCATGGTTTGCTCGAATCACCAAAAGGTCAATCCCCTCGTTCACTTTGACTTCACCTTCTTTTCACTTTTCTCCAATGTGAGAATTTCGTCTCGGAGAAGCGCAGCGGTCTCGAAATCGAGGCGATCCGCCGCCTCGTGCATCTGCCGCCGCTTGTCCTTGAGAAGCTTCTCCATATCGCCTCCGTACGTCGAGGAATCCATGCGGGCGAGTTCGCTCACCGCGCGCTTCCGCGAGCGCTCGATATCGCCGATGATGTCTCGGATCCTCTTTTCCACCGTCTTCGGCGTGATGTGGTGCTCGGTGTTGTACGCGATCTGCCTCTCCCGCCGGCGATTCGTCTCGCCGATGGCGCGCTCCATGGAGCCGGTGCTCGTATCCGCGTAGAGGAGCACCCTGCCGTGCACGTTGCGAGCAGCGCGGCCAATGGTCTGAATGAGCGACGTTTCGCTCCGAAGGAAGCCTTCTTTGTCGGCATCCAGTATGCCAACGAGCTCGACTTCCGGCAGGTCGAGCCCCTCCCGAAGGAGGTTGACACCCACGAGCACGTCGAATGTCCCTTTGCGAAAGTTAGTCAGAATTTCGATGCGCTCCACGGTGCCGACGTCGCTGTGCACGTAGCGTGCCTTGACGCCGCGCTCTACGAGAAAGGTCGTGAGATCCTCCGCCATTTTTTTCGTGAGCACCGTCACCATGGACCGGGCGCCGCGTTTTGTGACGGCTTCCGCCTCGACGATGAAATCTTTTACCTGCCCCTGGTACCCGCCGCCCGCCACGATCGGCCGGACTATGATTTCCGGATCCACGAGACCAGTCGGTCGGATCACCTGCTCCACCGGCTTTCCGCCCTTGCCGAGCTCGTACTTGCCGGGAGTCGCTGAAGTGTAGATCGTTTGCCCCACGCGGGCTTGAAACTCATCGAAGGTGAGCGGTCGGTTGTCGACCGCGCTCGGCAGCCGGAAGCCGTGCTCGACGAGTGTGTCTTTGCGGGCCCGATCGCCAGCGTACATGGCACCGATCTGCGGCACCGTCACGTGCGATTCGTCGATCACCGTCAAAAAATCGGGCTTGCCGTCTTTGGTGGGAAAGTAGTTGATCAGCGTGTAGGGCGGCTCCCCCGGCTTTCGGCGGTCAAAGTGCCGCGAGTAGTTTTCGATGCCGTTGCAAAAGCCAAACTCTCGGATCATCGCGATGTCTTGCCTCGTGCGACGCTTCAGGCGCTCCGCCTCCAGTATTTTTCCAGAGGCATTGAGCGATTTGAGGCGATCGGCAAGCTCTTGCTCAATGTCGGCGAGAGCCGCATCCTGCACGTCCTTCGGGGTCACGTACTGCCGCGCCGGAAAGACGTAGGTGGCATCGTGCTTCGCGATGATCTCGCGCGTCGTCGCGTCGATCTCCTCGATCCTGGCAATCTTGCCGCCCGAGAGGTCGAGACGGTAGATCACGCGCTCGCTCGCCGGCATGATTTCGACACGGCTGCCGAGCGCGCGAAAGGTGCCGGGCGAGAGATCTGCCGAGGTACGTTCGAAATAGATCGAGATGAGTTTGCGCGTGAGCTCTGCCCGCGTCAGGGACACGCCCTTTTCGAGTTTCAGATTCACCTTTTCATATTCCTCTGGGCTTCCGAGGCCGTAGATACACGAGACCGTCGCGACGACGATTACGTCTTTCCTGGTAAGGAGCGCCTCTGTGGCGGCGTGCCGCAGGCGCTCGATGTCTTCGTTGATGTCCGCTTCCTTTTCGATATAGGTATCGGTAACCGGCACGTACGCTTCGGGCTGGTAAAAGTCGTAGTACGAAACGAAATAATGCACCGCATGCCGCGGAAAAAATTCTCTGTACTCGGCGGCGAGCTGCGCCGCGAGCGTCTTGTTGTGGGCGATGACGAGCGTCGGTTTTCCGTATTTTTGTATCACGTTGGCGACGGTGAACGTTTTCCCCGATCCGGTCACCCCCAGCAGCGTCTGGTCGCGCTCTCCCGCCTCGAGCCCCTGCTCGAGTGCGGCGATCGCCCCCGGTTGATCGCCAGCGGGCTTGTATTCTGATTCGAGTTTGAAAACACTCATCGGACTACTCTACCCGATGGGAGGTATATAAAAAAGGTCGGCGACCGAAGCCGCCGACCAAAGTTTGTGGAACAGCTCTCGAGATTGCTGTTCCGATTCACGGTGTGTTCTTGGTCACCCAGCCATTGGCAAGATTGCGGCCAGTCGGCCGGTTGAACACCTCCGGGTCGATGGCCCGCGGCTGGCACAACGTGCCAGTGAGGGCATCACCCATCTGCCGTTCCTGCTCGGACGGATTCTCCGCAACCTGCTGTGCGGGATTCTCCTCGGAAGTATCGGATGACATCGCTTCGTCTCCCTTTTGTCATTTTCTTCCCCGGTGCCGTCATTGGCGCCAAGGTACGCAACGCAACGCCACTTTACAAAGAACCTAACGCGCGCCCGAACGACGATACCAGGCATGGGGCATCGGCGCACGTTTTCTTGCGCTTTCAAAGTCGCTCCGAAACACCATCTCACGCAGACGCAACTGACCGCTGATTATTCTGAACGTCTGGTTCGGAACGAGATCGTTGATCGGAATCACAATATCCGGATCCACACCACCTTTGAATACCAGGCCGAGTCGATGTGGCCGAACAGCATGCCTTTGTTCGATCATATCAACCATCGCTACACGACGCATGACAAGCGTTCGAATTCCCCGCGCTACGCGATAACAAGGCGCGTGAAGAAATTCGATGTGCGTGCACACGTCGAGAGAGAGCTCCTGGTTGGTCAGCAACCACGCAAACGCAACTCTACCCTCACCGTAACCAACTTCTCTGGTTGCGATGAGCTCGTCGAGGTCGACGATTCGGTCGCGCATAGCAATTCACCGTATTTTTTCGAGCCACAAGGTACGCAATACAACTCGTATTATGCCTCGTTTCCGCCGATTCGGCAAGGACTGCGTCGGCGTTGTGGGGCGAGGGCTTGGACGCTACTCTGCCGTCATTGGTTTTCGGCACCCTCTATCGCCTTCCTTTCTTTTTTCGCGGCTTGATGCCGCGGTTCTTCACGACCCCTTCGAGCCGCGAGGCGACGCGCGGCGGATGCCCCTTGGTGTGCGCAAACTTTCCGACCCCTTTCTTTTCTTCCGGTTTGTCCATAATCATTTCAAAGTGAGCACCACCACGTTTTTCTTGCCACGGCGTACGAGTGCGACACCGTTTTGGAAGTCGCCAGTTGCCAGCGTATGTTTTTCGTCGACTGACGAATCGTTGAGACTCACCGCATCATCAGCGAGAAATTGACGCGCTTCGCGCTTGGAGGAGGCCAGCTTGGAATCGACGAGCACGTCCACGATGTTGGCTCCTGTTGCAACTGCGGCCGCCGGCGCTGCGGTTTTCAAAACGGCGACCATTTCTTTGTCGAGATCCGCGAGGGCGCCGCGCCCGAAGAGCACCTCAGACACCTTCTCCGCCTGCGCCGCTGCCTCTTTGCCGTGCACGAGCGTCGTTACCTCCCGCGCAAGCGTCGTCTGCGCATGCCGCTCCTTGGGATCGCGCTTGTGCAGCTCCATCACGGCACCCACTTCCGCATCCTCAAGCAGCGTGAAGAGTTTGAGAAAGTCCTCCGCACTCTCGTCGCTCGTGTTGAGCCAGAACTGGTAGAAAGCGTAGGGGGTGGTTTTCTCCGGGTCGAGCCAGATCGCGTTGCCCTCGCTCTTGCCGAATTTTTTGCCGCTCGCCTTGTCTGTGATGATCGGGAGCGTGAGCGCGTATGCGCTCTTCTCCTCTTTGCGGCGTATGAGATCCACACCCGCCACGATGTTGCCCCACTGATCGGAGCCACCGATCTGCACGTCGCAGCCATACTCGCGAAAAAGATGCCAGAAGTCGTACGCCTGGAGCAGCGGGTAGGAAAATTCGGTGAAGGAAATACCGTCCTCGCTTTCCATGCGCGCGCTGATCGCCTCCTTCTTCACGAGCGAATTGACGGTGAAGTGCTTGCCGACGTCGCGAAGGAACGGGATCAGCTCCTGCGAGCCGAGCCAGTCGTAATTGTTGACGAGCTGTATCTCGATGCCGCCGAGAAGTCGCTTTGCCTGCGCCTGGAGCTTCGCGGATCGCGCGCGGATCTCTTCGATCGAAAGGAGCGGGCGTTCCACATCGGGCTTCGGGTCGCCGATCATGCCGGTGCCGCCGCCGATGAGGAGAATCACCTTGTGTCCCGCGTCGGCGAAGCGCCGCAAGAGCATGTAGGCCGCAAGATTACCCACGTGGATGGAATCCGCTGTCGGATCGACCCCGAGATAGACGGTGCGCTTTGTGCCGTCGGTGATCTCTTCGAGCTTCTCGGAGGAGTGCTGGTAGACGTAGCCGCGGGAGCGCAGTACGTCTGAAAGCTTTGCCATGGCGCCACTATATCATTTTTTGCCGTTGCGCTTTTCCTCCCACGCACGCACCTCGGCCTCGTTCATGCCGAAATGGTGCGCGTATTCGTGCCAGATGGTGTCGGCGATCACGTCGCGCACGTCCATTCCGTCCTCCTCAGCCGCCGTCTCGATGGGATTCTGAAAAAGGGTGATGGTGTCGGGCATCGTCGGCCCGACGCCGTACTGATCTCCTCGCGCTGAGAGCGGAATGCCGTGGTAGTAGCCAAGTAGAGTCTCGTCCTGCGAGAGACCTTCCCGCTCGCAGAGCTCGTCCGAAGGATCGTCCTCGATGAGAAGCGCGACGTTGTTGATCTTCTTCCTGATCCACTCCGGCAGCCGCTCGAATCCCTCCGCCACCTTTTTTTCGAATTCGTGCTTATGCATGGCCCTCGACGAGCTCGGCGAAGCGTTTACGGATCTTTTCTACTTTCGGTTCGATCACAAGCATGCAGTACGGAGCGCTCTTGTTTTTCTCGAAATATTTCTGATGGTACTCCTCGGCCGGAAAGAACGTGCCGAGCGGCACAATCTGTGTCACGACGCGCGTGCCGTCCTTGAGGCTTTCTCCTATTTCCTTGGCGACGCGCTCGGCGGTCGCCCGCTCTCCTTCTGATCCGTAGAGAATGATCGAGCGATACTGCTCGCCCACGTCGGCGCCCTGCCGGTTGGGGGTCGTCGGATCGTGCGAGCCAAAAAAGACGGTCAGCAAATCTTCGTACGAAATAATCGCCGGATCGTAGGTAACCCTGATCACTTCTGCATGGCCGGTATCTCCCCCGCTTACCTCCTGGTACGTGGGCGCTGCTTGTGGTGAGCCTGTCGAACCACCGGCGTAACCCGGCTCCACGTTGCTTACTCCTTTCAGCATGCGAAAGACCGCCTCCGTGCACCAAAAACATCCCCCTCCAAATACGGCTGTTTGCATACGGTGAGTGTAACAAATCCTACTTCTGGAGGAGCGAGACGCGATACATCGCAAAGAGGAGCACCGCAGCCGCGAAATACTGGCTTGGGGCGAGCGTCGTGCCGTAGAGGAAGTAATCGATCAGTACGGCCGTCATGGGAAACGCGAGCTCGACGATCGCCGCCACGCGCACCGGAGTGCTCTGGAGGCCCTTGTAGTAGACCCAGAGCGCAATCATGCCGGTCGAGAGCGCGATCGCGCCGAGGGTGAGCAGTTGTACCGAAGTGATGTTGGAGAGCGAGGGAGTCGCACCGAGAAAGGCGACAAACAAAAGGGCGATTGGGACGGTGAGGAAAAACCGAAGGCCCGTAATGAAGGTGTTGGAGTGGCCGAGGAGCACGTAACGGGAGAGCGCGGTCGACGATCCCCAGCACACTGCAGCGAAGAAGGCGAATGCGGCGGCTGTAATGTATGCGCCCCCCTCGCCCGTGTTGATCACACCGTTGGGGAAGGTGACGAAATAGCCAGCGAGGATGGCGAGCGCTGCCCAGAGCGCGTAGCGGCCCGTCGGCCGCTCACGGAGCACCACCCACGCCATGAGGATTGCGAAGATCGGCTGGAGTTTCTGCACGAGAAAGACCACGGAAAATGGAATGAAATTGACCTGGAGGAGCGCAGCGGTAAAGAGCAGAGTCCCAAGCACGCCCGAAAAGAGTGCGACTACGCCAAGCGCGCTCCATTCTCTGCCAGTGATCGTCCGGAGGCTCTCCGCACGCCACGCGCGCCAGAGGAACGGTGCAATGAGGATCGCACCGATGAGGTGCTCGTAGAAAACGATGGTGATTGGCGGCAGATTAAAGAGCGTACGCCGCAAGACGCCATCGAGCCCCCACAAAATCGCTGCGATAAACACGAAGAGTGGTCCGTAATTCATATTCTACGATTTGGGGCGCAGCAGCGGAAAGAGCTGCGCTTCGTGCGCGGGGCGGTTTTCCAAAAAGGCAAAGAGACGCTCTGAGACGCCAAAACCGAAGGCAGGCGGCATGCCGTATTCCATCGCGCGAACGTACTCTTCGTCGAGCCGCTGCGCTTCCTCGTCGCCCTCATCGCGCATGTGCTGCTGTTCCTCGAAGCGCGCGCGCTGATCCACGGGGTCGTTGAGCTCGCTAAAGCCCTTGCCCATTTCGGACCCGGCAATGATGACCTGAAGGCGCTCCACGAGCTGCGGATTCTCCGGAAGGCGCTTGGCGAGCGGCTCCAGGTAGACCGGCACGCCGGTAAGAAACGCAGGGCCGGAGATCGTCTTCCGAACCGACTTCCACAGATGATCGATGGCGCGCGCTTTATTGAGCTGCTCGCCCACTTCGATTCGCGCATCGCGCACCGCCTGAATCGCCTCCTCCTCGCTACAAGCCAAGGCATCAATCCCGAACCTCTCCTTGAGCGCCGTACAAAAGTCGATCGCCTTCCATTCGTCCGCAAGATCTACCGTGTGGTTGCCGATTTCAAACGTATATTTTCCGTAAACCTCCTTCGCGATGTGCCGATAGAGCTCTTGTACAAACTCGGCGCCTTTTTGAAGATCGCTAAATGCCTCGTATGATTCGAGAAACGTGAAATCCTGAAGGTGTTCGCGAGATTGCCCTTCGTTGCGGAACACGCGGCCGATCTCAAAAACTTTCGGAAACCCCGCGACGAGGAGGCGCTTGTGCCAGAGCTCAAGCGAGATGCGCAGATAGACGTCGATATCGAGTGCGTTGTGGTGCGTGATAAAGGGGCGCGCATCCGCGCCGCCGGGAGAATTTTCAAGGACCGGAGACTCAACCTCCAGAAATCCCCTACCGATATAAAAATCGCGAATCGCTTGCCAGAAGCGCGCTCGGCGTACGAACATGCCGCGCACCTCCTCGTTCAGGAGAATATCGAGGTACCGCTGCCGCAACACAAGCTCCTCGTCCTTGAGTCCAAACCACGCATCGGGAATCGGGAGGAGCGATTTGGCGAGCATGTTCCACGCGCTCACCTGGAGCGAGGGCTGCCCCCGCTTCGTCTTAAACGCGACTCCTGTAAACTCTACAAAATCCCCCGTATCGGCCGTCTCTGAAAAGAGCGCCGCGTCTTTCGCGGTATCCGCCTGCACGACCGCCTGCACCTTGCCGGTGCCGTCGGAGAGATCCGCAAAAAGAATGCCGCCCTGCCCGCGCACCGAAAGAAGCCGGCCGGCGACGACAATCTCTTTTCCGCTCTTTTCGAGTGCGTCGAATGTCGCCGCAAAATCGGCCGCCGATGTGTCGCGCGCGCTCGTCGCCGGGTACGAGTCTTTGCCCGCCGCCTTCAGGATCTCGATTTTTTTGAGCCGTTCCGCGCGAATATCAGCCTCGCTCATGGTGAGGATGATGATACCACGTCAGGATCCGGCGGTGACGCAGGAGGAGTACGTTTCGACGCCATCTTCCTGTATGAATGCGGTGTCGCCCTTATTCCAAAAAACGAAGCTCTCGTCGGGATTCGCGTACCGTGCGCCAGAACCGGAGATCACCTGGGGCAGCAGCACCGAGCGCTCGTCGGAGAGCGTCAGGACGACGCGTTCATCGGTAAATATCGCCTTCAGTGCTTTGCCGCTCGCGCACGTAAAGAGAACGCCATCGGCGGCATCGAACAGATGCAGCTCATCAGCGACTGATGTCGTGGTCGCGTTCGCCTCTGGAGCGCCGAAAAAGTCGGGCGTCCCGAAAAGCGAAACCGCGACGAAAATTATGAAAAGCACGAGCGCCGCCACGATGGAAAGGCCGATAATGGCGTGCCACATGTCTTTGCCCATACGGAGATCCTAGGGCTGTAGCGGCGCTTGTCAATCCGCCCGCAATTAAGTTGCGTGTTCTTCTTTTTTGACAAGAAAACGGACCGCAATCGCGGTCGTGAGCGGAACGGCAAGCACGAGGCCGATGGAGCCGACCATGGCACGCACGAGCTCCGTCGCGAAGATCTCGCGATTGAGAGAAAGTGCGATTGATTCGGTTCCGAATCCGTAAAACAGGAGGAGGAGCGGCAGCGAAGCCCCGACGTACGCGATCGCGAGCGTGTTGACGAGGGCGCCGATGTGCTCCCTCCCGATGCGCACCGCGCGCCGGTAGACTTCGGCACGCGAGAGGTGGCTCCCTGCGGAAGCAAGCTCCTCGACGGACACGGACTGCCCGATCGCCGCGTCGTACAAAACTCCGAGCGTGCCGATGAGCATGCCGCTGAGCAAGAGCCCTGCCACGTCGAGCGATCCGCCGCTGTTGATGTTGAGATAGATCGTTTCGTCGGCCGAAAAACCGGAAAGGCGCGTGAGCGCGATCGATACGTATGCGAGAAGGCCCGTGATGATGACTGTCCCGATCATGCCGAGCACGGCCGTTGAGGTGGTCTTGGTGAATCCGTGTGTCGCGTACGAGCCGAGCACCACGATAAACGAAGCGACGAGCATGCTGACCAAAACCGGCGGATAGCCCTGCACGATCCCCGGAAGTAGCAAAAAGAGAATAAAAAAGAGGCTCCCGCCGAGCGAAAGCAAGCCGCGTAGGCCCTGTTTCCCCCCAAAGAAAAGCACGACGGCGACGAAAAGGGCGAAGAGGACGCCGAGCGCCGGGAGGCGGTACGGCTCATCGACCGCGTAGTAATCGGTGGCGTCGAGTCCGCTCGTGTAGTGCGTGAGATAGAAGATCTCTCCCGGTAGGAGTTCCAGGTAGTCGTTCTCCACGACGACCTCCTTGCCCGCTTCCGCGCCCTCGAGTATCTCGACCCTGATTTTTTGATACCAGCTCTGCACTGGTGTGCCCGGCACGTAGCGCTCCTCGCGGGAGATCACTTCGATCACGCGGGCTTTGGCGGTAACGATCGTGTCGGGCACCAGCTCCTGCGCGAAGGCGGGAGCCGCGGAAAAAAGGGCGAGTGAGATAAGAGTCGCAAACGCGAACCGCATCGATCGACTATACCATTTCGTGTGCGGCAATGAGCGCGATCGATTCGTCTCCTTCGGGCTTCACTTCCGGTATGAGCGTAACGATGACGAACATGATAGCGAGGCCCGCCGCAAAAAAGAGCAGGTGCGTGAGAATGTGCCGACCGCCGCGCATACCGGAGAGCGAGTGCGGCAAGAGATCGTTGAAAACGACGACGAGGTACGCCCCGACCGAAAGACCGAGGAGCGGCACCTCGAGCGCCTGAAACTGCGCGAGGAGGAAAAAGGAGCCGAGCGTACCGATGAGGATCGAGCTCGACGTAATGAAATTCCACACAAGTGCAGTGCGTACCGGAAGCCCGGCCTCGCGCAGCACGAAGAATTCTGAAATTTCCTGCAAGAGCTCGTGCACCATGATGCTGAGCGTGCTCGCCACTCCGATCACCGACGAGGCCGCGAACGAGACGACGATGACGATGCCGTCGCCGATGTTGTGGATCGCGTCGCTCGCGAGCACGCGATTCGCGTCGATGCGGGAGTGCGGCTGCTCTCCCTCCTCGTGGTGGTGGTGGAATTGCGGCACGTACTGGAAGGCGATAAGCACGACCACTGCACCGATTGCGATCCATGGCAAGCCCGCAGCAAACGAACCAGCCTCCTCGACAATTTCGAACGAAAGATTCCACGCCACCACAAGCAGGACGCCGGCGGCGGAGCTTACCAGAAAGTGTAGATTCCGCTCAATCAGGGGGCCGATTCCACGCCAGGTGATCAGCTTCCCGGAGAGCGAGACGAGCATGACGAGAAACGACGCGAGCAACACTTCGGTCATACGGCCTTTGCTTCACACGAGCGGCATTGTCCAAAAAATTCGAGCGAATGGGCTTTGATACGCGTGAAGTTGTGAGAGCGTCGTAGCACATCTTTCTCCGCGCGCTCGCCGACGCAAAAATCAACGTCCTCGCTCGTGCCGCAATCGTCGCATGTGAGGTGGTGATGGTGCGTGTCGGCAAGCTCGAAGCAGACGCCGCGCTGCCGGAGGTCGCTGCGGACAATCACCGTTTTTTGCGCCAACGCTTCGAGCGCCCGGTATACGTTGGCCTCGTCGAGAAAATCCCGCGCTGCGACGGCGATCTCGGAAATCGCGAGCGGCCGCGCAGCCGCCTTGAGGATCGAGAGGAGTTTCAGTCGGCCTTCCGTGGAACGAAAACCTGCATCGCGAAGAATCGCCTGCAAGGCCTTGCGGTCGGTGCCCGCATAGTGCTTCAGCCGCGACAGCCGCGACGCATGGCTCGCTGCATTCTTTTTTCGGTCGCGCGTACGGCGACTGGTGATCATCGCACGACTCTATCACTAACGCGAATTTCTTGCAATAGTGTCCGTGGGAAGGCCCCAGAATCTACTACCCTGCGGCTGCCCCTTCCCTCCGCTCTTTCTTTTCCTACCGCGTATAATGGCTCCATGCTGCATCAGAAACTCCGGAGCTTCCGCTATTCCATGAGAGGGCTCGCAATCGCGTGGCGTGAGGAGTTTAATTTCCGAGTCCACGCCGCAGCGACCGCGCTTGTACTCTTCCTCTCGTGGTTCCTCGGCATATCGGCAATCGAATTTCTCTTCGTGCTTGGAGCGGTTACCCTCGTGCTCGCAGCCGAGCTCTTCAACACCGCGCTTGAGGAGCTCTGCGATAAGTTTGGCACCGATCCTGATCCGCACATTGCAAAAATCAAAGACCTCGCCGCAGCGGCAGTTTCGGTGGCCGCACTCGGAGCGTTCGTGATCGGCAGCATAATCTTCATCCCCTACGTGCTCGCGCTCCTATGAGCGGCTTCGACACGTACGTACTCGAGGCACTCTATCGCCTCCGCGATCCGGAGTGGGTGCAAGCGCTCATCTGGATCAGCGAGCTCGGGAGCGCGTGGACCGTGTACGGACTTGCGGTCGCAGGAGCGCTCGCCTTCCTTTTCTACCGGAAGTACTCCACGGCCGCGGGACTCGCGCTTTGCATGGGTGCGGTCGGTGTGTTGATTCTTCTTCTCAAAGGCGTAACGGCACGCCCGAGGCCTCCGATCGAGTACCAGGCCTACCTCGAGATCTGGTATGCCTTCCCGAGCGCGCACGCGGCGCTCGCGGCGGCCTTTTATGGATTCCTGTTGCTACTTTCGTGGCGAGAAATACGTACTCCGCTGCTTCGGTTTGCGAGTATCTTCGCGCTCGCGCTCGTCATCGTCTTGGTCGGATTCAGCCGCGTCTATCTCGGCGTCCATTACGTAAGCGATGTGCTCGCGGGCTACCTCCTCGGCTTTTCATCAGCGTACCTTGCGATGCGGTACGCGCGATTTGTTAAGATGCCGCGATGACCATCTTTGATTCCATCGTCCTCGGGGTCGTCGAGGGCATCACCGAATTTTTGCCGATCTCCTCGACCGGGCACCTCATCCTCGCGAGCGAGCTTCTGCGCATCCCCGATTCCGAATACCTCAAAACGTTCGAGATCGCGATCCAACTCGGCGCGATCGGCAGTGTCGTCGCCCTCTACTGGAAATCATTTTTCGACGTCGAGATTCTGAAGCGCCTCGCAATCGGCTTCATCCCGACGGGCGTGATCGGACTCGCATTCTACGGAATCGTGAAAACGTACCTCCTCGAGAGTACGGCTCTTGTGCTGTGGATGCTGCTTCTTGGCGGCGTCGCACTCATTGTCTTTGAGCTGCTGCACCGCGAACCGGGAGACGCCCCGGGCTCGGCGCACGATATTTCGTACCTGCAAGCAGCGCTCATCGGACTCTTCCAGTCGATCGCTATCGTGCCAGGAGTCTCGCGAAGCGCCGCGACCATCGTCGGCGGGCTTTTGCTCGGGATCCGGCGCGTTGCGATCGTTGAGTTTTCATTTCTCCTTGCTGTCCCGACGATGCTTGCAGCGACCGGGCTCGATCTTGTGAAAAACGCCAGCCTTTTCACTCCCGACCAGTTCCTCACGCTCGCGATCGGCTTTGCGACGGCCTTCCTCGTGGCACTACTCGCCATCACATGGCTGCTCGCTTTCGTCCGCACCCGCTCGTTTATCTCGTTCGGCGTGTACCGTATCGTCATCGCGCTGTTTTTTATCGCCATTCTCCTGTAGCCCCTGCTTTTGACTCGCGGAGACTGGTATGACACCATCGCGAAGACCGACCTGAGCAAGAGTGAATCAGGTGAGGTAACGAAGGGAGCTGGAAATGAAAACGCTTCTTTTTGCTTTTCTGTGGCCGTCTCAAGCGACGTGGCAACTCGGCGCCGGGATGTATCGCTTCGACACGCTCTGGATCCGGAACGCGGTCAGGATCTGCGTCGTCCTCGACGTACTGGTCCTCATCGCGATCGGTGCGATGATCGAAACGCGCGCGTTCGGCTGGTGGTTGGTGATCGCCGTGATCGCTCACGTCGTCATCGGATTCGTCTACCACATGACGTATCTCAACAGCCGCCTGAAAGAGGCGGAGGACAACAGCCGCCCCGGGAGCGAGCAGATCGTAACCGGACCGACGACCCGCATTCGCGGATAGCGCGCAGAGCTCGGCCCGGGCGGCAATCGCCCGGGCCATCGTTTTTTACGATCGCCGGATACCCAACGTCGATACATCGAACGCTTCGTTTTGGATCACCCAACGGTAGAGCGCAGGGGCAAGCAACACAGAGAAAGTGATCGTCCCAGTGAGGTGCATGAGCGTAAACGGGATTTGGCCCACGACTGCGACTGCGAACGACTGGTTGTTGAAAAGAGGGCCGATGAGCATGGTGACCGCGTCGTAGATGATCGTCGCCGGCACGCCGAACACAAGAAAATTCTTCACCGACGCGGCGCGATTTTTGAAAAAGTAGTGCGCGCCGAGCCCCAGGAGGCCGTACGAAAGCGCCGTGACAGCTGTCCAGCTGCCCCATCCACTCGTTACCGCGTCGTAGAGGACGATGCCGAGGAAGCCGAACAAAAAGCTGCCTGCCGGGCCGTACCGCTTCGAGAAAGGCATCACCGTCGCGAGCATCGGCTCAAAATTCGGCGGCCGGAAGGGGATCAGCCGGAAGAGAAAAACGGCCACCCAACCGATCACGAATTTGAGTGATGAATCCATGGGATTACGACTATACCACGAGCTGCTTGCGGTAAACGTGTCGAACTGTGCACAAAACCCCGCCGAAGGCGGGGTTTTGTGCTAAGTGGGATTAGTCGTTCTTTTCGTGGCCGATCTTGAGGCCGTTGTTGAATCCGAAGAACCATCCCTTGTGCTTGCCGTGCTTCTCCTTCCACTCCTTCATGTTCTCCTTGAAGGCCTTCGTGGAGGTGGCCATTCTTTCCTTGATCGCTTTGGCCTCAACCGTGAGGTTGGCGCCCGATCCGGAGAGCTTGCCGAAGAAGCTCACGGTATCACCGACGGCGATCTCGAGAAGCCCCGTGAATCCCTTGCCAAACTTCCCAAAGAGGGTCGTCGACGAGGCGATTACGTTCCAGTTGATGGTGTTGCCACCGAGATTGGTCGTGGCGGTGAGGCCCGTGGTCGAGGTGGCTGTAACGGTAGCACCGCGTACGAAGGCGTTGCCATCGCGCTGATAAAGACGCCGGTGCCGCCCTTGGTGTCGGCGCTGACCGCAGCGATGCCGAAGGCAAAGAACATGATCATGCCGATCACAAGCGGCACGGAGTACTTAGCTACGAATTTTCTGGTTGTCATGAGATGTTGGCGCGCAGGCTCTTTAAGTAAATACCTGCCGCCTGTATGAAGACGGGCCGACCGCCGTCGTCTTTCTTGACAACATTCATCTTTTATTGTTTCGTCTGTTGAGGCCGAAATATGGACATTCGATGTCCATATTTTCTTCATTTTGCACGCACCGCTACCCTATCGATCAACCCAGATGCGCGTGGTCGTTCCACACTTCGAGCACCCATTCCGACCGGGCCGTCTTATTCACTTCCCCACCGCGCGTCGCTACGGAGAGCGCCGTATTTTCGAGCTGTCCGAATCCGTTGATGACATGCCGACACTCGTGCGAGGTCATTTCCTTGCCGAATAGAATGGCGGCCGCCACTACGTACATAAAGAAACCGTGGCTCACGACCAGAATGTTGCTCTCCGTTCGCTCTGCCAGAAAGTCGAGCGCTGCCAGTGCACGCATTTTCAAGTCTTCAAAATTTTCGCCGCCCGGGAATCTCCAACCGGGTTCGTCGAAACGATCCCACGATTCCATGACGATTTTCCGCACCTCGGGATCATCATGATCTCTTCCGAGAATGACGGTCGCGGTTATTCGCTCCCGAAACAGCGCTGAAAACTCAGTCTTGAGATTTGTTCCTGCGACGATGTGGCCCGCGGTTTGTCGCGCACGCTCCATATCGCTCGCAACCACAACATCGATCGGAAGCTGCTGGCATCGCTTTGCAATCTCGAGTGCCTGCGCCTCTCCCGCCTTCGAAAGCGGAGTGTCGATGTCGTTGTACTTGTGTGTGGCGTTATTGACACTCTCGCCGTGCCGCACGAAGTAAACGGTTTTCATCGTTAGAGTACGAACTTCCCGTCTTTGTAGATCACTTTCATGGATCCGTCTTTAAGATGCGCAGTTACGGTCCGGCGCGTCGTCGAGATCATGTCGGTGTGCACAGAGGAGTCGTTGAAGCCGAGCTTTTTAGCCTGCGCCTTTGTGAGCTTCGATACATCTCCAGAAAAGGTGTCTTTGTACGACATGCCGACCGCGATGTGCGTGTTGCCAAAAGGTCCGCCCATGTTTTCGTCGAAGAGCGTCTCGGCCATGAACTTCGTGATCCGTGAGTGGCGACGATCAGTGAGCGAGTATTCGCCGATCTGATCCGCGCCGGGCGTCGCGACCATTTGTTTGAGGAGCTTCTCGTTGGTCTTGGCTGTGGCCTTCACCACTTTCCCCTTTTTGAACCACAGTTGAATGCCGGTAACCTTGCTGCCGTAGCGGTATAGCGGCTGGTTGAAGCGAATCCACCCTTCGGTGCCGCGCCAATCGGGCGAGGTGAAGATCTCGAAGCTTGGCATGTTGAAGCCGCGTCCCGCGAGCCATTGACGCTTTTCCCCGAGTGCGATCCACAAATCCATGTCGGGCCCTACGGCGTGCAGCCTGTCGATCTTCGGCGAGAGCTTGTTGAGCGCGAGCTTGTAGCGCTCGATCTCGCGATACACCTCCTTCCATTTTTTGATCGGATCTTTCTGATCCAAAAAACACGCCTTGATGATCTGGTTCCAGTATTCCTTTTCGGAAAGCCCCGCCTCTTTGGCCATGGCGGGCGTGCCGTACATGCCGAGCGTCCATGTGAACTTCCCTTTGTGCTGCTTTTCGTTGCGCCAGTCCATAAAAGGCTTCAGGGCAACGCCGCGGCGCATGATTTTTTTGGGGTCAATGCCATCGAGCGCGTGCATATCGGCGTCGGAGAGAATGAAGAGCGAGTGGTCTATCTGATCGATGAGGCCCTTGAGGTACTTCGCGGGGAAAAAGTCGAGCTGCTCGTCGCTCGCGTGTTCGTAGAAGTAGCGGGTGAAGCTCTCGTTGCGGCGCTTGTCGCCCTGTTCGTCGTCCGGCGAATAATGGCCGACCACGTGGCCGCCGGATTTGACGATGGCGTTGCAGATTGCGACGTAGAGCGGCTTACATGATTCGTTGCCCGAAACGCGCACGACGTCGCCCTTCCTGATCCCCTTGCCCATGTTGAGGGCGAAGTTTACGAGCACGTCGGCGTATCTTTCTAAAATTTTCCTGCTGGGTTTGTATGCCATTGCGATACAGTAACAAACTTTTCTTCCATCACAAAAGCCCCGCGGTGCGGGGCTTTTGGAAAAAGCCTGCGAGTTAGTTGGCGCTCACCGATCCGGAAGCATCGGCCGCTGCCGTGGCAGAGGCAGATGCGTCGGCCGCAAGCTCGCTTTCCATCACCGCTTTCATTTCGGCGACGAGCTTCGCCTGGGCTTCCGCCGCAAGCTTCGCAGCCGCGTCAGCGTTGGCACCGGCCTCGGCTGCGGCATTCGCGCCCGCGCTGCCGCTCACCGATGTGCCGTTGATTTCCGCGCCGCCTTCCGCCGCAAGCGTCGCATCTACCGTGCTCTGGAGTTTCGCTTCGAGCGCCGCCTCATTGGTGCTCGCCAGGAAGGCATACCACGGGAAGCGCACGTCCACATCACCCTTTGCGTCGACGTTCGCGGTCGCGTTCAAGGTGATCGGGATGAAGCCGAAGAGCTTCGCGTGCTGCTTGTAGGTGACAGCCACGTTGTCTGTCGACACCTCGATGCGGGAGACGTTCTTGTCGCCCTTGACCTGCGCTTTCACGAACGCGCCGAGATCGGCCTGCGACCTCACGCTCGTCGCTCCCAGGGAGACAATAGCTTTATCGTCCGCGTCAACGTCGCCGCGCGTAATGACGAGCACTTCAATACCGGAGTTGGCAGAGGTGCTGGCCCCCGCACTCGCGCTGCCACTGCCGGAGCTATCGGCACTGGTGCCCGCGTTTGTGTCGTTGGTGTTGGCGGAGTCGCCCGAGCCCGCATCACTGCCTCCGGCACTGCCGACGATCGCGTTGAAGACGCCTTTGACCCCGGCCCCAAGACCGGCATCGAAGAAGCCGCCCACAGATGCATCACTTGAAGCGCTACCGCTCCCGGAGACACTCGTCGAGCCGACGTTGGCTGCAACACTGGCATCGAGAGAGGCATTGCCGCTTACTGAGTATTCTGCCGCCGCCGCAGGAAGCGCAAGACCGAGCGTCATCGCAGTAGCGACCGCGGTAGAAAGAATTTTCTTACTGATGTTCATAGTGAATTCTTTTAATTGCTAATTTCGTTGTAAGCCCTTTAAGGGCGTAGACCTCAGAATACCTCCAAGATCTCAGCTCATGAAGACGGTTCATGCTGAGGCGCATTACCTTCTCGGCAGATGTCGTAGAATGGCTCAACAGAGCCATTAAATATCACTTGCCTGAGATTTCTCGTGCACGTTCGCGAATATCGATCGGGTATACCCCATTGAAACAAGATGTCGAAAAATTCGATTCAGGGAGAGCTGTCGCGGCGATCATCCCTTCGTATGAAAGATACGTGAGCGACGTGGCGTCGAGATATGCTCTGATTTCTTCGATCGACTTTGTTGCAGCGATGAGATCGGTCTGTTTCGGCGTATCGATTCCGTAGAAATCCGGGAATCTTACCGGTGGCGACGAGACAAGAAAATGCACTTCCTTCGCGCCTGCCTCGAAAAGCATCTCGACGATCTGGCGCGACGTGGTACCGCGCACGATCGAATCATCCATGACGGCGACACGCTTGCCGCGGATCACGGAAGGAATCGGCGTGAGCTTGGCCTTTACCCCCTGCTCGCGCACATGCTGCTCGGGCGTGATGAATGTGCGATGGATGTATCTGTTTTTAGTGAGACCCACTTCCATGGGGATTCCGGTCGCCTGCGAATAGCCAATGCTCGCGGGGATAGCGGTTTCAGGCACCGGAATTACCACATCAACGTCTGCTTTGTATTCCTTGGCGAGCTGTCGACCGCTTTCCTTGCGCATGTCGTAGACCGACTTCCCCAAAAGCTCGCTGTCCGGGCGGGCGAAGTAGACGAACTCGAAGATGTCGAGCTTGAGGTTTGCGGGCACCACCTGCTCGCTCCGCAATCCTTGACTATCGATCACGACCATTTCCCCCGGATTGATCTCCCGCTCAAGCGTCGCGCCGATCGGCGGGAAGGCACAGGTCTCCGAGGCGATCACGTAGCCCCCATTGAGGCGCGCGAGCGCAAGCGGACGGATGCCGCACTGATCGCGCGCCGCCACGAGTGTGTCGTTGGACATGACGAGAATCGAAAACGCGCCGGTAAAGAGCGGGTACGAATCCTTCACCGCGCTCGGCAGATCCACTCCCTCGCGCATCCGCGCCGCGATTGCTTCCACCATCATGCGCGAATCGGAAAATTCCGACGGATCGATCCCCTTTCCGCGTAGGTACGCTTCGAGCTCCTTCGTGCTCGGGAGGTTGCCGTTGTGCGCGAGCGCGATCGCGCCGTCGTCCGGTCCGGAGGCGAGCGAGATCGAGTCGTTGAGGCTCGGATTCGGATCCTCGTAGAGCACCTTCTGAATCGTGGTGGAGCCTGCCGCGAGCATGGGCTGCGCGTGCTTCACCTTGGAGCCACCGGTCGTCGAATAACGATTATGCGAGACCGCGAGGTGGCCCGGAAGACCTTTCAAAATGTCATCATTGAAAACCTGCGAGACGAGACCCATGCCCTTGTAGAGCGTGAGCGTATCGCCGTTGCTGGTGGCAATACCCGAGCTCTCCTGTCCGCGATGTTGGAGCGCGAAGAGTCCGAAGAAGGAGAGTCGCGCGACGTCGAGGCCCTTACCGTAGACCCCGAAGACCGCGCACTTTTCTCCGAGTTGCTCCATAGAGAAAGAGGGATTGTACCACACAAGCCCGCCCCGGCTAAGACGCGGCTATGTACCTTTCTGGAGCGCCGCGATGCGGGCGCGGTACGTTGCGAGCGAGAGATTGCCGGGAGCCCCGAGCGATTGTTTGGTTGCTATGTTTTGCAAAAGGTCCACGCTTCCCGGATCCATGTCGGCCGCCTTCTTGTACGCATCACGAAAAGGCATCCCCTCTTTTTGCACGAGGTCGTTGGCGATATCGGCGGTAAAAATACCGGAATTGATCTTGGCGCGGATGCTCTCGGGCTTCGGCGAGATGCCGGCCACAACGACCGTGGCCACCGCGAGACTGTCCTCGGCTATCTTCGTGCTCTCAAAGAGCGGCTTTTTTATGAGCTGTCCGTCTCTGTTGTAGCCGGAGAGGAGATTCTTCGCGATGTCTTTGACGATCAGCTGATTGCCGATTACGACAGACACGTTGCCGCGCATGATTTCAAGCGGATCGAGATTACGCTTATGCGGCATGATGCTAGAGCCAGTCGTGAGCGACGGATCGATCGCGAAAAAGTCGAACTCCTGCGAGGTGAAAAGCAGTAGATCGCCCGCAAACTTCCCGAGCGTGAGCATGACCTGCGCGAGAGCTTCCATGTACATGCTCTCAAATTTGCCGCGACCATTTTGGGCATACAGCGAATTGATCTGCACGGCGGAAAAGCCGAGCTCCCGCGTCGTGAATTCCCTATCGATCGGAATCGACGTGCCGAAGCCCGCGGCCGTGCCGAGCGGATTTTTATCGATGTGTGCGCGGACTCCCGCAAGGAAGCTGGCATCGTCGATGAGGCTTTCTGCGTACGCCGCGAAGTAGTGGCCCACGCTTGAGAGCATCGCTTGCTGCGTGTGCGAGTAGCCGGGCATGGGCGCGTCTTTGTACTTCTCGGCCGCGTCGACGAATTTCGTGGCGAGCTCAAGCGCCAGCGTTTGTACACGTGCCAGGTGCGCCTTCATGTAGAGCCGCGTGGCTACGGCAACTTGGTCGTTCCTGCTTCTTCCGGTGTGGATCTTCTTGCCCGCCTCGCCGATTTTCTCGACGAGGTAATTTTCGATCACCGTGTGGCAATCTTCGTCCTCGGGTGTGATCGAGATAGCGCCTTTCTCTGCATCTTTTTCCAAATCAGAAAGAGCGCTCTCGATTGAAGCAAGCTCATCCTCCGAGAGTATGCCGATTTTCTGAAGGCCCTTCGCGTGAGCTAGCGACCCCTCTATATCGAAGGGCAAAAGCTCCACATCAAAAATGTAGTCGGTGCCCGCCGTGTATTGCTCCACGACAGGATCGATCCGTGTATCTGTTTTTTTCCAAAGCTTAGCATAGTGCGGATAAGTATAACTCTTTATTGCTCCGTTTTTTCGGCAATACGCGCTCTTGCCCCAGCCACAATCTCCGGAATGACGGTGGCATCCCACGAGCCCTGGGCGAGCTTCTCCTCGTGGGCCTTGAGTTCTTCTTTCGTATACGCCCGCTGCACCATATGGAAATCATCCTCTGAACCGCTGAGGGCTTTTTTGAGGACTGGATATTCTATTTTTTTCTTTTCTTGAGTTTCAAAATTCATATGCGAGAGAAGTTGCAGGGACGGGTAATGAGTACGAATTACTCGTCCCTGCGTTTTTCGATTTTCCGCCATGCTCCCATGAGCTCAAGCTCGAGCATGTCGGGATTGTGATCTGCGACGCCGTCCAGCCGTTGAAGCTCTTCGATCGTGCAGTGCGAGAGGAGGGTTTCAAGTTTCTCCTGCCGCTCCTTCAGTGCCCTCCGAAGCGACGGATAACCGTCGATCGGAAACTGAACCGACATCGTCCATCTCCTTGTCGTTGTCGAGCAGTGCACGGGAGGGGTACGCAATACCTCACCCCTCCCGCTGCCAATGCCCGAATTAGTTCCAGCAGATCTGTTTCTCAGGATAGCTGTCGATCTCCTGCTTGATCTGCTTCCTCACATTCCAGTAGAGATACTGCTCAGGCGGCCTCCAGCCGGAAGCCACCGCGCCGCTGAGGTCGTTGGTGAGACACGCTGCCGCACCGCCGCCGTCCCAGAACAAACGTGGGAGATTCAGCGGATGCACCTTGTAGCCATACTCCTTCAGGACCTTGGAGTAGTAGATCGACAGACCGTTCGGTGCGTACACGTGACCGTCGGGATCTTCCCGAATGTTGGTCGCGTAGCCGTAGCCATCTTTACTGGACACGCAGTGCAGTTGAGTCTGGCCCCTGTCACTCGTCGTCTCGGCGGAGACGAATTCCAGAAGTTGCTCGTACGCGACGTCAGGATCCCAACCGCTGCCGTCTGCTTCCGCGAATGCGGAGCGGCAGACCACAACCAGCGGATCTCGAGTGGATAGCGACGCGAGAAGCGTATCGAGATGAATGTGAGGCTCTTTCATCTTGATACGAACGACTGCGTGAGGATCGAGACCGAAGAGGTCGATGATCTCGTCGCAGGACGCTTCTTCGGCACGAACGCCATAGCCGAGAATGGCGAACGTCTTCTGCGGCGAGTGCCGCATGCACGACGATCCTTCCCACTTGCTCTTCGTTGAACCGGCGACCTTCAGACGAAGCTTCTTCTGAAGGAAGTGGCCGACGTATTCCGATTCATCGTGCCGGTGCGGGGCGCTATGGTTGGACAGCACGAAAGCTTTGAGCTTATCCGACCACGCGCCAGCATCCGCGGTATAGAGCTTGTCGAATGTCGTTTGCGGCTTTCTGCCGCAGGGCATGATGGCAAGATTTGCCTTGGAGGAGAGCTGATCGGCTGCGCCGAGCCACTCGTATCCTGCCTCACGAGGATTTGTGCCTCCGCGAAAGTTGTTGGCAACTACGCCGTATTCGGTGCCGTCCGCACGCCAACAATGTGGCGTGGGCGACATCAGGTAGGTAGGTCGCCTTGGATCGAATTTCTGTTTCATTGCTGGCCTCTGCTTCTTGCGATGGTTGTTGGTGAATCCCGTCTGCCGTCCCGGCAAGGCGAGACAGTGGATCACGGTCCGTTGATTTCGGGCACTGTTTTGGTTGTACTCAAAGATCTTTTCACGGTCTCCTTCGTTGAGGCCGCTTTTGGAATGTTTGCGAACAAACGCTCTAAAGCAGTCTCAACAGAACTGCTTGTCGTCGAACCGAAAGACGTGCGAGAGTCGTCATACTATTTTTTGCGCCTATTTTTGCGTGCTATCTCATTTGCGATTTTCATCTGGAGCGTCGCCACTTCGATGAAGCCAGCCGACGCATTGACGTTGTACTTGTAGCCCTCCTTCACATTGAACGAAGCGTGGCCGAGCGCGTACGGCGAGTCGATCGCGACGACATTCGTGCTGCCCTTGAAAAGCTCCACTGTCACCTCCCCCTCCACCTTGGAGTTGACCTCGTCGTTGAAGGCATTGATCGCATCCATGGCCGGGTCGTACCACTTGGCGCCGTAACAGAAGTAGCCCCACTTCACGTCGAGCTGCGATTTCACTTCGTTGAGATCGCGCGTGGATACGGCGCGCTCCAGCGCGCGGTGCGCCTCGATGATGATATGCGCGCCCGGCTGCTCGTACACGCCGCGGTCCTTGAGTCCAATCATGCGATCCTCGATCATGTAGACCACGCCGACGCCGTGCGCGCCGCCCGCGATATTGAGCTTCCTGATGATCTCGTGCAGCTCCATTTTTTTGCCGCCGAGCGAGACCGGCACGCCGCCTTTGAACTGGATTTTGACCAACGTCGATTTCGAAGGCGCGTTTTCTGGGCGCGTGTAGGTCGTGAGAAATTTCTTGACCTGCGGGATCGACTTCGGGTTCTCCACCTCGCCGCCCTCCCACGTCATGCCCCACATATTGTCGTCCACCGAGTACGGGAAATCCTTTTTGACCGGCACCGGGATCTTGTGCTTCAGGGCGTACGCGATCTCCTCCTTGCGGTCCATGTTCCACTCGCGCACGGGCGCAATGATTTTCATCGAGCTGTCGAGTGCGAGCACGTAGCCGTCGAAGCGCACCTGGTCGTTGCCCTTCCCGGTACAGCCGTGAGCGATCACCTTGATGCCCTTCTGCTGCGCCACGCGCACACCTACCTTTGCGGTGAGCGCGCGCCCCAAGGGCGTGGAGAGGTGGTACTCGCCCTGATACGAGGCGTTGGCCTTGATGCCCTTGGCGATAAATTCGTCGGCAAATTCTTTCTTGGCGTCGTAGACGATCGCGTCCGCCGCGCCGAGTTTCAGCGCCTTCTTCCGGATGAAATCGAGGTCGTCCTGCTGCTGGCCGATGTCGAGCGTGAGGGCCGTCACCTTGGCACCGTAGCGATCTTGGAGCCACTTCAGCATCACCGAAGTGTCGAGACCGCCCGAATACAAAAGCAGCACCTTGTCGACATGGTCTTCCTTGACCTCGTACGAGGTTACTTTTTGATATGTCTGTGTTTTGTCCATAATGATTTCTCGATTCGCACTACTGTACACAAATTTAGGAGGGTGAGAAGGGGGCGATGGGGATCGAACCGCTATGGTTGTCGCCCCCTTCTCCGCGAGCTTCAGGCTTTCGCCTTCAGCCCGCATTCTCGACGAGTTTCTGGCCGAACTTGGCCTTCTCGACTTCCGAGGGCTTGAGCTTCGCGAACACATCGCGAACCGCATCCCCGAGATTCTTGTTGTCCGGATCAACGCGGACGCGTTGATCATGGACAGTGAAGTCGTTCTTTGCTTCCGCCATTGCCTGCTCCTCTCTCGTTTAGACGTGGCTCACAGCGAACGAGTATTCGCTCCGAGCCGCGCCCAAACCTTTGTGTGCAAAGAACAACCGGCCTTGAGGCCGGTTGTTTGAGTTTATGGAGAGATAAACGCAAGCAAGCAGCCTCAAAGGGAGCCGGCTCGTCGTCGGAGTTGAATCGCCGATATAAGGTTGGCAATCCGAGTCATGCGGACACTTTACACTTCGCCACAATTTCGTCAAGGGATATGTCCGCCTGGGGTGCACAAACAGTCCGACCCAACGCGCAGCGTAGGGTCGGTAAGTATTTTCACGTCATAGGTGAACTATTATGGAACTTTTTTCAGAACGATGAACCACTCCCAAACGCGCGACCCACCCCCTGGCACGGGACGGATAAAAACGTGGCACTCGCCGTAGCGAGGGATGAAGTAGACCACGCTCGGGAAGAATCCCTGCGTGTTCAGTTGTCCTGCAAGTACGCACGGGCCCAGATTGTCCACGATCGGACTCTTGAGGACCATGAGCACATCAAGACCTTCTTTCGGTGTCGCAACTTCGGCGCTTCTTTCCGAGCACCATTTCAGGAGTTCGTCTCGGGATAATCGCCGCCGAAAACGTACTGCCGTAGCCGTGAAGCGTTGTGTGCCTTTCCGATGATCTGGGAACTCGATATCAAAAGCCGACTCGGGGTCTCCCAGAATGAGTCGCAAGCGCTCTATCCGCTTAAGTTTCGAGGAGATCGATTCATCGTAGTCGATCACGTACTCCCCGAGTGCGATCTCAATGGGCGGACCGGGCTCGTTCAGCAGATCCATATATTCAGACTGAAGTAGGTTGCCGTCGTCGTCGTATGAGAGATCGAACCTCTTGCGGCATGATTTGCACACTGCATGCACCTCAGTGCTGACCGAGTCCGCATGAAAACGGAACTCGAACGGATGCGTGAACAAGAGCGCACGATCATTAGCCCGTCGACATGTCTTGAAGTGCTCTTTTGCAAGTTTTTCGAGCACAGTCATTTGTATCGCGTCGACGTGGAAGGTTTGCGGTTGCTTCCAGCCATGATTCGCCTCGGAGCCAAGTTGCTGAAAGGCGCGGTCCAGAGGGTCATGTTGGCCTTTTAGCGTGTATACATTGTCTTCAGTGCCATTCTCGGTCATCTTCGTTCTCCATATTGTCGCTTAGCTCAGCGACCCTTCGAAAGTCTAGTACAGAAAGACCGGCATCGAAAGGACCGAGCAGACGTGCTTCAAGAGACCAGCCCTCCCATTGGCAAAAAAATGTGCTGGACGGGGGCTTCATTAACGCGGTATGCTCATTCTTGGCCGTGCTGTTCTTTGTCATCAAGGAAGAGCGCAGCCACACCCAAACTCACACGAAAGGAGTACAGACCATGAAGGTCTGGAACGCTACCGAAAAGAGCGCCTCCCGGCAAGCGATTGCTGCCCTGGAGGGCGGAATTGGAATCTCGACCGTCATGCAGGTTGATGGTGACGGGGGCTTTCGCATGTCACAGAATGGCCCCGGTATCTTCGAAATCACCTGCGAATCCACGTTGCCTCCGCTCGTTCTGACCGGCGGCATCCATGGCGACGAGAAGGCGGGGATCTCGATTCTCGACAGCCTGATCGACGACATCGTCAGCGGCAATCAGCGCGTCAAGCGCAGCGTGCTGCTGATGTTCGGAAATCTCCGTGCGATGCAGACCAACGGCTTCAAGGGTTGTCGCTGCATCGAAGACGAGGTCGGCGAGACCTCCAACCTCAATCGCTGCTTCGGCAGGGGCTACTTCGAAACCCCGCGCTGCTACGGCGAGCATCGGGCCAACGAAATGATGCGTGCTGTTGAAGACTTTGCGGACACCCATGGGTGCCCCGAAGTCATCGACATCCACCAGAGCTTCGCGGTGCCCACGCTTCGTGATGTGCGCGGCGGCGTCGCCGACCGGAGCGATTACACGTACGCAATGCTCTACCCGGTCGAGGACGATCTCGCGTCTGCTCTTGGCTGGATCCATGAGCAGTACAGCGACATCGTCGCAGGCGCCGTGGTCAACGACATGCAGCTCCGGCACCATACGTTTGCCGGCTACATGGCGTCGACATTCGGCTCTCGGGCGGCGACCTTCGAGCAGGGCAACATCGGGTACGTTGATCACTCGACGTTTACCCCCCAGCTCGAAGACAACCTCTCTCGCAAGATTGCGGGCGAGACGAAGCTCGACAAGATGGAAGGCTTCGACGTGTGGAGGTATCTTCGTCAAATCCGCAAGGAGACGAAGGACTTCACCTTCATCGACGACGAGGGCAACCGCACCAACGCCCCCCTCGACTTCCTTCCGTTGCCGGCCGGTCGCATCGCGCGGGACGGCCACCGGGAGCACGAGCTTCGGATGGGCGAGAGACTGCTCTTCGCCAACTCGACGGTCCCGATCGGGGACCGCGCGGCGGCAGTCATCGAACGGCTGCACACGGACCTCGTGCCCGCTCCTTGATAACAGCACGAGACAAAGACTTCGCAGCGCGGAGGGTGAAATATCTCTCCGCCTGTTTTTTTGAGTTGAATATCCAAAAAAGGAAAGGCCCGCGCGTACGCGGGCCCCGTGCCTCACTTTTTCTTTCGCGAGGCTTTTTCTTTAATGCCGGATTTCCCCTGCCGCTTTAAGAGTTCCGTCTCGACCATCGAGAGCGAGAGGCCGCTCGCGATGAGAAGAACCAGCAGGTGGTAGAGGAGATCAGCCGATTCGGCAATCAGCCGATCGGAAGTCTCGTGCGAAGCGGCCGCCATCACCTCCATGCCTTCCTCGCCTACCTTCTTCGCACAGTGCCTCACGCCCTTCGCGAGCAGTTGGCACGTGTACGATTCTTTAGACGAGGTCTTCGCGCGCTTGCGGAGACGATGCTCGAGTTGCGAGAGATCCCACGTGACGTAGCCCCCGTTCTGCGGCGGCCCCAGTCGCGCGAGTCTCATAAACTTCTCGTTCACCTCCGCATTCACCGTCTGAAGCGCTTCCGCCTCGCCGGCTTTCGGCGCAGGAATGCCAAGATCGCGCCGGAGTGCCGAGCGATAGAAGCATGTCCGAGCGCCAGTGTGGCAGGCCACCCCTTCGCCTTTTTGCACGACGATATACACGACAGCGTCGCCATCGCAATCGATTTTGACGTCGATCACCTCCATGACGTTGCCGCTTTCTTCCCCCTTCATCCAGATCTTCTTTCTCGAAGTAGAGAAGAAGTGGGCCTTGCCGGTCGCGAGCGTGAGGAGATATGCGACCCGATCGACGTAAGCGATCATGAGGATTTCCTTCGTGATGCCATCCTGCACCGCCGCGGGTATGATTCCTCCTCGTTTCTCGAACTTTGGCATGTAGATTTTCATGGGATTCCTCCGTGTGGCTTCCGAGACGACGTCTCGGCAGCTCGGTGAGTGGTGTCCAGCGGGGAGAGTCCCCGCCGGATATCAGATGATGGAATGCGCATCCAGCTCGACGATGCCCGTTGCTCCAGCCTTCAAAAGCCGGAGCTTCAGAGCGGCGAGCCCTTCGAGCGGAACCACCGACGAGACGGCGTAATCGCCGTTCGCCAAGCTCTGCATGGTGGGGCTCTCGATCGAGGGCAGGATCCGCACAATCTCGTCCAGCTTCTCACTCGGGACGTTCATCGTGAGGTAGCGCTTGTCGCGCGCCTCGATGGCCCCGAGCAGCAGCTTCGCGAGAAAGTCGACCGCCTCTTTCGCCTCCGGATTCGCGTACATCGCCCTATTGGCGATGAGAACGGTTTCAGACCGGAAGACAGTCGCAAGCTCCACGAGTCCGTTGACCTTGAGACTCGTCCCAGTTTCCACGAGCACGAGGCAGTAGTCGTACACGCCCGCAGCGACGAGCGATTCTGCACCGCCCGCGCACTTCAGGATCTTCGCCTTGATGCCCTGCTTCCGGCACCAGCGGCGCGCCGCTTTCGGATATTCGGCGAGAATGGTTTTCCCGCCGCGCCGCAAATCCTTGAGCGAAGGGCCGTTTCGTCTTCCGACGATCACGCCGCGGGTTCCGCCGTTGCTTGCCTTGCTGTATGCGAGGTTCGCAACGATCTTGAGGGACTTCCGTAATCCAGACTCGATGACTTGATCGAGCCCGGTGATCGCGGCGAGGATCACGCCGCTCTGCACATGCTCCGGTATCTCCGATGCCTTGAGCCGGAGGCACTGATCGAAGCCCGGCAGATCCTTGAACGTGCCGATGCAGGAGCGTGGATGAGAAAACTTCGGCCGGATGTTTGCTTTGCCGAAGATGTCCGTCGTCGGCTCCTCGATATTCTTGCCGCTCGGCCACCCGAATGTGCGCTTGGGATTGAGACGATTTCGCTTGGCCATGGGTATGACCTCCTCTTTTGTGTCGCGTGCGTGCGCGATCGATGTGAATGTGCACTCTCGCAAGCCTCGGGTTTACGCAAAAACCCCCTCGCGAGAGGGGGCTGGTTTGAAAAATGATGCAGACACTATCAACTCAACCCCCTCGTGCGATGGGAATCGAGCGCCCGTGCAAACGGTTGATGACCGCACGGTAGCCGCCCTGCCGGCCCTTCAGCCACTTTGAGACACGTGCGACGGTGGTGGAAGAGAGGCCCGTCGTTTCCTCGATGCGGGAATACGGCTCGCCTACAGCGAGCATTTCGGCCGCCCGGAAGCGCTTTGCGAACTCCTCGATCTCACCCTCCGTCATCAGATCCCGGAGAAAACGGCGCCCCTCAGACGGGTTTTTGAGCACCAAAAGGGCTCGGACAAGGCGGACTATTTCGGGCTTATTCCAGTTCATAGCACCACTTTATTCTATTACAGTGCTTTAGTCAAGTAAAGCTTGTGGACAAGCGGGAAGTGCGGTAGCATCGCCTTCTGTTCATTGGAGGAAAAGATGATGCACGGAAACGACGACGCTCCCCCGCCCCACCGCACTACAGCGAAGGGACGACCGAGCGGCGAGAGCAAAGACGGCGCGAAATCTGCACCAGAGCAGCAACAGCAGGCCGCCGCCGCGGAGCAACGGCAGCTCGACGAGCTACGCCCGAAAAAACCACGCTTCTAGGCGCACGCAGTCCGCGAGGATGATCCTCGCGGACTGCATTATTTTTGTCGATCACTTTTCGGCGAGGATTTTGACAATGCGATCGAGCTTGTCGTTTTCGATGCGGACGAGGCGCTGCTGCAAATCCTCGATCTCAACCTTCGCGGCGAGATTGGTCTCGTAGTCGGCCTTGGCCTGGCGCCGATCGCGTTCGGCCTGCCTGTTCTGGCTCATCATGATAAAGGTCGAAAGCAGGATCGCTTCGAGCGAGACCACGGCCGTAAGGAGGCCAAACGGGAAGGGCTCGACGGGAAGCAACAGCCACACGCCGAACCACACGATGTGGAGGTAGATAAAAGGCCACGAGCCGACGAAGTTGGTGATCCGATCCGCGATCCGCTCCCCCGCGCTACGCTCCTCGACGTACCAATCGTGCCACGATTTTCCGTTCATATCCTCATCAAACGCCCTTGGTGAGTTTCAAGAGCTCCTTATGCAGCGACGGATTTGCGGCCACAATTTCCAGCGCCTGCGGTTTCCACGTCCTGCCTTTCGTATCGGTTACCTTACAGCCGGCTTCCGAGAGAATGAGCCCGACCGGCGCGAAATCGTGGAGCGCACCCGTAAGCGCGATCATCCAGTCGCGCCTGCCGCATGCGGCATAACACGCATTCATCGCCATACTGGCCATCGAGGCGAACTGAATATCCTCCTTCTTCGCCGCTTTGATAAGTGCCAGGAGGAGTTTTGCGGTGCGTGTCCTGATGCTAGAGGACCCGGTACCAAAACTGTTGTGGACTCTCCTGCGTCGCGAACAATGGATGCGTTTTCCATTGAGAAATGCTCCCCATCCTTTTTTTGCAAAAAACAGCTCTTTTGAAGCAGGCAGGTCGATAGCCGAAAGTACCACTTCTCCCTTTCGCATAAGACATACCATGACGCCGAATTGGGGAGCACCATTGGCAAAATTGAAGGTGCCGTCGATCGGGTCAATCACCCATACATACTCGGCTTCGCTCTGGTAGCGACCGCTCTCTTCTGAAATGATGCCGTGCGTCGGATAGTTCTTCTTGATCGCCTTTACGATCATCGAGTCCGCCAAAAGGTCTGCTTCCGTGACGCAATCCCACAACGCCTCCGATTTCATGTACTTCACTCCCACTTTACCGAATTTCTTCATGACGGCAGTACCTGCCGCGCGAGTTATGGTGCGGATGAAGCGATCCATTGCTGGACCTTATCCCCTATTCCACTTCCTGTCGAGCGAAAATTGATCCGCGCCAAACAGTGCGATGGAGATCGTCGCGATGGCGAGCGTGAAATCGCGCACGCCCACATCGTTGTAGCCGACCTCGTACGCGATAAAGAGAAGATGCAGCGAAAGCAGCACCGCCACAACTCGTGTAAAGAGTCCGAGCGCCAAAAGGGCCCCGAACACGACTTCGAAGCTCCCGTTCAAAAACACGATCGTCTCGGCAGAAAGGCCCGTCAAATCCGTGGGCCACTGCGGCACCCAGGCGCTCCACGCAGCCGGATCGAGCACCTGCGAGATCCCGAACCACAAAAAGAGCGCGACGAGGCCGAACCGAAGAAGCGGAAGTGCGAATCGAGAAAGATCGCTCATACGAAAAAGGGTATCACGTGCTCGAGCCGAGACGCTGAAGCGCCACTATGTAGGCGGCTTCACGGAGCGACACCTTGTACTGCATGGCCGCGCCTTGCGTGGCCTCGGCGGCAAGCTCCATTTTCTCGCGCAGCTTTTCGAAGACATCCATTTTCGACCATCGCTCGTTGTGCTGATTTTGGTACCACTCGAAATATGAGACGGCTACGCCGCCCGCGTTGGCGAGAATGTCCGGTATGACGGTAATCCCCTTCTTCTTCAAAATCTGATCGGCCTCCATGGTCGTCGGGCCATTGGCGAGCTCCAGTACGATCGACGCTTGGATCTTTCTGGCGTTCTTATCGGTGATGGCGTTTTCAAGCGCGGCGGGCACGATCACGTCGACCGGGAGCGTGAGCACTTCCTCGGGAGAGAGATCGCGGCCGCCCATCGCCTCCATGTTGGAAAGATCGCAGACGGAGCCGACGCAGTAGCAGCCCGCGATCCGGCCGCTGCGCTCCTTGCACTCTTCGACCGCCTTCAGGTCGGTAATCCCGCGCGGCACGTACATGCCGCCCTTCGAGTCGGAGAGCGCGACGATGACAAATCCGAGCTCCTGAAGATAGCGCGCGAGATAGCTTCCGACGTTCCCGTAGCCTTGGATGGCGACTGTCATGCCGCGCGGATTGCGCTCAAGGAGCCGCAGAAATGCGGCGAGCACGTAGCTGCCTCCGAGGCCCGTCGCTTCGGGCCGCCCTTCGGAGCCGCCCGCGTCGAGTGGCTTTCCCGTTACCACGGCCGCAGCCTCGTGCCCCGTAACCGCCTCGTACTCCTCGCGAATCCACTGCATCACCTTCGCGCTGGTGTTCACGTCCGGCGCCGGAACGTCGAGCGCGGGGCCGATCGCGGGTGCGAGCTTTCGCGTAAACTCTCTCGTGAGCCGCTCGAGCTCCCCCGCCGAGAGTTTTTTCGGATCGACAGTGATGCCGCCCTTGCCGCCACCAAAGGGGACGTCCACGAGGGCGTTTTTCATCGTCATCCAAAAAGCGAGCGCCTCCACTTCGCTCATGTCGACTTTGGGGTGGTACCGCAAGCCCCCTTTGTATGGGCCGCGAATGTTGTTGTGCTGTACGCGAAACCCATCAAAGACGCGTATGCTGCCGTCGTCCATGCGAAGCGGCATCGACACCTCAATCACGCGGTCGGGATGTTCGAGCCGCGCGAGCATCAGGGGGTCGAGCTCGAGATGGGAAGCGGCGGCGTGCAGTTGCGCGAGCGCCCGCTTCCACGGATTGTTGTCCATGGGCAACATTCTAACAGACCGCGCCCGCGCGCTGTGAACTACAGGGAAAGATCGGCGATTTTCTCGCCCTCATCAAACGTAACGACGCGCAGGCCTTCTGCACGCACAGAGGCGAGCACCCGCTTCAAAAGATCGAGGGAAACATTCTTCCCATCGTGAGTGCTTGATTCGTCCACCCGATAGATCTGGATCACGATCCACTCCTTCGACTCCACGGCCGCGTCGATAGAGCTCTTCACTTCCTCCCAGGGAATTTCAGAAGAGAGCTTGATCGTCCGGAGCACCATCCCGTCGGTGGATGAGACCTCGTGACCGCGCTTTTGCACCGATGCGAGCTGCGCTTCGTTGATGTATCCGAGATAACCGATGTACTCGGGAATGACGGTATAGCTCGCCTTTAATCGCGCATCATCAAAAAGCGGGAGGGCTTTGAGGTAAGCCGATTGAAAACCCTCGCGAATATCGAAAGTAATCATCGCGGCGGGCAGATCGAGCGAACCGGTGGGGGCGGAAGAAGCGCCGGTATTCGGTATGTCGGGTACGCCCACAAAACTGTTGTTGCCGCCGGCGACCGACAGGCGCTTCGCTGCCGCCGGTGCGATCACCGAGGAGAAAACGATCGCGCCCGAAAGCGCGAGCAAAAGCCACGCCCCGATGAGCGCGTGGCGCTGATCGATTCTTGGCAGCCGCTGTACGAGTTGCATACCGGTAAGACGCGCGCGTAAGGCGCCGCTTACCGTTTGTACCAGCAAAGAAGTGAACGCGGGATGAAATGCTTACCGCATCTCATCTGCTTTCTCACGCAGATACGCCAAAAATTGGTTGGAGAAGTTGAGGAGGCGCTTGAAGGGCGTCTCGATGATGAAATCCATGATGAGCACGAAGACATTGATCGAGGAGAATGTCTGCGAGAGCCACCTGCCTGCCCGCACGATCGGCACGGCGAGCACTCCCGCCAAGACGGCGAGGGCGCCCTGGTCGTGCACCACCTTCCAGCGGCGTGCCTGGTACCGGATGCGAAAGGCAAAGTACGAAACGAGCGCGAGGAAGAAGAGGAAGAGGATGATCGAAACCGGGTTGAACTTGAGAAGCTGCAAGGCGCCGATGAGTCCGCCGAAGACGATAAAAAAGAGGAGCACGTATGCAAAGCCGAACGCGAGCGAAAGGCGCGTGTACCCACCGCCTACGCGGCGCGACCTGACGGCCCCTTCGTAGATCACGCGGTGAATCCCCTCGATGATCGCCTCCGTATTTTTTTCATCGAGTGCGCCGACGCGCCGCGTGAGTCCGAAAAGCAGGAGGGGGTGGAAGAGCACATTGACCGCGAGCGGAAAGTAGTGGACGCCGCCGAGCACAAAGAGCTCGTATGGCAGCTCGACGATGAGCGCAACCGTCATTTTCGTGATGAAAAGATACACGACCGCCCGCACGCCGCTTTGGCGGATGCGGTCGTTCTCTTTTTCGTATTTCTTTTCGAGAAAGCCGCGCGCGAAAGCGTCGAGATCCCGGGCACTCTCGAGTACGCGCCCTGCACTCTGAGGCGTCTCAAGGATGGCTTCACGGATGATGCGGAAATAGATGCTCTCGTTCTTGATCTTCGGCGCGAGCTGCCACTGGAGAGAGTCTTCGATCACGCTTTTGATCTTCGCGATGATCGCGGGGAGCTTGCCGGCCACTTCTTCGAGCCGCGCGTTGCCGTGCTTCCACTCGGGCACGTACAGAAGCCAGAGCGCGTACGCGAGGCGATCGTTGTCGGCCGAGAGGAGCGAGCGCCACGCAGCGCAGTAGAGCTGCGAGTTGGTGTGCTCTTCGCTAAAGCCGTACGCCGATACATGGCCATGCATCGTGCGATAAAAGGCCTCGGCTGTTTCGTGGTCGATCGCGTACTGGAGAGGGCTGATGCGGGAGTCGATCTCGGTGGCGGCAAACGAGACGAGCCGTCTCGCCACCTGCCCATTCTGGTGGCCGCTCTGGCGCAGCAGCTCAAGGAACTTCGTGATGATGGCGTCGATCTCCTTTCCGAGCGCCTCGGAGGTCTCCTCTTTTTGTATGTACTTGCCGTCGACCAGTTCCTGCAACAGTATTTCGCCGCTTTCTCGTTTGCCCTCAATGAAGACCCGGCGCTTCAGGATGCGCTCGAGCGCGGCCCGGCGGATCGTGTGCTCCTCGCGGTAATCGATGAGGTAGCGCACCTTCTCGTAGAAAGAGGCCGCCTTCGAAATGATCTTGTTCATTTCGAAAATCCCCTCACTCTGGGGCCGCACGCGCTCCGCCTCTTCCGCCGCCTGTACTCGCTCCACGAGCTCCCGAATGGGCTCTGATAGCATAGGCGGTATTGTAGCCTATTTTTTTACCGAGTGCCCTCCGAACTGCTCCCGGAGTGCGGAGAGAATTTTGCCTACAAACGAAGGCTTTTTTGCGGATTGTACTCGGAAGGCGAACGACTCTTCGATGACTTTCGCCTCGATCCCCATTTCCTTGGCAGTCTTCGCCGTCCACTCGCCCTCCCCGGTATGTCCCACCGATCCCGACACCTCGGCAAGATCTTGTCCGTGCTGCGCGAAGCCACTTTTGAGCCAGCCCATGAGGCGCGACTCGATCACGCTCCCGTGATTGTAGATGTCGGCAACCTCTGCAAGCTTGAGCCGGTAGTCCGACTTTTCAAGAATGCCAAAGCCCTCGGCGATCGATTGCATCATGCCGTATTCGATTCCGTTGTGGACCATTTTCACGAAATGCCCTGCGCCGGCGCCGGGGAAAAATTTGTAGCCGCCGGGGAGCGAAAGGTCGCTGAAAAGGGGCTCCAGCGTACGGAACGTGTCTTCATCACCGCCGATCATAAGGCACGCGCCGTTGCGGGCGCCCGCGGGGCCTCCGGAAAAGCCGACATCGATATACTTGAGCCCGAGCTTCTCGATTTTTTTTGCGCGCGCGATCGAGTCTTTGTAAAAGGAGTTGCCGCCATCAATGATCACGTCGCCCTTCGAGAGCTTTTTTGCGATACCGTCCTCGCCAAAAAGGAGCGTCTCCACCGGCTCCCCCGCGGGCACCATGAGCCACAAAAGACGCGGAAACTCGAGTGATCCGATGAGCTCCTCTGATGATGCTGCGCCGTGGATCCCCTCCCGTTCGAGCTCCTGCACGGCGGATACAGATGAGTCGTATCCATGCACCGTCCATCCCTTCTCCCGGAGGCGCCGCGCCATGTTGCTCCCCATTTTCCCGAGACCGATGATGCCGATTTCTTTGCTCATACACGTGCGATTTCTGTTATCTCTTTTGAATCCGGCGCGTACGTCGCAAGCGTCGGAGTGCCCTTCGCCCAGGCTTCGAGTATCGGATCGGTGAAGCGCCACATCGCCCTGATCTCCTCGGTGGAGATAAAGAGCGATTGGTCGCCCCGCACGCAGTCCAGGAGCAGCTTCGCGTACTCCTCCACGTACGGCACATGCTCGGAGACCGGCCGGTGCAGGTAGCGGAACATCCGCTGCTCTGTCGCGAAAGAAAAGCCAGGCCGTTTGACCCAAAACTCGACGAGAATTTCTTCCTGCGGCTCCATGCGGATGACGATTTCGTTTTTGTGATGCGGCTGCCCGGGCGGGCACAGGCACGGCGTCGGATGCTTGAAGGTTACCACAACCTCCTTTTGCGACGCCCCGAGGCGCTTGCCGCTTTCGAGAAAGATCGGCACATCGCGCCACTTCGCGTGGTCGAGGTACGCGCGCACCTTGAAGTACGTCTCCGTGCTGGAGCCTGGCGTCACGCCGGGTATCTCACGGTAGCCATCGTATTGCGCACGAAAGGTGTGTGCCTCAATCTCTTCCGGTTTCAGTACTTTCAGGGCATGCAGAATATCCGCACGCTTCCTTTGGATCTCACCCGCATCGAAGCTCTCCGGCACATCCATGGCGATGAGCGCGAGCATCTGGAGAAGATGGTTTTGCCCGACGTCGCGGAACGCGCCCACGCCATCGTAGAAGGAGCCGCGCTTTTCCACGCCGATTTTTTCCAAAAGCCGGATCGTGATCGATTCGATCAGGCGCCCGCCCCACTGAAGCTCGAAGAGATTGTTGGAAAAACGGAAGGTGAGAATGTTTTGGAGCATTTCTTTGGCGAGGTAGTGGTCGATGCGGTAGATCTGGTCTTCTTCGAAAAGCTGACCGAGCAGCTTGTCGATGGCCTTTGCGGTATTCGAATCCATGCCAAAGGGCTTCTCGACGATCACGTGCGTCCAGCCTTCCCCCGGCGCACACGGCTCCGTAAGGCCGTGCTTTGAAATATCGCGCAGTATCCCTTCGTAGAATTCGGGTGCCACCGAAAAGTAGAAGAGCTTGTTGGAGCAGACGCCCCATTCCCTGTCGCATGCGTCGAACGCGGCCTTTAGCTCCTCGTAGCTCCGGGGCTCCTCGAAGTAGCCGCGCTGGAAACGAAAGACCTCTAAAAATGGTTCGAGTCCCGCGACGGGACCCTTTTGATGCTCTTCGATCACCTCTTTGATAAACCCCTGGAACTGCTCATCGCTCCACTCCCTTCGCGAAAAGCCGATGACGCGGAAGCGGCTCGGCAGCTCGCCCTTCGTATACAAGTGAAAAATCGCGGGAATCACCTTGCGGCGCATCAAATCCCCCGTGGCGCCAAAGGCCGCAAAGACGGTCGGGATATTCTGCTGCGGCGCAACCATAGCGCCGTCATTATATACTCCCGGCGCGCTGCGGCACGGGGACAACTCTAGTGCGCGATGTAGCCTTTTTTGTACGCGAGCTCCGCGGCGAGAATGCCGCCTCCGGCAGCGCCGCGCACGGTGTTGTGCGAGAGCGACGCGAATTTGAAGTCGAAGACCGAATCCTCCCGGAGCCGCCCCACGCTCACCGCCATCGCCTTGTCCGCATCGCGGTCCTTCCGCGGCTGCGGCCGATTCGGCTCGTCGCGGTAGATGATCGGCTGCTTCGGGGCGAACGGCAGATCGAGCGTCTGCGGATCCGCGCGAAATGTCTGCCAGATGGAAAGTATCTCTTCTCGCGACGGCTTCTTCTTTCCGAATGCCACGTTGACGCACGCGAGGTGGCCGTCGGTGACCGGCACGCGGTTGCAGTGCGCGGAAATTGCGAGCCCCCGGTGGGGTACGAATGTGCCGCCTTTCGCTTCTCCCAAAATCTTCAGCGGCTCGTTCTCGGTTTTCTCTTCTTCTCCATCGATGTAGGGCACCACGTTGTCTACCACGTCGAGCGAGGCGACGCCGGGATAGCCCGCGCCCGAGATTGCCTGGAGCGTCGTAATGATGAGTTTCTCCACCTCATACCCTTCTTTCATCAGCGCAAAAATCGGCGTGAGGTAGCTCTGGAGCGAGCAGTTGGGCTTCACGACGATGAATCCCTTTTTCCAACCATTTTGCTTTTGCTGCTCCGGAATGATGTCGAGATGGTGCGGGTTGATTTCGGCGATGATCATCGGCACGTTGTCGGTGCCGCGGTGCGCCGAGGCGTTGGAAAAGACCGGCATGTCGGCGGCAGCGTACTCGTTTTCGTATTGCCGTATCAAATCTTTCTCCGGCATCTCGAATGCGGAAAAGACAAACGCGCACTTTTTGGCGGCTGCCGCCACATCGCTCACGTCTCCGACGACAAGCTCCCCGACTCGGGCAGGCAATTCTCCTCCGACAAGCCAGCCATTCTTGAGTGCCTCTTTGTACTGCTTGCCAGCCGATTGCGGCGAGGCGGCCACGTACGCCACCTCAAACCACGGGTGATTCTCCAAAAGGCGGATGTACTGCTGCCCCACCATGCCAGTGGCGCCGAGGACTCCGACGGCAATTTTCTGCATGTCTTCTTTATACAGTATTTTTTCTCCCAAGCGAGGGAGGCGGCGCTCGCGTTACCGTATGTATTCCTTGTGGAGAAGCTGCAACGCTTTCTCGGCGTCGCGTTCGTGGACGATAAAGGTGATGCTCACGGCGGACGAGGCCTGCGAGATCATCTCCACGTTGATGTCGCTCTTGCCGAGCGCGGTAAACATCTTCCCAGCCACGCCCGCCGCGTTGATGCCTCCACCGACAGCGCACACGATCGCCTTGTGCTGCTCGATGTGCACGCGGCCGAGCGTCGCCAGCTCCGCGATGATCTGCGGGAGATGTTGCTGACTATCAATCGTGAGCGAGACCGAAGTGACGGAGGTGGCGACCACGTCGACGCTCGTGCGATATTTCTCGAAGATGCGGAAAATGGCGGCCATGAGACCGTTGGCGTCGAAGAGCTCTGGCGAATGTATGTGCACGATCGTGATCGGACGCTTGAAGGTAAGAGCGTCGACCGTGTGGCTCTTCACTTTGCGCTTTGCGAAATCCGCCACGATCGTCGTGCCGCGATCCTTCGGCCTGAACGTGTTCAGCACCTTCACCGGAATCCCCTCCCGCATCGCCGGGAGAATCGTCTTGGGGTGCAGCACCTTGGCGCCGAAGTACGCAAGCTCGCCCGCCTCCTCAAACGCCAGCTCGGGCACCACCTTCGCATTCTTCACGAGCCGCGGGTCGGCGGTCATGACACCGGAGACGTCGGTCCAGATCTCGATCGCTTTTGCCTTGAGAGCCGCTCCGAAGATCGCGCCGCTGTAATCGCTCCCGCCGCGGCCGATCGTCGTCGTTTTTTTATCCTCCGTGGCGCCGATGAAGCCTGTTACCACCTGCAACTTTTTGTGTTTTTTGAAATAGGCGGCGATTTGCCTGTTGGTCGTTTTAAAATCCACCGCCGCAGAGCCGAAGTTCGCATCCGTGCGCACTACGTGCCGCGCGTTGAGGTACTCGGCGGGCACGCCCTTGTCGTTGAGGGCTTCGGTCAGGATGTGTGCCGAGAGCCGTTCGCCGTAGCTCATCACATAATCGAGTGCCTGCGGTGAGACGTCGCGCACCAGTTCCACCCCCTTGAGGGCATCCGCAAGGTAGCGGAACATCTTCTCCACCTCCTTGTGCGCTTTCACGCGATTTTTCGCGCTCACGAGATCGTCGACGGCCTTGAGGTGCCGCACGCGCACTTCCTCCAAGAGAGCCTTGTAGGCTTTGTGCTCCGCCGCCTCATGCGCGATTTTGATGAGCGTGTTCGTAACGCCGTTCATGGCCGAAACGACGACGGCGCGGACAGCCGCGTCTTTTTGGGGCTTTCGCACGATCTCGATCACCTGCCGCATCGCCTCCGCGGTTCCCATGGAGGTACCGCCAAATTTGAGGACCTTCACGCTTGTGCCCATAGTTCACGCACGCTAACAGGGGGCCCCGCAGCTGTCAAAACTAGAAATTGAGGTCGCGGATGATCTCCGCGTCGATCTCGCTGAAATTCGTCGGCCTGATTGCGCCCCAGAAGCGCACCATATCTCCCTCCGCAAAGCGTTTGAGGCTTGTGGCAGCCTTCGACTTGCTTAGGACGAACGCTTTCGCGTTGAGGTACACGGTGTAGTCGGTGCCGTCGACGGCGACTACGACGGTGATTGGCAGCGTTGTGCCCGAAATGCTCTTCAACGTCCCCTGAAAGTTCTTCGGTTTGAAGCGCGACGTGTCCTGGTAGATCTCCACCTCCTGTGCTTGAAGCTTTTGCGATTCGTAGTCGTACACGCCCGCAATCGAAACCACCCGATCGCCCACCGCGATCTCGCCAAACTCAATCTGCCGCGCACCCTTCTTGATCGACACCGAGGCGGAAATCACCACCGACGTTTCTCCGAACACGGAGTTGGGTACCACAATGCTGCGCTCAGTGGCGTTGACGCTCTTTACCGTGCCCGAGATTTTCTTGGACTCCTTGATGAGGGCGATGTCGCGAATCTTCGTCGCGTTCACCATGATGCTGTCCGCGCCCGAGGCGAGCTTGCCCTCGACATCGATCACGTGCTTCTCGAGTATGTCGGCCGTCGTCGCGCGCTCGCCGTAGTTTTTGGTAATCATCGTCGAGGTGCCGACGAGCACCGTCACGCGGATGAAGGCGTTGCCCCAGATCGCACGCGTAAAAAGATTACCCCCCGATTTCTGGAGGATCGTGAGATTCTTTCCCAAAAATTCTCCGCTCGGAGTGATGGTGATTTGCGAATCAGCGCTCGCGAGGAGTGGGAGCACGAGGGCCGTGAGCAGCGCGGCTGCGGCCGATCCGTAGGCTTTTTTCATGCGGCTGAATATAGCAGCTTCGTGGCGAGCCGACAATTAGCCCTGCGGCGGTGGCGAGAGTCTGAATATTTCTTTGAAATTGCCGCGAAAGCCTTGCACCTCCGCGCTACCCTCCTCCACGTCGCCCGATTTCGCGACCGGGTACTCGCCGCCCTCGTCGAACACTCCGATCTCCGTGCCCCCGCCGGCCCACCAGCAGATCACACCGGAGAGCTCCTTTTCAAGGAGCTGCCAGTCGGAGTTTTCGATCACGAAGCAGTTTCCCTCGTACTCGCCCGCAGAAAAGATGGAGCCGCGGTACGTAAGCGCGATCGCCGTCCGCGGTACCTCGCCCGTCTCGGGAAGCTCGGTGAGCTTCCACTCGAACTTTCCTGCTCCCGTTTGCTGCGGAGCAACGCTAAAAAAGTACAAGAAACCGGCGACCGCCGCGAGAGCGGCGACCGCCATGACCCATCGCGCGGTGTTGTTCATGGCGAAAGTATAGCACCGCGCCCATCAGTGGCCGCCAACGAGCGGCGCACACGAGCGGTGCAATTCTCTTAAGCTCGGCGGCCCGATGCCTGTCCGCCTTTTCTGCCGGCTGCGGCCGCGCGCTGGGGGTTGTTGGCGAAGTTGCCGGGATTATTCTCCCTCCCCTGACTCTGTCCGCCCTTGCTTGCGATCTGACGCTGCTTATCCGGGTCCATCGCCGCAAAACCGCGATTGCTTTTTCCTTGTGAATCCATGGCCATACGTAAGAAGTGAATCGTTAGCTGCTAAAACCGTAACGAACCTTCTCTTTTTTACTGATACGCCGTGAATGATCGGTTAAACGCCGCTTTGTGGCACGCAAAAAAAGAATGGGGAATTTATGAAGTTTGGACTCTAAAAACGGCTCCGCATACAATCGGATCTACTTCATGGGAGCATCATTGTTTTCGTTGTATACCTTTGCGATCGCTGCGGCGATCGCCGTCTCCACGCCCGGCATGGCACCGCAGCTTCTGATTGCCGCCCCCACTCCTGCCGAGGCCTTCGTGAGCCCTCCGCAGCCCTCCTTTGAGCAGCTCTCGCGCGATCTAAGCGCCGCGATCGTCGAGGCGATGCCGGAGATTGCGGGCCCGCAGGACATGCCGGTGCGCGTGCGGATCCCCTCGATCAAGCTCGACTCCCCCATCGAGAATATGGGGATCAACGCAAAAGGCGAGATGGACGTGCCGGACGGCGCCACCAACAACGTCGGCTGGTACAAGGACGGTACCGTCCCCGGCTTTACGGGAAGCTCGGTCTTCGACGCGCACGTGTACGCCGCATTCGCGAAGCTGCGCTACGTCAAAGTCGGCGACGAAATCTTCGTCACCACGGCGGGCGGCAAAACGCTTCGCTTCGTCGTCTCGGATTCCCGTGTATACAAACTGAACGAGCTCACCTCCGACATGCTCTTCGCGCAGAAAGACGCGAAGCGCCTCAATCTCATCACCTGCGCAGGGAAATTCGTCAAAGCGATCGACACGTACGACAAACGCCTCGTCGTGTACGCGATCTTCACTGGAGAGATCTGATCCCCCGCCTCAGGCCTCTACCTCGACCGTGAACCCTCCGTACGCCATGCGCTTCATGTCGAAGGGCATGTCTTTCATCATGTCCTCTCCATATTTTTCCTCGAAGTGCGCCATCACCTTTTTATTGACCGCGTCGCGGTGCGCCCGCGACTTGAAGACGATGAACGAAAACCACACGTTTTCCGTTGGCTTCGCTTTTGCCATGATCGGGAACGTAAAAGAAACCCACTGCGGTTTCTGGTCGTTGATCAGACATTCCTTGTAATCGAGCGCGCCGAATTTCTTCCACACCCTTGCCGCGTCTTTTGCCATCTTCCGATATTTTGCGGTATTTTTTTTCGGAACCGTCAGCACGAACCCATCAACGTATTTGGCCATAGCATTTATTTACTCGCGAGTAAAAGCGCATGTTCGCCCGAAAACATTAATTTGTCATGAGGTTTAATCGCCGCAAAAGTTTGTTAGTATCCAAGGGACCGCGCGAGCGGACTTTTGCCGGATCGTCTAACGGTAGGACACCGCCCTTTGGAGGCGGGTATCTTGGTTCGAATCCAAGTCCGGCAACAAAAAATTAGGAACTTTTGACAATCAGATCAGACGGGTGTTTGCTGGCGCGCGGGAGGCATTTCGCCTCGGAGGATTAACCATGACGCATGCTCTGACGGCTCAGGCTGCACAAGCAACTCTCGGCCCATTCCAGCAGGCGGCGAACAGGCTGAAACAGTTCGCAGTCGACTGCAAGGTTCCGAACGCCGCTAAGATCAAATTCGATGGGCAACTTGACCTCGAATGGAAGAAGGCGTTGGAGATGATTTTCATTGACAACGTTCTTCGACGAAGATTCGACTATGGGGTTTTGCGCGAGGTTCGCGATTCTCTCGTTCCGATCATGGGGCGCTGGAGTTTTGTCGGCGATATCGGGCAGAACGCGGGGCATTACCAGTTTCTGGGACTTGTCCGGCGAATGGCGCAAACAGAAGCACGACTCAATATCGTGCGCTGGAACGCCCAACGCGACAAACTAAGAGCAGAACTCCATCGTTTGACCGACTGGCGTGCCATCAACAATCTATTATCCTGGGATTGACGAGTGGGCGCGAACGCAGCGAGGCTCCGCAAGGGTCCTCGCTGCAATTTTTAATTTGCATTCTCCTCCATTCGTGCCAAAGAGGTCGACGTCAAACCAAACACGCAACACGAATAACCAATTACTCGACGCGGGTGTAGGTGAGCACGCCGCCGCGGTCCATATAGATCAGCTCAAGCTGATCGGGCGTCATTTTCGTCACTTTGAAGTTCAGATTGTCGGCCTGCGTGCCGCTCATCGTAAGCTGGAGGTATGCGGTGTCTGGCTCGATCGGAAAGGCGACCGTAACGGGCTTTTCTTTCGTAAAGACCTTCCACGTGCCCGTAGAGACTGATTTATTCTCGTACCAGTCTGTCACCGTGCCGTTTTCCATGAATATCCGCGCGGATTTCGGATCGTCCGTCGCTTGCCACTTGCCAAGAATGCTCTCGCTCACGATAACCACGAGATCCTGCTGCAAGCCTCCACCTTCGCCCGGATCACCCCAGTTCCACGGCGCCATGTCGGTGCTCGGCTTCGGATTGCAGACGGCCATCTTCTCCCCCACCGTCAGTTGCACTTCTTCACCTGCCCCGGAGAAAACGACGAGCGGGCCCGTTGTGGTCTCAAAGTGCGCGGCGTCGCCCATCTTGGCGAGTTTGATCGTGCCTGTGAACAGAGCCTGCGCCCCGGCCTCAAGCGTGATCTCGCTCACATCGGCCGAAGGACTCATGGAGAACTCCGAGCCGTTGTCGCAGACGTAGGCGTATGTCCCCATGTCAGAGTTCATCGCAGCGTCCTGCGTCTTGGTGCTCTGGAGATACCACAGCACACCACCGATAATCACGATCGCGCCCAAAACCCATGTGAAGATTTTCATACCCGCAGGATAGCGCCCCTTCACGCGGCGTCAATGCCCTTTTTGGTGATGTCGAGTATCGCGAGCTCGAGCGGCAGGTGTGGCACGGCTGCGTACGCCATGGTGGCGTATGCGTCGAGGAGCGCACGCAGCGTGTCGGAAGTGATCCCCGGATCCTTCGAGAGCTCCGTGCTAAGCGCGAGATCGGCTTCCGAGAGCTCGCGCGAGAAGGAGGCGGCGAGCTCGGGTGCGTACCGCAGAAGCAGCACCGCCCGCGTGCGGTGGATGAGGAGCTTCGCGAGCATGCGTGCATCGAGGTTTTCCGCAATTGCCCCTTCCAGCGTGCCGAGCGCCGCCGCTGTATCTTTTTTCACGATTGCCGAAAGTATCTGTCGCACGATTTCGCCCCGTGGTGCGCCAGAGACCATCTCGACTTCGCTCACGTCGATCTTCTTGTCTTTCGACACCGCAAGCACCTTCTGGAGGATCGAGAGGGCGTCGCGGAAGGAGCCTTCCGCAAGAAGCGCCACGAGCTCGGCGGCTGATTTCTCGAGCGCGTATCCCTCCTTCTTGGCGATGTCGCTCACGATCTCCGAAAGAATCTCGCGCGACGGCTGCTTGAAGGAATAGATCTCGCAGCGCGACTGGATGGTTTCCGGCACTTTATCGCGCTCGGTCGTCGCGAGCACGAAAATCGCGTGCGCGGGCGGCTCCTCGAGCGTTTTTAGGAAGGCGTTCCACGCGTCTTTCGTGAGCATGTGCGCCTCGTCGATGATGTAAAACTTGTACGGCGATTCAAAGGGCATGGCGAAGACACCCTCCCGCAGCTCGCGGATGTCGTCGATGCCGCGATTCGACGCCGCGTCGATTTCGTAGAGATCCTTTGCCGAGACGCCGAGCTCGCTCGCGAGGATGCGCGCCACCGAGGTCTTCCCTGTTCCCCTGCTTCCCGCAAAGAGGTAGGCATGCGCGAGGCGCTTGTTCTTGATCGCCTTTTTCAAGACGTCGGTCACGTGCGCTTGTCCGCGGACCTGCTCGAAACTGTCGGGGCGGTAGGTGCGGTACAAAACCCCGCGGCTCTCTTTCATGCGCAGCAGTATAACAAAACCCCGGCCGGAAAGCCGAGGGGTGAGAACGACACAGAGTCGTCTCTTGGAGGTGGGCCCGAGGGCCGAACAACGAAGAGCTCTTGTAGGCGCTCTTATTTTACAGTGTCCGCGCAGATGGCGCGTGACTCGGCGTCGAGGCGGACGCGGACGCTTGACTGGCCTCGCCAGTGCGCGACGCGCGCGGCGCGATCCAGCACGTGCAGGTGCGACTGCACGACGGACGAATGCCTCAGAAAAAAGGCGATATCGGGAATCATGATCTCCTCACCCGATGATTGGATGCCGTTTAGCGCAAGGTTCAAGGTATCCTCCCGTTTCCTGTGATTGTTGACTCACGCACGCGGTACGCCAGAAATAGGAACAACTTCACTTCGATCTTCTGTGTAGCACCTTTCAGATGTCTATTTGGTGAAGCGGCAAACAGAAAACCGGCGGCACTTCGTGCCGCCGGCCAATGCTCTGTCATGTGGCTCAGTCATCCGACGAGCCAGCTCGCGAACTCAGGACTCTGGGAGCGGTGTTTTTCAACTTCCGCCAACGGAATGCTCATCAACTTCGCAACGTTGTCGACGGTAAGCCGAGCGCCCCGAAAATCGAGCACGATGAGCGCCGCGTTAAAGGGCGAAATCGTGTAGACCCTCTTGGGGTTCGATCTCATGGAGCGGCCAAAGAGCGGCGCTCGTGTCTCAGGTGTGAGCGGTTGGAAGCCAAGCATATGATCCTCCTCTTTCAGATCGATACTAGGTGATGCGGAGACGACCTACTCTCTAGCATCCCAAAAGCCCTGTGTCTATCTCGTGAGCAACAAAATCGGCCGGTGCAAGGACCGGCCGATATGCCGCAGCTACTTCTTGAGGGTCAGTGTAACGGGTGGCGGAGCGTCCAAGAGTTGCGAGGCGAAGAGCGGATTGCTCGTCGCATACGTCTTGATCACGAATGGCGTCACGCCGGCGGCTGCGGCGACGTTGCTGACGGTACGCTCGGGAAGTGGGAGCTTCGCGAGCGCTTCCGCATAACGACGCGCAATAATTTCCCTTAGTTCCGCGTCGCTTCGGATCTGGATCTGTTCCCTTTTTTTGGGCTCATCGATCCTGCGCGATTGGACAGGGGAGCGCTTCGCCCTTCGGTACGCCGCCTCCGCCTCCTCGCCGATGCAGATCGTCCGAATCCTCCCCAAATCCGCCGGCTCGAGGCTCGTGAGAAAGTTGTAAACGATGTAGCCGGACGCGAGGCCGCAGCGCTTGTACACGCGGCGCGCAAACTTTGTCCGCCAGTCCCAAGGCTCCATAAAGCCCTCGGAGCGGCACTCCTGCGCGACGATCGTGAGGGTTTTCACGCGGTCTGCGTAGCGTTCGCCAAAAACAAGTCGGGAAGCATGCGTGTTCATTGGTGTCTCCTCCAACAACGCGACTCACGCGTTGATTTCCGATGACACTATAGCTTCCAGTTCTGCCACCGCAAGTTCCGTGAGGAGCAACTCCTTTGCGGCGGCCGCCGATTCAGTCTCCATCAAAAGCGTTCGAAGATCCTTGGCACCAGCCCATCCGGAAATGTACGCCTTGAAATGCTTTTTCATCACCGCGTAGTTGGTCGTATCGCCAAGCAGCTCCTCAAAGAGATTGAGATGCTCGATCAGTGCCCTGATGTTCCGCTGCGGAACATTCTCACATTCTTGAGAATGTGAGAATAACCACGGCGTACCGAAGATGGCGCGGCCAAGCATCACGCCGTCGCAGCCGCTTTCGGCGGCTTTCTTTTGCGCGTCCTCCATATTCTCCACGTCGCCGTTGCCGATGATCAGCGTCCTCGTCGAGGCCTCGCCTTGACGATTGTTGCGAATGGCGACAGCCCGCTTGATGTGATCCCACCGCGCGGGCACGTCCGACATTTCCTTGCGAGTGCGGGCGTGAATGGCGATCGCGGCAGGCGCTTCTGCGAGCAGCTCCGGCAGCCAGGATTCGAGCTCGTCTTTGTTGTAGCCGATCCGCGTCTTCAGCGAGACGGGCAGACCCGGAGCGCCGCGCTTTGCGGCCCGTAAGAGCTCCCTCGCAAGCGCCGGATGCTTGATGAGCGCCGCGCCGCAGCCACTTTTTTCTACCGCCCTGTCCGGACAGCCCATGTTGATGTCTACGCCGTCGAAGCCAAGCTCCCCGATAATCGCCGCCACGCGCTCCAGGGTATCGGGCACTGAGGTAAACACTTGCGCGACGATCGGCCGTTCCGATTCGGAGTAGAGCAGCTTCTTCAGGAGTTTCTGCTTCCCCTTTTCGTCAGCGAGCAAAAGGCCGTCGGCCGAAGTGAACTCGGTGTACATCACATCGGGCTTTCCGCACGATGCGATCAAGCGCCTGAAGGCGGCGTCCGTTACGTCTTCAAGCGGAGCCAGCGCGAAAAAAGGCCGCGGGAGTCGCTGCCAAAAAGATTTCATCGAAAGAATATAGCAGGTGCGTTCATTTTTTGACAGAAATTATGAAGAAACGCATAATCAGTCAGGACCGGGACATGTAGTGCGTTCCTTGTCCTCTTTGAAATCCAACGAGGAATGTGAAATGGCGGATGATGACTCGAATCTCTGTTCGCTCCTGATCAGCTTTGGCTCTATCGCCAACCCGACGCCGCAACAGCTCGAATACCTGAAGGTGTTGCGGACGATGAGCCACGAGGCGCTGGGTCAGATCGTTCACACAAAGCTCCGGAAGTACCTGGAGCTCCACGGCGTGAAATGCTTCGAGGAAGCAAACATGGTGCTCCGACGGGCCGACTTCGCTGACGTCAGCGGGAAGCACTAAGATCACCGGCAGAGAGAAGGGGCGGTCCTGCGCGACCGCCCTTTTCCTATTCCTCGCTCTCCTGCTCCTCCCCCCCTTTCAATTTGTAGTACACGCGATTCCCGAAGCGAAGATCCACGTATTCGAGCTCGTTCTCCTTGCCGCGAAGTGTGGGCGAGGAGAGCACAAGCTCGAGATTGCCGACAAGTCCCGGGGAGTCGCTGCCGTAGGAGACTTTGAGCGCGTACCCTTTTGCGAGCGTGAGCAAAAAATCCTTGTCGGATTCTGCCGACACCTCCCGCACTTCAAATCCCGCCTGTCCGAGACGCTGCACCAGGGCCTCCACTCCGGCAAACCTCCCCGAGAGAAATGTTTTGCCGATGGGGGGCACTCCCGCCTCAAGATCGCCGCGATAAATCTGCGCGGTCGCAGGCTGTGTGCTCGTCGCAGAGGCGAAGATAAATCCCTCATCGTCGAGGAGGTAGCACGTTTGCCCCTCGCACCAGCGCGCGTACGGCTCGCGCTCGGCCACCATCACGGTGATCGCGGTCGCGAGGAGCGATTCGCGCGTTATCGCCGCAGTGCGGATACGAGGGAAGAAGTCGGCGAGCTCCTCTTCGATTGCGCGTCGCGGATAGAGAAAAATGTTGCTGCGGGAGAGTGCCGTGAAGGCCCCGCTGTAGAGCTTGGTCTCGACGAAGCGGACGATGAGGTTTGTCGGCACGGCCTTCGCTCCCGTCACCGCGATCGACTGGATCGTGAATTGCGGGCTGTACGAAAGCCACGAGAGGCCGAAGCCCGCGGCGGCAAGCACGGTGAGCGCGACGAGGGCGATCAGAGCGCGCGTGCGCCGCCGCCGCCAGCGTAGCGGCGATCTGCGCTTGCCGGAAAACGGAACGAGCGGGAGCGGCACATGAGAGCCCGCTTTCTTTCTCCGGAGGTCAACGATTTTTGATCTCATCTTTGCCCATGGCGGCCCGGAGCGCCTCCGGGATCGAGATCGAACCATCGGCCCGCTGATTGTTCTCGACGATTTGGCAGAGGATGCGCGGTGTCGCGAGCGCGGTGTTGTTCAGGGAGTGGACGTAGCGCACCACCCCCTCGTCGTCGCGGTAGCGGATGTTGAGACGGCGCGTCTGAAAATCGTGGAAGTACGAAGAGGAGTGCGTCTCGCGATATTTCTTTTCGCTCGGCATCCATGCCTCGATGTCGTACTTCTTCACCTGCCCCAAGCCGAGATCTCCCCCGCAGTTGATCACGACGCGGTACGGCAGCTCCAAGGCTTGGAGCAGCTCCTCGGCGTTTTTGGTAATCTCCTCGTGCCACCGGACAGACTCTTCGTGATTGGCTTCGCAGAGGATCACCTGCTCGTATTTTTGAAACTCGTGGATGCGGAAGATGCCCTTGGTGTCTTTGCCATGACTTCCCGCTTCGCGTCGGAAGCACGGAGAGAATGAGAGGAACTTTTTCGGCAGATCTTTTTTGTCGAGAATTTCGTCCATGTAGTAGCCCATGCTCGCCACCTCGGCGGTGCCAGCGAGATATTCGCCGTCTTGGGTACGGTAGAGATCCTCCTCGCTCTGCGGCAGGTAGCCAGTGCCGACGAAACTCTCGCGCCGCACGAGCGATGGGACGATCATGGGCGTAAAGTCCTTCGAGGCAAATTGATCCTGCGCGAAGCGCTCGAGCGCCCAGACGAGCCGCGCGCCATCGTTTTTAAGAAAGTAGCCGCGAAAGCCGGCGACCTTGGCACCGCGCTCGTAATCGGCCATGTCATGCATCAAAAGAAGCTCACTGTGGCTTTTCGGCTCAAAGTCGAATGCGGGCTTCGTGCCCCACGCACGCACCTCTTTGTTGTCAGCGTCGGATTCCCCGTCGGGCACCGACATGTCGGGAACGTTCGGCACGAGCACCATGAGCGCGCGCCACTCCTTCATCGCCTCCTGGAGCGATTCCTCTTCGAGCTTCAGGGTCTCCTTCAGCGATTGCATGCGCGCGATGATCTCGCCGCGCTCCGCATCGCTTTTGGAGGAAGTGATTTTTTCGGAAGCTGCGTTTTGCTCGGCGCGCTTCTGATCCACGGAGGCCTGAAGCTCGCGGCGCTTGTCGTCAACGGCGATGAGCCTGTCGAGATCAACGTCGATGCGCTTTTTTTTGGCGCCCGCGGCGACGATCTCTTTGTTTTCCCGAATGAATTTGATGTCGAGCATAGCGGGCGGGTGATCGAATGTACAATATATAGTACTGTGGCCGACGATTTGCGACAACTCACGCGTAGCGACTTCCCGCCGCTTCTGCGGGAGATACCAGATGCGCCCAAAAAACTCTACGTGCGCGGTACCCTGCCGGATGCAGACCGACGCTGGCTCGCGGTCGTTGGCTCGCGCGCGCTCACGCCGTACGGCAGCGCGGTCTGCAAACACCTGATCGAAGGCCTCCGGGGCTATCCCATCGTGATCGTGTCGGGGCTCGCATACGGCGCGGATGCGGCGGCGCACCGCGCGGCGCTCGAGTGCGACATCCCGACGGTGGCCGTGCCCGGGTCTGGCCTCAGCTGGAGCGCGCTTTATCCCCGCGCGCATGTCAACCTCGCGAGACAGATCGTGGAGGCAGGCGGCGCACTCATGTCGGAAGAAGAGCCGGAAACGAAGGCTGCCGACTGGACCTTCCCCAAGCGCAATCGCGTGATGGCGGGGCTTTGCCGCGCGACGCTCATCATCGAGGCCAAGGAGCAATCGGGCTCCCTCATCACGGCGAGGCTCACCACCGAATACAACCGTGAGCTCCTCGTCGTGCCCGGCTCGATCTTCAGCAGCGAAAGCAAGGGCACGCATCAATTCCTCCGGCTCGGCGCCACGCCGATCACCTCGCCAGAAGACATTCTCGTGGCACTCGGCATAGAAAAGCGGGAGGGCGAAAACCTCGCTTCGCTCCGCGAGGATCTTTCTGAAGAAGAGAGGCGCGTTATTGCACTCATCGGTAATCCGCTTTCCCGCGAGGATCTCATCGAAGCGCTCGCGCTGCCGATTACGGAGGCCAACGTGCTTCTCTCCACGATGGAAATCAAGGGACTCATCGCGGAGGAGCTGGGAGTCGTGCGCGTACGGTAAGCGAAGGCGACGCTTGACGTGTGATAGGCTTTTGAAGTATCACTACGCCTCGAACGTCTCACGTTCACAGACTATGAAATTGGTTATCGTAGAATCGCCGTCGAAAGCGAAAACCATCGAGAAGTATCTCGGGGGCGATTTTACCGTGCGCGCCTCCGTCGGACACATCCGCGACCTCCCCAAGAGCAACAAAGACGCCGTGGACGTGGAGGCGGGATTCGTGCCGCGCTACCAGATCGTGAAGGAAAAGCAGAAGGTCATAGACGAGCTGCACCGCGAGGCAGAAAAGGCCGACGAGGTGATCCTCGCCACCGACCCCGACCGCGAAGGTGAAGCGATCGCGTGGCACCTTTCGGAGACCATCGGCCTCAAATCGCCGAAGCGCATCGTTTTTAATGAGATCACCGAGAGCGCCGTGCAGCACGCGCTTCAGAATCCGCGCGCCATCGACGACGAGCTCGTAAAAGCGCAGGAGGCGCGGCGCGTGCTGGATCGCCTCTTCGGGTACGACCTCTCCGGACTCATTTGGAAAAAAGTGCGCTACGGCCTTTCGGCGGGTCGCGTGCAGTCCCCCGCGCTTCGCATTCTCATGGAACGCGAGCGCGAAATTCGCGCGTTCGTGCCGGAAAAATTTTGGGTCCTCTCCGCCGACGTGAAAACGAAGAAGGGCGAACAGTTCACGGTCATCTGTGCGGAAGAGCCGAAGACAGCGGAGGAAGCAGAGCGCGTCCTGAAAGCCGCCGAGGGCGGAAAGTGGAGCGTGATCGATGTCGAGGAATCCGAAGCCTCGCGTACGCCGCGTGCGCCCTTTACCACCTCCACGCTCCAGCAGGCCGCCTCGACACGGCTCGGCTATTCGCCCTCGCGCACCATGCGAATCGCGCAGAAGCTCTACGAAGCCGGCTTCATTACCTACATGCGCACCGACAGCCCAAATCTCGCCAAAGAGGCGCAGGCCGCGCTCATCGCAACGGCCCGCAAGGAATTCGGCGAACAGTACGTGGCACCGCGCGTCTTCAAGACGAAATCCAAGAGCGCGCAGGAAGCGCATGAGGCCGTGCGCCCCACGAATCCCGGCAAACGCTCCGCAGGCGCCAACGACGAACAGAAGAAACTGTACGAGCTGATTCGCGCCCGCGCGCTCGCTTCCCAGATGGCCGACGCCAAGATGCTCCGGACGAAGATCATCGCAAACGTCGAGGGAAGCCCCATTCCTGATTTCGCTGCCAACGGCTCTCGAGTCATCTTCGACGGCTGGCTCGCGGCCGACCCGGCGGCGCGCGGCGAAGACGTGGAGCTGCCAAAGGTTGCCGCCAAGGATCCGCTCACGCTCATGGCGGCGCATTCGGAGGAAAAGGAAACACAGCCGCCGGCACGGTATTCGGAAGCAGGGCTCGTGAAAGAACTTGAAAAGCGCGGCATCGGTCGCCCCTCCACCTACGCGAGCATCATCAAGACGCTCGAGGATCGCGGCTACGTGGAAAAACAGGGCCGCACCCTGATCCCGACGCACACCGGCGACGTGGTCTCCTCCTTCCTCGAAGATCACTTCAAGGAGTACATCAGCGACACCTTCACCGCGGAGATGGAAGATGAGCTCGACCAGATCGCGGAAGGCAAGCGGGAGTACGAAAAAACGCTACGTGATTTCTATGCGCCCTTCACGAAAGCAGTGAAGAGCAAGAACAAAATCGAGAAGCTCACCAACATGGGCGATGCGCCGCCGGAATTCCCCTGCCCCATCTGCAAAGGCCCCATGGTTTACAAGCTCTCGCGCACTGGCCGTTTCATGAGCTGCGCGCGTTTCCCCGAATGCCTCGGTGCGCGCAAGGAAGACGGTAGCGAAATTGCGCCTCCAAAAGAGATCGGAGAAAACTGCCCGCAGTGCAAGGACGGCAAGCTCATCGAGCGCGAGGGCCGCTTCGGGCGATTTATCGCCTGCTCCAACTACCCGAAATGCAAATTCGTGAAGCAGGACCCGGCCGAAGCCGAGCGCGCTAAGACCGGCGTGCCGTGCCCCGTCTGCAAAAAAGGTGAAATGGTGGAGCGTCGCGGGCGCTTCGGCCCGTTCTTTTCCTGCTCCAACTACCCCGAGTGCAGAAACGCCATCAAGGCACGCCCTACAGGAAAAATCTGCGAGATGTGCGGATCCCTCATGATGGCGGGGACCAAAACGATTCCCGAGAGATGCAGCAATAAAACCTGTCCGATGCACAATCCGCATAAGCTCACGAAGTAACGCTGCTCTCGCCCGATTTGCGAAGCTGCCGCGCGGCAGTATGATCAATTTCTATGGCTCCCGCTGCTGCGCGCCCCCTCCCAGACATCCTCGCGGCGATGGCGAGCAAAACAGATGCCGATACTGCGCTCGTAAAGAAAGCGTACGAGTTTTCGAAGGAAGCGCACAAAGATCAAAGGCGCTTCTCGGGCGAGCCCTATTTCTTCCATCCGGCGGAGGTCGGCTTTTTTCTTGCGGAAGCGGGCATGGACGCGGAAGCGATCGCCGCGGGGCTCCTCCACGACACGATTGAGGACGCGGGCGTGAAGCCGCAAAGCATCTCAGACGAATTCGGCGCCAGCGTCTTGCGGCTCGTGGAGGGCGTGACGAAGCTCGGCACGCTTCGATACCGCGGACTCGAGCGGCACACGGAGAGTCTCCGCAAGCTCTTTGCGGCGACCGCGAAGGACATCCGTGTCTTGATCATCAAGCTCATGGATCGCCTCCACAACGCACGCACCCTGGAGCATGTGCCGCGTCCCGAAAAGAGAATCCGCATCGCGCTTGAGACGCTTGAGATCTACGCCCCGATCGCGGACCGGCTCGGTATGAGCGTGACGAAACAGGAGCTGGAGGACGCGGCTTTCCCCCACGCCTATCCCGAGGATTACAAAAAGATGCTCTCGCTTCTCAAAGAGCGCGGCGGCGAGCGCGAGAAGCGCATGGAGAAAGTCGAGCGCGACCTGAAGCGCGAGCTCGGGCAGGCGGGCGTCCGCAACTTCCGCACCGAGGCGCGCATCAAGGGCACCTACAGCCTCTTCCGCAAACTACAGCGGAAGAATTGGGACATCGACAAGATCTACGACGTGCTCGCGCTTCGCGTGATCTTCCCTGCGGTCGCTGATTGCTACACCGCGCTCGGCATCATCCACGCGCAGTGGCGGCCGGTCCCGGGCAAGATCAAAGACTACATCGCCTTCCCGAAACCCAACGGCTACCAGTCGATTCACACGACCGTGTACACGGGAGATGGGAGCGCGCTCGAGATTCAGCTCCGTACCGAGGCGCAGCACCGCGAGGCGCAATACGGCATCGCCTCACACCTCACCTACAAAGAGGCGCAGAGCGGATCCGGCGGCGGGCGCGGAGGACTCGACTGGGTGCGGCAGTTTTTCCCTGCATGGCGCAAGAGCGCCAAGGACCCGGGCGCAGCGCCGGTGCGCGGCACGGTGCCCGATTGGGTGAAGGAGCTCGCCCACGCCGATCAGGTAGAGGCTTCGGAGGAGTATCTCGATACCCTTAAGACCGACTTTTTCAGCCACCGCGTCTTCGTCTTTACCCCGAAGGGCGACGTGATCGATTTGCCGATCCACGCGACGCCGATCGATTTCGCGTACGCCGTGCACTCAGATCTCGGCAACAAGATGTCGGGAGCGCGCGTCAACGGAAAGATGGTCTCGCTCGACACCGAGCTCCGCAATGGCGACGTGGTGCAGGTGGTTACAAAGCCCTCCGCGAAGCCATCGCGCAAGTGGATCGACAACGCCAAAACCAACATGGCAAAAAAGCACATCCGCGCCGCGCTCTCCGCGCTCCAGAAAAACGAACCTAAACGGTGAAGTTGCGGATCGAGTAGAGGTCGTCCTGCGCTTTTTCCTCCTGCTGCTCTTTCGCTTGCGGCTCCTCCGCTTGCGAAATCTCCTCCTGGATTTCTGGGATTTCGCCCGTGGCAGCGGCAACAGCAGACGGCGAGGCAGCCGCCTCTTTCAGCGTCAGCATGGAGCGGATGTGCGCGAGGTCGTCCACAGAGAAAAAGTCGATGAGTACCTTGCCACCCTGGTCCTTCTTCTCGATCCTGACGCGCGTGCCGAGCTTTTCGGTGAGCTCACGCTCCAGAAGCAGGAGCTCGGGCGTAAGGTCGCCCTTGCGGATCCGCTCGGTGGCGACTCGTCGCGCAAGCTGCTCCGCGTCGCGGACGTTGAGCTTGCGGGTGATGATGTCGGTGTACAGCGTTTTTTGCTCGGCGGGCCTGTCGGAGAGCATGAGGAGGGGGCGTGTGTGGCCCTCGTTGATCGAGCCTCCTGAGAGCGCCTGCTGCATCTCCTCGGGGAGCATGAGAATGCGGAGCGTGTTGGATACGTACTCGCGGCTCTTGCCGACGCGCTTGCCGATGTCGACGTGCTTGAGGCCAAACTCGTTGGCGAGCCGCTGGAAGGCTTTCGCACGGTCGAGCGCGTTGAGATCCTCGCGCTGGAGATTTTCGATGATCGCGAGTTCGAGCTTCATGCGGTCGGTATCTTCGGCGCTCCGGATCACGATCGGGACATTCAGGATCCCCGCGAGCTTCGCGGCTCGGAGGCGGCGCTCACCCGCGATCAGTTCGTACTCGACGAAGATCCCCTCGCCCGGGCGCTCGATCTCTTTGCGGGTAACCGTAAGCGGCTGCAAGACTCCGTAGCTGCGGATCGATTCGGCGAGCGAGGTAAGCGCCGCGTCGTCGAAGACTTTGCGTGGCTGGAAGGGGTTGGGCTTGATCCGATCCACCTCCACCCAGAATATCGAGTCGTTGTAGTAGGACGACATGCCGCGATTATACCATCAGCGAGATTGAAAAAATTTGTGCCGGAGGAGGGACTCGAACCCTCACACCTTGCGATACACGATTTTGAGTCGTGCGCGTCTACCAATTCCGCCACTCCGGCTTCGCGGCAAATAATACGCTACCAAGCGCATTAGTTGAAGCGATGGCGATTGGCGGCGACGATGCGATAGCCGAGACGGACGAAGAAGTGGATCCCCGGCAGGTGGCCGAGCTTCGCGGCCCACCGCCAGCCCGGGTATTGTGCGAGCACGGCGAGGATGCCGTCGGCCCCGCTGTGAATCCTCCCTTTTTCGTCGACGACATGCACCTCGTGCATCGCCTCTTCCTTGCTGATCCCCGCCCCGAGGTGGCCTTCCGAGGCGTCGACGCTCTCAAAGCGCGATTCCTGCGAGCCCTTTTGGATTTTGTCGACGAAGCCGCTACACATCGTGCAGGTGCCGTCGTAGTAGATCGTTACTTTCCCGTCCATGCTCCGTATTGTACTGTGCTCTGATGTTGCAGAAAGTGATCGCTATCGTGGGGCCTACGTCGTCGGGAAAAAGTGCGCTCGCCGTACGACTGGCGAAGCGGTTCAAAGGAGAAGTGATCTCGGCCGACTCGCGGCAGGTCTACAAAGGTCTCAACATCGGCACCGGCAAGATTAAAAAGCGCGAGATGCGCGGGATCCGGCACCATCTCTTGGACGTGGCTTCGCCAAAACGGACCTTCACCGCCCACGATTTTATGCGCGAAGCGCAAGAAGCGATCACTATGATATATCAGAGTAAAAAACTTCCGATCGTCGCGGGCGGGACGGGCTTTTATATCGATGCGCTTCTTGGGCGAATCTCACTTCCGGACGTGCCTGCGGATCCAAAACTGCGCGCTCGGCTCGAAAGAAAACCACTTGCTGCACTCCTCCGGATGCTGAAGGGGCTTGATCCGAAGCGAGCAAAGACCGTCGAGCCCCACAATAAGCGCCGCATCGTGCGGGCAATCGAGATCGCGCTGTCAGCCCAAAAAACCCCAGAGACCAGGTCTCTGTATAAAACTCTCTGGATCGGGATCGCGCCACCATTTGCCGATCTCGAGCGAGCGATACGGAGCCGCCTCCGGGAGCGCATTCGCAAGGGGCTCATTCCAGAAGGTGCTCGGCTGCGGAAGCAGGGGCTCTCGTACAAGCGGATGCGGCAGCTCGGGCTTGAGTACGGCGCTCTCGCCGACTTGCTGGAAGAGATGATTGACAGGAAAGAATTCGAGGAGCGACTCTACCGGCACATCCGTCGGTACGCCAAAAAGCAACTCGCATATTGGAAACGAAATCGGTCGATCATGTGGTTCGACCCGTCGGATTACGCCCGCATCAAAAAAACAGTCACGAAATTTCTCGCGACGAAATAGTTCAGACCCTGCCCTTGCTCTCGTTGGCCGCGCGAATCTCTTTGCCGGTGATTTCACCTTCCGGACTCACGTCGTAGATATACACCTCCCCCGTCCCGATTTCGAGCTCCGATATTTTATCGTCAGGGATATCCTCGAGGTGCTTCACGAGCGCGCGCAGCGAGTTGCCGTGCGCCACGACCAGGATGTTCTTGCCCGATTTCAGCTCTGGCAGAATGTACTGCTCGTAGTATGGGACGACGCGCGCATGGACGTCCTTCAACGTCTCGCCTTCCGGGATCTTTACGTCCCATCCGCGACGTAGCTTCTGAAACGCCTCCTCACCAATCTCTTCTTTCACTTCCCACTTGTTCTTGCCGGTGTATACGCCATAGTTCCGTTCCTTGATCGCAGGATGGACAATGCTCTTCATAGTGGGCTGGTCAATGACACGACAAATCTCCGTAAATGTCTCTTGCGCGCGCTTGAGGTCCGAAATAAAAGCGCAGTCGATGGATATGTCTTGTATCGCCTTGCCAGCGCGTTGGGCCTCCTTCACTCCCTCTTCGACGAGGCCGATGTCGGTAAAACCCGTCCACTTACCGAGCAAATTCCATTCCGATTTGCCGTGTCGTATGAGAATAAGTTTCGCCACAGTGCGATTATTATACGTCGAACTCCTCGACGGACGCATTTCCAATGTGTTGAACAGCAGTTTCTTTAAACAACAGATGAGCGAGCCTCAATATGCCGGCGTGAGCGACGATAAGAACCGTCTGCCTTTCGTAGCCTTGCTTGATTTCATCCACTACTTTGAGAAACCGCTTCTTAAAACCGAGAGCAGATTCGCCGCCAAGCGGACGGTAGTCGTAGTTTTGAGCCTTGTCGAGAGCTTTCAGCTCATCCGCATTCTCAACCTGATCCCACGTCTTCCCAGAAAGTGAGCCGAAATCGCGCTCCATCAGTTCCTTGCGCAACTCTATGGGGATATTCTTGTCCCTTGAAACGATTTCTGCCGTTTCTCGCGCCCGCTTGAGTGGTGAAGAAAAAATCACGTCGATTTTCGTCGACGCGAGCACGGCCGCAAGGGCTTCGACTTGACGACGACCTTCGGCGTTCAATGGCTGATCAATACGCTGGCCTTGTATGACGCCGGTTGCGTTGGAATCCGTCTGCCCGTGCCTTGCCATCAGTACTTTCATGCACTGAAGATATTGCCTGCAAAAACGGCCTTGGAGCCGAGCTGCTCCTCGATTCGCAGCAGTTCGTTGTACTTGGCGGTGCGGTCGGTACGACTGAGGGAGCCCGTTTTGATCTGTCCGGTGCCGAGCCCCACCGCGATGTGCGAGATCGTCGTATCTTCGGTTTCTCCCGAGCGGTGCGAGATCACCGCCTTCCACCCGGCTTTGTGCGCCATGTCCACGGCAGCGATCGTTTCGGTGAGCGTACCGATCTGGTTGACCTTGATGAGAATCGCATTGGCGGATTTTTCATTGATCGCGCGCTCGAGAAACTTGACGTTGGTCACGAGGAGGTCGTCGGCCACGAGCTGCAACTTTGCCCCGAGCCGCTCCGTCAGCTTCTTCCAACCGTCCCAATCGTCCTCTGAGAGCCCGTCCTCGATCGACTTGATCGGATACTTCGCCGAGATCCGCTCATACCACGCAATCATCTCTTCGGGAGAGAATTTCACGTTTTCCATCCGCGAGAGATAGCCTTGTGCTTCCCGCAGCTCCGACGCCGCCACATCGAGCGCGATGACGACATCTTCGCCGGGCCGGTACCCCGCCTTCTCGATCGCTTCGACAATGAGAGCGAGTGCCTCCTCGTTGCCGCCCTTTACCGCAGGCGCAAAACCGCCTTCGTCGCCTACCGTGGTGCCGTATCCTTTTTCGTGGAGCACTTTTTTGAGCGAGTGGAATACTTCCGTACTCGCGCGAATCCCCTCCCGAAAGGTGGGGGAGCCGACAGGCTGGACCATGAATTCCTGCACGTCGGTCGACTGCCAGCTCGTATGCGCGCCGCCGTTGAGGATGTTGCACATCGGGAGCGGCAGCAGCGGCTCGCGCGGCGCACCTGAGAGCGCACCGATGTATTCGTACAGTGGAATCTTTTTGGAGCGTGCGGCGGCGTGGGCGGCGGCGAGCGAGACGGCGATGATCGCATTGGCACCGATGCGCGACTTATTTTCCGTGCCATCGAGTGCGATCATCGCCTCGTCGACACCCTTTTGATTGAATACGTCTTTACCCGCCAGCGTCTTTTGGATTTCTGTATTCGTGTTTTCAACAGCGTGCAAAACACCTTTGCCCCCGTAGCGTTTCTTGTCGCCGTCACGTAGCTCGTGCGCTTCATGGGAGCCGGTCGAGGCCCCGGAAGGCGCTATCGCGCGCCCGAGCGTGCCATCTTCGAGCAGCACGTCGGCTTCAACGGTCGGATTCCCTCGCGAATCCAACACCTCGCGCGCGTGAACCGATTTGATTTTCATACCACAGTATACCCGAGCGCGGAGAATCCACCTGCCGCGATATTGCGCAAAAAGCCCCGCTCGCGTATAGTACGGCCCACATATGTCGCAAGATCAACTGATAAAACTCGCCTGCACGAAGTGTTCGCGCACCAACTATTGGTCGCGCAAGAACAAGAAGCTCGTGGAGCGCAAAATTGAGCTCAAGAAATTCTGCAAATGGTGCAGAGCGCAGACTCCGCACAAAGAAACGAAGAAGTAGATGGGCCTACACCCGTGCGCTATACTCAGCGGCACTGGGCGATTAGTTTAGTGGTAAAACTGCCGTCTCCAAAACGGCTGTCGGGGGTTCGATTCCCTCATCGCCCGCTAGCAGATCTTGTTCCAGGGGCCGAGCTCGGCGCCGGTAAATACGCGCATGATCGTGTCGACAATCAGCCACGCCGCGAGAAGCAGCGCGAGGCCGATGAAGACGTTCATGAATATCTCCTTGCCTTTGGTCTTGCCGCCCTCGCCGCCCGCCGTCATGTACGTCCAGCCCGCGTACGCGAAGAGCACTGCCGAAATGAAGATCGCGATGTAGATGCCTGCGTTGAGGATATTTTGCGCCGACTTCGCGAGATCGCAGATGCCGCACGGCGGCTGCCCCGTGTTGCCGCATTCGACCAGCGTCGGGATTACGTTTTGCGCGGAGGCAGCGTAGGGGAAAACGACGAACGAAGCGAGCAGGAGCGTGAGGAGCGCAACGCGGACGCTTTGTACCATGCGAAATATTGTAGCACGCTGCGAAATACGGCATACTGGGCCAGTCGCACCGGTGGTAGAGCGGTCAATTACAACGCGCTGTAGACGCGTCGCCTTCGGGCTACGGGGGTTCGAATCCCTCCCGGTGCACAATGAGAATCCGATTCCAGATGCGGTACTGGTGGAATCGAATGTTTTGGTTTGCCGCCCGCCCCATCCGCAGCGTGTATGCGTTCGTATTTAGGCCGCGGCGAAGAACCGCAAAGATTTTGATAAGAAGCGACAATAATATACTTCTCGTACGACCAAACTATGGGCACCGCAAGTGGACACTCCCCGGTGGCAAAGTGGAGGGCCGAGAATCATACGAGGATGCCGCTCACCGCGAGGTGCTCGAGGAAACGGGACTTCAGCTACGGTTCGTGAGGGCAATAGGACGGCATGAAAATATCTGGGAGAATTATCGCAACACTGTTGAATATTTTCTCGCAGCGCCCGCCAGTATCGATCCGGTCGTCGATGGGATAGAAATCAAAGAAGCCGGGTGGTTTCCGATGGATGTGCTGCCATCCGACCGATCAGCAGGCGTCGATCGCTGTTTGCAAATGTATAAACAAACGCCGCCTTAAACACGCGCGGCGGCGCGAGCGCGAGCGCCGCGAGCGCGCTCGGGGCCCTTGCGGACATCAAACGTAAATTCGTCGCCTTTGAAATCCACGGATACGGATCCGCCCTCCATCACGCCACGGGCGACCATCATGTTGGCGATCGGCGTCATGATCTTCGTTTGTATGAGGCGCTTCAGCGGGCGGGCGCCGTACTGCGGGTTGTAGCCTTCTTTTGCGAGATGTTCGAGCGCCAGCTGCGAAAGCGAGAGCGTGATGCGCTTGTCCTCGAGGCGCTTTGCGACGATGTCCACCTGCATGCGCACGATCTCCTCGATCGCCTGCTGCGCGAGAATGTTGAAGAGAATAATCTCGTCGAGGCGGTTGAGGAACTCGGGGCGGAAGAACTCCTTCAGCGAATCCATCACCTTCCCCTTCACCTGTTCGTAGCGCTCGTCGTTGGTGACCGAGTGCCCGCTCGTAAATCCGAGGCCCGACATCTTGTCGATGTGCTCGGCGCCGATGTTCGAGGTCATGATGATGACGCTGTTTTTAAAATTGACTGTCCTCCCCTTCGCGTCGGTAAGGCGTCCGTTGTCGAGGACTTGGAGCAGGATGTTGAAGACCTCCGGATGCGCCTTTTCGATCTCGTCGAAGAGGATCACGGAATACGGGCGGTGCCGCACGAGCTCGGTCAGCCCGCCGCCTTCGTCGTAGCCGACGTATCCGGGCGGAGAGCCGATCATCTTGGAGACGGAGTGTTTCTCCATGTACTCCGACATATCGACGCGGATCAGCGCCTTTTCGCTGTTGAAAAGAAATTCGGCGAGGGCGCGCGTGAGCTCCGTCTTCCCCACGCCAGTCGGGCCAAGGAAAAGAAATGAGCCGACGGGGCGGTTCGGGTCCGCAATGCCGGCGCGCGATCTCTTGATCGCATCCGCCACCTTCTGCACTGCTTCGTCCTGACCGACGATGCGCTTTTTAAGCTCTTCGTCCATGCGGGAGAGCTTTTCGGCCTCCTCCTCGAGCATGCGGGAGACAGGCACGCCGGTCCAGCGTGAGACGACGGCGGCAATGTCTTCTTCGGTGATCTCCTCCCTCAAGACGCGGCGCGTCTGCTGGAGCTTTTTGAGGCGCTTCGTGGAGGCATCGATCGCGCGCTCGAGCGCGGGCATCCGGCCGTACCGGATTTCTGCGGTCTTCGTGAGATCGGCCGCGTTCTCCGCTGCATCCGCTTCGACACGAGCGCGCTCAAGCTCGCTCTTGGCGTTTTTGATCTCCGTGAGCGTCTCTTTTTCGTTTTTCCACTTCAGTTCGAGCTCATGCGTGGAGTCTTTGAGATCGGCGATCTCCTTCTCGATCGATTTTACACGCGAGCGGGCCTTGCCCTCCCCCGCTTCCGCCTCTTTTTTGAGGGCCTCGCGCTCAATCTCAAGCCGCGTGATCTTGCGGTGGGCCTCTTCGAGCTGCGGTGGTTTGTTCTCGAGTGAAAGACGAAGCGCGGATGCGGCTTCGTCGATGAGGTCGATCGCCTTGTCGGGAAGGAAGCGCTCCGTGATGTAACGAGAAGAAAGCTGCACCGCCGACACGATCGCGTCGTCGGTGATCTGGACTCCGTGATAGAGCTCGTACCGCTCCTTGAGACCGCGCAAGATCGCCACCGCATCGTCAACCGAGGGTTCGTTGACATAGACCGGCTGGAAGCGACGCGTCAGCGCGGGATCATGCTCGATGTGCTTCTGGTACTCCTTCAGCGTGGTGGCGCCGATGACGCGGATTTCTCCGCGCGCGAGCGCCGGTTTTAGCATGTTGGAAGCGTCCATGGAGCCTTCGGCCGCACCCGCACCCACGAGCGTGTGCATTTCATCGATAAAAAGAATGATCTTGCCTTCGCTGCGCTCGACTTCTTTCATGACAGCCTTCAAGCGCTCTTCAAACTCGCCGCGGTACTTCGTGCCAGCGATTAAAAGCCCGAGGTCGAGCTGCACGACTTCCTTGCCGCGAAGCGACTCCGGCACGTCGCCCGAGGCGACGCGCTGCGCGAGACCCTCGGCGACGGCTGTTTTGCCGACGCCCGCCTCTCCGATCAGGACCGGATTGTTTTTGGTGCGGCGGCTGAGGATTTGAATGACACGCGTGATCTCTGTGTCGCGGCCGATCACCGGATCGAGCTTGTTTTCGCGGGCGCGATCGGTGAGGCTCCGGGCGAAGCGCGTGAGTGCGCGCGGCTTTTTGGGCTCGTCCGCATCGCGAATCTTCCCTTCTTTGATATCCGAGAGCACGCGCGCGAGAGCAGCACGGTCGATGCGGAAGCGCGCGATCACATCGGACGCGGGGCCCGGATGCTCGGTTACGCCAAGGAGGAGGTGCTCCGGAGAGACGAACTGATCGTTGAAGGATGCGGCGATGCGCGGCGCGGCTTCAAAGACGCGCACTAGCTCCGGCGTGAGGTAGAGCTGGAACGACGGCGAGACGGCGGTGTTGCCCGAAGTGCCCTCGATGAGCTCCAAAACGGAGTCCGTGAGGTGCGCGGCGTCGATTTCCACCTGCTCCAGCATGGGGATGACCATCGATTCTTCCTGCGTGAGGAGCGCCGCAAGGAGGTGCAGCGTCGAGACCTGATTGTGGCCGCGCTCCACCGCGAGCTGGTGCGCGCGATGGATCGCTTCCTTTGCCTTTGTCGTGTAATTGTTGAATGGTGTCATGTTGTTTTGAGCCCGGTCGAGACCGAACTGGTATCCCGTCTACACAATCGGGATTGCTGCTATCAGCTTACAGCATGGAAAACCGAATTTCAAATTGCGATGAACTGCGCCCTGCTTTTTTCTCTGCTACCGCTCCGAAGCGGCTTCGCTCGTATCGGGAAAGAGGGCGGCTACCGACAGAAAGCCCGTAGGTGAAGACGCGCGGGAGATCTCTGTGCTTACACCAACCACGTTGCCGTCGATGTTGATAAGCGGGCTTCCGCGCATCACCGCATCATCATTCACGTTGGTGTCGAGCACATCAGCGGTGCCCTGACGGGCGGCGATGAGCGCCGTTACGATACCGTCTTCGATGCGGGCGACTGTTTTGCCGGAAAGGACGATGACGGTGGCGCCAAGCACGGGCCGCGCAGCCGCGAGTGACGCCGGCTTCCACGAAATGGGCTTCTGCACATCGCCCACCGTGGTACTCGTCGCGGCCTGCAAAAACGCGAGACCGTTGCCGTTGTCGCGCGCGGTTACGATAGCGCGCACGCGCGTGCCGTCCGGCAAGGCAACGTTGGCGTCGCCGGAATCCCCCAGCGCGAGCGTGTCGGCGACGAGCGTGCCCGAGGCGTTCAAGACCACCGCAAGCCCCAAAAAGACGGGGCTCTCCGGATCACGCGTGTAGAGGCGCGCTATGCTCGGCGAGACCTTCTCGACAGCCGCCGCCACGAGGTCGGACTCTTTCACGACAACCGTTTTTTCCTGCGTAACGACAGTCGAGGCGGCTTGCCCCTGCGGCACAACCTTTTCGACGGTGCGTTCGATGATGCGATTGACCGTCTGCGCGATGGCGGGCGGCGCCTGGTCCATGAGCGAGACGGTTACGATGCCGGTCGCAATCGAGGTGACGAAACTGACGAGGAGCGTGAGGAGCACGATCTGACCTTTCGAGAGATGCTCAAGATCCATACGTAGCGCTACTGTATCACTTTTTGGAAATGGCGGCGACAGCGGAAAAAGCGCTGATAATTCGGGGCAGATCTGATGCGCTCACCCCGGCTCCGAGCGAGATGCGCAAAGTATTCGAGGCCCGCCACGTGGGCCCGCCAAGCGCTTCCACCACGTGCGAGCGATCCTGCCCCTCCTTGCACGCGCTCTTGGTGGAAACCGCGATTCCCTGCCGATCAAGCGCGAGCGCGAAATACTCGCTGGAAACTTCGGGAATCGAGAGATTCAATATATGCGGCAGCCCGGCCGCAAGATCGCCATTCACCAGCGTACCGGGCAGGCTCTCCAAGATTCCCTTCGCGAGGTCCGATCGGATTTTTAAAAGACGACGCGACTCCTCTTCGCGCACCCGCACCATATCTTCGAAGGCGGCGGCAAAACCGGCGGCGAGGGCCACGCCCTCCGTGCCCGGACGCATTCCGCGCTCTTGGGAGCCGCCGAAGATCGCAGGAGAGAGATCGACGCGCGAGCGATTTACGAGCGCACCGATGCCGTGCGGACCCCGGAGCTTGTTGGAGCCGAGCGTGAGGAGGTCGACGCCGAGGCTTGAAACAAGCGTCGGCAGGTAGAGAGGTGCCTGCCCGGCGTCGGAGTGAAAAACTATTTTCGAAGTACGATCGTGATCGAAATCGCGAATCGCACGCGCGATGTCCGCAAGCGGCTGCACGACTCCGATTTCGCCGTTGGCCCATCCCACGGATACGAACACGGTCTCCGGCCGCAAAGCCGCGGCGACACGCGCTGGTGCTACGATCCCGCGATCGTCCGGCGCAAGATGGGTCACGCGTCCGCCCATGCGCTCGATCTCGGAAAAGCTCTCGAGCACCGAGGAATGTTCGATGATGGTGCTGATCCAGTGCGTGCCCTCAAGCCCTCTCCTCGTCCGCTCGAATGCGCGGGCGAAGCCGACAATCGCGAGCGCGTTGCCTTCTGAAAGGCCGGAGGTGAAGACGACTTCGCGCGACTTGCATCCGATCAGCAGCGCGATTCTCTCCCGCGAAGCCTCAAGACTCGCTTTTGCGGCGACGGCTTCCGCGTGGAGCCCTCCGGGGTTTCCCTCAAGCATCTCTGCTGCACGCATCGCGCGAATTGCCGCCTCGCTGACGGGCGGCGCGCTCGCGTAATCGAGATAGATCCGTTTCTTGAACCATCGCATGCCGCCTAGTCTATGCTGCAAAATGCTTTTGCAAAAGCATTTTTTGGCGAGTATACTCACGCCATTCTTACCGCTATGCCGCACCCCGCGTATGAACGCCACCAAGCACACAGAGGAACGTCCACCGATCGTGGTCGTCATGGGGCACGTGGATCACGGTAAATCCACGCTCCTCGATTTCATCCGCAAATCAAATACAGTCGCCAAGGAAGCCGGCGGCATCACGCAGCACGTTGCCGCCTACGAGGTGGAACGCGAGAAGGAAGGGCAGAAGCGGCGCATCACCTTCATCGACACTCCCGGGCACGCAGCGTTTGCGGCGATCAGGGCGCGCGGCGCCAACGTGGCCGATATCGCGATTCTCGTAGTGGCCGCCGACGACGGCGTGAAGGCGCAGACGCTTGAAGCCCTCCAGCAGATCCGCGATGCCAAGATCCCCTTCGTGGTGGCCATCAACAAAATCGACAAACCGAACGCCGACCTCAACCGCACGCAAGCCTCTCTCATGGAAAAGGAGGTCTACCTCGAGAAGCTGGGCGGCGACGTGCCGTGGGCGGCGATCTCGGCGAAGACCGGGGCGGGCGTCGAGGGGCTGCTTGACCTCATTCTGATCGTGGCCGAGCTCCATGAATTGAAGGGCAGCCCCAGCGCTGACGCAGAGGGCTACGTGATCGAAGCGCACCGCGACCAAAAGCGCGGCCTCGCAGCCACGCTCGTGATCCGCAACGGGCACCTCCGAGGCGGCATGGCGGTGCTCGCCGGAAGGGCGATAGCGCCGGTGCGCATCCTCGAAGCGACGACCGGCAAGACGCTTCGCGATGCGACATTCTCCACGCCAGTGCAGCTCGTCGGCTTTGACGAGCTGCCGCGGGTAGGCGAAGCCTTCAAGGCGTACAAGAACAAAAAAGAGGCGGAGGCGGCCCGTCCGAAGCCGGAGGCCCCGGTCAATCGCGCGCCGCAGGCCGCTCCCGAAGACGAGGAAGGGCACTTTGCCATGCCGGTCATCGTGCGCGCTGACACCACCGGCTCGCTCGAGGCGATCACGCACGAAGTAGTTACCATCGGCGATGAGAAGGATTACGTTTCGATCGTCCAGTCGGGCATCGGCACGATCTCCGAAAGCGACGTGAAAGCTGCGCTCGCCGGCCGCAACCCGGCGGTCGTGATCGGCTTCAACGTCGGCGTTGACGAGGTGGCCAAGGAGTTTGCGCGACAGCACGGCCTTCGGATCGAGCTTTTCGACATCATCTACAAACTCACCGAGCGTCTCGCCGAGCTCCTGAAAGAAACCCGGCCACGCCGAGAAGTGGAACAGGTATTCGGCCGTGCGAAAGTCTTGAAGCAATTCAGCAGCCGCAAGGACCTCCACGTGATTGGCGGCAAGGTGGCCGAAGGCTATTTGCAACGCGGCACCTCGGTGCGCGCCCTGCGGCGCGGCGTCGTGGTAGGCGTCGGCAAAATCCAAAACATGCAGGCCAACAAGCAGGACGTGAACCGAGTCGAAACGGGCGGCGAGTTCGGCGCGCAGGTGGAGAGCGCCTTCGAGATCATGGAGGGCGATTCGCTCGAATGTTTTTCGGTCACGATGGCGTAGGTATGTCTTCCCGACGGGAAATACAAGTGGCGGAGACGCTCCAGCATCTTGCGGGAGAGTATTTCGTGCGGGAGTCCAATCGCGAATCGCTCATGACGATCACGCGCGCCGAGATCGCGCCGAACTTGAAGAGCATAACGATTTTTTTCTCGGTGTTGCCGGAGAACTTTGAGGAGAAGGTGCTCGATTTCGCCAAACGATCACGCAGCGACTTTCGCGAATACGTCAAAAAGCACAGCTTTCTGCATCCGGTGCCGATGATCGACTTCGAGATCGACTACGGTGAGAAGAACCGTCAGCGCATCGACGACCTTACGCGCTCCTAAAGCCCGCCCGAATATCGGAGAGGGATGATATATTGAGCGCGTCGGCCACATGGCGAAGTAGCAACGCGGCGGTCTGCAAAACCGCTACTGGGTGGGTGCAACTCCCACTGTGGCCTCATGAAAAAAAGGATCAATGATCTTGATCTTTCAAAGTGGAAAAAGTACGAGGATCTCTGGACCGACAGTCTCTGGATGATCGACGCGCGCGACCGAAGCGGCGCGCACACCAACACTTACCACGGCAATTTCGTGCCCCAGATCCCCCACCAGCTGATGCGCCGCTTCACCAAAAGGGGCGACGTGGTGCTCGACGGCTTCCTCGGCAGCGGTACGACGCTGATCGAAGCGAAACGCCTCGGGAGGTGCGGCATCGGCGTGGAGCTTCTGCCGCAGGTCGCGAATCGCGCCAAGAAGAATGTGCAGGCACAGGAAGGCGCGGGAAAGAGTGAAATTGTCGTCGCCGATAGCACGACGAAAAAAGCACACGCAGGAGTGGCGACGGCACTCAAGAGTATGAGGAAAAAATCTGCGCAGCTCCTGCTACTGCACCCGCCGTATCACGACATCATCAAGTTCAGCAGCAAAAGGGGGGATTTGAGCAACGCAACGACCGTCGAGGAATTCACGCGGCGCTTCGGCGATGTGGTCGCCAATCTCTGCCCCTTCCTCGCAAAAGGCGGACATGTGGCGGTGGTGATCGGCGACAAGTACTCAAACAGCGAGTGGGTGCCGCTCGGCTTCTATCTCTTGCAGGAGACGCTGAAGCGCGATCCATCGCTCAGGCTGAAGAGCGTGATCATCAAAAATATGGCGGGCAATCGCGCGAAGCAGAATCAGGGGCGCCTGTGGCGCTACCGCGCCCTCAAGGGCGGGTACTATATTTTTAAGCACGAGTACGTACTCCTTTTCAAAAAAAGCTGATAGAGTATCCGCACGCCGGGGTGGCGAAATTGGTCATACGCGCGCGACTTAAGATCGCGTTCCGCAAGGAGTGTGGGTTCGAGTCCCACCCCCGGCACAACAACAGTTGAAGCGGGAGCGAAGCTCTCGCTGATCACTGTTGTCTGCCGGAGTGGGACGAGAAGGCGAGCGGCGGAGGCTCCGCCAACAGGCGGAGCGCCGTGAGCAGGGCCGAGAGGAGTGAGGAGCGACGGCGACGAAAGAGCTCTTGGCCGAGCAAACTCACCGGCACAACCCTACAAAACGAATCTTTTTCGTGTAGAATCTCACAGATCCGCCCATAGCTCAGTTGGTAGAGCAGTCGCCTCTTAAGCGAACGGTCGTAGGTTCGAATCCTACTGGGCGGACAATGATATGAACATGGGAGAAGAGCGTTACGTGGTCGATATGCGTATCAAGGAGCACGCCCTCGATCTGGAGGTTCGCTTTTTTACACATTGGTCAGTGCTATCCGGCGGCACATTCTCACTCTTGGTTCCGCTAGTACAGAGCTTAAAAAAGCCGATGTCCGCCGTTGTGTTTTTTCAAATGGGAGAGGTCTTTTTGATAATTTCGCTCTTAGTTGCTGCATTGGGATTATTTGCCTCAAAGAACTATGCGAGGGAACGGTCATTCCACGGAGACCCCGCATCATCGTTGAGTAAGACGACGAAGGATTTGTGTGGGAAGACGGCGCTGGTTTCATATGCACTGGGAATAATTGCGATAGCTATTTTCATAGACAGCAATCTGCTATAACTAGCGAATCGGGCGAGTGGCGGAACTGGTACACGCGCACGGCTTAGGACCGTGTCCCGAAAGGGATGAGAGTTCGAGTCTCTCCTCGCCCACACTTCGACAAGCTCAGTGTAAACACATGGATTTCAAATACTTTTCCAAGAATGGCGTGGCCCTTCCTTTGGCCGAAGCGGTCGTGCCGCTTTCGAATATCGAATACCAATACGGCTTCGGGGTGTACGAAAACGTGCGGGTCGTGCGCGGCCGGCCGCTCTTTCTCGACGATCACGTTGAGCGGCTCGAAGAATCGGCGCGGATCATCGGTCTCGAGCATCCGTTCGAAAGTACTGCGATACATCATAGTGTCGACGAATTGATCGCGAAGAATGAGATCGACACTGCAAATCTGAAGCTGCTTCTCCTCGGCGGCCGCAGCGAGGCAGAAGCGAGCCTTTTTATACTCCCCCTCAATCCCCTTTTCCCCGACAAAAAAATCTATCGCGACGGCGTGCTCTTGGTGAGCCACCAGTACGAACGGCTCTTTCCGCACGCGAAGACTCTCAACATGCTCGGGAGCTTCCTCGCCTACCGCAAGGCGAAAGCGGCAGACGCGTACGATGCGCTCTTGATCGACCGCCAAGGCTTCGTCACCGAAGGCACCCGCACCAACTTCTTCGCGCTCAAAGGGAAAACGATTTATTCGCCTCCGGAATCCGAGATTCTCCTCGGTGTTACCCGGAAGTACGTGCTTGAGGCCGCGCATAGGAGCGGATTCGCGCTAGAGGAAAGAAAGATCACTCTTGCGGACCTGAAGGAATACGACGCCGCGTTCATCACGAGTACCTCTTCAAAAATCCTTCCGGTGCGGCAAATCGACGACGCCTCGGTCGACGTGAGCGCGCCCGCGCTGCGGGAGCTGATGACTGCGTTCGACGACTTTTTACAAAAGACTACTTGAAGCCGCCGCCGGGCGCGGAGAGATTGTTGAGGCCCGAGGTGTCGAAGCCCTGCCCGCTCAAGGCGCCGAGATTGAAGGTGTTGTCGAGGAGCGCCAGGATGCCGTAGACCGACACCATGATCACCATGCCGATGATGCCCCAAAGCATGTGCCGTACGCCGTCCTCGCGCTTACCGCCCTCGTCGAGCCCGAGCACGAACTGCACGAGCCCCCACATAAACATAAAAAAACCGGCGGCGAATACGACGAGTATCGCCGGATTGATGATGTAGGTGACGAATCGTCCGAGGATCGTTGCGGCTTCTTGCATGCGCCGGAAGTGGCCCTTACGGGCTCACCGCGTTAGTTGGAGTAGTAACCCGGATTCACCTGGATGCCCTTGGGGATGATCGGATCGGTGGAGGTAACCTTGAGGGTGCTCTGGAGGAGGCGGATGATGCCCCAGATACTCACCATCACGAAGATAGCGATGAGGCCCCAGAACATGATTTTGAGGCTCTCGTGCGCGTTCTCCGTGTCCATGCTCCAGAGGTACTTGATGAGCCCCCAAAAGAAGACAACGATCGCGAGCGTGATGAAAAGGCCGATGATGCCGTTGAGGAAGGTGCTCACGAAGACGAGCGTGTCCTGAAGCGTGGCGGCCGCGGCGAGAGCAGGGAGCGCGAGCGACAGGGCGGCAATCGACGAAACGGCTGCAAAACGTGAACGCATAAATAGTGCTGATTAGGTTAGAGTAGTAGCTTCATGGTAGCCGTCCATGGCCAAAATACAATCAGCTTCCCACGCCGCTGTGGATAAAGCCGGCAGCGGGAAATAGCTGCGCTAGTGCTCGTCGTCTCTTCCTCCCTCCTTCTTTTTCTTCGGGGCCGCGGCGGTGCGGAGTATCACCACGGCCATCGCGCCGATGAGCAGCACGCCGAGCACGAAGAGCGCCTGCTGCGTGTACCAATGGAAGAGCCGCACGAGCCCCAAGAGCACGATGAGCACGAAGGCCATCGTAACGGCCCACTCAAGCACGCGGATAGCCGTCTCCCGGTGCGTGGGCCAGGTGCCGAGGCGCGCGAGATAAACGAAGAATCCGGCGGCAAAAGTGAGGAGTATCGCCACCAGAAAGAGGCCGACGAAAAGATAGAAGAGTCCCAAAAGCTGCGGCACGGTCATCGCCTCGGCTGGCTGCGGAAACAAGGTGGCGAGAAAGAGGAGTGGGGCGCTGCGAACGATGAACCTCATATTGCTTGTACACCGTACTGGTCGATGGTGCCGGGCCGCGTGGTGCCACCGCTGCCGCCGCTGCTACAGACGTTGATCGGCTGCCCTCCCTCGCCAACGCCGTTGTCGAAGAGCGTATTTTTCACGATCGCCACAATGCCCCAGATGCTGAACATGACAAAGAGAATGATGAGTCCCCAAAAGAAGTAGGCCTTCACCTTTTCGTGATCCTTCTCCTCCCCGAAATGCCCGATGTTGGTCGCGATGCCGTAAAAGTAGGCGACGAGGCCGAGGAGGATCACGGTCATCGTGGCCGTATCGAGAATGCTCACCACCGTGCAGGCGAGTTCGGTGAATGTCTTCGGCGCCGCGAGCGCGACGCCGGGCAAAAAAAGCGTGAGTGCCGCGAGTACCGCCCGCTTCATACAATCAGCCAGTGAGTTGCCGCACAGTGCCAGCGATTAGAGTGGCCAGCACCCACGCCCCCATGATGAGGAGCGCGCCGAGTATCACGTAGACGAAATTGCGCTTCGCGGTTTCAAGCTCCCCCGGATTCCCCTGTGCCGTGATGAACTTGAAGCCCGCGATCACCACGAAGAGCGTGATGATGGGAATCGCGATCATCACGAGCACTTTCATCGCGCCCGCCACAAAGGAAGCGATGTCGGAAAAGTTGAGCGGATTTTTGAGCGCAACTTCGGCGCTGCTTACAAGCGGGAGCAGCAAAAAGAGCGCCGAGCCAGCAGCGGCGGTCGCACGTGCTATGAATCGTGATCGTGTCATTGTCCTAAAATCACGGCGAGCTCCTGATTCGCGCGCTGGATGGATTCGGTGATGCGCAAAGCCCCGCTCGTCACGCCCTCAATCATAGCGCGGAAAATCGAATCGGTTTTCTGCGGATCGGGATCGGTCCAGGATTTCGCAACGATCGCCTGCTTGTTGAAAAGATCTTCGCTCCCTTCGAGCCGCGGCTGCGAAAGAAGGTCGCGCCGCGCCGAGGGTATCCCGAGCGCCGTCGAGAGCGCGGCGGAAACTTCGCGCGCCGCGAGGAGCGTGGCGACCGTGATCGCGCCCTGCGGATTCTTGCTCGTGCGCGTCGTGGCGAGGCCCCACACGTGCGCGGCGGTGATCGCGCGCTCCGCGCCCTGCACCTGCGGCACCGGAGCGACGCTGAAATTGAGGTTGGGGTTCATGCGGGAGATGAGCGGGGCTTCGCTCGCGTAGCCAAAGTAGAGCGCGAGATCCCCCGCCGCGAAGGCGGCACGCGCCTCCGGAAGCGCCCTGCTCCATGAGTAGTCGGCCTTCGACGGATCCGCAAACTCGGTATAGAAGCGGATCGCGCTCTCTACGGCTTGGCTCGTGCCGACGCCGGTGCGCTGCGAGAGCGAAGGGACGAGACGGCCGGTGTTGTCTCTCGAAGTGATCGAGCCGCCGGCCTGTAGGATGAGTGTGGCGATGATGTCTTTGGCGTTGTTCACATTCTGGTATTCGCCGAAGGCAACCGCCGCCTTCGTGATTGAGCCGGATTCGTTTTTCTTGACCACGGCCTTCGCGATGTCGTTGAGCTCGCTCCAGACTTTCGGCGCCTGCGCGAACCCGGCAGTCGCAAGCACATCTTTGTTCCAGTACATCACGAGAGGGTCCGCGAGGATCGGCGCAGCGAGCGCGCCACTCGGCGTGAAGTACGGGTCCGCCGCTTCCACAAAGACATTTTTGAATTGCGCCTCCGGCAGCAGGCTCGTGGGTATCGCCACCACCTTGCCGCTATCGCGCATCGCGTAGTCCTGTCGGAGGAGAAAGAGATCAGGGCCGGTGCCGCTCGCGAGCGCGTTCAAGAGCTCCTCCTCGTAGGTCTCGCTGTCCTTCTCCACGTACGTTACTTGCCCGAGGCGGCTGTCGTCTTCGGCGACCTGCCGGATTACCGCCGCGAAGGCGCTCGGATTGAGGGGGCCCCAAATCGTGATCGGCCCGATGCCGCTGCCGCCGCCTCCGCCCACAAAGAGAGCGAAGATAAGAATCCCGGCGACGCCAAAAGCGCCGAAGGCCGCTAGCAGAATCACCTGGAACGGGGAGAAATTTTTCATACGGAGGCGACGTACGCGGGCCGCAGCAGAAGGCCGTAGTGATGCGCCCCCACCGAAAATTCCCGCAAGAGCGCGAGCCCCGCCCCACCAGCGAGGGCGAGCGCTGCTTCTTTTTTGACCACTTCCTCTTTCACGGGGCCGAGGCCGCCAAACGAATCGCTCCAGTCGATCACTGCCACGCTGCCGCCGGGCTTCACGATGCGGCGTGCTTCGCGGAGCGCCGGGATTTTGTCGGGGAGTTGAAACAAGAGATTGGAGATGAGCACGAGGTCGATGCTCTGGTCGGCGAGCTTCGAGGCGCGAGGCGCTTCAAGATCGGTCCAGATCACCTCGACGTTTTTCAGGCCGCGATGCGCGGCTTCGTTGGCGGTGCGCCGCAAGAGATCCCGCTGCACGTCGATCGCGTACACGCGACCGCTTCCTTCGAGTCTCTCCGCGATCGCGAGCGTGTAGGCGCCGCTCCCCGAGCCGAAATCGGCAACTTGAAACCCGGCCTGAATGCCGAGCGAGGAAATAGCGCGCTTTGGCTGTGCGAAGCCCTCCGTGCGAAGCGGAGTCCGATGATGTGCAGTCTTCTGCATCCTCTCTATTATATCCGCGTATGAAGCGTATGGTGGCTTATGAGCGCGGAATCTGGGGAAATAGAATCACGCATCGGGAACCAAAAAGAAACCGCGGCGCTTCGCGCCGCGGCATTTCAAAAAACGAATGGACAATTTAGTCGTCCGGCTTCCAGCCGCGTACGACCCACTTGCGGATCTGCACCTCAAATACTTCCGTGCGACCTCCTTCCCTTTTCACGCGGTTGACGGCGAGAAAGAGATTCGGTAAGCGCTTGATGAGCTTCTGCGTTTGCCGCAGCACGGCGAGGCGGTTTTTATCGAACCGGATCGGTTGGTTGCCGCCCATGAGAAGCAGTCGAAGCACTCCCTTCCTGATACTGTCTGGTTCGAGCATCGCCATGACGCGCTCAATGCGGCTGGTGTCGAGCTCCGAGAGCACCGATGTATGCGCCTCGGAGAGCACTTCGAAGCGCACACGCACCTGCTGCTCGGGAAATGGCACGGCGTTGGCCCCGCCCCACTCCACAGCCAGCGCGAGAAGACGCGCTTCCATTTGAGCGCGCCGCGCTTCAAACGTTGTCTTTTCGACCATCACGACCTCCACGATGGATGCGCGGAATTGCGCCCACGCGATTAGAGCACAAACAGTGTGAGGAGTACATTACTCGCCCGCGTCGGCTTCGAAAACGACGAATGATGCAACACTGTCGCCTTCGCGCATTTTCATGACCCGCACTCCCTGCGTCGCGCGCGAGAGTGAGGGGATCTCGTCGAGCCCCGTGCGGATCGTCTGCGATTTCTTGGACATCGCGACGAGTTCTCCCCCTTTGGCGATCACTGCGCCGCCGACAAGTTGCTTCGTCTTGGTGGTGATCGACATGGTCTTGATGCCGCTGCCGCCCCTGCCCTGGGTTTTGTATTCGGAAAGTTTCGTCTTTTTGCCGTAACCGGTGGAAGAAAGCACCAAGAGCTCTGCCTCCTTCATGTCTTTCGAGACGACGCCGGAGCCGACGACCGAATCGCCGCTTCCGAGCTTGATGCCGCGCACTCCCGCTGCCTGCCGACCCATTTCGCGCACGTCTTTTTCGGCAAAACGGATCGACTGGCCCTTCGCGGTCACCAAAACCGCATCGTCGCCCTTGCGGACAAACTGCGCCGAGATCAGGGCATCGCCCTTGTCGAGCGTGATCGCGATGAGGCCGCTGCGACGCACTTCCGTAAACTTGTCGGCGGAGGTTTTCTTTACCGTGCCGCTTCGAGTGGCCATCAAAAGCGCGAGACCTTCACTCCCCTTCACGCTCTTTGGCATCGCGAGGATCGAGGTGATCGTCTCGCCCTGCTCAAGCGAAATGTAATTCATGATCGACTTGCCCTTGGTGGCGCGGCGTCCTTCGGGAAGATCATACATCTTGAGCTGGTACACCTTGCCGCGATCGGAGAAAAAGAGGAGATCGCTGTGCGCGGAGGCCGTGAGAAATTGCGTAACGAAATCTTCCTCCTTGGTATCCAAATCGACGACTCCCACCCCGCCGCGCTTTTGCCGGCGATACTCCGCGGGATTCGTGCGCTTGATGTAGCCGCCGGAGGTGAGGACCAGCACCGAATCCTCGTCGGCAATGAGATCCTCGGCGGAGAGAATCGTCGCGCCGCGCTTCACGATCTTCGTGCGGCGGTCGTCGCCATACTTCTCGACCGTTTCGCCGATCTCCTTCTTGATGAGATCCAAGAGTTTCTTCTCGCTTTTGAGGAGCGCGCGCAGCTCCTCGATGAGCGCCTGCACGGCCTTCAGCTCGTCTTCGATTTTTTTGCGCTCGAGACCGGCGAGCTTTTGCAAGCGCATGTCGAGAATCGCCTGCGCCTGGAGCTCGGAGAATTTGAACTTCGACATAAGTCCCGCGCGCGCGTCGTCCACGTCTTTCGACTTTTTGATGAGCGCGATGATCTCGTCGATGTGATCGAGTGCCTTCTTGAGACCGAGGAGGATGTGCTCGCGCGCCTCGGCGATCCGAAGGTCGTACTTCGTGCGGCGCGTCACCACCTCCCGGCGGTGCGCGATGAAATGCTCGAGGAGCGCCTTGAGGGCGAGCGTCTGTGGCACGCCGTCGACGAGGGCGACGATGTTGTAGTGGAAGGTCTCCTCAAGCTGCGTATGCTTGTAGAGATAATTGAGTACGGTCTGCGCGTTGGCGTTGTTTTTGAGCTCGATGACAATGCGGATGTCCTTGGTGCTCTCGTCGCGGATGTCGCGCACGCCTTCGAGCTTCTTCTCGTGCACGAGGTCCGCGACTTTCGTGATGAGGTCGGCTTTCACGACGCGGAATGGGATCGAACTGATCACGATCTGATAGTCGCCCTTTTTGCCTTCGGCAATCTCCGCATCGCCGCGCACCACGACGGGGCCGCGGCCAGTGGCGTATGCGTGCGCGATGTCTTTCTGGTTGAACGCAATGCAGCCCGTCGGAAAGTCCGGGCCCTGCACGAACTGCAACAAATCTTCAGTGGTGGCGTCGGGATTCTCGATGAGGTGCACGGCCGCCTGGCAGACTTCGCGGAGATTGTGCGGCGGGATGTTGGAGGCCATACCGACCGCGATGCCGAGCGTACCATTCAGCAAAAGATTCGGGATCGCCGCCGGGAGCACCGTGGGCTCTTGCTTGGTGTTGTCGTAGTTGGGGCGGAAATCAACCGTCTCTTTTTCGATGTCGCGCAGCATCTCGCCCGCGAGCCGCGACATCTTGGCCTCCGTGTAGCGGTACGCGGCGGCGGAGTCGCCGTCGATCGAGCCGAAGTTGCCCTGACCCACGACGAGCGGATACCGCATCGTAAAATCTTGCGCCATCTTGACCATCGCGTCGTACACGGCCGCATCGCCGTGCGGGTGGTATTTGCCGATCACGTCTCCCACGACGGTCGCCGATTTGCGCGTCTTCGCGCTTACCGTGAGCCCGGCCTCGTGCATCGCGTAGAGGATGCGCCGGTGCACGGGCTTCAGCCCATCGCGCACGTCCGGCAAGGCTCGCGCGGTGATCACCGACATCGCGTAGTCGAGATACGACTCGCGCATTTCGGTGGAGATGGATCGCGGGACGACGCTCGCGGGCGCAGGGGTTGGAGCGGCCTTTTTCTCGTCCTTTCCTCGCGCCATGTTCTTCTAATTATAGCAGAAAACGGCCCCGGATGCACGCCCAAAAACGCCCTGTTTGATTGACAATTCGGGCGCCGGGCGTAGCCTTTTTCACAGTACAAAGTGTTCCGTATGCGTGTTGCGTCTTTGCGTTTTTCCCCCTTGGAGAAACCACCATGACCAACAAGGCATTCAGAAAGATTCCGCTTTCGGATCGGGTCGAGATGGTACGCGCTCTCGCAAAGCGAGGTGGGTCATGACAGATCGCCCCGTTTTGAAGCACGAGGAGATTGTTTTCGGGCCCATCACGGAGTGGGAGCTCGACAACGCGCTCGCATATGTGCGTGATCCGGATGGAAAATATCGCGCCGAACTCGATCGCGACCTTCTGCGCATCCTCGCGAATACGGCCAACGAGCGCCGGAGCCACGGCGTGATACTGCCCCTCCTTGTCGCACGCGTCGTGCAGGACGGCATCCCCTTCTCCAACAAGACGGAGAAACCGAAGTACGAAGCGTACAAGGGAGCCATCATGAAAATCTTCGCCGACCGCTACGCGAGGAGCGACCTAGCGAAGGATCGGCAGCGTGCGAGCGCTGCCGAAACGAGGCGGACCGGCAAGAAGAAAAAAGGCGAGTATCCGAAAGATTCTCGCAAAAAGCACAAAGACCAGTTCACCTTCTGAATCGAGGGCTCGCCGCACGCGTGCGGCGAGCCTCCTCTTTATTGTGCGAACGGGTTCGGTGCCGCACCCTCTTCCTCCAACTGCTGTTCCTCGTACGTCTCTCCCGTGCCACTTTCGCGGATCGTCCGGAGCTCGGCGTCGTTGGCGCTCTCGCTCGAGAAATCACCGAGGAGTCGCTCCTGTGCTTCTCGCACTGACGAGAAGTTGAATTCGCTCTGCGCGCCGCTCGTGAGGTCGGCCTCGACGCCGCCTCGCTGTATCTTTTTCAAAAAGAGGAACGCCCACCCGATGAAAAGGATGATGACGACCGCGATCGCGATGCCGCCCGCGACGGCCTTGCGCTCGTCCTTGGGCTTTTCTTTAAGATTGTTGATCGTCTTCTCGATTACCATGGCTTAGGAGCTGAGCACCACGACCTCGTTTTCTTTGCCCGCAAGATCGCGGAGCTTCACGGTGAGCTTTTCGACGGCCTTCGTATCTTCGCCCGCCTCTTTCAAAAATTGCTTCAGCGATTTGTCGTCGTACAGAATCGGAATGACGATCTTCGCTTCGAGCTTCACCGCAAGCTTCTGCGCTTCCGCGGGCGAAAGCGCACCCTGGCCACCCACCGGAATAATGAGAATGTCGGGCGCGTCCATTTCGAGCACCTCCGCCGGCACGTCGAGCTCGCCAAGCGCGCCGAGATACATCACCGAAAGGTCGTCGAAGTGGACGGAGTAGACGGTGTTGGTGAGCGGAGAGCCGCCGTATTTCGATCCCGAGGCAAAACCGGCCGCCGTCATTTCCTTCACTTCGTATTCCCCCGGCCCCGAGATCACAAAGGGCTGCTTCTCGCCACGCCCAGCCTCCTCGGCGCCGCTCATGTCGGGGTGGTTGAGGGAAATGAACGCGACATCGGCGCCAAAGTTCGTCGGCTTGAAATTCTTACTCGCTTTCGACACGGGCCCAAAGACGAGCGTCGTGTCGCCCGCCTGCGCGCGGATGCATGCGCCTTCGTGGAACGTGAGAATCATGAGTTCGATTATACATAATTTTCTCCCATGCTGGGCATTGACGCCGTTTGGCGCCGGCGTACTGTAAAGAAATCCCTGCTCGAAGAAAGCAGTGGACATCGTCTCACTTGTGAAGAGTGAGACTCCAGACGGAGAACCGTGCATGAAGACCACCACGACGAAGTAAAGCGACGGTGCGCGCTCGCTGGACAGGCAGCAAGGAGCGCCCACCGGGAACGGCCTGCACGTCCCTTGATCCACACGTGGAGCAGAGCATGACTCCGCCGATGAGACGTAGGGGCAAGCGATCCGCGGTCGATCGTTTGCCCCTAATTTTTTATTCTGAGCGGATTGACCCGCTTCGTTTTGAGGCATACGCTTTCCACAGATCCGATCGACACCCGTCAACGATCGGACGTTGCGTACAGAGACGGGAGGAAACGTAGGGCGAAATGCTTTTGTGGGCAAAGCTCGCGCTTGCGGCAGCGATGTGCTGCTCATCCGCGAGTGCGACGAAGGCGCAAGACGTGCAAACCGTCGGCGCTTTCAAAAAAATCATCGTTACGCCGCGCGGCGTTGCGACGATCGAAATGAAGTACCGCAGCACGGCAGATCCGGCGGCCGCGCTCGCGGATGCGCTCCAAGCCGGCGATGCGCTGCTGCGGGCCGTGGAGATTCTCAACGACCGCAATCTATACACTGCCGGCGAAAAGTGCTATCTCCTCGACACCCGTCAGGAGGTCGTATGCTCGCCGCCACTGCCGCGCTCTCGGCCGAATTTGCTGGAAGCGGCCGCAACGCGCTGACCGCACACTCGCCTCGTTGGCGACCCCCGCGAGAGATCGCGGGGGCTTTTTTGTTGCACTCCCGCACGCCTTCCTCTATAGTGTGGCCACGGACGAAAGTCCGATTACCAATTAATAGTGTGCCCGGTAAGGCTTTCCCTCAGACAGACACGGTAGCGCAGGAGGGGTAGTCCGGGCAGCAACACATGCAAGCAACAGCAGTACAAGAGGCGGCGATAGCCGCCGAGGAAAATAACGAGGAGGTGGTGATCGAAAAGCAGGGCCCCATGGCCGAGCTTTTGAGCACAGCGCCGAAGGCCCCGTCCGTTGACGACGTGGTCGAGGGCCCCGTGGTGGCCGTGGGCCGCGCGCGGGTCTTTGTGGATCTCCATCCCTTCGGCACCGGCATCATTTACGGCCGCGAGTATCTTTCGGCCCGCGAGACTTTGAAAAACGTAAACATCGGCGACACGATCACCGCAAAGGTGATCGGCGCCGAAAACGACGAGGGCTACATCGAACTCTCGCTTCGCGAAGCGCGCCAGGCGCTCATCTGGAACGAGGCCGAGCAGGCGCTGCAAAAGAAGACGGTCTTCGAGCTCCCGGTATCGGAGGCCAACAAGGGCGGACTCATCATTTCGTGGAGCGGCCTCCAAGGCTTCCTCCCCGCTTCGCAGCTCGCACCCGCCCACTATCCGCGCGTCCCCGACGGCGACAAGGACAAGATTTTCGTCGAGCTCAAAAAGCTCGTGGGACAAAAGATCGAGGTGATGATCATCACCGCGAATCCGAAGGAAGGGAAGCTCATCTTCTCTGAAAAAGGCGCGGGCAGCTCCGAGCGCGCATCGCTCGTGGAGAAATACCACGTGGGCGACGTGCTGGAGGGCACCGTCACCGGCGCGACCGAGTTCGGCGTCTTCGTGAAGCTCGAGGAGGGCCTCGAAGGTCTCGTGCACATCTCCGAAATGGACTGGGCGCTCGTGGAAAATCCCAAGACGAGATACCGCGTCGGCGAAAACGTGAAGGTGAAAGTGATCGAGATCAAGGACGACAAGATTTCCCTCTCGATCAAGGCGCTCGTCGACGATCCGTGGAAGGCGGCGGCGGCGAAGTATCACAAAGACCAGAAAGTGGATGCGGTGGTCATCAAGTACAACAAGCACGGCGCGCTCGCCTCGATCGAAGAGGGCGTCGCGGGCCTCGTGCATATCTCAGAGTTCGCCAACGAGGAAGAGCTGCGTGCCAAACTCGAGCTCGGCAAGGTGTATCCTTTTACGATCACCTTCTTCGAACCGAAAGATCGCAGAATGACCTTGAAACCGGTGCGATAGTTCGCTCTGCTTCACCCGCACTTCACTCCCATGCGAGAGCATACTCGCTTCGGCTTTTCGTCGGAGCCGAACGAGCTAACGAAAATGGGTATGCAGTACGACATCACTGAAAAAAGAAATCGCGATGCGGAGGCCGAGGAGCGCAAGCGCAAGGAAGCCGAAGAAGAAGAGTATCGCGCCCGCATGCGCCGCGCGGAGGAAGACGCCCGGAGGCAGCAGGAGGACGAAGACGAGGCCGGCTAAGCCGGCCTCGTCCCTAATTGAACTGATTCATCGCTTTTTCTCTCCCTTCGAGCACGGCGCACTCGATCGCGGTGCTCGCACGCTTCCAAACGCGCTTCATTTCATCGAGCTCGGGTGCGCGGAATTTGGTGAGAATGAAATTGTTGACCACCTTTTCGCCCGTCGGCTTTCGGATTGCCCCAGATGCGGTCGAAGGTGAGATGCCGATTCGCACGCGCGTAAACTTTTTAGTCTTTACCGCCCTGATGATCGACTCGAGCCCTCGGTGCCCGCCACTCCCCCGGTCAAAAGAAATCTTCATGGAGCCGAGCGGCAGGTCGAGATCGTCGTAGACGACGATCAGCCGCTCGGCGGCCTTCGCGCTTTTCACGTACCGCGCGACCGCGGACCCAGATTTGTTCATAAACGTGTCGGGAAGCACGAGCGCGGTGGCCGTTTTGCCGACGAGCGCGCCCGCCGTATGCGCTTTTGCCTTCTTATCCTCCCGAAACTCCCCGATTCCATGGGCTTTTCCGAAGAACTGCACCGCCATGCGGCCCGTATTGTGCCGCGTGGAGTCGTATTCCTCCCCCGGATTCCCCAGTCCGACGATTACCCACGCCATAATGCGGCGCATTCTATCAGACTTTCCTGTAACTTCCCTTCCACCCGCTGACGCAGGGTGCGTGGAGTGTTTCCGGAGACTCGCGCAACGCAATCGCGCGAGCGGAAGTAAATTTTCAGCAGAAAATTATGCGACGCCGGAACATGTGCATCGCGGAAACTGTAAACTGCAAAAAATTGCGACGCAACACTCCTCCCCCTTGGTGTCAATCCCACGCTGCGAGTAGAATGCGCGCACATGAACGAACCGGTGATGCAAAATAGTTCATCACAGGTCACTCAAAAGAGTTCTCAAACGTCATTGATCGTGTACACGATCATCGCGATCGGTCTCGCGCTCTTCATCCGCTTCTTTATCGCCGCCCCATACGTCGTTTCGGGTGCTTCGATGGAGCCCAACTTCCATGACTGGAACTACCTCATCATCGACAGGCTCACGTACGACCTCTCCGACCCCGCGCGGGGCGACGTGATCGTCTTTGCACTCCCCGGCAGCAACGGCCGCTCCCTGATCAAGCGCGTGATCGGCCTTCCGGGCGAAACCGTCCGCATCGCCGACCGTTCCGTACGCATCGTCAATGCCGAGCACCCCGACGGATTCGTCCTCGACGAGCCGTACCTCGACGAGAGCAACATCGGTGGCATGAACGACATGAGCGTGAGCCTCGGCGACGACCAATACTTCGTGCTCGGCGACAACCGTAAGGTGAGTGCCGACTCCCGCAGCTGGGGCACGCTCCCGAGAGCAGACATCGTCGGCAGAGTTTTGGTGCGCCTCTTTCCCCTGAATGGCATCGGGATACTTCCTGGCCAGTCACGGTACGACGAGTGATCGCGCTTTTTTAAAAATATGATCCGACTCAAAGACACGCGGCACGAGAGCACGGCGTCGTTTTTGCAATCGGCAATCCGCGTCGCCGAATACTACGGATTCACGCCGCTCGACGACGCGCCCCGCAAAGACGCGGCACAGCTGCGCGCGCAGCGCTCACGCGCCTCGAAGAATGACTCCGAGATCGCTTTCGCACGCCGCGAGGAGCGCTCGCTCGCTGCCGCCGCCAAGCGCTGCGCCGTGTGCGCCCGCCCCAACGGCGAGAATCTCCTGCTGTGGCAGATTACGCACAACAAAGATCGCGGCTCCACGCCTTCCACCTCGCTCGAGCTTCATGTCATCGGCACCTCATCGGCCATCGCCGAAGCGATGCTCATCGTGGTGGGGAGCGCGATCGCGCAGGAAGCGGGACTTTCGGAGCGCGTGCTCTCGATCAACAACATCGGATCGAGCGAGAGCTCCGGGAGATTCATCCGCGACGTGGGCGCCTACCTCCGCAAACACATCGAATCAATCTCTCCCACGCTCCGGCCGCGCGCCGCCACCGATCCTCTCGGGACACTGATCCAGCTCATCGAGCGCGGACATCCGGCCACGCCGCGCGCACCGCAGCCCATGGAGTACCTCACCGAGGAGGAGCGCCGGCGCTTCTGGGAACTCTTGGAATATCTCGAAGTGTACGGGCTCGCGTACGAGCTCTCGCCGCACATCCTCGGCAGCCGCGACTGCTGGGCGCACTCGCTCTATCAGATCTCCGCGGTGGAGCCTGAAAGCGGTGCGCGCATTCCGGTGGCCTTCGGCGGCCGCTACGATCCGTTGGCCGCGCGCTTTGCCGCATCCCCCACCGCAGCGGCGACGATCTCGATCAGCTGCGAGATTCGCGGAAAAACGCGCGTGAAGCGCGAGGTGCCGGGCATTCCTTCGATCTATTTCGCGCACCTCGGTCCCGAAGCGCGTCGCCACTCACTCTCGGTCATGGAAATGCTACGCACCGCGGGCATTCCCGTGCACCAGGGCCTCCACCACGAAACGATCGGCACGCAGATGGCGGCGGCCCGGAAGCTGGCGGCGCCATACGTGCTCATCATGGGCCACAAGGAAGCGGTGGAGGGTACGATCCTCGTGCGCGAAGTGGTAACTAATTCGCAGGATGCGATTCCGCTTCCGGATTTGGTCAACCACCTGAAGCGCAGGCGAGTCGGGGGCTATCTTGCCGAGGCACGCGCGTAAGAGATTGTTATTCGCGATTCGGCGTGGTACAGTGCCGCGACATATGGCAGTCAATGCTGAAGTGCAAAAGACCGGGAGCGAAAGCACGCTCTCCACGATCCGGAAATTCAGCCGGCGCGTGCAGGGCACCGGATTGGTGAAGACCGTCCGCAACCGCCGCTACTACGCGCGCGATGCCTCGAAGATCGTCAAGAAAAAGCGCGCATTGAAGCTCATCAAGCGCCGCGCGGAATACCGCAAGCTCGTCAAGGAAGGCAAGATCGCCGAAGCGCCTGTTCGCCCCGGCCGCCCGAGCTTCAACCGCGAAGGCTCGCAGGGATCCCGCTTCGGCGAGAGCACTCCGATCGCACGCTAGATGGGTGTGGACATAAAAGTAACGACTCGCCCCGCATCGCTTTTTGCAAAAAGCGATGCGGGGCGTCTTCCGTTTGAAAAAATCGCCGCAGCGATCCTCGGCAGCACGTATGAGCTCTCGCTCGTAGTATGCGGCGATCAGCTCGCCACGCGTATGAACAGGCAGTATCGCAAGAAAACCTACTCCCCCAACGTCCTCTCGTTCCCGATCGAAAAAAGAAGTGGCGAAATCTTTCTTAATCTCGCCTGCGCGAAGCGCGAGGCGGCAGCATACGGCGTGCCCCTCCGAAGCAGGCTTGCGCTCCTTTTTGTGCACGGTTGTTTCCACCTCAAGGGCCTCTCGCACGGAAAAAAGATGGAGTCGCTCGAGCGCGCAACGCTCCGGCGCTTCGGTATCCACGAAAAATAGCCGCTCCGGCGCGGCAAATCGCGGTACAATGACCCGATGCGCAAAGTCTACGCGGGCATCGACATCGGCACGTACCATGTGAAGTGCGTCCTCGCGGCTCCCGCAGACAACCCCGAAGCGCCGATGCAGATTCTCGGCACGGGCACCTCAATCTCTCGCGGCATGCGCCACGGCTACATCGTCGACGGCAAGGAAACGCAAAAGAGCATTCGAGATGCGCTCCAGAAGGCGCAGGCGGCCGCCAAGGTGAAAATCCAGCGCGCGCGCGTGGCCATGGGCGGCGTGGGGCTCGATGAAATACGCTCCACAGGCGAGGTAACGCTCACGCCCTCCGGCGGCTTGGTAACCGACCGAGAGATCGACCGCGCCCTCAAAGAGAGCGAAAAGCGCGCGGCTTCGAAGCTCGTCAACCGCACGATCATCCACACGATCCCGCTCGAGTTCCGTGTCGATGGCACGAAAGTCCTGGGGAAGCCGCAAGGACTCCAGGGCACCAAGCTCTCCGTCGACACGCTGCTCATCACCATGATCGCGCAGCACTACGACGAGATCATGGATGCGGTGGAGGAAGCCGGTGTAGAGCCGGAAGGCGTCATGGCCTCCCCGCTTGCCGCGAGCATGGTCACGCTCACCAAGGCGCAAAAAACGGCCGGCGTGATGCTCGCCAACATCGGCGCCGAGACGCTCTCGATCATCGTCTTCGACAACGACACGCCGGTCTCGCTCAAGGTTTTCCCTGTCGGCTCCTCCGACATCACCAACACGATCGCACTCTCCTTCCAGATTCCGCTCACGGAAGCCGAACAGATGAAGCGCGGCGCCGTCACCGGCAGCGACATCGCACCCAAAAAGATGCAGACGATCGTGGCGGCACGCCTCAAAGACATGTTTGTGCTTATCAACGCGCACCTCAAATCGCTCGGGCGCCAGCGGCTCCTCCCGGCCGGTGTCGTGATCACGGGCGGCGGCTCGGGACTCGCGAGCGCTTCCGAGATCGCAAAAGCAATTTTGAAACTACCGTCGCAAATCGGTCAGGTGGGCTACCTGCCACGCACCTCGTCCGTGGATGCCACCTGGGCCGTCGCGTACGGCCTCTGCCGCTGGGCGTACGCGGAAGATCTCTCCGACGGCAAAGGCACGCTCGGCGACGCCTTCCGTCACGCATTCGATTCAGTGCGTCAGGCTTTCCGTTCGCTTCTCCCGTAAACAACCTTTCCGAAACGCTTTCGACTCACACATTTACTCGCATACTTAATTGGTCCGACCGGACCAATGAAGTATGTGGCGCGCATAAATGAAAGCGGACATTTCAACCTAAAACGAGACAACAGCGGGATGATATGGTCAAGTTTGCCCTCTTTCTGAAAGTGCTATGATGGCCCCACTATGTCCAAACAAGTGAAGCCAGATGTTGAGTCGTACGCACGTATCAGAGTAATCGGAGTCGGAGGTTCGGGAGGAAATGCGGTGAATCACATGGTGGCTTCCCACGTCCAGGGCGTGGATTTTATTTCGATCAACACCGACGCCCAGGATCTCCACAAGTCGAAAGCGAAGCGCAAGATCCACATCGGCAAGACGCTCACCCGCGGCCTCGGCGCCGGCATGAACGCCGACGTCGGCAAGCAAGCCGCCGACGAGACGCGCGAAGAGATTCAGGAAGCGATTAAAGGTTCCGACATGGTGTTCATCACCTGCGGCATGGGCGGCGGCACGGGCACCGGCGGCGCCCCGATCGTGGCCAAGATCGCGCGCGAGCTCGGCGCACTCACCGTGGGCGTCGTTACGAAGCCGTTTTCATTTGAAGGCGCGCAGCGCGCGCGGCTTGCCGAACAGGGCATCGCTGATCTGCGCAAGGCCGTCGACGCGGTGATCGTAATCCCCAACGACAAACTCCTCACCATCGTCTCGCGCGAAACAGGGATCAAGAATGCCTTCGCGATGTGCGACGACATACTGAAGCAGGCAGTCGAAGGCATCTCCGACCTCATCACCCAGACCGGCATCATCAACGTCGACTTTGCCGACGTGAAAGCGGTCATGCAAAACGCCGGCTCGGCCCTCATGGGCATCGGCACCGCAATCGGCGAGAAGCGCGCAGAGCTCGCCGCGCGGGCAGCTATCAACTCTCCGCTCCTCGAAGTGTCGATCCACGGCGCCAAGGGCGTGCTCTTCTCGATCGCCGGCGGCGAGGATCTCGGTATGCTCGAGGTGCAGGATGCGGCCAACGTGATCACCGAGGCCATCGATCCGGAAGCCAAGGTTATCTTCGGCGCCGTTACCGACTCTTCACTCAAGAAGGGCCAGCTTCGCGTAACGGTGATCGCGACCGGCTTCCCGGAGGCGGGAGCCCGCTCTTCCCTTTTCAGCACGCAGCGCATCGCCGCCCGCACCAAAGACCAGGACGTCCCGCCCGCTCGCATCATCGAGCGCGAAGAGAAGAAGGCCGAGGAAAAGAACGACAAAGCAGAGAAGCCGAAAGTGAAAGAGCCCGCGCGCGCTGCAACTCCCGTCAAAGAAGAGGAATCCGAAGACGGCTGGGGTGGACTTCCGTCCTTCCTGCGTAGAAAATAATCTTGAATTCTTCCGCCGCAGGATCATGTATCCTGTGGTATTCTAGGCAACTATGTACGATTTGATTATCGTTGGTGGCGGTCCTGCCGGTGCGGCAGCGGCCGTGTACGCGGCCCGCAAGCGCCTCAAGAGCGCGATCGTGGTCGAAGAGTGGGGCGGGCAGAGCAACATTTCGCTCGACGTGCAAAACTGGATCGGCACGCGATCGATTTCGGGTGCCGACCTCGCGAAAAACTTGAAGGCGCATGTCGAAGGTTATAAAGGCGAGAGTCTGGAAATCATCTCCCCGATGCGCGCCGTTTCGCTGGCGCCCGCCGATGAGAAAGTGAGTGTCGGACTGAAGGACGGCAGGTCGCTTGAGGCGCGCACGGTACTCGTTACTTCCGGCGCACGGCGCCGCAAGCTTGAAGTGCCTGGCGCTGCCGAATACGATCAGAAGGGTCTCACCTACTGCGCCTCGTGCGACGGTCCCCTCTTTGCCGACAAAGACGTGGCTGTGATCGGCGGAGGCAACGCCGGCTTTGAGACCGCGCTCCAGCTTCTTGCCTACTGCAAGAGCGTTACGCTCCTCAATCGTACCGACACCTTCCGCGCCGATGAGATCACGATCGCAGCCGTCAAATCGCATCCCAATATGAAAATACTCACCAACGCGGAACCGACCGAGGTGCTCGGCGACAAGTTTGTTACCGGATTGAAATGGAAGAACACGGCGACCGGAGAAATTGCAACGCTCCCCGTGGAGGGCATCTTTGTGGAGATCGGACTTCTGCCGAATACCGAATGGATCAACGGCGCTCTCGAGCTCAATGCGATCCACCAGATCAAGGCCGATCCCGCAACACAGCGCACTTCGCACCCGCGCGTGTGGGCCGCGGGCGACGTCACCGACGGCCACTACCACCAAAACAACATCGCCGCAGGTGATGCGGTGAAAGCGCTCGAGGACATCTACATGGAGCTGCGTAAAAATTAGGAGCTCCGCACGTATGGACATCCCTTGTCCATATTTTCTTCATCTTTAGTGGCGGAAGTGGCGGACGCCGGTGAAGACCATAGCCATACCGTGCTCGTTGGCGGCGTCGATTGAATCTTGATCCTTCACGGAGCCGCCGGGCTGGATGATCGCCGTGACGCCCGCTTCGTGGGCGGCGTCGACCGAATCGCGAAACGGAAAGAATGCGTCGGATGCCATCACCGATCCCTTGAGCGAGAGGTTGGCATCGGCTGCCTTGATCGCGGCGATCTTTGCGGAGTACACGCGGCTCATCTGCCCCGCGCCCACGCCGACCGTTTGGCCCTTCTTGGCATACACGATTGCATTGGATTTGACATGCTTCACGAGGGTGAAGGCGAAGATGAGATCGGCGAGCTCCTCCGGCGTCGGCTCGCGCTTCGTGACGGTTTTCGTTTGCTCGAATGTCGTACCATCGGCGCTCTGTACGAGAAAGCCGCCGGCGATGGTCCGCGCCGTAAGCCGCTTCTTCCGCGGATCCGGCATGGAGCCCGTGAGTACCACGCGCACGTTGGGCTTGGAGGCAAGAATCGCGAGCGCCTCGTCTTCGGCCGAAGGCGCGATCACGACTTCGAGGAAGATCTTTACGAGCTCCGAGGCGAGGGCTGCCGTGAGCTTCGAGTTGGCGGCTACGATGCCGCCGAAGGCTGAGACCGGGTCGCACGCGAGCGCTTTGAGGTAGGCGTCGTACAAATTCTCCCCGAGCGCGACACCGCAAGGATTGGTGTGCTTCACGATCACGATCGCGGGCTCGTCGAACTCAGCCACGCACTCAAAGGCCGCATCGGCATCGAGGAGGTTGTTGTAGGAAAGCTCCTTGCCTTGGATTTTCTTGCCCGTAGCGATGCCGGGCCGATCCGGATCAAGCGGATTTTTGTAGAGCGCCGCGCTCTGGTGGGGGTTCTCTCCGTAGCGGAGGATCTCGGATCTCTCAAGCTCCACATGGAGCTCTTCCGGCAGCTCTTCGTGATCCGTCATCGCCGCATTTTACTGTATTTTAAAGCGTAAGCGAGTGGGGCGTGGCGTCAATGAGGGTCTTCGCGCAGGCGCGTAGGCGCCGAGCGGGTGAGGCGCGAATACCTGGAGCGCCGCAAGACCTTTTGTGACATTTTCGTGCGTAGCGAAGAAAATGTCCAAAAGGTGTACCGCTCCCGTAGGGAGCGCACAGCGAGCACGCTGCGACGCGACCCGAACGATGCCATGCCTCCGAGCGAGTTCTATTCTGTTACGACCACGGTGCCCGTGATCGACGGATTCGAGTGATTGTGGTACCTCCACGTCCCCATCTGGTTGAAGGTGAAATCCCACAGCTCGCCCGGGATCAGGCCGCGGCACGCGTCGAAAGCGCTGCCAAGGCAGTCGGAAGCGGTTTTCTCGGGATACACGCTGTGCGTGGGGTGCACCGCGGAAGCGGGCCAGACGTTTTTATCAGACGTATTGTTCCAGCGCACGGTTTCGCCTTTCTTGATCGTTACCGTTGAGGGAGTGAACGCGGTACCGTCGAATGCGACCGAGGCCGCGAAATTATCTTCCGATCCGGCGCCCGGCTCATCGCCAGTTGTCGAGCCTATGGTGCCCGTGCTGGTGCCGGTCGTCGTACCGGTGGTGTCGGCAGGAGTCTGCGTGCTCTGCCACCAGAGATACCCACCGCCAAGTACGACCACGATCACGATTGCCCACAAAAGATTTCGTTGCATAAAAAAATAGCTACCGAATAACGCGCGTCAGTATATCACGCAGCCCGGAGATCGAATGAAGTTTATTTCCCCTGCTTCGAGAGGAAAGCCGCCCCGTGCCCCACGTCGGTGTTGACCGGGATGCCGCCTTTGCACAAATCGCATTCCTCCGCGGGCCAGGAGTCGAGGTCCAGGTGCACGAGCGTCTCGAAGCGGGGTGGATTCCCCACGGCCTGTTTGCTCACCTCGCCGCGGTTGCAGAGCACCACCACGCCCACCACGTGCGCTCCCGCGGCCTGCGCCGCCTCCACCACCTTCCTCACGGACCCGCCGGTCGTCGTGAGATCTTCCACCACGAGCACTTTTTTGCCCGCGATCAGTTTGTCGTAGCCACGCTTGATGATGAAGCCGCCCTGTCCGTCTTTGTCGGCGTACACGCTGAAAACGTCGCGGCCCTCGATTTCGCCCATGTGGTAGGCGGTCCACTGCGAGAGGATCGCGGCGCCAATGGCGGGTCCGATCACAGCCTCGACGCCCTCGCCCTTGAAGCGCTCGGCCATCTCTCTGCACACCTGCGAGGTCTCACGCGGGTACGCGTACATCGCGTCTTTCAGAATGTACGAATCGCTGTGCCGGCCGGAGGTGAAGACGAAGTGCCCGGCGCGGAACGCGCCGACTTTTTGGAGGAGGTCGAGTACTTCGGCTTCGGTCATGGTGGGGAGATTATACCGCTTTCGTTATCGCGTCGTGAAGCTCTTGTGCCCGCGCACGGGCCGCGTCGGCAAAATCCTTTTCGCGCGAGGCAAAGATGATCGTGCGTGAGGCGTTGACCATGAGCCCCTTCTTGCGACTATCGAGCCCGTACTTCACGGTCTTTTCCAGGTCGCCGTTCTGCGCGCCCACGCCCGCCACGAGGATGGGCATGTCGCCCACGATCGCGCGCACCTCCTTGAGCTGTTGGGGGTACGTGGCACCCACCATGACGCAGCAGTTCTCATTGCCGTTCCACTCGTGCGAGACGAGATGCGCGATCTTTTGATAGAGCGGCTGGCCTTCCACGATAAGCTCCTGCACCTCCGCCGCGCCCGGATTCGAGGTGTGGGAGAGCACGATCACGCCCTTGTCGACGTACTCGAAAAACGGTAGCAGCGATTCCTTGCCGAGGTACGGGTGTACCGTGATCGCGTCGGCGCGCAGGTATTCAAAAGCGGAGAGCGCGTACTGCACGTTGGTGTTGCCGATGTCGCCGCGCTTGGCGTCGAGAATCACCGGAATCTCCGGGTTGATCTCGATGATGTACGCCATCGTCTCCCGCAGGGCTGCCATTCCTTGGTCGCCGTGAGATTCGTAGAAAGCGATGTTGGGCTTGTAGGAGCACACGAGGTCCTTGGTGGCGTCGATGATCGCCCGGTTGAAGGCGACGATGGTGCGCTCGATGGTCGAGCCGCGGATCGATTCGGGGAGTTTGGTGGCGTCGACGTCGAGCCCGATGCAGAGAAACTTGCCTTCGGCCCAGCGGGCTTCGAGCATCTGTCGGAAATTCCGAGCAATCATTAGGCACCATCCTATCAGAAAAATGAACGCGGCGGAATCGAGAGATTCCGCCGCGCAGCCTCGGTCGCGGTGCTTCAAGAGCGAACACCGAAGTGGGACATGGGCGTGCCACCGTTGCGGCAGCAGATGACGGTCTGCCCGATCCTCAGGAAGCCATCCTTGTCCCGCCGGTAATGCTGCTTCCGGCGGCTGGAACGGGGCTTGCGGACCGGGGTCTTTTTGGTGCGCTGAGTCATATTGCTCTCCCTTGGAGACACTGTGGTTGCATAGACCTCTATACAACCTGATGTCTCCAAAAGATGAGGGTCGGCGAATCCGCAAAGATTCGCCGACTACTCGCGTGACCAAATCGGGATAAACACATCCCACCCGAGGATGACTGTCGTCTCCTCGAGACCTTGCGCGGCAAGCACCTGTAGGCCCACTTTTTTGCATTCATCGTCGCAAAAGAAGTGCGGTCTGCGAGTGCCTCCGCTTTTCGGCCGCACCCATGTCGTGCTTTCGGCCTGCCAGTTGCAAATTTCGCAGTGCATCGTTTTCCCTCTCAAAGATCAGAAAGATCAAACAAAAGCCCTCCTTGCGGAGGGCTTTTGTCTGAGTGTCTCGGGAGCTAGGCAGTCAGGCAAAAGACCTCCGCGCGGGAGGACATCATCGCCATCATCATCGCCTTCGAATACATACCGGAAGTGTAATCGGCCGGGCTGTTTCGTCAAGCGTGCGCCGCCTCTTCCATATCCAAAAAACCAAAGATTTTTTTGAGCGTGGCTTCCGCATCTTCGCCGATGTCAACCACGTGGTGAGCGTACTTCTCGTAGAGCACAGCACGCTTGTCGTACAGTTCGCGGAAAGATTGGCCCTTGATGCCGATGATCCGGCCCATACGCTCGGGAGAGTCGCCGATCCGCTTTTGGATCGTTTCGAAGGGCACGCGCAGGTATACGATGCGGGAGATCTTCCCGAGATGATCCATCGCCTCCGGCTCATACACGCTGCTGCCGCCCGGAGAGAAAACGTGCGCGTCTCTGCCGTTCGTCGCTTCGATGATCGCTTTGCCCTCGACGTCGATAAATCGTTCATCGCCGAGCTCTTCGACTATTTTCTCGAGCTCTTTGCCATACTGGTTTTCGAGATACGTATCAATGTCGAGAAACTCATAACCGAGCCGCTCCGCAAGCCGCCTCCCCACGTGGCTTTTACCGGCGCCCGCCATGCCGATCAGGGTGAGGTTGGCCATATTCAGGAGAGCGTACCCAATTGCCTCCGACGAATCAAGAGAAAGGCGACCAGCGCCGCGTTCTGCACCACGACGGCAAGCGGAAAGAGCACCGTAACGAGGGTCTGCGACTCCAGTGCCACAATGCTGAGCGCAAATCGCACCACATCGATCGCCCAGATGCTCACCGATTCCTCGTGAGGTTTTCGGTATGATTTGCGGAAGGTGGGCGCCACGGCAAAGGTTCCGGTGATGACGAAGAAGACGACTGCGGAGAGCGGATCGTCCGCAAGAAGCCAGAGTGTGATCCCAAGCGATGCGCCCCCAAGACAGATCCAGTCGATGATACGAATATTCCGCTCACCATACCGCAGCGCCGAGATCGCGACGAGCGTGTTCATCACCGCCGCAACGCCGAGAATCCACGATCCCGGCCCTCCGCCGTCGCCCACCTGTATCCAAAAGACCACGCCGTCGACGACCCCGAAGATCAGCCACGTAAAAAGGTGCGGCTTTGTGTCCCCCCTGAAAATGCTGCGGAAATAGGTGGCGTAGGCGACAAGAGCAAGCCCCGCCGAGAGCGCGCCGAGCAGCACATGGTAGTCGTAGCTCATGCCGAAACTTGCCGGCGGCGGATCAGCACGACCCCCACGAAGAGCACGTTAAGAACGATCACCGAGGCCGGGAATAAAACCGTCGTGAAGTTGAAGATTGCGAGCGCGGGTATCGCAAGCGCGTACTTCACCACTCCCCATACGAAGAGACTCAGTGTTTCGCTGCGCGGCTTTTCGTAGGCCTTACGCACGGTAGGCGCGAACGCGAGAGCGTCGACGACGGTTACGATGAGGACCGCGGCGAGAGGATTTTTCGTGAGGGCCCATACAAGGATGCCCGCGAGCGCGCCGACAAAGCACGCCCAATCGATTTTCGTGATGCCTCTCTCGCCCCGCCGGAGTGCGAGCAGCACAACAGCAAAATTCGCGACCATCGTGGCACCCGTTGCCCACGCGCCAAGACCTCCACCGGCCGTTACTTGCGCAAAAAAGGTTATGCCGGTTATGAGTGTCCAAACGAACCACGAAAAGGGATGCGGCTTCGTCGTCCCGGCAAAAATGTCTCTGAAATACGGGACGTAGCTCGCAAGGCCGATGATCACCGAAAGCCATCCGAGGACGATCTGGTAATCAGCCATCCGCACACTCTAGCATCCGTGCGGACGCGCGATGATAAAATGCGGCGATGAGAAAGCGCACGCCGCGAGCGAACAATCACCTCTTGCAGGATCTTGGCTTGGTCGCCTTGAGCGTGCTCGTGGCTCTCCTTCTCGCACGCACGAGCACACTCGCCGATCTCGTGGCCTCGTGGGGACAGTACGAATTTTTCGGCATCCTTGCGGTTGGGATGTTTTTCACTTCGATATTCACGACCGCCCCCGCGATCGCGACACTCGGGGAGATTTCGCTGGAGCAGCCGATCCTGCTCGTCGCCTTTTTTGGCGCGATGGGGTCAGTCTTGGGAGACCTCCTGATTTTTCGTTTCGTCAGAGACAGGTTTTCGGTCGATGTGATGGAAATCGTACGGGAAAGTAAGGGCCTCCGGCGCCTTCGCAAAATCTTTCACTTCAAGCACTTCCGCTGGTTTACCTTCTTCCTCGGCGCGCTCGTGATCGCCTCGCCCTTGCCGGACGAGCTTGGCATCGCGCTCCTCGGGCTCTCGCGCGCGAGCATGCGATGGTTTGTAGCCGTCTCCTTCGGTTTCAACTTCCTCGGGATCTACCTGATCGGCATGGCCGCTCGCGCGCTCGCGAGCTGAAGAGTGCGGCGTGACTCACGAGTGCGGAAGATGAGCTTCCCTGCCTCGATCGCCGCGATATTGAGAAGCCCCACGGCCACGACCGCCGCTCCCCACGGCAGCGGCAAGGGCACCGTGCCGAGAATCTCTTGGAGGAAAGGCACGTACAGCGCGGCGAGCATGAGAAGGAGGCCCGCACCGACGCCCGAGAGTAGATACTTGTTGCCGAAAAGTCCGTATTCAAAAATGCTCCGCTCAAGACTCCGGAGCGAAAAAGCAAGAAAGAGCGTGTAGCTGCCGAAGCTCGCGAAGATAAATGTTTGGACGATTTCCGGCGAGAGGGCAGTGCGCGAGAGCAGCCAATAGAGAAGGAGGAGGAGCGCGGTGGAGGAGAAGCCGATGAAGATGATCAAAAATTTCATGAGCGGATCGAAGAGCGCTCCACGCCGCGTGGGGGCCCCTGAGAGCTCGTCCTTTTCGAAGGCAAACGCGATCGCCGGAAAGCTGTCGGAAAAAAAGTTGACGTAGAGGATCTGGAGCGCGCTCAAAGGGAGCGCGAGCCCGAGCACGATGGAGCCGCCGATGAGAAGGAGCTCATCGAAGACCGAAGAGAGCATGTAGACGAGCACCTTGCTGATATTTTTGCGAATCTGTCTTCCCTCCTCCACGGCTGCAACGATCGTCTCGAAGTTGTCGTCGAGAATCACGAGGTCGGCCACATCTCGCGCCACTTCCGTGCCGCTCCCCATGGCCACGCCGACGTCGGCTTGCTTGATACTCGGCGCATCGTTGACGCCGTCGCCCGTCATAGCCACGACTTCGCCCGCGCTCTGGAGCGCCTTTGTGAGCAGCATCTTGTCGAGCGGGGATACACGCGAGATCACCCGAAGGCCCCCGAGCCGAGCCGCAAGCTGCTGCGGCGAAAGCGTCCGCAGCTCGGAGGCATCGAGCACGCTCCCCGGAGGCGTGGGCAGCCCCACCTCGCGCGCGATTGCTTCCGCCGTGCCGCGGTGATCGCCCGTCATGATCACCGTGCGGATGCCTGCGCGTTCCACGCGGCGTATCGCCTCTTGCACGCCGAGGCGGATCGGATCGCGCAAGGTGATGAGTCCTTTGAAGTGCAAATGTTCGCTCGGCAATGCTTTCGGGAAATGTTGTGCGTCTTTCGCATCAATCTCTTTTGTGGCCACCGCCACCACAAACTCCCCCGCTGTGGCGAGCGCGTCGATGCGCGCGAGAAGCTCGCGGCGCTTTGGCTCATCGAGCTGCGAGTGCCCCACCAGGATCTCGGCGGCCCCAAAAAAGACGAGCTTGCGCTTCCCGCCCTCTTCGGTGAGCGAGACGGAGAATTTGTTGACCGCATTAAACGGCAGCGACGCACGCACCGGGAGGCGCCGCCGCACCTCTTCCACTGATATGTCGCGCATCGCCCCCGCCCGCACGAGCGCCACCTCCAAAAGCTTGCCGCTCATGCGCCACTCGGCAGGCGGATCATCTGGATTTTCCACGAGTACGTTGGAATTGAGGAGCGCGTACTCGAGGAGGACGCCCTTTTCCACGCCTTCCGGCAAGAGTTTGTCGAGCTCCATCTTTGCCATGGTGAGCGTGCCTGTTTTGTCGGTGAGGATCACCGTGGTATCGCCGAGCGCTTCCGCCGCGACGAGCTTGCGGATCACCCCTCTGCGCTTTGCCATACGCTGTACGCCGATCGCGAGGATGACCGTAAGCGCCACCGGAAGGCCTTCGGGCACGGCTGCCACGGCGACTGCGACCGACGTAACGAACATGTCGAAGACCGAGTAACCGGCCCAAATCCCGACCCCAAAGACGAGGATGGCAAGGCCGCCAAGGAAAAATCCGGCCCTCGCGCTGAATCGCTGAATCGCCGCCTGGAGCGGCGTGTCTTCCGCTTCGGCAGCCCCCACGAGCTCGGCGATCCGACCGAGCTCGGTCGCGGAATCGGTGCGGCAGACGATCGCCGTGCCAAGCCCCTGCGTAACGAGCGTCCCCGCAAAGACCATCGAGAGCTGGTCGGCCACTCCCGCATCGGTGGGCACGGCTTCCACCCCCTTCACGATCGGCAGCGACTCGCCGGTGAGAAGTGCCTCATCGACCTGGAGGTCGTTGACGAAAACGAGACGCGCATCCGCGGGAATCCGGTCGCCCTGCGAGATACGGATGATGTCGCCCGGTACCAAAAGCGATGCGTCGATCTCGTGCTCGCCTTCGGCTCGCAGCACGCGGGCGCGATCGCGGAGGTAGGTCTTCAGCTCCGAAAGCGCCTGCTCGGCCTTGTACTCCTGATAGAAGCCGAGAGAGGCGTTGACGATGACGGCTGCGAAAATAAAGAGCGAGTCGCGCACATGGCCGATGAGAAGCGTGAGCACCGCAGCAAAGGCGAGGATGAGGATCAGGGGGCTGCGAAACTGCTGGAGCAGAATGAAAAAAAGGCCGCTTCGCTTTCGCTTCTCAAATACGTTCGCCCCAAAAACCGAGAGACGCCGCCTGGCCTCCGCCTCGGGGAGCCCCGCGTGCACGTCGGAAGCAAGGAGGTCGGCTACCTCTTCTGGCGCGAGCGCAGCGAACGGGCGCTTCAGAAGCTCGAGACCAATCGGCATTTAGGAATTATAACCGCGAATGCATGACTTGGATGGACAATGCACGCTCGTTAACCGCGCCCGCGAGCAGTTATATGCGCCGGAATCGTCGGCGATCGCAAAAACTCATCGTATTTCCTCTCAATATGCGCGAATAGTCTCTTTGAAATCTCTTTTGTGGGGCGCACTTTCCAGTGCACATAGTACACCGAGAGGAGCGCGGCGGCGGAGATACTAAAGACCGTTATCGTGACTACCCTGCTGCCGAAGTACGCTCCGCCGACGGCTCCCATGAGGAACCATAGGCCCAGTATCAGTTCCTTATATGTGCTCTTCAGCAGTTGTGGCGCCTTGACGAGTATGAACTTGTTTGTGCGCTCGAAATCCGACTTCTGGCGGAACATGATGCGCATGAGCGCCTCAGAGTAGACGAGCGTCAATCCCATATGGATGAGCAGCGCGCGCAGCGCCCGGCGAATCGGATTTTCTTCGGTTCGAAGTGTGACTAGGAAAAGGACGAACTTCGATCCTATCGTAAGAAAAATCGAAAACGAGGCAACATTGAGCAGCATTTTGTGCTCTCCGGTTGTGAGTATTGCAGGGGTCACGACGAGTGCATACCCAGCGAGCACCGCAAATGGAAGAAAGTTGAGGTGATCCCATGCGGTCAGGTGCGAAAGGAAACCGATCCATGATCTGAACGGCATCCGCTTGAACGACGTGAAGAGTACAGAGAGCGCCTGCGCATTGCCGAGCGCCCATCGCCACTTCTGTTTTCGATATGACTCGATATCATACGGCATCAGACCCGATCCGATTGGCCGGTCGATGTAGACGCCCCGAAATCCGGCACGGTACAGTCGGAGACCCGCATCGGCATCTTCAGTGAGCGCCTGTACCCGGAACCCGCCGATGCTCCTCAAGGCGTCATTGCTGTATATGCTGACTGTCCCCGTCGACGGGACGCAGTCGAGGTGATTGGCCATGTTCATATAAATCCTGAAGAAATGCCGGTACTCATCGGCCACTGGCCTATTTTCCGAAGTAGCGTTCCGGTACTCCTGCGGAAACTGAACGAGTGCGATTTCTCGGTGCGTGAAATACGAAACGGCAAGCGAGAGGAAGTCGGGATTCACCACGTAATCTGCGTCGATGACTGCAACATATTTCGATTGCGCGCTCGTACGCGCGAGAGCGTAGTTGAGTGCGCCCGCCTTAAAGCCAGTGAGATTCTCGACATGCAGAAAGCGGAAGCGGCGGCCGAGAGAAAGCGTGAATCGCTCGACGGGTTTCCATACCTGCGGATCGCTTGTGTTGTTGTCTATCACCAGGACTTCGTACTCTCCGTAGGAAAGCTTCGAGAGGGATTCGAGCGTCTGCATGAGTACAGCGGGTGGTTCATTGTGGGCCGGCACGAGAATTGATATAAACGGCTCTTTCCTCGGTTTCCGATGGCGCGCCGTAAAGCGCGGCAAAAGCGCCACGTACACCTGCAATGCCGAGAGAAAAATTCCGACAACAGTATTGGCGAGCAGCACTACCGTGAGCGGTCCGGGCAAAGCTACGGTTGCAGCGAAAACAGCTAAAAAAACGGCGGCAAGCATAGGACGAGAATAGGTCTGGCTGGAACCAGTAGGTAGAACAATGCTACCAGTCCTTGGTGAGAAGGGCAACTACGGCCCCTATAGTTGGCGGGAGCTCGAGTATTTGAGTTTGAGATACAGTTGAGCGAGCGCGATGAGGAGTGCGACGCCGTTGACGACGGCGACCGGCGTCGCAGTCGTGAGGAAGCCGTAGGCGAGCCAGAAAACGCAGTTGAAGAAAAAGAGCACGAGCATGCCCCACGAGAGATCCTCCACGCTGTGCGTGCGCCACATCTTGTAGAGTTGCGGCAGCATAAACGAGGTGCCCGTGAAAATGCCCGCGTAGCCGAACAAATCCGCCAATTCCATGGAAGTAGTGTATCAGTCGAAACTCGTGTCGATCCACGAGTAAAAAATGACGTGCAAATCACGCTTGAAATAGCTCGAACATTCGCCGCCGGTAAGGATGGCGGCAAGCACCCACGCTGACAATTTTAAGTTTTTCTTTGGCGGAAGACTTGAACGCGCGGGGTACAACAACTTGTTCTTTGAGAACAAATTATCGGACCGCAATTACAACCGAGCCGGTAACATCTTCCGTAGTTCCATTCGCGCCACCATTTCTTTGCATGTATTTCACTGTGTACGTACCCGGCTGAGTGTACGTATGAGAAACCTTGTCCGTGTATGTGGCGCAAGCATCTGTATCGGGTTTATACGCGGAGCACGTAATATCTGCTTGCTGTCCATCTCCAAACACGACCCATTGGTCAAGAAGGCCCAAGTATGTAACTGAAAATTCCACTGCAAGAGGTGCATTACCTGAAGTTACATTGGCGGTAATCGTAGGCGGCAAAGTCAAAGACATATCCTTGCTCGCCAACATTTCGCGTTCTCCCGATACTATCGCCTCGACCAGGATATTGTGCGGCAGCGAAAAACCTGAAAGTGCATTGGCGGGAAAAGTAACTGACCAACGACCGCTTACCACAGGTACATTGTCTTGCGTATAAAGGCCTGTGTAACCTGTAAATTTCGCCGGAGTAATGGCACGAACGCTCACACTCAGAGAACTCGTGTTTGCCGCTGTACCGCTCACGACAAATCCCGCCGAACTGCCAGCAGGCACGAGTTTATCAACGGTTGCCGAGGGTTTCGGATTATTTGCACTCGTCTGCGATATGGGCCCCTGATTCTCCTGTGTTGCCGCAGTATCGTTCGTATCCGAAATCAAGCCCGGTGTCACTTCCATGCGCTGCTCCGTTTGCAAAGGGGCGTAGTCTTTAATTAACGGTCCAGCGGGCGCATCTGTCTGAACACCAAAAATGCTGCTGATGACGACAGCAATGGACGCAAAGAGCCATTTCAAGAAATCCACCAAGGTAGTATACCCCAATTAAACTTCCGTTTTTGCGGAGAGGGAGGGATTCGAACCCTCGATGCCTTTCGACATGCCGGTTTTCGAAACCGGTGCTTTCAACCACTCAGCCACCTCTCCTTCGGACAAGTAAAAACTTGTCCGCGATTTTCGCTGTGCGAAAGTCGCTAACGATCTGACCAGTCGCTAAAATAGCACACTTTGGATAGTGCATAAAATACGCTATATTTTCGCTGCGGCCCTATCGTCTAGTGGTTAGGACAGCGCCTTTTCAAGGCGTTAACCGGGGTTCGATTCCCCGTAGGGTCATGAATACCAAAAGTCCGCAGCGCCGCTGCGGCTTTTTTGGTATTCGCGGGTTCCATTCGGGGAATCGAAAGACGGAGGCGGGGTCCCCGCTCGCGGGGAGCCGAGTCGGGGTCGCGGAAATTTTGCATAGTAAAATTATCCATGACCGATTCCCCGTATGGTCACAAGTGAAATTTAACTGTGCAGCCAAATATAGAGGTCCCTAAAAACCATCTCGGCCCTGCCATTGCGCCTCACAATTTCTGCGAGCCTTTCACCGATGCCACGCTGCGCTGCCTCCGGGAGCCGCTCCCAGTCGGTGCGCAAAATAAACGATAGTAGCAACTTTCCGTCTCGATTAGGACTGAACGCGCCGTCCTGAAAACAGGAACTTACGTCCGTGTGAGCATTGACGATCTCTGATTGATTTTCAATATTTAACTTTGCAAGCTCCGCTACGATTTCCTCCCCTGGCAATTCCGGCGCAGGCTGGGCAGTATGTTTATGTAGCTCTGCGAGCAGCTCATACCTGTCGCTTGTTGAGGAATAGATTGTTATCAGACCGACGCCGTTCGTATCCAGCGAATTGGCGAATTTCTGCAAGGTATTTGTTTCCTTCGGTGTATTCCTCCAATCCTGAATGTAGTACCAAACATGAGAGGACATTGAGAAATCCGAAAGTGGTGGATCGTGGGACGGATCTTCAAACGGTATCACTTGGTAATCTGAAACAATGTCTGACAATCCCGCCGTGATTGCATTCGTATTAAATTCTGATGCCATTGTTTGAGAAACGTCCTCGCAAGAAATTGAGATGTTATCTTTTGTGCCCCGCTCCGCGATAAAGGATTTAAGCAGGGGTAATTCCAACCCGCCGTTCCCAGCGCCCATTACATATATGCGAAATAGTTGTTCTGAATTGCGTAGCTTGCTCCAAGCAGCGGGCGCCATTCGTTGAATGCCACTTAGTGTGGCGTCGAGTTGCACCTCCTTCTGATCCGTGTTGCGGAGAAACACGGCAAATCGCTCTCTTGCTGCATTAAACGCTCCAGTACGCACCGCTTCTCCAGTCGACATCGTTTCCATCCTACAGGCATCAAATATCAGACGCCAGCATTGTTTTATCGAATCCTGTTCTCGGTACAATGGGCTCACCGAGCGCATGACGAACAATCTTCGAAAATCGATTTTGATCTTGAAGCGCGACCCGCGGTTCGCGCCGATCGTGCGAAAGTACGGTAAGCCCGATCTCACGCGCTACTTCGGCGGCATCGGGATCTTTCCGGCGCTGCTGCGCTCAATCGTGTACCAGCAGCTCTCGGGCCACGCGGCGCGCGCGATCCTCGCGCGCGTACTCGTGCTCTTTCCACGCGGGAAGCCAACGCCGCGCCGCCTGATCAAGCTCCCCGCGGGAAAGCTCCGGGCCGCCGGCCTCTCCGTGCAGAAGATTTCGTACGTGCGTGATCTCGCGCACAAGTGCCTCGACGGCACGATCGACGAGAAGCAATTCCCGACGATGAGCAGCGAGGAGATTGTGCAACACCTCACGCAGGTGCGCGGCGTCGGGCAGTGGTCCGCGCACATGGTGCTCATCTTTACCCTGCACCGGCTCGACATTTTGCCCACGGGAGATCTTGGTATCCGCAAGGGCTTCCAGATTCTCTACAAACTACGCACACTCCCGGACAAAAAGAAAATGGAGAGTCTGGCGCGCCCGTGGCACGCGCACGCTTCGATCGCGAGCTGGTATCTCTGGCAGATCGCGGACGAAAATAAAAAGTGAAGATGAAGAAAATATAGACAAGGGATGTCCATATTTGGAAAAAGCCCCGCCGAGGCGGGACTTTTTTAATACTGCATGCTTGAAGTGCCGGTGCCCGAGGTGCCCGTGCCCGTATTCGGGACGCTGGGGTTGGTGCCGCCCGAGAAGTACAGCCAGCCTCCGATGAGAATGGCAAGCACAAGGATGACTCCGACGACCCACGCAGCAAGTGTGGTGCTGGTGTCCATAGAGGTAACTTACGAGTAAGGGTTCGCGAATCGCGAACGCACGGGTAAGCCTAACGGTACGCGCGTGAGAGTGTGGTGAACTGCGGCGCCTCGCCGATTTAATGAATCCGCTTGACTTGACCCGAGTCCCCTGTTGTAGTTATAGTACTGCTTAGGAACGGGGAATCCCCCGTTCGAAACGCAACCTGAACCGAACCACATGAGGAGGATCTGATGAATCACGTTCTCTCTATCGGCGACCGGCGCCATCTTCCATTTTTGACTGATATCGACGGAAGTCGTGCCGACGCCGGGGAATACGCCTGTTCGTATCGCAAGGAGTGTGATGTGATGCCCGTATTTACCGCCTCCCCCTACGGGGTGACGGTGGGGTTCTTCGTCTACTGCGGCGGCGAGCGCAAGCTCGTGCACAGTTGCTCGCAGACGGCATGCATCATTGGCGGCTGGCGCGCGTTCCGACTCCTGGAGCGCGTCGAGAGCGTCAATTACGGCACTCCGCTGGCGGCACTCCGTGTCGCCGACGATAGCGTGGTGGGCGAGATCACTGCCTCGGCCGAACGCTACTTCTCGTCGCCAGCCGCTTACCGGAGCGCGTGCTCCGATATTCGCGAAGCGGTGCCAGACCTGGATACTCTCGCCAACATGTTGCAGATCGTGATCCGGACCAAGGCTACAGTCCGGCTCGACGGCATCATGCGCGTATTCGGGAATAACCCGCCGAGTGAAATCCGGCCCCTGCTCCAGAGCGTGAATCCGATCTCGGGGCAGACCGACCTGGTCTGCGAGGACTGGGTCCCGTTTGCCGCGCAGATCCGAAAGCGCGGCAGGCACTATAAGGGGTTCCAGGTAGCCGCGATCGGTTATTCGCGGCCGGAAACGCCGGGCGGGATGCCGTGGGTGTGTGCGGGAGCAAACATGCAGTTCACGGAATACTCGCAACCGATGTGCGCGGAGGATCGGGTCTTGGAGCAGGCTGAGCACGACGAAATCACGCTCGACCGGCTCCTGATCTACGGCGTGCCGCGCAAGCGCGACACGACGAAGACGCTCCACCCGTGCAGCGAGCGCTGCCTTGCGCGTTTGCACGATAAGTACTTGCGCAAGAAGGCGGTGAAGGCGTCGACAATCCTTACGTGCGTGCACGCGGAGACGGGGTTCACGGAGGAGTTCACGCTCCGTGAATACTTCGCGATGAACGGTGTCATCACTTCCCCGTGGGGGTGATGGGCGAAAACGAACGGGGCGGCCCCAAGCCGCCCCGTTTTCTTATTGCCGTCTTTTTCCTACTGCGCCAGGAAGCTGCGATTGACCGCCGTTCCCCCCGCGGTCACGATCGCGTCGAGCTTGATGTCGAATTTCTTGTCGCCGTCGTCGACGTAGATGATCGCGTAGTAAATCTTGCCCTTTTCGGTGGCTCGCAAAAGCGACACCGTGCCATTCGCCACTGCCGTGCCGTCGAAGCGCGACGCGCCCAAGACCCAGCCATTGGCGTCCTTGATTGCGATCCACGAAGGCTTCACGAGTGTCGCGCTCGCGATGATTACGCTGCCACCCGCAGGCTGGTCGTTGACCGAAAGCGACTCGCCGCTCGAGGCGGTCGTCATGCTCGCGGTGGAGCTTGTGCCGCCCGAAGTGCTGCCCGTAGCCGTGCCATTTGTCGAACCGGTCGCCGTGCCCGTGGCAGTGCCGGTCGACGTGCCAGTCGTTGTCCCCGTGTTTTCAGGAGCCGGAGCTTGCGGGTTGCGGCTCCAGATCCACCAGCCACCGATAATAACGACGAGCGCGCCGACCCCGATGAGGATCCACTGCGTCGTCTGATTTTTCATGTCCATAATTCGTTGCATCTCTAAATGAATACTAATGAATGTCCCCAGTGTACGGGCAGCTCCGGTTTGGTCAACCACGACGGCGGACGACCACAGACAACCTTCATGTACGCCATCTATAGTTTTGTGTATGGAAATCTGGCACACGATCGCGGGCGATATTGAGAAAAAGACGGCGCAGGAGACGATCCAGTGGATCAACGGTGAGCTCTATTCGAAACCCATCACCCGTCTCCGCGTCTTGATCGCTTCCGGCGGGGGCGACATCGATGCGGGTGTCAATCTCCACATGTACCTGAAGGCACTCCCCTTCGACGTGGAAACCATCGGCTTTGGGAAAGTCGACGCCGCCGCGATTCCAATTTTCCTTGCGGGTACGCGCCGGCTCGCGGTGCGCGGCTGCCAATTCTTCTTCCACGAAGGGCGTTACTTCATCGAGGACCAAACCGCGCCGATCCACGTGCACGAGGAAGCGGTATCGATCTTCAAGCGCAACCTGCACGACACGATCTACATCATCGCGCGCGAAACGGAGAACGACACCGAGGTGGTCGCAAAAATGCTGCGCCGGAGCAAGATCATGAATGTGGACGAGGCGAAGGAGTTCGGCCTCTGCACCGAAGTGATCGACACGCTGCCTTTGCAACAGCAAGAGCAGTTTGGCTTCAAGTTCGGCGAAAAGCGACTGGTTTAAGCGAGCAATGCCTCTTCGATGGCCTCCGACGAGATCACTCCCTCACGGAGAATGTACGGCTCCTCGGACCGCACATCGACCACGGTCGAGCGCAGGTCGGAAGAAAGTGTGCCTCCATCGATCGCGAGGTCGATCTTGGTCGCATCCTTGCCGAGATCTCGGAGTACGCCTTGGAGCGCGGCGGCCGCAGGCTCACCGCTCTTATTGGCGCTTGTCGTCGTGAACGGTTTGCCGAAAGCGGCGGCAAGCTGGAGGCAGAAATCGTGTTTCGGGATCCGCACCCCGATCGTAGGAAGGTCGCGCGCGATGCCGCCTTCCACGTGCGGCTTTTTGGCGAGCACGAGCGTGAGCGCTCCTGGGAGAAATCGATCCGCCAACTTTTTGGCCGCGGGCGTCATCTCCGCGTACGCCTCGATCATATGCATGTCTGCAAAAATGGCGTGAATCGGGCGACGCTCGTCGCGCTCCTTGATGGCGCACACAGCCGCAAAGCCGGCGTCGGAAAAGGCGTCGGCCCCGAGGCCGTAGAGCGTGTCGGTGGGATACACGATCACGCCGCCACGCCGGAGCACCTCCGCCGCCTTTTCTACACACGCCTCCAGTCCATCTTTCGCAATCGAGAGACGTTCCATGGTGCGCGCTGAGGGGATCGGTCACGCGTACTTTGCTGCTGCAAAGTCGCGCGACCCCGCCTCGGCCCGTCGGCCTCCGGCTTTCAATCCCTTGCTCCCATTTGCTCCGCAAATGGATGCGCCGACCTGCGCTTGCATGTTCATATGGTGCGCGCTGAGGGGATCGAACCCCCGACCCTCGTCACGTCAAGACGATGCTCTACCACTGAGCTAAGCGCGCGTTACCTGTTTTCAAACGAACTCTGCGCGATTGGCGCCGGTAAACCGCATCATCCACCGGAGCTGAGCGCAGCGGCGAAAGTATAACAAAGTTGCTCCCGCTCTGGTAGTTTAGGCATCCTTCAAAAATCCGCCCGCCTGACGCTCCCAGAGGGCGGCGTACTGCCCGCCTTTGTGGAGGAGCTCGTCGTGCGTGCCGTCTTCAATCACGGCCCCGCGCTCGAGCACGATGATGCGATCCATCTCGCGGAGCGTGGAGAGCCGGTGCGCGATTGCGATCACGGTCTTCCCTTTCATGAGCGCGTGCAAAGCCGCCTGGATCGCGCCCTCGCTCTCGCTGTCGAGTGCGGAAGTGGCTTCGTCGAGGAGGAGGATCGGCGAGTTTTTCAAAATGGCGCGCGCGATCGCGATGCGCTGACGCTCTCCCCCGGAGAGCTTCACGCCGCGCTCCCCCACGAGCGATTCGTATCCGCTCGCGAGCCGCTTCACGAACTCGTCTGCATGCGCGCGTTTCGCGGCTTCGACGATCTCCTCGGCCGTGGCCTGCGGTTTGCCGTAGGCGATGTTCTCGCGGACAGTGCGGTGAAAAAGGAGCGGCTCCTGCGGTACCACCGCAATCGAGGCGCGCAAGCTCTCCTGCGTCACACCCGCGATATCGACCCCGTCGATCTTGATCGTGCCCGAATCGAGATCGTGGTGCCGCAGCAAAAGGCGCATGAGCGTCGATTTGCCCGCGCCACTGCGACCCACGAGCCCCACGCGCTGCCCCGCGGGAATGGTGAGCGAAAGATCCGGGAACACCTTCATCGCACCGTACGAGAAGACGAGGTTTTCGAGCGCGATTTCGCCGCGCTGCACCGCAAGCGGTTTGGCGCCCGGTCGGTCTGGAATGTCATGCGGCGCGACGATCTCCTGAAGACTCTCCTGTATCTCTCCCCAGGTTTCGGCGAAAGAGTTGAGCTGCGACCCGATCGACTGGAAGAGGCGCTCGATCGAGAAGATGATCGTGATGACGAGCACCACATCGCCCGGGCTGATCGCCCCCGTCTGCGCGAATCGCACCGCTGCGTAGACCATGGCGCTGCCGAAGATCACCTGCAAGACATTGTTGAGCGCGAGCATCCGCTCGCCGAAGTGCCAGTTACGAAGACCCGCCTTGCGGCGCTCGTCGATCGCTGCTTTGAGGCGGTCGATCTCGAACCGCCGGCGCGCGTACTCCTGCATCGTCGAGATGTTGGTCATGAGGTCGACCGTCGAGCCGTTGAGGCCGGTTTCGAGCTGCTGGGAGCGCGCCGCGATCGGCACACGCTTTTGGACGAGATACACGTTGAGGGCTGCCACCGCTAAGAGCCACGCGAGAAAAATGCCCGCGAGCGTGGCGCTCGCGGTGAAGGCGATGATGAAGCTCGCGATGGAGGCGACGAGAAATTCCATGAGCTGCCACAGAATCTGCTCCACCATGTGCAGCATCCCGTTGGCCGCGTGTGTGATCTTGTTGCCAAGAGAGCCCGCGAAGCGGTCGGAAAAGTACGAACGGCTGTGAAGCGTTACGTAGCTCGTGAGTGCGTGGCGGGCCGTCGCGCGCGCGCCGGTGGCCCAGTACGATCCGAGAAATCCGCTCACCCGCCAGATCCCCTTTGCCGCCGCGAGGGCGAGGATGTACGCGACGCACGCGTAGATGAGTGGTTCGTACGGACCACCGTACGGCAGCCCTGCGGCCGCGTTGGCGATGAGCTTGAAGATGTAGGGCGTGCTCGAATAGAGCGCGCCCGCCACGAGCACGGCGAGCGTGGCAGGAATCGCGAAGCGTATGTGCGGGCGCGAGGCGAAGAGGAAAAACTTAAAGGGGTTGGTCCCTTCGGGGTAGTCGTTGCGCCAGTTGGTGGTCATAGGTGTAAGACGGATCGGAATGGCTCTCTCTACTGTATTGATATATAACGGATCATATGAAAATCCTAGGTATCGAAACGAGCTGCGACGAGACGGCTGTGTGCCTTATTGAGGGCACGGGCGACTTCGGGCCCGATTTCAATTTCAAGATCCTCGGCAATGCGCTCGCCTCGCAGGCGCAATTCCACGCGCAGTTCGGCGGCGTCTTCCCCGCGATGGCCAAGCGCGAGCACTCGAAAAATATCGTGCCGCTTCTCAAAGACGTATTCGAGCAATGCGGCATCGCACCGACTCCAAGGACTCCCCTCGGAGCGCCCCGAGGTCTGTCCTTGGAAACAGTCCTTGAGCGGGAGCCGGAGCTCTTGAGGCAGCTTGTTCCCCTCCTCGAGACGCACGGTCGGCCTGATGTTGACGCGATCGCCGTGACCGTCGGTCCAGGCCTCGAGCCCTGCCTCTGGGTCGGTGTCAATTTCGCGCGCGCCCTTTCATTGGTATGGAATGTCCCCGTCGTTGCGGTCAACCACATGGAAGGCCATATCGTGATGTCGCTCATGCGCCTCGAGAAAGATTCGGGCAGCATGCAGAAATTCGAATTCCCGGTGCTCGCGCTCCTCATTTCGGGCGGACATACCGAGCTCATACTCATGCGTGATTTTGGCTCGTACGAATACCTCGGTCGCACGCGCGACGATGCCGCAGGCGAAGCATTCGACAAAACCGCTCGCCTCATCGGTCTTCCCTACCCCGGAGGGCCGGAGATCGCGCGCCGCGCAAGCGCGGCGCGCGCAGCTGGCGAAGTCTCCGACGCGCACCTTCCTCGTCCCATGATCAAGGAGGACAATTTCGACTTCTCCTTCTCCGGCCTCAAAACCGCCGTGCTGCGCGCGACGGAAGGAAAGACACTTTCCGAGACTGAAGTGAGAAAAATTTCCCGCGAGATCGAAGAGTCGATCGCCGATGTGCTCGTGGAAAAGACGATCCGCGCTGCATCCGCATACGGGGCCAACACGATCGTGCTCGGCGGCGGCGTGTCGGCCAACACCTACATCCGCGAGCGCTTCGCCGATCGCATGTCGAACGAAGCAAACGCCAGCTATCTCCTCTCCTCGCCCCCCGGGTACTCCACCGATAACGCGCTCATGATCGCGCTCCCCGGCTACTTCCGCGCGCAGCGCAGAGAGTTTTCCCACGTATCCGATCTTATTGCCAACGGCAACCTTCGGCTCACGATTTAAAATGTCCCGGCTCCGTGCGTTACGGCCCCAAACACCACGAGTACATTCACCAGAAGCCAGAGAGAGTAAGCGACCGTAATCTGCCTGTCGCGATGGACCACGCCGTAGAGGATCCACGGGAGGTCAAGGAGCGCGGGAATGAGCCAGGAAAGTACGGAAACTCCCGTGGCATCGTTCAGAATGTAGATTTTGAGTATCTGTGGAAGTGCGGTCAAGGGGCCGACGATGCCGACAAAAAGGACGAGCCTATCAAGAATTCGGATCCAGTAGGCGCTCCGCATCCGAATAAGTATATCGTGCTATCATCGGCGCCATGGAAGAACTTTCGAAGGCACCGAAAGCATTTCTAAAACCCTACAATCCGGCGGAGTACGAGCCCGAAATGCTCGACGCCTGGGAAAAGAGCGGCTACGCCAACCCCGACGTCTGCGTCGAAAAGGGCGTCACGAAGAAAGACGCTCCCACCTACTCGATCGTCCTCCCCCCGCCAAATGTGACGGGCACCTTGCACATGGGACACGCGGCGATGCTCGCGATCGAGGACATCCTGATCCGCTACCACCGCATGCGCGGCTTCCGCACGCTCTGGCTCCCAGGCACCGACAGCGCGGCGATCGCGACACAGTCCAAGGTAGAAGCGGACATCTATAAGAAAGAAAAGAAAACGAGGCACGACCTCGGTCGAGAGGAGCTGATGCGTCGCATCGACGCCTTCGTCGAGGAGAGCAAAGCTACGATCATCAACCAAACAAAAAAAATGGGCTCGAGCCTCGACTGGAGCCGCTACGCCTACACCATGGACGAGAAACGCTACGCCGCTGTCATGGAGGCGTTCGTGCGCATGTACGACGCTGGCCTCATCTACCGGGGGGACCGGATCGTCAACTGGGATCCGAAATCGCAGACCACGGTGGCCGACGACGAGATCGAGTACGTGGAGCAAAAAGACCCCTTCTATCACTTTCAGTACGGCCCCTTCGTGATCGCGACGGTGCGTCCGGAGACCAAATTTGGCGACAAGTGGGTCGTGATGCACCCGGACGACGAGCGATACGCGCAGTATGCGCACGGGCAGCAGCTCGAGCTCGAATGGATCAACGGCCCCATCACGGCGACGATCATCAAAGATCCGAGTATCGATATGTCGTTCGGCTCGGGCGCCATGACGATCACGCCCGCGCACGATGCGCACGACTTCGAGATCGCCAAAAAGTACGGCCTCGAAATCGCGCCGGTGATCGACGAGCGCGGGATACTCCTCCCAATTGCCGGCGAGTTTGCGGGCCAGCACATCAAAAAAGCGCGGGCAGCCGTGGTCGAGAAATTGAAAAGTAAGGGCCTCGTGGTGCAGGTGGACGAACAGTACATGCACAACGTGGCCACCAACTACCGCGGCGGCGGTGTGATCGAGCCGCAGATCAAGAAGCAGTGGTTTATCGACGTCAACAAGAGCGCGCAATTCCCCGACGGCAAGACGCGCACGCTGAAAGAGTGGATGCGCGAGGCGGTGCAGTCGGGTGCGACGAAGATCATGCCCGAGCGCTTCGAAAAGATTTATTACCACTGGATCGACAACCTCCGCGACTGGAACATCTCTCGGCAAATCTGGTTTGGCCACCGCATTCCCGCGTGGTTCCGGGGCGAGGAGATCAAAGTCCAAATCGATCCGCCAGCTGATGGAGCCGCCGCAGGCTGGGAGCAAGACCCGGACGTGCTCGACACGTGGTTCTCCTCGGGCTTGTGGACCTTCTCCACCTTGGGATGGCCCGAAGATACCGAGGATCTCAAAATCTACCATCCGACTGCCGTGCTCGAAACGGGGTACGACATTCTCTTTTTCTGGGTCGCCCGCATGATCTTGATGAGCGGATTCTTGCGTGGCGAGGTCCCCTTCAAGAGCGTGTACCTGCACGGCCTCGTGCGCGACGGGAAGGGCCGCAAGATGTCGAAATCGCTCGGCAACATCATCGATCCCCTCACCATGATCGAAAAGTACGGCGCCGACGCCGCGCGCCTCTCTCTTGTCATCGGCGCGCAGATGGGCAACGACGTGAAGCTCTCCGAGGATCGCGTGCGCGGCTACAAGCACTTTGCCAACAAAGTATGGAACATCGCCCGCTTCGTACTCGAGAATTACGATGCGAAAAAAAATGGACATTCGATGTCCATACTTCCTTCGGATCAAAAACTGGTAGACGAGGCGATGATCGTGGCCAAGGAGGTGTCGGACAACATCGATAAGTTCCGCCTCGATCTCGCGGCTGATCAGGTGTACCACTTCGTGTGGGATCGTTTTGCCGCAGAAATACTCGAAGAATCGAAGCCGATCTTGAAGGGCGTGGACGAAGCTGCCAAAGCTTCGCGAGCCGTGGCGCTCCACCAAATACTCGTGATCTCGCTGAAGCTCCTCCACCCCTTTATGCCGTTTGTGACGGAGCGCATCTGGAAGGAGCTTCCACAGAAGGACGCCGATCTTCTCATGGTCGCTCCGTGGCCGAGTACAATTGGCTAAATGGACTACGGGCCAATTTTGGGAGCGCTCGCCGGGGGGTTTTTCCCAGCTCTTGCCTGGCTGTGGTTTTGGCGGCGCGAAGACGCGCCGCACCCGGAGCCGCGTCGGCTCATCGCCCTCGCCTTTCTGGCGGGCATGGTAACGGTCGCAGTAGTGATTCCCATCCAGAAGGCCGTCGTGCCCTTCCTCGCGACGCAGACGCTCGTCTTTACCGCGTGGTCGGCGATCGAGGAGATCATGAAGTACGTGGCGGCCTACGTCACCGTGCTCTGGCGCCACGACGATGACGAGCCGATCGATCCGGTGATCTACATGGTAACGGTGGCGCTCGGCTTTGCGGCGGCCGAAAATACGCTCTTTCTGCTCTCGCCACTCTCGGGAGATTCGGTTATCCAGACGGTCATGACAGGCAATCTCCGTTTTGTGGGGGCCACGCTCCTTCACGTGCTCTCGTCGGCCGTAATCGGCGTGGCGCTTGCCCTCTCCTTCTACCGGGGAAAGCGCTCGAGGCACGTGTACGCCCTCGTCGGAGTTATCCTCGCCTCCGCTTTGCACGCGCTTTTCAACTTCCTTATACTGAATACGGCCGAGGAGCATCTCCTGCGGACCTTCGGGCTCGTCTGGCTGGGGCTCATTGCACTTCTCGCCATGCTCGAGTACATCAAACGCATCCACCCCGCGATCAAACGAAAATTTTCATAGCATGAAAGGCTTCTTCTCAAGAATCACCGGCCAGAGCGACGACTACGATTATTTCGACGACCCCAAGGCCACGCGCGCCGTCTTTGAAGGCGAAGGCGAGGAGCGGCACGCGCACATCACCCCGCGCGACGAAAACGCCTGGCAGGGCGAAGAGCCGGCGGGCGAGCTTGCCGTTGACGTGTACCAGACACCCGACGCGATCGTGGTGAAAGCGCTCGTCGCAGGCGTGCACCCCGCCACTATCGACATTTCCCTCTCGCGCGAAATGCTCACGATCAGCGGATCTCGCTCCGACGAGCGCGAAGTCGACGAAGAGCATTACTTCCAGCGCGAGCTCTACTGGGGCTCCTTCTCACGCACGATACTCCTCCCGGAAGAAGTCGACGTGGATATGGCCGAAGCCTCGGAGCGGCACGGCATCCTGATGATCCGTCTTCCGAAGATCAACAAAAAGAAGCAGACAAAATTGAAGGTGCGCAGCAGATAGCGTATACTTCGCTCCTATGCCCGAACAAAATTCATCGAGCTCGCTCGACGTATTACAAAAGTTTTCCATTCCGCTCGCGATCGTGCTCGCGGGCGCCTTTATCGCGGGTGCCGTGTACCTCTCCGGCGGCACGCTGCCAGCAAGTGGCCAGAACCCCCCGTCAGTCAATATCAAAGACGTGAAGATCACGGCCACCACCCCCGTCCTCGGCGACAAGAGTGCACCGGCTACGCTCGCTTACTGGTTTGATTACCAGTGCCCGTTCTGCAAAGCCGTCGACGTGGGCGGCGTGCCGGGCATCAACGTCGAGCCTTCCATGCCAATCCTCGTCGACGAGTACGTGAATACCGGCAAGCTCCGCATCGTCTTCAAAGACTATGCTTTCTTGGGGCCCGACTCGACCACCGCCGCGCTCTACAAACACGCGGTCTGGGAGAAGTACCCTGACCGCTTCTACGAATGGCACGAGGCGATGTACAAGGCGCAAGACGAAGAGAACGGCGGCTTTGGCGACGAGGAATCAATCCTCACACTCATTCGCTCGCTCGGACTCGACGCGAATGCTCTCAAGGCGCTCGTTGACGCAAAGCGCGACGAATACCTGAAGCTCATCCAAGACGACATCGCGGAAGGCGCGGGCTTTGGCATCAACGGCACCCCAGGCTTCATCACGGGCACGACGCTGATTCCAGGAGCCGAACAACCTGCAACCTTCAGAGCAGTGATCGACGCGCAGCTCTAGTTCCACTCCTCCACCAGACCCTGGCGGTAAATATCGAAGCTATTCTCGCCCTCAAACATATCCGACGGGTTCGGGAGGTAGAGGCGCGGGCGTGAAATTTCCGTCGTCGCATCTTTGAGAAGCCGCTGAAAAACAGCAAACTCCTCCGCGCAGGAGGCAAAATCGATCGCGTATCGCCGCATCTGCGCCGAGCCGTCCGCGTTCCTCGTTTTCTTGCACTCGTACACCACGAAGCGGCGTACCGGCTTGCCAAACTTCTCCTTGACCGTGTAGTAGTTGAACAGCGCCTGGATGATAAAGAGTGTCTTCCGATTTCCTTGCTTGCTGAACGAGTCGACAAACTTGTGATCGACGATATCGAGCCCCTTCGGATCCGCCTTCGATCGCACCACAAGATCGGAGATCGCCTTCACGGGAAGCGGCACGCCCGGCACTTTGGCAAACGCGCTCGTCTCTACGGCGAGCACGTCGTGCTTCGGAGGCCGCGCGAGATAAAAGCCGATCGCCTGGAGATACTCGCGCTCCATCCCTGCGCGCTTCTCCTTTTGTGCCCGGCGCGATTTTGCCTTGCCGAAATTGATCTCAAAATCTGCGACGCCCCGCATGTGCTCGAGCCCTAAGTCGACCGCCCCCTCTTTCCCCAATCCGCCGTAGAAATGCTGCAAGGCCACGTGCGCCGAACGGCCCACGATCGAGGAAGGCGTGGAGGGCGTGTCGTACACATGCTCGACATACCGCTTGTACCACGCGAGAGGGTTCCGGAGGAACGCCATCAAAGAAGAGTGGCTCCAGTGTTTGATCGGATACGCCGGGCCAAGGACTGCTTCCGCGGAGATCTTCTCGATGGCAGGAGAGGAACGAGCCATGATCGCGAGTATACCATCGCTTGACTTGGCGCGTGCGGGCGCGCATTATCTCGACTTCGGACTCAAAGGAGGACTCGATGGCCGAAAAAAGTTCCCCGCGCGAGCATGTGCGTGAGCCCCGTGAGACACGGGACGATGAGATCGAAAAGGCGGTGCGTGCCAAGAAGCTCGCACCCGGCGCGCACGTGATCGACGGCAAGCGCGTCGTCGTGACGGGCTCGGGCGCTGTGTTGCGCGACTGATCCTGCGGCTGATGCCGCTTTTTCTTGAAGAGCCGCTCGATGAGCGGCTCTTTTTTCATTAATCCCCACGCGGGGAATTGACAAAATATGGCTTAGGAATAGGATATTTCGATCGCGCCACTCACGAAACTTGAAAGGGGGAAAGAATGACGCGAAGCCTGACTGAAGGCAACTTCCTGAGCCTGGCGGTGAGCGGTCAACGCTTCACCTTCAGGAACAATATGTTCACAAACCTTGCAGGGAGTTTGCCTCGAATATATCCATGTTCTTCGGGGGTCGATCTCGTGTTCATCGACCTCCTGCGTGCGCTTCCACGCGGCACACTCAACTGTCCTCTTTTGTGGAACGACGGTGAGTGGTCCGTGGACCCGCTCGCTCGCCTGCTCAAGGACTGGTCCGAGATGGTCCAGGTCATGCGCAGGATTATCGCCGAACGCATCACACCGCTGCTGCAACGCGGAATCAAGGTCGTCGCCATCTTCCACGGCTTCGGCCTCAATCTGCTTCTGCACGCGGCGGTAACGCCGGAGTTCAAGTTGGATCATCCGGTGATCAACCAAGTCTATGAGATACACGGAGGGCTGGTGAAGACCTTCTTCAAGCACTTCAGCCCTCCGGAGTACCTCATCGCCGAGGCAGATGCGGAAGCCGTGGCATCGCGGATGGCGAGGGAAAACCCTTCGCTCGCTGCGATTCCGCACCTGCAACGGGTCAAGTTCTCGAAGTTTGAGGAGTCGGCGATACGAGCGTATCCGACGTTGGTGCCGATGCAGAAGCCTTTTCACTTCATCAAGGCGTCCTTTACCGAAGCCGAGATGACTGCATACGCACAGGACGTTGTGATCGATCGCATCGAGACCTTCCGCAACCGCGCGGGATGTACTCCTAGAGTTCTGTCAGCGTAACGCGTCACGAACCTGAAGCCCGGCTACGGTCGGGCTTCTTTCTTGCGCTAGAGGTCGGTGCCGGAGTACGAAAGATTCAGACTTTTGTTGCAGAGCGGAAAATCCGGAACGATGTTGCCCGGCCCGATCTCGCCAAAGAGCGGCCAGTTGCAAAAAGAGGGGTCGGAAATGGCGCACCGCTCGATCCGGCCGTCTTTGTCGAGCCGTACGAAGTCGATGACGCCTCCGCGCCAGCTCTCGGCCCACCCGAGCGACTCGCCTCCTTTGTATGTCAGCTCTGTAGCGGCAGGGCCCGCAGGCAGGGCCGCGAGCGCCTCGCGTACGATACGAATCGATTCAAAAAGCTCCGCCGCCCGGAGGCTGAAGCGAGCGCGCACGTCGCCCGCTTTTTTCATGAGCACGGTGGGCGCGTAGTCGCGATACGCGGCATACGGATGATCGCGCCGCAGATCGAAGTCGACGCCGGAGGCGCGTGCGGGGAGCCCGCGCGCACCGTACGCGATTGCCGCCTCGCGCGAGAGCACGCCAGTGGTCTCAAAGCGCTCCATGAGTCCGTCGCTCTCGTACGCCACTGAAAGGACCGCGCGCATCTCACGCTCGACTCGCGCGAGCGTCGCGAGAATGAAGTCTGTGCCTACTTTCTCGATGTTATGCGCGCCCCCGAGCACGATCGCGCCGCGCAAAAAGCGGTGACCCACGAGATCCTCGTACATGCGCCGCATCTCCTCCACCATGCGAAAGCCCTGCGCCGCCAAAAAAGTAAAGCCTGTGCCCATGCCGCCCATGTTGCCGATATCAAAGACGTGCGCACTCACCCGCTCCAACTCGCACCAGATTACACGGAGAGCCTTCGCGCGCGCCGGTACCGAGGCGCCGCACACTTTTTCTACCGCCTCCGCAAAGGCGAGCGTGTGACCCACCACCATATCCCCCGAGACGCGCTCAATAAAGGGAAAGGCCTCCTGCGGGCTCTTGCCCTCCACGAGCTTCTCCACGCCCTTGTGCTTGAAGAAAAGCTTGCCCTCGAGCGTTACGATGCGCTCGCCGCGTACGTTGAAGCGGAAGTGGCCCGGCTCGATGATGCCGGCGTGAATGGGGCCCACGGGAATTTCGTACATACCCTTCCCCTCTACGCGGTGCATGGGGTACGGCTCATGAGCTTTCGGAAGGCGTGTGTCCCACGCGAAGTCTTTGCGCAAGGGATGAGTGCCGGCCGGAATGTTCTCGTGATGCACGAGGCGCCGCCAGTCGGGGTGCCCCTCTGCGCGAATACCGAACTGATCGAAGATGAGGCGTTCGTACCAGTGCGCCGCCATGATCGTGGGCGTGAGAGAGGGATATACCGGATCCGCTTGCGGCACCTCGGTCCGGAGCGTCGTAAACTCTCCGCCGGATGAGAAGACTGCGTGCACGCCAAAGACACCGAGAGCTTCGCGCTCGTCGGTTGCGTACAGAAACACGAGCGGAGCACCCTGGTCGACGAGTCTTTTCGATTCAGTCGCAAACGATGAGGTCGGTACGTTTTTCATACTAGAAAATCGACGCGGCGATTGCGCTCATAATCGTCTGTCCCGCATTTGTAGCGAGCAGTACCCCGAAACTCACGATGAGTACCGCGTGCACCATCATCGCGCCGTGCGAAATATTGAACGTCTCCCGCTCCACCGACTCCCCTCCCCGCACCGGCGAAAAAAGCAGCGGCATCAGGAAGCGCATGAAGCCCGCGCCGATCACAAGAAGTGCAAAAGCGACGAGCGCGAAGGCCACGGGGTGCGTGGAGATGAGTCCGGCAAAAAGGAGGTACTCACTGAAAAAAAGCGGCGAGGGAGGCGCGGCCAAAAGCGCGAACACGCCAAAAAGAAAGAGGCCGCCGGTGTAGGGGTGGGTTTTCATCACGTCGCCCACGCGCTCAAACTTGGTGCTCTTCCACGCATGGAGGATATTGCCCGCGCCAAAAAAGAGCATCGACTTTGTGAGCGCGTGGCCCGTGAGGTGCACGAGCGCCGCGAAGGCGCCAAGCGGCCCAAGACCGAAGAGAATCGCCGTGATTCCCATGTGCTCGATGGAGGAGTACGCGAGGAGCCGCTTGTAGTCGGTTTGTACGAGAATGAACGCGGCCGGAATCAGCGTAGAGAGGACGCCGAAAAAGACGAGGAGCACGCTGGTCCATTCTCCCCCGCCTAAGGAGGCGTCCACGAGCGTCTTGTACCGCAGGATCGCAAACAGAGCGGCGTTGAGAAGCACGCCGGAGAGCATTGCGGAAATCGGCGCCGGGGCGCGGCTGTGCGCGTCGGGAAGCCACGCGTGCATGGGCGCAAGACCCACCTTGGTGCCGTAGCCGATCAAAACGAAGATAAACGCAATCTGCATGATCTGCGGCGAGAGCGTCGATGCGATCGAGCGGAGGTACGTCCAGTCGATGTTCGGCAAATCCGGAGCGGCCACCGTAGCCGCGTAGTACGTGAGGAGGAGGCCGATGAGGCCGAGCGAGATCCCGGTCGAGCAGAGCACGATGTACTTCCACGCGGCTTCGAGCGAGCCCTTGCGGGGATAGAACGAGACGAGGAGCGTGGTCGCGAGCGTGGTGGCTTCGAGCGCGACCCACATGAGGCCGAGGTTGTCGACCGCGACCGTGAGCATCATCGAGAAGATGAAGGCGGAGAGGAGCGCGAAATAGCGGCGCGCGTGGGCCACGTCGATCGTGCCCTCGTGCAGCTCGGTGCTGATGAAAGGTACGCTCACGAGCGTCGCCGACCACTGCAAAAAGGCGATGATGAGAAGCAGCAAAGCGGCAAAGGGATCGAGGTACCACACACCACTCTGGAGCGTGCCGCCCGCAAGAAGCGGTAGCGTGATGTATGCGGCGAGCGCGAAGAGCGCGGTACTCAGTGTCGATACGGCAGGAAAGAGAGCGCGCTTCGGCAGCGTGAGCGCGGCGATTGCCGAGAGCGATCCGATGAGAAAGAGTGCGGTGATCATATTAGTCGACGAGCTCGCGGAGGTATTCGGTCGCGAGTGATCCCTGCTCCGCCTGCGCCCGCAAGACGAGGAGGATGATGAGCGTTACGAACACGCAGAGATCGAAGAGGATCCCAATCTCGACGAAAAACGGCATGCCGCCGGTCATCGCGAGCCCGAGGAGGAAGATGCCGTTCTCCGTCACGAGGAAGCCGACGGCCTGACCGAACATGTCGGTGCGCGTAAGCAAGAGGAGCATGCCGAGCATCACGAGGGAGAGCGAAGCGCCGAGCGCGACGACATCGCTCGGCTCTTGTATGAAGCGCCAGGCCGCGAGGAACGAGAGCGCGACGATCGCAAGCCCGCCGAACGTGGCCGTGGTGGGACGAACGTACGATTGGAGCCGGAGGTTGATGTTGTACTTCTTCGCGATGCGCGTGAGAAACTCCGGGATGAGAAGCACTTTCACGATGAGGACGAGGGCGCCGACGGCAAAGAGGGGCCGCTCCCCTTCCATCCATCCGAGCATGAAGGCAAAGCCCGCAAGGAGGAGCGAGAGGAGGCGGAACATCGCGATCAGCGAGGAAAAGCGCATGCGGCTGATCAGAATGAGCGCCACGACGACCATCATCGCGCCAAAGGCCGCTGTCGCTGCGAAGACGGAAATCATACGGCGCCGGAGAGCTTCGAAAGAATAATGAGTGCCGCCCCGCCGAGCGCGAAGAGGAAGGCGAGCGCCATGTACTCCTGCATGCGGTAGAAGCGCATTTTGACGATGGTCGATTCGACGAAGGCGACGAGAAACGCGGCGAGGATGAGCTTGCCGAGAAACAGCAGGGCGAGCACCGTGCCACTTGCGGCAAAGCTCGGTAAAAGGAGCGATACGAAAAGCGTGCCGAGTACGGTGAGTTTGATCGCCGAGGCGTACTCGAGGAGCGCGAGGTACGGCCCGGAGTATTCGAGCATCATGGCTTCGTGCACCATCGTAAGCTCCAGGTGCGTCGCCGGATTGTCGACCGGATAACGGGCGTTTTCAGCGAGCACCACAAAGAAGAGCGCGATGAGCGTGACGGCCGTGAGCACGTGCGAGCCCGCGGTGGCGCTCGTGAAGTGCGCGATGATGTCGCCCATCCCGAAGGAGCCGGCAAAGAGGGCGAGCGAAGCGAATACGATAAAAAGCGGCGGCTCCACGAGCGCGATGAGGCTCATTTCCCTACTCGATCCCATGTTGCCGAAGGTGCTCGCCGTATCCATGCCGCCGAGTACGAGGAAAACGGAGCCAAGCGCGAGCACTCCTGCGATCAGGAAGACGTTGCCGTACGTGCCGGCGATGGGCACCGCGGGCACGAGCGCAGCGAGTGCGATCGTGCTCCCCAATACCACAAACGGCACGGTGTGGAAGACCCACGAGCTGTATCTCGTGATCGTCATGTCTTTCCGCAAAAGTGAGAGGAGCGCCCAGTACGGCTGGAAGATCGACGCGCCACGCCGATTCTGGAAGAGCGCTTTAAACTTTCGCACGAGACCGACCGTAAGCGGCGAGGCGAGCAGTATGAGTAGTGTCGGCAGCAGAATGGTCATAGTGCGATGAAGAGCGTCAGGATAAGCGTGAGCAAAACGAGCAGCAGGTAGAACTGCACGACGCCGCTCTGGAGGCGCCTTACAGAGTGCGCCACGCGCACGATTCCGTGCCCCAGGGGTTTGTAGAGCCAGACTTCCCAGATCGAATGGATCTGCCAATCGAGGTGCTTTTTGGTGACCCACGGATTGCTCGCGACCACGGGGGTGGTAATGATCTCGCGGCGCGCCCCCAGGAGGGTGCGGAAGAAGAAGCGGATTGGAGCGGCAAATCCGGTGGAAGTGTACTGCATGCGCGGCGTGAGGGGCGCGCCGCAATCCCACGTATCGGTGATGCGGATTTTCGTTCGCAGCACGCGGGTGATCAGCCACAGCGCGAGTGCGGGAGCAGCGAGAATGAGCGCGACGAGCGTGGGATCAATCCCCGCACCCGGCGCCACAACCACCTCCGCGCCAAAGAGCTTGCCTACGGGAATACCGGAAATGAGGGGAAACGCGACGAGGCCGACGCCAAGAGAGAGGAGCGCGCAGATCGCGACGGGTGTGGCAAGGATCCATGAGAGCGCGCCTGCGTGCTCCGCCGCTTCCGTGCGTGCGCGTCCGAGAAAGACGAGGCTGAAGAATTTGACGAAGGCGAAAATCGCGAGTCCGCCGACGAGCGCGACCGACGAGAGCACGAGGAGTGCGGTAAAGCGCGACGCCGGATCCCCCGCTCCGAGACCAAGCGCGAGTGCCTGCACGAGCGCCCACTCGCCGAAGAAGGTCCCCAAGGGCGGGAGCGCGGCCGCCGCGAGCGAAAGCGCGAGCACCACGCCCGAAAAGAGCGGCCACCTTCGCGCGAGTCCGCCGAGCGAATCAAGGTCGCGCGTATGCGTGGCGCTCTGGATCACGCCGGCAGCCATGAAGAGTCCCGACTTGAAGAGGAAGTGGTTGAGAATGTGGAGCATGACGAAAAGAGCAAAAAGCGGCGCGAGTGGCGCAAGAGCAGCGGTGCCGCTCGTAAGAAAGTAGAGCGCGATGCCCGCAAAGATGAGCCCCATGTTCTCGATGCTGCTCCACGCAAGGAGACGCTTCGCGTCGTTTTCGACCGCCGCGTGCAGCGCGCCAAAAAAAGCCGAGACGAGCCCGAGGAGGAGCACGACGAGCATCCACGGGAAAAGAAGACTGGGGAAAAACGTGAGCGACTGCAAGAAACCGAAGACCGCCACTTTCAGCATCACGCCCGAGAGGAGCGCCGATGAGCCGGAGGGCGCCTGCGGGTGCGCGTACGGAAGCCACTGGTGCAGGGGCACAAGGCCCGCCTTCGATCCGAATCCGGCAAAGAGGAGCGCGAACGCGAGCGAAAGCGGCAGCGCGCCGAGTGTCGCCGCCCCTTGCGCGAGCTCGGCCCACGAGAGCAGCGGATTGCCACCCGAGAGGATCAGGAGCCCGGCGGCGAGCGCGAGAAAACCGAGGTGCGTCATCACGAAGTACAAAAAGCCGGCGCGCAGCGAATCTTCCGTACGATCCGCGATCACGAGGAAATACGCGGCGATCGACATGAGCTCCCATGCCAAAAGAAACGTCAGTACCGAAGGCGCGAGCACCACCGCCTGCATGCCGATCAAGAAGAGTGCCGAGGCGACGTTGAGCCACGGCAGCACGTAGATCTCCTTATATTTTGCGAGCGCCGCGATCGAGTAGAACGAGGTAAGCAGCACGCCCGCATAGATGATCCCCAAAAATGGCACGCCAAGCGGCTGGAGGACACCGAGGCCGCCGATCTGTAACGAGGAAAGGGAGCCCGCAAACATCTCAAGCGCTAAAAGCGCGACTGCACCGAGCCCCACGAGCCCGGAGAGCGCAAAGAGCACTTGCGTGAGCGTATTGCTCCAGGAGACGCGCCGTAGAAGAAGCCCGAGGAGCGCGGCGAATGCGGGCGTCGCGAGGGCAAAGAGAAAAAGACGCGAGATGAGGAGGGGGTCCATACTAGGTGCGCGCTTTTTCGATCGCGGCGAGGAGCCCTTTCAAGATCTGTAGCGGCGAGGGCGGATCGCCGAAAATCTTCGCGTCAACCGGGATTACCTTCTCCACCGCACCCACCACAGCGTACGAGCCTGCCCAGATGCCTCCCGTGCATGCGCCGTCGCCCACGGCGATCACCATGCGCGGCTCGGGAGTCATGTCGTAGGCGGTCCGCAAAGCGTGCTCCATGTTGCGCGTGACGGGCCCAGAGACCGTGAGAATGTCGGCATGGCGCGGAGAGGCGACGAAGGAGAGGCCGAATCGCTCACTATCATGATAGGCGTTGCCGAGGGCGGTCATTTCGTACTCCTCCGCATTGCTTGATCCTGCGTCGACATGGCGAATCCGAAGCGAGCGGCCGCCGTAGAGCCGCGTGATCGCCCGTTTGAGATTTTCCCCCGTTACCTCGATGTCCGTGCTCCCCACTTGCGGCGCCTGCTCGGTTACCGTGCCCGTTTTAATGATTCTGGCAAGCAGGGAAAGCATATTTTGCAAATAATGCTGGGTACTCTACGCTCCGAATGCCCCCCTGTCCAGCGCGGTTTTTCGGCACGTACGTTCATTGCGTCATCAGCGCATCGACGGTATATAAGATGAATGAGAGAGGTGGCACTCGATCCGCCATACACGCCCCTCACGCAGCAGCGCATGTGCTGCGTTCCCTGTGCCGTGCAGTGGGTGCTCTTGCGGCGCGGACTCCCCATTTTTACGCAAGAGAAGATCGGCGAGGCGCTCGATCTCACCGTACCGCCCGTTCACAAGAAGCTCTTTTGCGAAGGGGTGATGGTGAGCATTACGGAGCCTGCCCACGGATGGGGCTCGAAGACCGACGGCCACGACGCCCTCAACAAGTTTTTCAAGGAAAACCGCCTCCCCGTGCGCGCCAGGCACGTGAAGCACTCCGCACTCAAAAAGCCGGAGGATCTCATTGAGCGCAACATCAAAAAGGGCAACGATGTGATGTTTATCACCTTCATGGGAGTGATCGACAAAAAATACCGCTGGGGCCACGCGCTCGTCGTGAGCGCCTTGAAGCGCGAGAAGGAACCGGTCGTTACCGTGGGTGACCCGAATTTCGTGGCGCCAAAGTTCTACGACCTTCCGCTCTCGCTGATCCTCAAAGGCATGAGTGCCCGCCACGGCAAGGCCGAGCGCGGCCTCTACATTTTTTCCACCGCGAAACGCTAACACCGATCCGCATGCACACACTGTGGCGATACGCCTTTGTCGCACTCCTCCTCTTTTCGATCTTCCACCTCGGGCGCGATGTCCTGCAATACGCGGGCGTTGAAAATATCTTCACGACCCTCCTTCACCGGAAGCTCGCGTGGTGCGACTGGTATTGCGACCCGCTGATCATTCCCTACGAAATTGCGACCATCGCGGGCGGCGCCTTCGTTTTATGGAGAGATCGCATTGGCATTGTGGGAGTGATTGCGCTCGGTTTTCCCCCGTTGCTGCTGATCGCTACGCTGCTGCCCTGACAGGGCAAGCACTTTTACTGCTTCTGAACCTGAAAATCGGGATCGTTCTGCTCGCACTGGATCGTCCAGGTTTTCCAATCCGGTGACGCCGACATGTAGCTCGTGAGAGAGCCGTATGTCTCTTCACCATACGCCTCACCGGCCCACCCCTTTTCCTGCAATTTTTTCCAAATGGTCGTGGGCATCGTGTGATTGCGATCGCCGTGCCAGAGATCGTGGATGAACTGCCACTTTTGCGGCTGGGCAAAGGTGAAGGTGAAACTGATCTTATTGCCGTAATCAATAACGTCCGTTTTGACCACCTCTACATGCTCCGGGGTGTTGGGTTTGATGCCTTCAAACTTCGGCATGCCCCACATGGTAGCACCCACCACCTTTTCCACATTCCCCTTTTGCGCCGCCCAGATGGGCGCTACCATCAGTGCAGGAGCGCTCAGTAAAGGGCGCTCTTATACGTGGAGGATTCCATGGCCATCTTGCGACCCAACGAACATCTTCGGCTCCCTCCCGAAGCGATGAGCTTGGAGGGTGCCGGCATGGCGACGATCGTCGTTACCTACCCGCGGCTCGATCACCCGAAGATCCTACAGACCTTTGCCTGGCAGGAGATCGATCTCTACCCGTGGTTCCCCGTCATGAACGCCTTTCTGTGCGATTGGATCGTCAACAAAGACTCCAAGCCGCAGTCGGCACGAGTGATGCACTCGCAGATGCGGGGTTGGGCTGAGTTCAAGATGGTCGCCGGTGTCTTCCGCCTCCAGTGACCGCAACGCCCGACGGGAAGCCCAGCGCTCCCGCCGGGCTTTCCATTTTGAGCCCCGATTTCCAAGGCTAAATATTGGAATTTCTAAATCAAATATGGACATCGAATGTCCATATTTTCTTCATTTTCGAGCCTGAAGGCCAAGTCTCTATTTTGTTACGACCGTGAGAAAATAGGGACTCCGCTTTTGCGCAATCAGAGTGTGGCCTCCCTCGTGGAAGGTTTCGTCTTTCAGGAGTACACTTACGGCTGGTGTGGTCACACAAGTGACCTAAGGGGACACCAAACACGTAGGAGTACGTCTGGTGAAGATGACCACAATCCAGGGTCCGAATGGTCGGACTTTCACGATCGATGCCCATGGCCGAAAGGTCGACGAGGATGGATTCAAGACCTCGTCCTTCTCGGAATACGGCGATCTCAGCCGGTGGCACTGCGTCGCGGTCAAGATCGACGGCGACATGGTGCAGGTCCGCGACACCAAGGATCCGTCCAAGGCGACGCTCAACTACACGCGCGCTGAATGGGCGGGGTTCGTCCGGGGCGTCAAGGTCGGCGAGTTCGACGTCTGACAGGACCATCGATCCGTGCAAGAAATGGAAACGGCGGGCTCTCCCCCGCCGTTTTTCTTTAAGTATGAACAATTGACGGTATTTTCTGCGGGAGTAGCGGAAGTTAGCCCTCTGGTATGGCTTTTTTCATGATGGCGACGTCGAAGCCGGCTGAGGATTTTCCGTCCTCGACGTAACGGTATCCGTGTCGCTCGTAGAACGGCCGGGCACTGGGGGCCGACTTTATGCGAATTCGCCTGACGCCCGCATCGAGCATCGTACGCTCCGCACTCTTAAGAAGCCGCGAGCCGATCCCCTTACGCATCCACCTTGGCAGCACGTACAAACAGCGCAACCAGCCGGTGTCCCTTTTGATGCCCCAAGTAGCAAACGCGACGATCCGTCCGCCCTCTACGCACACGAGAGAGGCGTATGGCTCAAATCGCTTCCCGCCCTTCTTTGTGGCTCTCTTTTCCCACGCGGCAATTTGATCAGGTGAATACGTGTCGGTGAGAGTCCGGAAGGAAGCAATTTGGACTTCGAGCATTTCCTCGAAGTCCTTTTTTGTCGCCCGGCGCACCTGCATGGCGCGTTAGTACGAACGGAGCTGTTTGGCGCGCTCGTGGAAACGGATGCGTTCGAGGGCCTTGGCTTCGATTTGGCGGATACGTTCGCGCGTCACGCCGAACTCGCGACCGACTTCTTCCAGCGTGTAGCAAATCCCCTCCTCGGTGAGGCCATTTCGCATTTCCAAAATCTTGCGCTCCTTCGGGGAGAGCTCGTCGAGGATGTCCATCATCTGCTCGGCGAGGATGCGGCGCGAGGCTTCCTGGTCGGGCGAAGCGATGGTGTCGTCTGCGATAAAGCTGCCGAGCGTGCTTCGCTCGTCGTCGTCTTCGCCCACTGGGCTCTCAAGCGAGACGGTGTCCTGATTGATCTTCTGGATCGTGTAGATCTTCTCCACCTCGATGCCCATTTCCGCGGCGATCTCCTCCGGGAGCGGATCGCGGCCGAGGTGCTGCGAGAGCTCGCGCACCTTCTGCTTGTACTTGGCGATGGTTTCCACCATGTGCACCGGGATGCGGATCGTGCGGCTCTGGTCGGCCAAAGCGCGAGTGATGGCCTGGCGAATCCACCAGGTGGCGTAGGTCGAAAATTTGTAGCCCTTTGTGTAGTCGAACTTGTCGACCGCCTTAAAGAGGCCGAGGTTGCCCTCCTGAATGAGGTCCAAGAGGGTCAAATCCGGGCTTCTGTTGACGTATTTTTTGGCGATCGAGACCACGAGACGGAGGTTGGAGCGGGCAAGAATGCTGCGCGCTTCCTCGTCGCCCGCCTCGATCCGCTTGGCGAGCTCCTTTTCCTGATCTCCCGTGAGAAGTGGGTACTGGCCGATCTCGCGGAGGTACATTTGCACCGAATCAAAGCCCGCGTCGCTGCGGCGATGCTGCAACTTTTTGCGCTCCAAGACCGAATCTGCGCCCTTGTCCTCCAGCATGCTGCCGCCTTCCAAAACGTCGATGCCGGCGGCGCCAAACTTCTCGTACATTTCTTCGAGCAGAATGACGTTGTCTTCGATCGTGGGAAACTCGCGCAAGATTTCGTCGTACGTGATGTAGCCGCGCTCCTTACCAAGACGAATCAAGGCGTCGACTTTCGTCTGCACTTTTCCGGCAGCGTCTTTGCCACCCCCTTTCTTCGCCGGCCGCACGATGCGCGCCGTCGCCTTACGCGCACTCCTCGCGCTCGCGGATCGGCGGCGGGCGATGCGCTTCGTCTTCACTCGCGCAGTGGCCGCGCGCCTCTTGGGGCTGCGGATCCCTCGCTTCTTTTTCTTTTTTGTTTTCTTTTTTGCCATGGGCAGTTTTGAGAGCGCAAAAACCTATCTTCCGCTCACGGAAGATGTATTTCGTATGTAGTCTGCCGAGCGAGCCGCCCCTTTATTACAAAAATGGCTCAAAATCAAGCACTCAGAGACGAAGCGGCACTTTACCCTTTTTTGTGAAGATCCGCAATCTTTTTTGTTAATAACTGTGTGGATTGCATGAGGATATCTATTTCCCCCTGATCGCCCTCCCCCTCTGCCTTCTTGAGGGCAACGGCCGCCTCAGCGAGCTCCCGGGAGAGCCGCTCCTGCAAGATCACCCGGAGGAGCGAGGAGGCCTCATCAAGTACGTTTTGCCCCCTGCCGTAGAGACCCTCGGCAGAAAAGCGCAAACGCTCCCGCTCGCGCTCGTCCATTCTCTCGAGCACGGTGGCCGCCACCTTCCCAGCGGCCTCGGCGAGGTCTTTCTCGTATGCGCCCGTGTCGATCTCGGGCTTCGGGAGCGATCGCTGCCACAAAAGGAGCGCATACGCTTGCTTCACTTTGCTCTCCCCGGCGCGAATGGTTTTTTCTTCGCTTTTTTCCTGCGGAGTCGCAGGAGTCTTTCCGAGCGCTTCTGCGACCGCCGCTTCCGACACGTGGAGGCGCTCCGCGATCTCCCGCGTGTACTGTTCGCGCGCGATCGGCGATTGCACGTCGGCAAGAAATGGAAGCACGGCGATCTCCACGTTGCGGCGGAAGACATCTTTACTCTTTGCACCGCTTTCCAATACATCAAGAAGGAAGGTGATGATGTCCTTCGATTCGCGAATCGCTTTTTTCCACGCATCGGCTCCTTCTTTTTGGATGAGATCCGCCGGATCGGTACCCGCCGGCAACTGCGCCACCTTCACATGGAGACCCCCTTGGAGCGCGGCGCGCGCAGCTCGTCCGGCCGCCTTGATTCCGGCGGCGTCGGCGTCGAGCGCGATGACGAGGTTATCGGTAATTCGGCGTATGAGTTTGGCATGTTCCGGCGTGAAGGCGGTCCCGGAGACGGCCACGGTATTGGCCCACCCGGCCTGGTGGCTCGCCAAGAGATCCATCTGCCCCTCTACGAGGACGGCGCAGTTGAGCTTCCGCATCGCCACTTTCGAGCGGTCGAAGCCGTAGAGGATGCGCGATTTGTGGAAGAGCGGCGTCTCGGGGCTGTTGAGGTACTTCGGTGCATCCGGGTGTGCGTCGGCGCCGAAAATACGGCCGGAAAAGCCGACCACCCGCCCTGCGCTGTCGGCGATTGGAAAGATGATTCGATTGCGAAACTTATCGATCAATCCGCCGCGATCCCCCCTCTTCGCTACGCCCGCTTCGATGATTTCCGCATCGGAAAATTTCTTGCCTTTGAGGTAGTCGGAGAGCTCGCTCCATTCAGCTCCCGCCTGCCCCAAACGGAACTCCTTCATGGTCTCCTGTTTGAGACCGCGCTCTTTGAGATATTTCGTTGCTTTCTCGTCGAGCTTCCCCGTGTAGAAAATCGTCGCCGCCTCCAGGAGCTCGAAGAGTCGATCCCGGTCGTCTTTTTTCTCCTGACGCTCGTAGACGAGGGGCACACCCGCCTTTTCGGCAAGCACCTTGAGGGCTCCCTTGAAGTCGAGCCCCTCGATCTCCTCCACGAAGCTGAGTATATCGCCGCCTTTGTCGCAGCCGAAACAGTGGTACGTGCCGCGCTCAGCCGAAACAAAAAAGGAGGGCGTGCGCTCGTTGTGGAAGGGGCAGCGCGCGCGCATGGCCGCTCCGCTTCGCTCGAGCTTCACGTACTGCGAAACCACGTCGACGATCGACAACTTATCTTTAATTTGTTGCACTGTGTCGCTCATGGTTTCGGTAGTTTACCCCGTTGGATGCGAAGCTATCCAATGGGGCCATAACGCCATTATGCTCCATTCCTCGCGCATTGCACTTTCGCGCTGCCACGTGCTAGATTTTCCTTTCGACCGGAAACGGTCAAGTACAAAAGGAGTACGCGATGGACGCGACAACGACGACTCGTCAGCAGGCTCGCGACGCGAGTATGCTGAAGCGGTTCCTGGTTGGCCGCGGGATGGGCAAGCTTGAGCTCTGCCTCAAGCACCTCGGCAACAATGAGGTGCATTGCTCACTCACCTACCTCAATACCAGGATCGGCAACCAGATTGTAGCGAGCGGCACGTTTACGCGACGCACGCAGGGCCGCAAGAGCCGCCGCGCTGTTGCCCATCCAGCAGCAGCAAAGAAGGCGTGAACCATGGAATCCCACTTCCCTCCTGAAGGCCCGCTGACGAGTGTCGCGGGCCGTTTTTTATTGGGTTATCGCTCGACCGTGTCGCGATCGCGCTCGGTCGTCGGTACCTCCACCGGCTCTTTGGCGGCGAGCTCGGCTTCCATCTGCGCCACCATTTTCTCTTTCTTGGAGCCGCGGAATCCGGTACCCGCCGGGATGAGGCGGCCGATGATCACGTTTTCCTTGAGTCCCACGAGGCGGTCCACTGCGCCTCCCACGGCAGCTTCAGCGAGCTTGCGAGGCGTGTTTTGGAAGGAGATCGCCGAGAGGAAGGATGCGCGCGTGAGCGAAACCTCCGTGATGCCGAGCAAGAGTTGCTTGGCTTTGGCTGGCTCGCCGTCGGTCTCTTTGGCCACCTTGTTGATGCGCTCGAGCTCGAAGTCGGCGATGATCTCGCCTGCGGAGACGCCCGTGTCGCCGGAACTGGTTACCTGCACGCGGCTGAACATCTGCTTCACGATGACTTCGAGGTGCTTGCGGGCAGTCGAGACGCCCTGCAATTCATAGATGCGGGTGATTTCGTTGATGATGTATTCCAGCGTGCGCTCCTTGCCGGCAAGGTGGAAGAGCTCTTCAATGTCGGCGGAGCCGTCAGTGAGGAAGTCGCCCTTCTGCACATTGTCGCCCGATTTGACCACGATGGTGCGGAGCGGGTGCACGCGGTATTCGGTCTCTTTCTTGGCGCCTTTTGCGGTCTTTGCGGTGGAAGCCACTTCGGGGACGATGGTGATCACGGTCTCCTGGCCATCTTTCACGATGTCGGCCACGACGCCCGAAACGCGCGCGATCGTCGCCGGGAGCTTCGGCATGCGCGACTCGAAGACTTCTTCGACGCGCGGGAGCCCCATGGTGATGTCGCCGCCCGCCGTCGCCACGCCTCCCGTGTGGAAGGTGCGCATGGTGAGCTGCGTGCCCGGCTCGCCGATCGCCTGCGCGGCGATGACGCCGATGCTCTCACCGAGATCCACGAGCTCGCCCGTCGTGAGATCCATGCCGTAGCACTTCTGACAGACGCCGCGAGCGACTTTGCATGTGATCGGCGAGCGAAGAGTAACTTCCGCGACGCCCATGTCTTCTTCAATCGCTTTGGAGTCGTCGCGGTTCAAGAGGTGATTGCGCTTGAAGGCACCCGCGTCTTCTGCGAGTACGCGCCCCTGGATGCGGTCGGCAAACGAGCCGCCGATGTTTTCCTTGCCCGGGCGGTGGATCATGACTCCCTCTTTGGTGCCACAGTCGTCTTCCAAGACCACCACGTCGTGCGCCACATCGAAGAGGCGGCGCGTGAGGTAACCGGCGCGCGCCGTGTTGAGGGCGGTGTCGGCCAAGCCTTTGCGGGCGCCGTGCGTGGAGATGAAGTATTCGATCGGCGTGAGGCCCTCTTTCAGGGACGACGTGATCGGGAACTCGATGATCTCACCGCGCGGGTTCGTGATGAGGCCCTTCATACCGGCCATCTGGTGCAACTGCACCACAGAGCCACGTGCGCCGGAGGTGATCATGTCGTGTACGGGACCGGTCTTGTCGAGCGATTCCACGACGTGTTTGCGGAGATCGTTGGAGACCTTCGCCCAAATCTCGATCGTCGAGCGGCGGCGTTCGTCTTCGGTGAGGAGTCCTTCGCGGAAGCTCTCGAGCTCGCGCGTCGCGGCCTCGCGGCCCTTCTCCACCATTTCTTCCTTGACCTTCGGCACGATGACGTCGGAGAGCGACCACGTGATGCCCGCGTGCGTGGCGTAGCGGAAACCGAACGCCTTGATCTTGTCGAGAATCGCGGGGATGCCGTCGAGCTTGTAGTGCGTTACGAGATTCTGCACGAGAGCCTGCATGCGCTTGTTGGTGATCTCTTCGTTGACGAACGGAAAGTCGCTCGGGAGCACGGAATTGAAGAGGAGGCGTCCGACGGTCGTCTCGAAGACTTTGCCGCCAAACTGCGCGTACTTCTTGCTGTCTCCCGGAAGCACCTTGATCTTGGCGCGGAGGTCGATGCCGCCGAAATCGTATGCGGTGATCGCGGCGTTCGTGGTGGGGAAGGACTTCCCTTCTCCCGCGCCGCCGTCGATCGACTTGGTCATCCAGTAACAGCCGAGCACGATGTCGAGCAGTTTGGATGCGACGACCACGTCCCCGGAACCGGGCTTCAGGATGTTTTTGTTGGCCGACATGATGCGCTCCGCTTCCATCTGCGCCGCTTCCGAAAGCGGCACGTGCACGGCCATCGCGTCTCCGTCGAAGTCGGCGTTGTATGCGGGACACACCAAGGGGTGCACCTGGATTGCGTTGCCTTCGATGAGAACCGGGCGGAATGCCTGGATCGACTGGCGGTGAAGGGTCGGCGCGCGGTTCAAGAGCACGTATTTCGATTTGATCGCTTCTTCGAGGATGGGCCAGACTTCCGGCGCCTCGTCTTCGATGAGGCGCCCGGCGCCGCGGATGTTGTACGCGAGTTCGCGCGAGAGAAGGCCGTGAATCACGAACGGGCGGAAGAGCTCCAGCGCCATGTGCTTCGGAAGTCCGCACTCGTCGAGTGCGAGATCCGGACCGACGACGATCACCGAGCGGCCCGAGTAGTCGACACGCTTTCCGAGGAGGTTCTGGCGGAGGTAGCCGTGTTTGCCTTTGAGGTAATCGGCGAGCGATTTGAGGGCGCGGCGGCGGCCGCCGAGAATACCGGAGACGCCTGCGCCGCGGCGCATGGAGTTGTCGAGGAGCGCGTCCACCGCTTCCTGGAGAATGCGCTTTTCGTTGCGGAGGATCACCTCGGGCGCGTGAATCGCGAGGAGGCGCTTCAGACGGTTGTTGCGGTTGATGACGCGACGGTAGAGGTCGTTCAAGTCCGACGAAGCGTGACGGCCGCCTTCGAGTGCGACCATGGGCCGCAGGGCGGGAGGCACGACGGGGAGCCGCATGATGAACATCCACTCGGGCCGGACGCCCGCGCGCTGCAAGCTCTCCGCGAGCGCGAGGCGCTTCCGAAGCTTGTCACGCTCGGCGGACGAGGCTTTCTCGTAGAGCTCCTTCAGCTCGCCGATAAACTTCTCGACGTCGATCTGTTTCAGAATATTGAAGAGCGCTTCGGCGCCGATCGCCGCGCGGAACATCGCGCCGTACTTCACCGCAAAGAGGTGGTACGCGGCCTCGTCGAGGACGACGCCCATGCGGATCGATTCGATCTCCTTTTTGGCTTTCTGCGCCTTTTCTTTGAGGTCCGTCTTCACTTCGGCGGTTGCGGCTGCCTTGCTCTTTTGCTGAAGCTCCTGCTCCAAATCCTTCAAGAGGCGGCTGCGCTCGCTCTCGTCGACGTGCGTAACGATGTAGCCCGCGAAGTACACGACCTTCTCCACCTCTGCGGCCGAGAGGCCGAGCATGAGGGCGATGCGGGAAGGAATACCGCGCAAGAACCAAATGTGTGCGACCGGTGTCGCGAGGTCGATGTGGCCCATGCGCTCGCGGCGCACGATGGCACGCGTAATCTCGACGCCGCACTTCTCGCAGACGATGCCGCGGAAGCGGATGCCGCGGTACTTGCCGCAGTAACACTCGTAGTCTTTTTCGGGGCCGAAGACGCGCTCGTCAAAGAGCCCGTTCTTCTCCGGCCGCTGTGTACGGTAGTTGATTGTCTCGGGCTTCGTGATTTCGCCGTGCGACCACTCCCCGATTCGGTCGGGCGAAGCGAGCCGCATCGCGACAGCCGCAAAATCCTGTGGAATTACATCTCTTCGTCGTTGCATACTGATTACGCGTTGTCGCGGGCGTTATCTTCGATAAATTCGATGTCGATGCCGAGCCCCCGCAAGTGTCGGACCAAGACATTGAAGGTCGCAGGCGTGTTGGTTTCTTGAATGCGCTTGCCGGAAACGATCGCGTCGAAGGCGGCGGAGCGACCGAGGATGTCGTCGGATTTGATCGTGAGGATTTCGCGCAAGCTGTAGGCGGCGCCGTAGCCGAGGAATGCCCAGACTTCCATTTCTCCGACGCGCTGACCGCCATTTTGCGCCTTGCCGCCGAGGGGCTGCTGCGTGGTGAGCGAGTACGGACCGATCGACCGCATGTGGATCTTGTCTTCCACCATGTGGTGCAGCTTCAGCATGTACATGACGCCCACCGAGACGGGCTGCGCGAAAGGCTCTCCCGTGCGGCCGTCGAAGAGCACGCGCTTGCCGCTCTCGGCGACGCCCGCTGCTTTCAGTTCGTCTCGGATCTCCTCACCAGTCGCGCCTGCAAACGACGGTACTACGGCCTGGTAGCCGAGCATGTCGGCCGCGAGACCGAGGTGCAGCTCAAGAATCTGACCGAGGTTCATACGCGACGGCACGCCAAGGGGGGTGAGGATGATGTCCACCGGGTTGCCGTCTTCATCGAAGGGCATGTCTTCTTCTGGAAGTACGCGCGAGATCACGCCTTTGTTGCCGTGGCGTCCGGCGAGCTTGTCGCCCACCGAGATTGTGCGAAGCTGCGCCACTTCCACGTGCACGCGCTTGATCACGCCGCTCTCGAGCTGGTCGCCCGTTTCGCGCGAGAAAATCTTGACGCCGACGACGCGGCCGCGCTTGCCGCCTTCCATGCGAAGCGAGGTGTCTTTCACGTCCTTTGCCTTTTCACCGAAAATCGCGTGCAAAAGGCGCTCCTCGGGCGTGAGCTGCGTCTCGCCCTTCGGCGTGACTTTGCCGACTAGAATATCGCCGGGGCGCACTTCGGCGCCGATGCGGATCACGCCATCCTCGTCGAGGTTGCGGAGCTTGAATTCGGAAACGTTGGGGATGTCGTGCGTGGTCACCTCAGGACCGAGCTTCGTGTCGCGCACCACGCAGACGAACTCCTCCATGTGGATCGAGGTGAAGCGCGCTTCTTTGGCGAGGCGCTCGGAAATGACGATGGCGTCTTCGTAGTTGGCGCCAAACCACGGCAAGAAGGCGACGCGGACGTTCTGTCCGATCGCGAGCTGTCCTCCGACTGATGTCGAGGTGTCGGCGAGCACCGCACCTTTCTTCACCGAATCGCCGACTGAAACCAAAGGGCGCTGGTGGAAGGTCGTGAAGCCGTTGGTGCGCGAGAAATTGACGAGCGGATATTCTTTCGTTTTGCCGTCATTATTTTTCACCTTCACCATCTGCGCGTCGGCGTAGGTCACCTCGCCCGCTTCTTCGGCCACGATGAGGCGGCCGGAATCTCGCGCCGCGGCAGCCTCCACGCCGGTTGCCACGAGCGGCGCCTCAGGCACCACGAGGGGAACGGCCTGCTTTTGCATGTTGGATCCCATGAGCGCGCGGTTGGCGTCGTCGTTTTCGACGAACGGAATGAGTGAGGTGGCGACCGAGAACGGCTGGTTGGTGGCCACTTCCACGAAATCCACGTCCTCGCGCTTCACGAGCGTTGGTCGGCCGTTCTTGCGAACCTCGACCAGTTTCTCGGTGATTTTGCCGCCTTCGTCGCGTGCGGTGGCCGCGTGCGCGATCGCGTACTGCTCCTCTTCGAGCGCGTTGAGGTAGGCGATCTCTTTGCTGATCACGCCCTTCTCGACTTTCGCGTACGGTGTTTCGATGATGCCGAATTCGTTGGGGCGCGCGTAGAGCGACATGTGGAGCACCAATCCGATGTTCTTGCCTTCCGGCGTGTGGATCGGGCAGACGCGGCCGTAGTGCGAAGAGTGCACATCGCGCACTTCGAGGCCGGCGCGCTCCGAGGTAAGGCCCCCGCGGCCGAGCGTGGAGAGCGTGCGGAGGTGCTCGATCTCATCGAGCACGTTGTACTGCTGCATGAGCTGTGAAAGCTGGTCGGTGGTGAAGAATTCGCGGATCGCCGCCTGGAAGGGGCGCGGGTTGATGAACTGCACGGGGAGCGACGTTTCCACGTCGACCATGGCCATGCGGTCCTGGATGTTGCGCTTCATGCGCGAGAGCCCCACGCGCATGCGCTGCTCCAAAAGCTCGCCGACAAAGCGCACGCGGCGGAAGCCGAGGTGGTCGATGTCGTCGGACTGCGCCTCCGGATCCGCGTTGCCCTCCGCGATGTGGGTCACGATGCGGACCACGTCTTCGAGCGTGAGCGTCGAGCGCGAGAGATCTGCCTCTTTCGTGGGAAGCCCGAAGCGACGGTTGAAATGGAAACGGCCGACGCGGGAGAAGTCGTAGCGGTCGGCGGAGAGGATGGCTTGCACATGATCCTTCGCGCTCTCGGCGGTGGCGATGTCGCCGTCGCGGAGGCGTCGGTAGATCTCTACGAAGGCCTCCTCTTGCGTGTGCGCGGTGTCGTGCGCCATGGTGGCGGCAATCGCCTCGCTTGCGGCCTGCGATTTTTCAAACTTGCCCTTGATCTCCTTTTCGGTCGTGAGGCCGAGGATTCGGAGGAGTGCTGTGACAGGGAAGCGGCGTTTGCGGTCGATCTTGACGTAGATGCCGCCGTCCGGATCAGACTCGATTTCGATCCACACGCCGCGCGAGGGGATGATCTTCGCTGCGAAGTAGCTCTTTCCCTTGTAGGGGACGGATTCGAAAAAGACTCCGTACGAGCGCGCGAGCTGCGGTACCACGATGCGCTCAACGCCGTTGATGATGAAGGTGCCGTGTCCGGTCATCCACGGAAAATCCGCGAGAAAAATCTCCTGCTCTTTTTCGGAGCCGGTGGTTTTGTTCTTCAGTTTGACGACCATCGAGAGCGGCGCCTCGTACGTGCGCATCCCCTTCTTGGCGTAGTGCTCGTCCCAGCGAAGCTCGCCGAAGGTAAACTTCACGAGCTTCATCTCAAACTTTTTGTTTGAGTGATCCGAGATCGGAGAGAATTCCTTGAAGACCCGCTCTGCCCCGCCCTCAACGAACTCCCTGAACGACGCGATCTGCGACTCGACGAGACTCGGCATCTTCACCAGCGGCTCTTGGTGCCTGCCGAAAAACTTCTGCGGTCGCTGCTTTGTTTTTGCCATGTGACAACAATTCGTACGTGCGGCCCCTTTCCGCCGTACGTGGTTACCTTATTAAATTGTCTTATGAAAACTTGCCAAAGCGCGTCCGCAACTCAATCAAGCTTAGAGCAAATGTCCGGCGAGTATACAGAAGGCCCTTTTCCCCGTCAAGCGCGAGGGCAAAAAAGGAAACGGGCGGAGGGATTCTCCGCCCGAGGCGCCTAGCGGCGCCCTTTGGGATCCGGCCCACGATCGGGATAGTTCTTGAACGACCCGATTTCGATGGGGTCCGGCAATTCATCAACCGCGAGCGACTCAAAATACTGCTCCGGATCAGTGTGCACCGTTACGGGCACGAGCTTCTCGGCGCATTTGGTCGCCTCGCTCTTCTCCACCATAAGTGGAGGAGGTTTGACGCTGGTGGCCATCTTTGGTCCTCCTTTCGTTAAGAGGTGGGGGTCAGCATTTACTTCGTACCGCGGCGCTTCAGCTCTGTCAAGAGCGCTTTTCCTGCTTCCAGGCGTCGATCTTGGCGTGATGGCCGGATTTCAGCACCTCGGGCACTTTGTATTTCTTGCCTTTCCAGAGGAGCGTGTCGGGCCGCGTGTACACTTCGGGGCTCGATACGCGGCTGCGCTCGAGCGATTCGATTTTGCCGAGGACTCCCGGCACGAAGCGCGCGACCGCATCCACGAGCGTCGCCGCAGGCAGCTCACCGCCGGTGAGCACGTAGGGGCCCACGGACACCTTTTTGGCTTTCAGTATTTTCTGCACGCGCGCATCCACGCCCTCGTAGCGGCCGCAGACGAGAAGTAGCTCTTTTTTCCTCGAGAGCTTCTTTGCCATTTCCTCGGAGAACACTTCCCCATCGGTCGCGAAAAAGATCTTGGTCATTCCCTTCTTTTTGCGAACCGCTCGCTCGGCGGCCTTCAGGACAGCCGTCGGCTCCAAGATCATGCCGGGGCCGCCGCCGTACGGGCGTTGGTCGACGCGCTTGTGCTTCCCAACGGCGTATTTTTTGGGGTCGTAGTACGAAATCTTGATGAGCTTCTTCTCGCGTGCGCGGCCGAGGATCGAGCTCTGAAGGTAGCTCTCGATCGATTCGGGAAAGAGCGTAACGATATGAAAGTGGATCATGGAGTAGCGCGCTTTTCGAGCGAGACGACCACGTCCACATCGGGGGTCGCGTGATTCCCCGCCGCTTCCACCTCCGACGGCTTGATCGAATCTACCCGTACGGTATACAAACCGCCTTCCTCGCCATCAACGCGGATCAGATCTCCCTCCCTCAAATCGGATTGCTTCCGGAATCGCAGTGTCGCCGCTCCCCGGTCCTTCAGCGTAAACTCTTCCATCTCGTTGAGGCTAAAGACGATCGCGGGCTCGCGCGTTTCGTCATCGAGCTTCTTCGGAAGCCGTTCCATTTCGTTACTCGCTCTTGAGGTCGTTGATGACGTCGTCTACCGATCGCTCTCGCGAGGGCTCTGCGGCCATATCGCGTTCGCTGCCTTCCGGCTCTTCGATCTTCAAATTGACGCGCGCATCGTTTTTCATGCCAACGACCCGGAGGATCGTGCGGATTGCCTTGGCGGTCTGGCCGCTTCGGCCGATCACCTTGCCCATGTCATCTTTGTTGACGCTCAACGTGAGGAGTACGCCCATCTCATCGACGGACCGATTGATCTTGACGTCGTCGGGAGTGTCCACCAATGCCTTCACCACGTATTCGAGAAATTGCTGATCGCGTTCCATATCCGTCGTGCTATCTGGTAATCGGAATCAGTATACCAAACTACTCTGTTTTCTCGGGCGCGGCCGCTTCCTCCGGCTTGTCGGAACTCTCCGCTTCGGCCGGTGCGGTGGCCTCTTCTGCCTTCGTTTCCGCTTCGGCTTTCACCTCGGCGTCGTGCGCTGCTTTCGCTTCAGCCTTCGCTTCCTGCTCCGCCGCCTTTTCAGCAGCCTCTTCCTTCGCTTCCGCTGCCGCCTCTGCGGGCGCCTTGTAGGCCGGGAGGATGTTGATCTTCTTTGCGTTCAGCACACCGAGCGCAACGAGCATGTTGTGCACGGTGGCCGAGGGCTTCGCGCCCACCGACATCCAGTATTTCACGCGATCCTCCGCAAGGCTGCGCTCCTTGGTCTTTGGGTTGTAGGTGCCGACTTTTTCGACGATGCTCCCGGTTTTGGGACTTTCGGTGTGCTCCGCAACCACAATGCGAAACGAGGGCTGGTTGGTCCTCCCGGTGCGCTGTAAGCGGATCTTCAACATATGTTGCGGCACTCTACCAGAACTACTGCCGCTCTACAACCACGGCCGTGCCGTACGCGAGGATCTCGGTCACGCCGCCGCCGATGCCGGTCGCATCGTACCGCACCCCGATCACCGCATTCGCGCCCATCTCTTCCGCCTGTTTTTTCATGCGCTGATACGCGTCGGCGCGCGTGCGCTCGCTCAAGGCAGTGAAGAGCGTGATGTCGCCGCCAAAGATGGTCTGGAGGCCGGCGCCGATGGTGCCGATGATGGAGCGTGATCGCACGACGATCCCGCGCGCCATGCCGATGTTTTTCGCGATATGGTAGCCCGGCAGCTCAAACGCGGTCGTTACCATCGAGTCCTGGATTGCCATACCCTGGAGTATACCAAATCGGCTATTTCGCCACTCGCTCAGCCTCCTCGAGCTTCACCGACAAGAGTTTCGAAACGCCGTCGCCGCCCATGGTCACACCGTAGAGCTCTCCCGCAGCGGCCATCGTCGCTCTGTTGTGCGTGATCACGATGAGCTGCGACTTTTGACCGAGCTCCTGGATCATGTCGGCGTAGCGCTTGCTGTTGGCCTCGTCGAGCGCGGCGTCCGTCTCGTCGAGAATCAAAAACGGTGGGGGATTCACCTGCGTCATGGAAAAGATGAGCGCGATCGAGGTGAGCGCGCGCTCGCCGCCTGAAAGCACCTCGAGGCCACGGATTTTCTTCCGGGGCAGCGAGACCGAGATCGAGAGCCCTGCGTACAGCTCTTCTTCGTCCTCGAAATCCTCCTCGTCATCCTCGTCGGTATCAAAATCCGTCTTCGCGGCGCGGCGCTTCGGCTGCTCTACCGTGAGTTTGGCTTCCCCGCCCCCAAAAAGCTTGGTAAAGAAACTCTTCAGCGCGTCGTTGATGTGCTTTAGGCCGTCGTGGAAGCGCGCGTCGATCGTTTTCTCGAGCTCCGCGATGATGTCCTTCAGCGAGGCTGCGCTCTTTTCGAGATCGTCGAGCTCTTTTGCCAGAAATTCGTCGCGCTCCTTGGTTTGCCGGAATTCCGTAACGATCTGCTCGCCGTTTCCCAAGCCCGATTCCTCGATCTTGATTTTGAGCCGCTCGATTTCGCGGCGTCGTTTCTCTTGCACCGCTCTCTCCTCGGAAAGCGCGCCCTCGGGAATGCCCGCCTGCTCCCACCCGCGGACGCCGCCCCCCACGAGCGCCACGCCTTCGCGTACCTCTTCTTCAAAGCGCTGCCGCGCGGCTGTCACGCTTGCGCGCGCTGCCTGGACGCTCGAGAGCTTGCCCTGCGCTTCCCGCACCGCCGACTCGAGCTCCACCAGCTCCCGCTCGGCGCTGAATCCTTCTTCTCGGGTCGACGCAATTTTCTTGCGGAGATTTTCGAGATCGTCGGCGAGCGCCGATTCTTCTTGCTGTACGCGCTCGAGCGACTGAGAGAGCGATTGCACCTGCTGCCGCGCCTCTTCGTTGGTGACGGGTGCGGCGCCCGAGAGACCCTCGATGAAGGACGAGATCTTTCCGCGGATCCCTTGGAGGCGGCGGCGCACGCTCGAGAGATCGTCGTCGCGCTCGATTTCGGCCACGCTCGCGTCCACTTCGCGCGCGAAGGCGCGTACGTGCGGCACCGGCACGATGGCCTCGACCGTTACATTGTTGGCCTCGAGGGCCCCTTCGGCGCGGCCGAGCTCGCGCACCAACTTTTCGCTCTCGCGGCGCGCCTCGGAGAGCTTGCCCTCTCGCTCAGAGAGCTTCTGCTGCAAACCGCGAAGCGCCGACTCGGCGGAGCCGCCGCCTTTGTGGCGCGCGTCGGTAACGCGCGCGCCGAGCTGCTTCAGCTCGCTTTCGTGCGCCTTCACTTCCTCAAGGAGGCGCGTGTCTTCCTGCGTGATCCAGGCGCTCTCGCGCGAGAGATAGTCGTTCAGTTTGTGCGAAAGCTCATCTTTCATCTCGCGCGCTTTCTCGATCTTCTCCACTTGTCCCCGCAAGAAGGTGAGGTGCGGCGCGAGCTCGCGACGAAGCGATTTGGTCTTGTCGATATTCACGCCTGTTTCCTCGAGCTTGCGCTCACTCTCCGCTTTTTTGTGCTGGTAGAGCTTGAGGCCGAGCGCGTCTTCCACCATCTCGCGGCGCTCGCGCGGCGAGGCGTTGAGGATTCGATCGGCCTCTCCCTGCGAGATGATCTGGTAGCCGGAGCCACCGATGTTGGCGCCCGCAAGGAGGCGGATCACGTCCTTGAGCCGCACCACCGTGCCGTTCATGAGGTACTCGTTGACGCCGTCGCGGTGCACGACGCGTTCGACCACGACTTCCGGAAAGTCGATGTCGAGAAGGCGTTTGCTGTTGTCGAAGGTTACCTTCACGCTCGCCCGATTCATGCGTGAAAGCCCTGGAGAGCCGCCCCAGATAAGATCCTCACCCTTTTTGGAGCGCATCGATTTCATCGACTGCTCGCCGAGCACAAAGCGGAACGCCTCGGCCACGTTGGACTTGCCGGAGCCGTTGGGGCCGACGATCGAAGCGATCGGGGAGCCGAAAACGAGCTCCGTTTTCTTGCCGAACGACTTAAAGCCCGCGAGCTCGATCGATTTAAGACTAAGAAACATTGAAGATAATTGTATCAAAAGAATGAGGCACGGACCGTCTTCGGTCCGCGCCTCAGAAACTCATTCGGGCACTTCTACCTCGCAGCACGAAGCGAGTGGGAAGGCCGTCCGGCCGTGATCCGGCCTTCCCCGGTGCGAGTTCGGCGAATTCGGATACGCGACCGCACCACGGCCGACGTCTGTCTTCGTGCACCAGTCCGTGCCGTTCACAAGCGCGGACTGCCCGATGGGAACTTCTTCCCACCGGATTCTTTTGGTAACCGGCTTTCTCAACTTGTCCTCCCGACCTCTCGAGTGTTGAACGCGGATGACGATGGAACACACGCAGGCGCCAGTCTGACATTCTCGCCCTCTACCTGCAAGCGCGGTCGATAAAAAAATCGAGCCTCGGACCGAATTGTCCGAGGCTACATTGTGGCCCGCATTTACGCGGCACGCCGACGTCTGCGTCGGAGCGTAATCTCGCGGGGAAAGTCGGTGGACCCGTTGAACCACGCGAACAAGGCCATCGCGAACCCGAACAACAGCGACACGTTTTCCGGCGGAGTGGCGGTCGCCTGCCCCCACGGCGCGAAAGATACGGCCGCGAGGAATGCCAGAAAGGCGGAAATCCACGCCATCATGGTGGCATCGGCGTACCAGCCACTGAGCAGGTTGACGAGAGATCGCATTGCGAACAAGACGCTGACGCCAAGGAGCACCGCACCGACCAAGACAGGGTCCCAGCGTTGCTCGGCAATTCCGAACCCGGCGACAACGGCAGCGACGACTCCAGCCGTGAGCACCACGGTCCAACCACCGTCAATCATCCTTCCGGAAATAAATCCGGTTCGTTTCGTTCTCTTCATCTGTCAAATCCTTCTGTACATGCACTTGCGAAGGCAAGTGCGTGCATGCTTTATAGCGCCACGAACCTTCCGCAGCAAGTACGAACGCTCATTCCTGAATACCGAGGTTTAACCTCGGTATACAGGTTTAACCTCGGTATTCACCTGGTTGTCGCCCCTCCGCACCGAGGTTTAACCTCGGTGCGGAATGGTAGTATGACGAGATGAATCGCCAACCCATCGAGATCGGTGAGTGGTACCACTGCTACAACAGAGGCGTCGATAAAAGAAAAGTTTTTCTTGGACCAGGAGACTACGATCGTTTCTTGCTGCTCATGTATACGGCGAATGGTCATCTGCCCTCACACACCTTCCATCTTCGCGAAAAGCAACTACAGAGATTCCTTGCGGAGGACAAGACGAAGCGCGACCAGATTGTGGAGATCGGAGCATATTCCCTGATGCCGAATCACTTCCACTTTGTGCTCAAGGAAACACGCGCGGGCGGCATCGCTCTGTTCATGCAAAAAGTACTGACCGGATACACCATGTTCTTCAACAAGAAAAACGAACGTACGGGGGCTTTATTTGCAGGGACGTTCAAATCAAAGCACATCGACGATGACGATTACTTAAAGCTACTCATCCCCTACGTTCACCTCAACAGCGTCGAGCTGTTTGATCCCAAGTGGAAAAGCGGGAGAGGCAGCACCGCTGCCGTGCAGCAGCGAGTTTCGCAATACCCCTACTCGAGTTTGATGGATTTCATCGGCAAACCACGTCCCGAAAGGAAAATCATTGGAGACGCGATTTTCGAACTGTATGACTCACTTCCGTCTGCACGCGAAATGCTTGACGACGCGAAGGAGTACTTCACGCAAACGAATACCGAGGTTTAACCTCGGTACTACCAACCCTTTGCGGTCAGGGCTTTTTGTGCGGCGTCTTGTTCGGCCTCTTGCTTCGAGCGGCCTTCGCCGGAGGCGATTTTCTCCTTGCCGATATGCGCCGCCACCACGAAGCGTTTGTCGTGATCCGGGCCGCTCTGATCCACAAGCTCGTATTTCGGCGTGACGCCAAGCTGCTCCTGCGCGATCTCCTGGAAGCGGCTCTTCGCGTCTTGCCACAAGCGCTTCGAGACCACCTCCTCGGTCTTGTGGAAAAGCTGATCCGCGATGAATTTTTTTGCGGCCTCGTAGCCGGCGTCGAGGTAGACTGCGCCGATCAGCGCTTCAAAGGCGTTGGCGAGGATGATTTGCCGCGCACGACCGGTGTCTCTCGACTCGCCGCGCGAGAGAAAGAGGTGATCGTTCATCTGGAGCACGGTTGCCGAAGCTGCGAGCGAGATCGTATTGACGAGCGCTGCCCGGTAGGCGGTGAGATCCCCTTCCGGCCGGTCGGGAAATTTGGCGTACAAAAATTCGGTAACCACGAGCTCCAGGACCGCGTCGCCCAAAAACTCCAGCCGTTCGTTGTGTTCGCGCCCGAGAGCGCGGTTTTCGTTGAGGTACGAGCGATGCGTAAACGCCTGCTCCAGGAGGCCCTTTTCCCGGAAGGTGTACCCGATCTTTTTTTCAAAACCAGCGAAGTCGGACATGGGTCGATGCTTCTATTTCCTGTCTCGCTGCGCGAGGAGATTGATGGCGGGAATAATGATCTTCAGCGTGTCGTCATAGAAATTGAGATCCCCCACCGCCGCAAGCGGAAACCACTGTGCGTCGTCGAGCCCGCCGGTTTGCTTCAGCTTCAGCTCGGAAAAGGGCGACTCCGCGAGGAAGTAGGTAACGTGCTTTTTCTTTTTGCCGCCCTCCACCTTGGAGTCGTTGGCCACGTACGTGTTTTCACCGAGCTTCTCCCTGATCATGATATCGAGTCCCATTTCTTCCTTGATCTCGCGCACCGCCGCCTCCTCGATCGTCTCGTCGCTGATTTCAGGCTTGTCGCCCACCTTGCCCTTCGAGATCGTCCAGTGGCCGAAGATGTCGTGCACGAATGCGAGGTATGTCTCGTCGCCGTTTTTGGCGTAGACCACGGCACCCGCGAGATGCTCCGTCAGGATCTTGCCCGACTTCGTCGCTTCCTTTTTCCTTGTGCTGCCCTCGTTTTTGCCGGGTTCCCCCAGCTCGATGTAGACGGCCCCCAAAACACCGTTGACGAATCGCCCTGAAGAGGAGCTGCCAAAAGTTTTCGCAAGCTCGATGGCCTCGTTGATCGCCACTTTGGCGGGCACTTGCGTGCGGTCGGCATAGAGGAGTTCAGAGAGGCCGAGCCGCAGCACGTTGCGGTCGATCGCCGCGATCTTTTCGAGCGGCCACTCGGGTGCCGCACGCACGATCACATCGTCGACTTCGCGCTGTTTCGCGATTGCCGTTTGGAGGACGTTTTTCATGAACGGCATGTCCGACTCGCGCGCGCCGAACTCTTTCGCGTAGTCAGCGAGTCTTTGTACCGCTTCTTCGTTCGTCATCTTCCCTCCTCCAGCATCACGCTCGAAGAGAACCTGAAGAACGACGGAGCGGGCTAAGTGTCGATTTGCCATACAAAAGAACGGAAAACTACTCTCACCTCTTCAGCTTACAGGAAATACATGAAAAAACCGTAAAGAACGGCGCGAACGTGTGAATAGTGTGATTATGCGGAGGTCGTCGCTTCTTCTTTCTTCGTTTCCGTTTGTGCGCCGGCGCCCGCTTGCGGCTGTTCGGCTTGACGGCGCTTTGCGCGACGTTGCTCACGCTTCGTACGAGCAACCACATCGATCACGACACGGCCGTTGTACTTGCCGCATTCGGGGCATGCACGGTGCGGAATGCGGAGCGCGCCGCACTCGCAGGTGGCGAGCTTCTGCGCTTTCAGGGCGTGATGAGAGCGCCGCTTGGCGGTCTCGGATCGATTGCGACGCATTCGTACGACCATAGTCGCAGCACTATACAAAAAAAGCTCGGAATATTCAACCCCTCACACGGTTCCTCCGTTTTTTCAAAAAAGAGAAGACTGCTCTGCGTGGTATCAACGCTGCCCCGTGTGTGGGGTCAAGCGTGCACGGGCTGCTGCATTTTTGGGCCGATCCGCAGGCGCGAGCAGAATGAGACACGGTGCAGGTCGCTGAGACCATGGCGCGCGATCGCTCGGCGGTGCGCGAGTGTCGCGTAGCCTTTGTGCACGTCGAAGCCGTAGTCCGGATAGTGCTCCGAAAGCTCCTCCATGCGCCGATCGCGCAAGACTTTGGCCGCGATCGAGGCGAGGGAGATCACGGGCTCGGTCTCGTCGCCGCGTATGATCGTGTGCTGATCAAAAAATTCGCGCGGAGCCCGGAGCCCGCCGTCGAGCAGTACCGTACTTTGTGCCACCTGCGGCTCCAGCGCGTAAATCGCCGAATAGAGTGCGCGACGAATCGCCGATACGATGCCGAACTCATCGATGTAGTCGCACGAGGAAAAGCGCACCGCATAGCGGATTTTGCCTCTGCTCTCGAGTACCTGCATCTGCTCGAATATCGAATCGCGCACTTGCGGCCGTAGCTGCTTCGAATCGCGTACGCCTTCGAGGAGCAACCAGTCGAAATCTTCGGGAAGAAGCACCGCGCCGACAGCCACGGGGCCCGCAAGAGGGCCGCGGCCGGCCTCATCGATGCCGATCACGTACCGCATTACTCAATAAGTATAGCAATCAAAAGGGGCGGAACCGGTGGTCCGCCCCCTTCTGTTGACAACGCTCGATGCGTTAGCCGTTGCCGGTGTCCGGATCGCGAACACCGCGACCGGCGTGTTCACCATGGAACATGCCGCTGGTGTCCGAGGGACCTGCGGCGTCGGCCTGAACCTGCTGCTGCTGTTGTTGTTGTTGCGGCTGCGCAACAACATCGCCGGGGTGAACGCCGTAGCGCTCCTCCTCGACCGCCTGCCCTGCGCGAGCATTCTCGTCGGAGGCTGCGCGGCCTCCCTGGGACGTGTGTTTACGCATTTCCAAATTCCTTCTTGCAGGTTTGTTGGTCGGAGTGGGTCCGACACCGCCCGGCTACGCGTACTCTTTTGTGCCACGGTGATACTAGCCCCCACCGTGGCGGCGGTCAACGCCAAAATCCCCAGTGCTATACTCGCTTTATGAGCGTGCGCGGCTTCACCCATGTGCACCCCAGTACCACAACGCTTCGCGTTGGCTACGGGGCAGGTACCCACTCTCTTACGGTATGAAAGCTGAGTTTGCGCATCTCCACACACATAGTCACTATTCCCTGCTCGAAGCACTCCCCAAAATACCTGAGCTCGTCGACGCCGCAGTAGCCGACGGACAGAGCGCGCTCGCTCTCACCGACAACGGCAACCTCTACGGCGCGATCGAGTTTTACAAGGAGGCCAAGGCAAAAGGGATCAAGCCGATCATCGGCGTCAATTTCTTTGTGGCCCCGCGCACGCGGCACGACAAAGAGCACCGCGTCGACGACGCCCTCTCGCGCCTGCTGCTCTTGGCCAAAAATCTGGAGGGCTACCGCAATCTGATACAGCTCGTTTCGCGCTCGCATCTCGAAGGTTTCTTCGACCGCCCCCGCATTGACCGCGAGCTTATTTCGGAGCATCGCGGGGGTCTCATCGCAATCCTGCCGTCGTACGGCGGCAACCATGCGCACGCACTTCGCCATGGCGCACCCGATCGGGCGTCGCAGGAAATTGAATGGATGAAAAAAGTGTACGGCGACGACCTCTACCTCGAGATCACCACGCACCCGGAGATCGACACGCACGAAGATGAGATGCAAAAGATCGTGGAGCTTGGGCGTGCGCAGGGCGTAAAGCTCGTGGCCGCGCACGATGTGTACTACCTTCGCGAAGACGACGGCCTCGCGAGCGATCTTGTCAACAAAATCCGCACCGGAAGTACTCTCCAGCGCGACGTCGACACGGTGCGGCGCGACTTTTCCTTTAAGAAACAAGCAGAGATGAAAAAGCGTTTCGCAGATCTTCCGGAGGCCCTGCACAACAACGCCCGCATCGCCGACATGTGCGATCTGGAACTGACGCTCGGCTCCTGGGTCTTCCCCGATTACCCCGTGGAAAAGGGCTCGAGCCACGATGGGGAGCTGCGCTCGCTCGCGCACCAAGGATTCAAGACGCGCGGCGTGCCGGAGAGTGCAGAAAATAAGGAGCGGGTAGAGTACGAACTCTCGATCATCGCCAAAAAAGGCTACTCACCCTACTTTCTCGTGGTCGCCGACCTCTTGCGGCACGCGCGCGAAGAAGGAATCCTCACCAACACCCGTGGGTCCGCCGCCGGCTCTCTGGTCTCCTACCTCTGCGGGATTACCACCGTGAATCCGCTGGAGTACCAGCTCCCCTTCGAGCGCTTCCTCAATCCGGAGCGCCCCTCTCCTCCCGACATCGACATGGACCTCGCCGACAACCGCCGCGACGAGCTGATCGCCTACGTGCGAAAAAAGTATGGCGAAGAGAAAGTCGCGCAGATCGGCACCTTCGGCACCATGATGGCGCGCGCCGCAGTGCGCGACGTGGCGCGCGCGCTCGGACTTTCATACGGCACGGGAGATGTGATCGCGAAAATGATCCCTTTTGGGAAGCAGGGCTTTCCCGTCTCGATCGAATCCTCGCTCCGGGACGTACCCGAGCTCGCCAAAGCGCAGAAGTCTGATCCGACAGTGCGCGAGGTGTTGGATCTCGCGCAAAAAATCGAGGGCAACGCGCGGCACGTGGGCGTGCATGCAGCAGGCGTGGTGATCGCTCCCACTGCGGTAACGGATTTCTCACCGGTGCAGCTCGATCCGAAGGGCGGCAAGATCATCACGCAGTACGACATGTATGCGGTTGAGGAAGCGGGACTCCTCAAGTTCGACTTCCTCGGTCTCACCAACCTCTCGGTCTTGGCCGATGCGGTGTCGCGCGTGAAAGAGCGCATCGGTGTGGAGGTCGATCTCGATCGGCTCCCGCTCGACGACAAAAAAACCTTCGAGCTGCTCTCGCGCGGCGAGACGCTCGGCGTCTTCCAGCTCGCGGGAGGCGGCATGACGAGCTACCTTGTCGACCTCGAGCCTTCCTCGATCCACGACATCAACGCCATGGTGGCGCTCTACCGCCCGGGCCCCATGGCTTTTATCCCCGCGTACATCGAGCGCAAGAAAAATCCGAAGCTTGTGAAGTACCTCGATCCGCGCATGGAGCCGATTCTCAAAAAATCGTACGGCGTCATCACCTACCAGGACGACGTCTTGGAGATCGCGATTAAGCTTGCCGGCTACTCGTGGCTTGAGGCGGACGGTTTCCGCAAGGCCATGGGCAAGAAGATCCCGAAGGAGATGGCCGCACAGAAGGAGAAATTTACCAAAGGCTGCGTTGCGGGCGGCATGAAAAAGGAGACTGTGCAGAAAATCTGGGAGCAGATCGAGACATTCGCCGCCTACGGCTTCAACAAGGCGCACGCCGCAAGCTACGGCAACCTTGCCTACAAGACCGCGTACATGAAGGCCAACTTCGCGGTCGATTACATGGCCGCGCTCCTCACGGCCGACGCGGGCGACGTGGAGAAGATTTCGGAAGCTGTGGCGGAGTGCAAGCGCCTGGAGATCACCGTGTGGCCGCCGTCGGTCAAGGAGAGCGCGGGCACTTTCACGGTGATCGACGACAAGAATATCCGCTTCGGACTCTACTCGATCAAAAACTTCGGCACCGGCGTCGCTGATTCGATCATCGCGGCACGCCAAAAAGACGGGCCCTTCAAAGACATTGCCGACTTTCTTTCGCGTGTTACCGACAAGAATCTCAACCGCAAATCACTCGAGTCGCTGATCCAGTGCGGCGCCTTCGACGACATGGGGATCACGCGCGGCGAGCTGATGGCCAACATCGAGACACTGCTCACCTTCCACCGTGAGCACCTCAAAGCGCCGCAAGACCAGGGCTCGCTTTTCGGCGCGCTCGCTCCTGCGAAGATCTCGCTCTCGCTCGAAAAAGCGCAGCCGGTACCGCTCGACGTGCTGCTCGAATGGGAGAAGGAGCTCCTCGGGCTCTACGTGTCGGGCCACCCGCTCGACAAGCACAAAGATAAGCTCACGCGCCAGAAGATGGACATCAAAACCGGCAAGGAAAAGTTCCCCCGCGGCGTGGAAACGGTGATCGCGGGTCTCCTCGAGACCGTGCAGCCGATCCTCACCAAAAAAGGCGAGCGCATGCTCTTCGCGCGGCTCGCTGACTATTCCGACGGCGTGGAGATTGTGGCCTTTCCGCGCGTCGTGAAAGAGAACGAGCAGCTCTTTTTGGCCGGCACATGCATTCTGGTGAAGGGCAAATTTTCCGAGCGCAATGGAGAAGCCAGTTTTGTTGTTGAGCGAGCGAAGGCTCTCTAAACGCCTGTGGCCTGCCCCGTTGGAAGCGAAGCTTTCCAACGGGGTGGAGCGCGCAATGGTGCGCAAAGCTTGACGAACGACCTCTTTTGGGTTAAAAACAGGACTGAAACTTCACCGTTCTTCAACAAGGGGGCTACACGATGCGGAAACGCACCGAGATCCAGGTATTCGACGAAACTGCCAGCGAACTTGAGGAAGTGCTCCTGTCCGAGCGGGCCGGGGCCAACATCGTCTTCGATTCCGAGATGTTTTCTTCGTGCCTCACAAAAATGAGCACGCTGCGCAACGGCTTCAAGCCGACACGCAACGAATCCGGCATCAACCTGTTCGACGAAATCAGCGGCGCGATCAAGCCGCTCTATACGGGCAGCGCTCCGTGGAGCGATGAGCTGAGACGCACGCTCTTCGACGCGCACATCGGCACGATCGACGAGTTCATGGAAGGAAGCGTGCCGGACAAGGACAAGCTTCGCGAGGCGGCGATGTTCTTGCGGTGCCTCATCACCGGCGTCGACAACTTCAAAAAGAAGTTGCTGTACCCGAAGGGGTAGCACCACTTATGGCGGCGGCGCGAGAAATCTCGTGCCGCCGTTTCGTTTTTTAAGATATTTGCTAGTATCGTTTCTATGTCAGACAAGGACGCGCTCCCCGACCACCGACGCCTCGGGCAGGAACTCGACCTCTTCGTCTTTTCGGATCTCGTGGGAAGTGGTCTCCCGCTCTGGACTCCGCGTGGCACGCTCTTGAGAAATCTGCTCGACGACTACGTGTGGGAGATGCGCAAGGCCCGCGGGTACGAAAAAGTCGAGATCCCGCACATCACCAAGAAGGAGCTCTACGAAACGAGTGGCCACTGGGACAAATTTAAGGACGATCTCTTCCGCATCACGACCCGCGAGGGCCACGAGTTTGCGATGAAGCCGATGAACTGCCCGCATCACACGCAGATCTACGCCCGGAGGCCGTGGAGTTACCGAGAGATTCCGCAGCGCTACGCCAACAGCACCATGTGCTACCGCGACGAACAGTCGGGAGAGCTGAACGGCCTCTCGCGCGTTCGTGCCTTTACCCAGGACGATGCGCACGTTTTCTGCCGCGAACCCCAAGCGAAAGAGGAGTTTCTCAAGATTTGGGACATCATTGAGGAGTTCTATGGAACATTTGGTTTCAATCTCAAGATCCGCCTCTCCCTTCATGATCCAAAGGAACCGGACAAATATCTGGGAGACAAGAAGCGCTGGACAGCGGCGGAGCGGACGCTTACGGACATTGCAAAGGAAAGAGGCGTCGAATCCTCAATGGGAGTGGGCGAGGCAGCCTTCTACGGACCGAAAGTCGACTTTATGGCGGAAGACAGTCTCGGGCGGGAGTGGCAGGTGGCGACGATCCAACTCGATCTCAACATGCCGGAGCGCTTCGATCTCACGTGTGTGAACGAAAAAGGCGAGAAAGAGCGGGTCGTGATGATCCACGCGGCGATCATGGGATCGATCGAGCGCTTCCTTTCGATACTGCTGGAGCACCTCGACGGCAAACTCCCCACGTGGCTCTCCCCGGTACAGGTAGCAGTGCTCCCAGTCTCAGAAAGACACGCCCCGTACGCAGCGCAAATCCTCGAAGGGCTGCAACAGGCCGGGATTCGCGCGGAAATCAACGCCGACGACCCGCTGGGCAAGCGCATCCGGGAATCTAAAGTAAAAAAGATCCCGTACACGATCGTCGTCGGCGACGAAGAAATGAGCGCGAAGACCGCCACACTCGAAGGCCGTACCGGCAAACTGGGCGTTCTTCCGATCGCGGATATTGTTTCAAAACTGGAAGAAGAAATACGAAATCGAGCCTAAACAAAAACCCCGCCTAAAGGCGGGGTTTTTGTTTCTACTTTGGAGCGTTGGGGACGGCGGTCCGCCAGCTGGCGGATTAGCTGCGCGCGATCACGATGCGCGGAGCGGCGCCGTCTTCCGGGCGAACGAAGCTCATCGCGTCTTTCGGTGCTTCGACAAAGAAGCGGGGTGCCTCTTCGCGAACCGGGAGGTTTGCGAGGCTAGCCGAACGAGCGATTGCCGGAGCCACTTTCTTTCCAAAGAGTGCCGGAGCTGCGACGGAGCCCGAGGACTGTGCCACCGGGGAGCGCTTCGGAGTGGCGACCGCGAGCTTCGGAAAACCGAGACCCATGTTCGGGATGTAGTAGAGCGCGAGGTAGGCGCCGGCTGCCGCGAAGACAAGGAGCGAGCCGTAGAAGGCAGCGTTGCCCAAAAGCCCTGCGTCGAATCCGGTGTACGGAATCTGCGAGAGCGAGACCGAGGGACCGGCGACGTTGACCGCGACGTTGCAGGTGCGCGTGCCGCCTTGGCCCTGCACCGTGAGCACGTAGTTGGTCGAGACGTTGGGGCGCACCGTCAGAGAGCCGTTCGGTGAGACGTTGCCGATGCCGTCGGAGAGCCACGCCGAGTACGCGCCGTAGCTGGTCCACGAGAGCACCGTCGCCTGACCGTTTTGGATGTACGACTGCGAGGTCGTGATGATGCAGTAGAGGCCCTGCTGCGGATACACCGGCGTTTGCGGGTAGACCGGGTACTGCGGATAAACGTACTGCACCGGGTACTGGATCGGGGTCTGATAGACCGGCGTTACTGTCGAGACGTTGGTGTTGCAGCTGCCGCCTGTGCACGTGTTGGTGTTGATGTTCGTGTTGGTGTTCGTGTTGACGATGTTGGTGCTCGGCGTCGGGAAGTAGACCGGAGGCTGTGGCTGCGGACGCGGAGGCTGTGGATAGACCGGAGGATAGCTCGGCGGCTGCGGCCGGATGACCGGCGGAGTCGTGTAGCTCGGCGGATAGCTCACCGAACGCGGAGCCGAGTAGCTCGGAGCCGAGACGCGGAACGGCGCTGCGGCGGAAGCGTACTGCGGGTTCGAGTAGTTCTGCATCGAGTACCGCGTACCGAATTCATCAACATAGGTGTCGTAGATGCCGTACTCACTGTAGAGACCGTAAATATCGTACGGAGAAGAGTCACCGAAAAGCGCGCCTGTTCCATCACCAAAGAGTGCGCCGGAACCATCGCCGAAGTACGGATTGGAGCCGTCGCCAAAGAGACTGCCGGCACCATCGCCGAAGTACGAGCCAAGGCCATCGCCGTAGAAGTTACCGAGGCCATCACCGAAGTACGAACCGGAGCCGTCCCCGAAGTACGAACTGAGACCATCGCCAAAGTACGAGCCGGAGCCATCGCCGAAGTACGGATCGGATCCGTCGCCAAAGAGAGAGCCTGAGCCATCGCCATAGTAATAGCCGGAGCCGTCGCCGTAGATTGAACCGGAGCCGTCATCGAAGTAGGCGCCCCCTCCGTCGCCGTAATAGTAGCTTGCGCCATCACCGTAGAGGTTGCCAGCACCGTCTCCAAAGTAGAAACCACTCCCGTCATCATAGACAGAGCCGCCGCCGTCGCCGTAGTAGTAGCTTGCGCCATCACCGTAGAGGTTGCCGACACCATCACCAAAGAAACTTCCAAGTTCGTCGCCGCCGTAGGTATCGGCCGCCTCAGCGACGCCAAAACTGCCCGCAAAAACGAGTGCGAGAGCGATGAGCCCGCCAAGAAATACGTTTGCATTTACACTGGATGCGGTTTTCATAATTATGTATGACGACGTTTGCTAATTGCTTCAAACTACTACGACTTGTAATGCAGCTATTATATAACCCAAAAAAGGGTATGTCAAGTCCGAAGAATTGGCTGCGAGGCGCGCTGTTGGCGGGCCTCGCAACCGAAAACGCTCGATCTGGATCAGGGTTTTTTGAGGATGACGATCCACTCACCTTTTTCGATCGTCCACTCCCCTTTGTACGCCACGCCCGCGATGAGCGCCCGCATCGAGGATCGCTTCGTCGCGACATCGGCCGGCACGGTGAGCATCGTTTCGAGCCACACGTACCGAGTGCCGTTTTTCACGTACTCGGCGCGAAGCGCTTCGACGGTGTACTGGGCGGTCCCTTTTTTTGCCGCACGATCCGAACAGACGTAGATCTGCTTGATCCAGAGATTCTGATCGGCTCTCGCGCGGGTGGGTTCGTCCATCTCAACGATGAGCGGGTATGTGAGCGGACGCTTCGCGTCCGGGTACGCACTCCAGTCGTAGAGCAATACGACGCGCACGACCGACCAGCCGGGCGTGTTCGCTCTGATGAGCGTCTTGTGTGTGATCTTGATTTGATCACACGCCGCCTTACTTTCGGCGACTCCGATGAGGAGAGCCAAAAGAAGGATAAACATCCTGACAATGAACATCGTTCCTTCCTTTCTGCCCTCGTTCGTGAGAGCTCGACTGCACTTCGAGAAAAGTGCACGCGAGCGTTCGCGATAAACAGAGGCGCGCGAGGAGTGGTCGAAACCAACTCCTCGCGCGATCCTCAGACTCAATAGCCCTTGCTCGCGCTCGGGCTGCGGACGAGGCTTTACTTACGCTTCGGCCAGCCTTTGACGTTCGCCGCATCGCCGCCCGAGACCTTGGCCGGAGACAGCGCAGCGTACGTGTAGCGCAAGGGGCAGTCGGCAGCGAGCGCGACTTCCACCTTGTAGCCGATCGGCGCCTCGATGACCTTTTCGTCCGGCATGATCCATTCGGTCGGGCTCTTCTGCTTGGCCGCGACCGGATCGCGCCAGGCGACCTGCGAGTTCGGGATCTGGAAGTTGCCGTCCTGCCCGACATTCAGCAGTTGCTGATTGGGACAGGCTTTCAGCGGGACCTCCTTGGTCTGCGCAAACGCAGACGTCGAGAGGGCGAGAACAGCCGCCGAGGCGGCAAGAGTGAAGAACTTGGTCATAGGAGTCTCCTGATACCCCTCGCAGTTGTTGAAGTTTGCGAGGGTTATATGCGCACCAAAATCGCGCGCAGGTAACCCTCGCAAATCGAGTCTGAGTTTAGTGAAAGAGCACGGGCTTGCGGGCCCTGCTCTGGCGCCCCGGACAGGAGGCTACAGAGCCGGGCAAACAATACAGAAAACGTGGAGAGATTTCAGCTTCGAGTGCCATTATAGCACCTCTGGAGCGATTGTCAAGTCCCCTATTCGCCTTTAGGTAAGCCACGAAAAAGGATCCCGCGGCGGTGCTGAGTGCCGCCGCGGGTCGAAAGAACACTTCGGAACCTCATCCTCTCAGTTGCAGACGCCCATGTTATTGGGGGCGATGCTGCAACCTTCCCGTGATGGCGGCTGAGGCTGTTGCACCGGAGCGGGCGGAGCAGGAGGCTGGATTACCGGCGATTGGACTGCCGGTGCTACGGGCGGAGGAGCTTCTTCCGACGGCTTGACTACCGGAGGCGAAGTCGGTTGCTCGAGCACAGGTGGCTTCTGCACAGGAACTTGCGGCTCCGGTGCAAGCTGCGTAGGCTTTTCCGTCTTGACCATTGGTGGTGCCGGTTGATCCGGCTTCACCTCCGCAGGCTTCTCCACCGGTGCCGGTGGCAACACGGCCGGCTTCTCGATGGGAGCCGGAACAGGATCGGGCGGACCCTTCTCCCCCGCCCGCTCGGCCGGAGGCATCTGTACGTCCACCCCCGGCAGCTTGAGGCTCTTGAGGTGCGTCGCGACACGCTCCTTCACGAGATCGACGTCGGCGCGCTTGAACTCAATCACGCCAGTGCCGAGAAAGACCGCGAGCACGAGCAGCACACCGACAACGGCACCCAGAAACATTTTGAGCGTGCTGCCGGTCGGCATATCGAGCGCCTCCGGCGAATTCGCCGGAGCCGTACCCCACCCCGCTCTCGCGGCGATACGCTTCAAGGTGTGCAACTGGTTGAAGCCGAGATCCCAGATGACCCACGCCGCAATCAGGCTGATCAGGATTTGATCGTGCATCAGCGCCCAGAGATTGCTCCATGGAATCGGGTTTTCCCCAATGTATTTATTCCATGTCGGCAGCACGCGGTACGCCGCGTACAGCGATCCGCCGAGATCCGCGAGCCAGAACCACCAGTTGGCGGGTGCGAGCCGCGCGGAGAGGCGGTTGAAGTAGACGGCCGCGCCGAGTGCCACCCAACCGAGAATATCGAGTGCGACCATACCGAGAATCGGAAGATCGATGATCGTCTTCTTCTCGATGAAGTAGATGGGCGTGATGTAGCCGATCACGTAGCTCGTGAAAATTGCGAGCGAAAGCAGCGCGAGTCCAAAGATGTAACGCATGGCGTTGTCCTTTCCACGATGAGAGGAGGGTTTGATTTCAGAGCCTGGAGACTGCCCCAGGAGCCGGGTACAGCAGTACGTCAAAATCGCTTACGCGTCAATGAAAAGAAGACCGGCGGCAACGAGGGTTGCCGCCGGCTATTTTGAGCCTCGTCAGCGTTTTCAACTGACTCTGTCGGAAGAGATCTCGTCGGTCAGCCGTGCGAAGCGGAAAGCGACCCACTGGAGGATCACAACGTCGAACTGCACGGTCCACCAGCCGATGAAGATCACGAGAACCTGCTCCCACGTGAACCACGCAAGCGGGTTATACGCGCGGGAATCCCACTGCCACGGCCACCACGAGCGCGCGATGCCGAAGAGCAGAACGTAGGTGGCGATCTTCAGCGCCACCACGAGGTAGAGCGAGATCTTCGGCATGTAGGAGCGCCGTTGGTCGGCGATTGCCGCCGTTTCCCTGCCCGGGGGCCGGAAAAAGATCGGCAACGACTGCGCAAAGAGGTATCCGATCGAACCAAGCGCGAACGCGTACACGCACAGCCGGAAAATAAGGCCAGTTGTGCTGTTGTGGTCGATGGCCGCCGCCGGAACGACAAGCAGGATGACGAGGGCGATCGTGTAGATCACGATCGAACGCGTGCAAATACCCTCCCAGTTCTTGTTGGCCGCCCAGCTGTGCTGAGCGAGGAATTCGTGCGCCGGAGTTGGCATGATGATTCTCCACTTTGTCGATCCCCACGGATCGATCCAGAAAGATACAACCACTAAAAGGTCGGGGTGTCAAAAGAAAACAGCGCGCGGGTCCAGAAGGATCTCCGCGCGCCGTGTTGATGGATGCTCGCCGCATTCGGTAGCGAATCAGTATCCGCCGGGACGCATCAGCAGCGGGGGCCGTCCGTCGAGAGGCTGTAGCACGAATCCCTCGAACTGGAGATAGGTGCCCGTCCGCCTGCTGCGCGCCCACGCTTCGTAGGTTTCGATGGAACCCCCGCCGTTGTTTCCGTATCCGTTATGGTACGGATCGCGGTAACCGCCGCCGTATTGCGGCTGGTAGCCGCCGTACGATTTACCGGGATAACCCCGGCGACCATACGGTGCCGGAGGCGGCGGATACGGTGAATGATCGGGTCCGCAGACGCCTCCCTGGTATGGGGAGCACGGGTGGCGGGCTTCCGCTGCCGACGGCAGCGCGAGCGCGAAACCCACCGCCACAATGGCGATGCCAAAGATCTTCTGCATTTCTCTATTCCTTTCTCCGGATTTCAGGAACGCCCTCTCAAAATCGTTCGATCTTGCGAGAGCCCGCCACTTCGCAATCGCGCAAAGCGAAGTGGCGGGCGCTTACAAGCCCGGCTCAAAGAGCGTTAGCGGCCGACCGGCACCGCGTAGCCGATGTCGATCGGACGGCCGATTTCGACAGCGTACCCGAGATCGATCGCGTGTCCGATTTCCACGCCGTACCCGATCGTGATTGGACGACCCACGTTGACGCCATAACCAATCGGCACCGCGTATCCCAAGGTGATCGGACGGCCCACCGGCACGGGGTAGCCGAGCGTAATCGGACGGCCCGTCGGCACTGGATAGCCGGTCGGTACGGGAGAGCCCGTCGGATACGGGCGCCCGACGGAGGCGGGCGAGCCGGTGTAGCCGGGAGAGCCGTATGAGCTCGGCGAAGCGTACGCCGACGGATATGCGTAGCCCGCGGAATAAGCGTAGGCAGAAGGGTACGCGTACGCGGAGTCGTACGAAGCGTACGACGGATACGCCTGCGCGCTCGCGCTCCCGATGCTGACGGCAAAGAAAGCGATTGTGATGAGAAGAATTTTTTTCATAGTTAGATTTCCGCCACGAAGTCGGCAGTCAGGACGAAGCGCGCCGTCTCACCCGTCAGCGTGTCGCACGTAACGAGCGTGAGGCGCCTCCCCTCTTTTGCGAGACTGATCACAGAGGTTGGATCCTCCACATCCATGCGCTCCACCGAGACGACGCTGTAGAGATACTCTCGCCCGTCGCCCGAGACGCGGATTGAATCGCCCGCCTCGAGCTCCGAGATGCGGTTGAAGGCTTTGTACATTTGGTTGCGCACGACGGCGACACGCGAAGAGTGCCCGAAGATGAGCACGTTGCCGCTCTCTCCGAGAAGCGCCGAGTCCACGTAGCGGATCGGACCCGCTTTGAGGTTGTCGTACAGGACCTCAATGTCGCGGCTCTCGATGTTCTGCACGGGCAGATCAAGGTCGATCTCGGGGATCACGATCCGCTCCGGCTTCACTCCCGGCACCGGTGCCTCCTTTTGCGCGAGAATCGAAAGCGGCCCGAGCTGCGGCAGCTCCGAGAGCGTTACGCTCGCGCTGGAGCAGGTGTCGTCGATGTAGCACGGCACGAAGCCGACCGATTCGGCGGCCGAGAGCGACAAAAAGAAAATGACGATCGTCGCCGCGAGGAACGCCGCTTTAGGCGGCTTCTGAGCCGAGGAATTGCGCGATATTTCGTTCATACACATTGCAATAATACCCCGTGAATGCCCATCTGTCAAGATCTCTTTGTCGGAATCGTCGCCTCTTTACACACAGGGCCTTGCCCAGAGGACTGTCCTCTGGGGTTTTCCGCTTTGGGGTATTTAAATGGAACCGAGAGGCTTGACAAAGCAAAAATATGTAGTAGTATGGCGCCACCTATGGCTGATACCAACGGCGAAACTCGCCCCAGCATTTTTGCGAATATCCTTGCGATTGTCGGATTCATCATCCTGATCGTTGTGGTTATTTGGGGCCTCATCAATCTTGCCTCGATTTCTCGGGGCTGGCTCTCTTCCCTTTTTGGCGGAAGCCGTGGCGCCGCGATCGAAGTGCGGGCTCCCGCGAGCACGACCTCCGGCACGCCCTTCACCGTCTCGTGGACATACGAGGAGAGCGATGAGGGCACGTACGCACTTTTGTATCAGTGCCAGCCGGGAATTCGTTTGCAGGTTGCTCCGTCGCAAAACGGCATCCCCTGTGGCGCCGCCTTCAATGTTGGGAGCTCCGAGAAACAAGTTTCCGTGATTCCGATCTTGAGCGGCCAGAGCACGACGAACCTCCCGATTTCGATCATCTTTTTGCCGACGGCTACCGGCACGCAGGCAGAAGGCTCAGCGACGGTTGCCGTACTTCCCGCTTCCGGTGCGACCCCAGAGCCCACGACGCCGACCCCGACGCCCTCGTCTCCTGAAACGCCGGCGCTGCCTGTCGGCCCTGCCGACCTTTCCGTTCAGATCCTTTCGGTGAGCATCGATTCCTCGGGCAACGGCACAGCCACCTTCGACATCGGTAACGTGGGACTTTCGGGATCCGGTACCTACTACTTCACGGCGCAGCTCCCGACTCAGAGCGGCTACACCTACTCTTCGCCCGCGCAAAGCTCGCTCTCCCCCGGCTCGCACGTCGTGAACACGCTTCGCTTCAGTGCAGGCACGGGTGGAGTCTTCAGCGTGACCGTCGATCCTTCGAATGCGGTCCAGGAGTCCAACGAGGGCAACAACTTCGCCTCGCAAAATGCGAGTGCGCAGTACTACAACTACAACAACTCCTACAACTACAATTACTCGCAGACCGCGGGCTACCCGTACACGTATAATCAGTATCAGTACTCGTATCAGGACTACAACGCGTACAACCAGTATCCGTACAACTACAATTACAACTATCAATACCCGTACCAAACCTCCTACCCGTACGCATACTAGGACTCACGAGCCTCATCATAAAGGCGCCGCACGGCGCCTTTTTGATTTGTCGCCTGCGTGCAATAGTGCTCACATCCCATGAGCTCACAGGAGGATAGTCATGGTTGGTCTTTCACTTTCTCTGCCCTGGCGCAGAAAGGCGCGCGCGCAAGCAGTACCGAGCGCGCTCGAGGCTGCCACAAGTTGTCTGGAACAAAATTGGGATGCGGCTGCTCTCAACCGGTACTACCAGACCCAACCATCGAAAGGTGAGCGGGCAGATGCCGCGTGGCGTTTTCTGTTCAACTGGCCGAAGCATCCGATTTTCCTTGTCGATCACGAACCGTATACCGTACCCGTGTTCGCCGACATGGCACAGGCGGCGGCGCACGTTCGCTCACTTCTTCCGGCGAATGTCTTCGACGACGGTTTTCTCCAGAACATCGGCGTCTGGTACTACCAGACGAGAAACCGACCACTGCCACTTAGTTGGTGCGGTGCGACCGGCAAGTGCATCACGCGGATGGCCGCAGTCGAGCAAACCTTCCGCGACCTCGTGAGCAACGAGGCCGTCGAGGTGGCGATTGCATTCTTCCGGCATGTACTGGTCAATTCCGGGGATGCCATTAGCGACACCGAGTGGATGCACGCGCTCGCCTACATGAAGCGTATGGCGGAAGTGAGGCGGGCGAAGAAGCACCTGATTCGCGAAGAGCTGCTGCAAATCCGGAATGCCGCGATTCCGCACAGATACGGGCTTGCGCTCGTGATTCAGCGGGAGATGTCGCGCTAAGCGCTTCTGATGCTTTCGAGAACTAAAGCGGCTCCGGGATGCGGGGCCGTTTTCTTTTATATATCGAGTGTTGCTTCCTTCGCGTGGGATTGGATGAATGACTTGCGCGCCGGCACATCGGTGCCCATGAGCATGTCGAAAATCTGGTCGGCCTCCTGCGCGTCCTCTATCGCTACCTGCTTCAGGATGCGGCGCGCCGGATCCATGGTCGTCTCCCACAACTCCTCCGCGTTCATCTCGCCGAGACCCTTGTAGCGCTGTACTGATACCTTTGGAGTTTTCTTCGCCTTCGTTTCCTCCTCGGGCTCTTCCGTTTCTTCTGCCTCTGCCGGAGCTTCCGATTCGATCGGGAGGTCGGCACCCACGAGTTTGATCCGCTCCTCGTCGGAATACGCATAGAAAATCTCCTTGCCCTTGCGCACCTTAAAGAGCGGCGGCTGCGCGATGTAGAGGTAGCCGCCGTCGATCACGGGGCGGAAGTGGCGGTAGAGGAGCGTCAGGAGGAGCGTGCGGATGTGCGCGCCGTCCACGTCGGCATCCGTGGCGATGATGACTTTGTGGTAGCGCAGCTTTGTGATGTCGAAGATGTCGCCGATCGCGGTCCCGAGCGCGACCACGAGATTCTTGATCTGCTCCGAGGAGAGCATCTTATCGAGACGCGCTCGCTCGATGTTGAGAATCTTGCCGCGAAGCGGCAAGATCGCCTGCGTGCGCCGGTCGCGCCCCATCTTGGCGGTGCCGCCGGCCGAATCCCCTTCCACGATGAAGAGCTCGGATTCCTCGGCACTCTTCGTCTGGCAGTCGGCGAGCTTTCCCGGGAGCGTGAGGCCGTCGAGCGCGCCTTTGCGGAGGATCGAGTCCTTCGCCGCTTTCGCCGCTTTGCGTGCCTTCATCGCAAGTGCGACCTTGCCGACGATCGCTCTCGCGTCATCGGGATGCTCTTCGAGGAAGGCCTGGAATGCCTCACCGAAGACAGCCTCGGTAGCTCCGCGCGCCTCGACGCTGCCGAGCTTGCCCTTGGTCTGACCCTCAAACTGCACCTCGCGCATTTTCACCGAGATCACGGCCGTGAGACCCTCGAGCACATCGTCGCCGGTGAAGCTGTCGCTTTCCTTGCCGCCGTTTTTGTTGACCGTGTTGAGCGTGCGGGTAAGTGCCGTTTTGAAACCGGTAACGTGCATGCCGCCTTCGGCGTTGTAGATATTGTTGGCGAAAGCCATGAGGCGCGCCGATACGTCGTCCACGTACTGGAGCGCGACTTCCACACTCACGCCGTCCTGCTCCTTTTCCACGTAGAAAATATTTTTGTGCATCGGCTCCTGGTGGCGGTTCTGGAACGCGACGAGGCTTCGGAGGCCTCCCTCGAAGTAGAAGGTCATCGACGGAGCGTCGAGGCCGAGCTCGCGGAGGTAAAAGACGTCTTCGTCGTTGACCTTTCCTGAATTACGCAGATCGATTACTGAAATGCGGAGCCCCTTCACGAGATAGGCCTGCTGCCGCATGTGCGCCACGATCGTATCCCAGTTGAACTCGCGCTCGGGGAAGATCGAAGCGTCGGGCTCGAAGGTGATGATGGTGCCGTGCAGCTTCGAGGCGCCGACCTTTTTCGTTTTGCCGATCGGCTTGCCGCCATTTTTATATTCCTGCACATGCTCGCCGCCGTCTCGGTGCACCTGCGCACGGACGTTGGTCGAGAGCGCGTTGACGACCGAGACACCGACGCCGTGGAGTCCTCCCGATACTTTATATCCATCACCGCCGAACTTCCCTCCTGCGTGGAGAATCGTCATCACTGTCTCGAGGGCGGAGACTTTTGTCTTGGGGTGAATGTCGACCGGAATGCCGCGGCCGTTGTCGGCGACCCGCACGCGATTTTCCGGGAGCAGCACGACCTCGATGTCGTTGGCAAAACCGCCCATCGCCTCGTCGCGCGAGTTGTCGAAGACTTCCCAAATGAGGTGGTGCAGTCCGGCTGCGCCGGTCGTGCCGATGTACATGCCAGGGCGGCGGCGCACGGCCTCGAGCCCCTCGAGCACCGTGATGTCGCTCGCGCCGTACGAAGAACCGCCCTTTTTCGGGGCGATTTCTTTGGCCTTTTTGACGTTATTTTTAGCCATTGTTTGAGTTTTAAGTATAGCAGATTTTGGGGCAAGATGCTACCGTGGAGTGGGGCAATTTGCAGGGAGCAGACGATGAAAATGATCTTTGGCGGGCTACTGCTTGCGGCTCTTTCGGCGACACCCTCGAATGCGACTGTCGTGATAACCAACGATCCGGGAGGCCGTATCGAGGACTATGTCAAACGTCTTTCGTCGCTTCGCGCACAGGGCGAAGAGTTCATCATCGACGGACCGTGCATCTCGGCGTGCACGCTCATCGTCGCGATAATCCCGCTCAAACGCGTCTGCGCAACCGGACGCTCAACGCTTGGTTTTCATGCAGCATGGAATCCAGGATGGTTCGGCCAGCAAGTGCCGAATGCGGAAGCGACGCGCGCGTTGATGAAGCGTTACCCGCGGCACGTTCGGAGAGTCATCGCAAAGAACGGCGGCCTCACGTCAAAGATGTTCTTCGTGAGCGCGGCCGAGGTCGGCATCAGCCAATGCCGGTAGCGAACAATGCAATTCGCGGGAGCAAACCTCCCGCGAATCTGTTTTCGCAACCTAACCTCACTCGACGTACACGACCTCGGTAAAGTACGAGCGGATAACGACCCGCTTGTAGAACCTATCGGATCTCGAAGCCCTTTGCGGCGAGCTCCTTCTGTACCCGATCCATCACGGCGTTGGCCTCCTCGTCGGTGAGTGTCTTTTCGAACGATTGGAGCACGAGCCGGAAGGCGTACGATACCCGCCCTTCTTTTTTGAACTGGTCGAAGAGCTCGACATGCCGCAGGAGCCCTTGTGAATGTGCCGCGAACAGGCTGATGACCTCGGTAAAGGAGTTGGAAGTGTCGGGTACCCACATCGAAATATCGCGCACGATGAAGGGATACTTCGAGAACGGCTGATAGCGCTCAGTCTGAGAGATCGGCAGGTCGTCGTACCGCTCTGCCGCCATCGCTTGAAGGAGTGCTTCTTTCATGCCGGATGAGTCTGCGCTGCCTACCATCGTGAGCTCTTTGCCCCCCTTCCAGACCGTACCGATCTCGAAGAGCTTCACTTCCTTGAGACCGAGGAGATCGCGACTGCGCGCATTGCGCTCAAGGGCCTCCCGGAGACCGTCCACGAGCGTGGTCCGCAGGTACGGCCGCTCGCCGCCTACCTTGTTGAGGACCGCGCGCTCGCCCTTTTCGGCAAAGACCGACGTGTACACCTCAGAATAGCCCTTCGATACAAAATCTTCCCGCACGCGCTCTGCCGCATAAAAGTGCGCATTGATTTCGGGCTTTTTTGAAAACGGCGGCAGCGGCGTAGCAGGCACCTTCTCGTACCCCACGATGCGGCCGACCTCTTCGATCAAGTCCTCTGGTCCGCCGGCTGGCGGATTCAGATCGAGTCGTTGGAACGGCACGTCGATGGCGTATTCCCCATTTTTGTTCCGATACGTGAGGGCGAGCTTGCGGAACACACTTTCCACCTCCGATGCATCGAGATTCGTGCCGAGCACCTTGTTGATTTTCTCGAGCGAGACGGAGACCGTCTTTCTTTCTTGCGGCGCCGGATATTCGTCGACGAAACCGTGCAGCTCACCGCCGGCGATTGCGGCGACGAGATCTACCGTTTGTCGGAGTCCGTACGCACAGAGCTCGGGAGAAATGATCTGCTGGAAACGATCCGACGCGTCCGTGCGCAGCTTCAGCGCCTGGGACGTTTTGCGGATCATGGGGCCGTCCCAATTCGCCGCCTCCAGAATCACGTCGACGGTGGTCTCGTCGATACCGGTTGGCTTGCCACCCTTTATGCCGGCGATGCTGACTGCTTCCTTGGTGTGCCCGTCGGCGATCAGTAGCGTCGAGGGAGTGAGCGCGTATTGCTTATCGTCGAGGCCGAGCATCTTTTCTCCCGATTTCGCGCTCCTGACATGGAGAAAGTAGCCGTCTTTCTGCGTGAGTCTCCGGGCATCGAACGCATGCAGCGGTTGGCCCGTGTTGAACATGACGAGATTGGTCGCATCGACGACGTTGTTGATGGTTTTTTGCCCGACCGCATGGAGCGCTTCCACGAGCCACTCTGGCGATGGGCCTACTGTAATGCCCGTTATGTACGCCGCGGTAAAGCGCTTGCAGAGATTTGTGTCGTCAATCAAGACTTTCACCGCATCAGTCTTTTGTGAGAGATCCGGCAATTTCGCGAGCGGATCGCGCTCCGCGTTGAGCGGTATCTCCAAAATCGCCGAAAGCTCCGCTGCGATGCCACGGTGCGACAGGCAATCATGTCCGCGATTGGGCGTTACTTTTACATCAAGCACATCGTCGCTGCCGACTTTCTCGACACTCTCGATTTCAAACGCGTGAAAAGTAAGCGCGTCCGCCAATTGTTCCGCGCTCGGAAGCGGTGCCTCAAAATAATTCTGGAGCCAATTTCTGGAGATTTTCATAGAAGAGAATATCGTTTTTTACCCTCTGGTAAGACGATTTCTTGGGCCACCCCTTCACTCACTAAGTGTTCCCAAAATTTATCTCCATCCGGACTCCTCACTTGGCTTGACTGGACTCCTTTCCCGAGACGCTCCCTACATATCTGATCAATCAGTTGGATTCGGCGCTTCGCCAAGCCGGTCTTTCTGAGACCCGATTCTGTTCTTGTGCTCAAAATAGTGGGGGTCCCCTCCGTATCAAGAGTGAAAGAAGTCGTGCCAACTATATCTTCACCCACGATATCGAGAACTTTCCCGAACGTATTATTTGGCTGTTCTCCGACCAAGAGTGAGGCGAAGGTTCTGCTTCCATCAGTGTTCCGAACTACATATCTCTCAGATCCGGTTAAAAACTCACCTGCAACAGCGAATGGAAATTTTTCCGAACCTCGATCGTTGTCGTCAATCGGTTCTAAGCAAAAACTAACCCTTACTCGCTCTGATGTTTTTTTAAGCCCTTCACTCATACCTAAAATTGATTAACGAACCGGAGGTCGCCAGAGTGCATGAGACGCACATCATCGATGCCCCACTTCAGCATCGCGAGGCGATCGAGCCCCATGCCAAAAGCGAACCCCTGATACTTCGCGGAATCGACGCCAGCGTTCTCCAACACGCTAGGATGTACCATACCCGCTCCCATCATCTCGATCCACTTGTCGCGCAATTTCTCTGGAACACTTTCTCCAACGAGGCGCGCGTCGACTTCGACCCCCGGCTCTACAAACGGGAAAAAGCTGGGGCGAAATCGCACCTCAACTTTCGCGCCCTTAAAGATGTGCGAATAGAAGTTCTCAAGCGTCCCCTTGAGGTTCGCGAGCGAATATCCCTCGCCGATCGCGAGCCCTTCGAGTTGCCAGAATTCCGCCTCATGGGTCATATCGGTCGCTTCATTGCGGAAGGCACGCCCCGGGACGATGACACGGTACGGCGGCGGGTTTCCCTTCTTGATCTCTCGTTCCATGTATCGGATCTGGACGGGCGAGGTGTGGGTACGAAGCACGAACCCTTCCTCGCCTTGTATGAAAAACGTGTCCTGCATGTCGCGCGCCGGATGATCCTTCGGCACATTGAGGGAGTCAAAGTTGTACCATTCGCTCTCGATCAGCGGCCCCTCAGCAAGGGTAAAACCCATATCAAAAAAGATCCGGTTTGCTTCCCGGATCAGACTTGAGATCGGGTGTACGTGACCTCGCGGCGTGTCCGTCATCTTCACAGTATACCCATAGTGCCGATGCTTTTCTATTGAAACGCGTCGCTAGAAGAGGGCGTGTCCTTCTGGTATACTTTTCCGCTACTACAATGGAAATTGTTACGTACGTGCTTCTCTTTGTTTCCCTCTACTTTGAGGTGTTCCTTTTGCTTTCGTTCCTCGAGCGACGTCGCGGCGTCGCGATCAAAAAGGGTCCAGGCGCGGCACTCCTCCCCTCTGTTGCGATCGTGGTGCCGTGCTTCAATGAAGAGGACGGTGTGCGATCGACGCTCCTCTCGCTCCTCTCGCTCCGATATCCCAGCGAGAAGATCGAGATCCTCCTCATAGACGACGGATCGACGGACCGCACGGTGGCGGTAGCGCAGGATCTGATCGCGGCGACTCCGGGCGCGGCGGAGCGTATAAAAATATTTTCAAAAGAGAACGGTGGCAAGCACACCGCGATGAATTTCGCGCTGGAGCGCACGGAGACAGATCTCATCGGTTGCCTCGACGCCGATTCCGTGGTCGATCCGCACGCGCTCTCGCGCATCGTGCAGGTACTCGAGGATAGTGCGATCTCCGCTGTCACACCCGGCATTCATGCCAAAGAGCCCGAAACCTGGCTCCAGCACATGCAGCACGTAGAGTACCGCATCTCGATTTTCAACCGCTTCATGCTCGCGGCGCTCGGCTCTGCATTCATCACGCCCGGCCCCTTCTCGATATTCCGCACCGCTGTCGTACGGGAGCTCGGCGGCTGGAAGTACGGGCACTCGACCGAAGATATGGAGCTTGCGCTTCGCATGCAGAAGCACGGGCATCTCATCGCGAACGCTCCTTCGGCCACCGTCCACACCGGGATCCCGCGCACCTTTTCCGGCCTCTTTCGCCAGCGCGTCCGTTGGACCTACGGCTTTCTCAAAAATGCGATCGACTACCGCGCTATGATCTTCAACAGGTCGTACGGCAACCTCGGGCTCCTCGTGCTGCCGCTCGCACTCTTTTCGATCGCCGCCGCGATCTACTTCTTCTGCCAGATGATCTTCAGCGCGGCGCTTTCCCTCATGACCACCTTCACCCGGATCGAGCTTACGGGCACGCTCCCAAGCCCGACGCTTGAGCTTTTCTATATCAACACGAGCGCGATGTGGATTCTCGTGATCGTCTCGGTGGCGCTCGTGCTCGCACTCATCATGGCGGGCTCGCGGATCGGCACCGGCTCGAAGAGGCCTCCCATGGGCACGCCGCTCTTCATGCTCTTCTACAGCTTTTTGGTGCCGCTCTGGCTCGGAGCGGCCGTCGTTCGCGCGATTTTTAATACTGGTGTAAGGTGGCGCTGATGGAAGAAGCGATCGTCAACTCAAGGGCCGCAAAGTGGAGCACGTACGCGGTCGCGTTTGTCATCACCGCCCTCATCTTCGGGACGGCCTTCGCGGCGAGCGTGTACTTTAACGGCCGGCGCGCGGCCGAGATCCGGACCGCGCAGGATTCGATCTCGATCGACATCCTCTCACTTGAGACGCAGTTCGACCTCCTGGCGGAGCACTCCTGCCGCGACATATCGGAAAACTCCGTACTCTCCAAAGAGATCCGGCCGGTGGGAGAGCGGCTCTCCTTCCTCGAGGGCCAGCGCAACGTCGACCAGGACGAGCTGCTGCGGCTGAAGCGTTACTACTCGCTTCTCCAGATCAAGGATCTCCTTCTCATGCAGCGCGTCGCGCAAAAATGCGGCCTCGAGCCGGTCTTTATCCTCTACTTCTATTCCAACGCAGGCGACTGCGAAGACTGCGAGGAGCAGGGGTATGTGCTGACCGCGCTCTCGGAGCAGTATCCGCAGCTTCGCATCTACTCCTTCGACTACAATCTCGACCTCTCTGCCCTCCAGACTCTGATCGACGTCAACGACGTGCAAAACAGCCTGCCCGCTCTCATCATCAACGACCGCGTGCAATACGGCCTCAAGACGATCGGCGACATCGAGAAGATACTGCCCGAGCTCGCGACGCTAAAAAAGGCCGAGTCGAAAAACGCGACCTCAACGGAGTAGTTTGGAGCGCCACCGCGGACATCTGGGAAACCCACGGTTTTCCCAGACCTTCCTCCACGGGGAACCAGCCGGTTCCCCGGTCCCCTCCTCGTCCGGGAGTCGCACTTTATTGAGAGCCGCCTCCCGGACTCGAACCGGGGACCTTCACTTTACAAAAGTGTTGCTCTACCAACTGAGCTAAGGCGGCAACTGCCGCACGATTATACGCGCGTTGTCTCGTCCTGACTATCGCCGCTACTGCCATTCTTGTGCTCGATCACTTTCTGCAAAAACTCCGAGCGCGGAGCCCGGCGCGTGAAGCGACCCTTGTGAGAGACGAGGTCGGCGAGCCGGTGCGCCTGGCGCTCGAATCCGCGCGCCACCGATGCCGCACCGAGTGCCGTTTTGTGTACGAGAATCCGGGCAAGGTGTAGCGTCTCCGGCGGCAATTTTTCAAGATCTTTCTGCAGCGCAAAGAGGAGGTCCTTCAATCGGAGCGCCTCCGCGTCGAGCTTGCCGCGAAGCGCGGGCGCGAGGGTGCGGCTCTTGCTCTCTTCCCAGCGCTTCAGCCCAAAGAGCGAGAGAATGCCAAAAAGCGAGAGGAGGAAAACGATGATCGCAAACGTCATAGATTTAGCGCACCGAGAGTCGCTCGAATCGCACGACTTCAATCTTTTCGCCGAATTTCTGGACGGCGGATTCGATGAGCTGCCGCACCGTGAGGCTCGGGTCCTTCACAAAAGGCTGGTCGAGAAGCACGCGCTCGCGGAGATAGCTCTCCATCTTGCCGTCGATCGCCTTCCTGCGCGCTACCTCGGGGATGTTGGCCGCCTCTTTTTCAAAAACCTCGCGTGCGGCGCGCACGTCTTCGTCCTTCACATCTTCTTTGCTGCGAAACTGCGGGTTCATGGCCGCCACGTGCATCGCGATGTCGTACGCCAGTTTGCCAAACTCCTCGTTGCGGGAGACGAAGTCGGTCTCGCTTGCGAGCACGACCGCTCCCACCACCGAGCCGCCCGCGTGCGTGTAGGCTGCGGCCACTCCGGCGCCGAGCTCACGATCGCTCTTTTTCGTGGCCACCGATGCACTGATCTTGCGGAGGATCACCTTCGCCTTTTCGATATCTCCCCCCGCCTCTTCAAGCGCCTTTTTGCACTGCATCACTGAAACGCCGGTTTCGTCTCGGAGCGCTTTGATTTCTTCGGTGGTAGCCATAACAAAAAAATGTAGCCGAAGCTACAGTCTACACGAAAACGATTAATTCTTCGAGGGAGCGACTTTCTTTCCGGCTTGCACCGCTTCGCACATCCGTTCGCACACGAGACTCACGCTCCTGACCGACGTGTCATTGGCGGGGATCGGCCGCTGCACGAGCGAAAAATCGCAGTCCGAGCTCGAGAGCCCGATCACCGGAATACCGAGCTGATTCGCCTCCTGGACCGCCGTGTCCTCGTGACGCGTATCGACGATAAAGAGCGCGCCCGGAAGCTCCGTCATGGAGACGAGCCCGCCAAAGCGCGCCAAGAGCTCCTCGATCTCGCGATCGATAAGCAAGCGCTCGCGCTTCGTGTACTTTTCGAGCTCCCCCTTTTCGCGCTCGTCCTGGAGTTTCTGAAGGCGGTCGATGCGCTTGCGGATATTTTTGAAATTGGTGAGCGTACCTCCGATCCAGCGGCCCGCGACGTACGGCATTCCGGCCTTTTCGGCTGCCGCCTTCACGAAATCGGCCACCTCTGGCTTGCCGCCGACGAAGAGCACTTGCCGCGTCGCCGCCACTCCCTTTGCAAACTCAAGCGCTTCAGCGAAGCGCGCGTGGGTAGCCTCGAGATCGAAGATATCGGATCGGTCCTTCGTGGTGAAGATAAAAGGGGTCGCGCTCGGATGTCGCCTCGCGCGTGGCAGCGCAAAGTGCGCACCCGCGTCGAAAAGGCTCTGAATATCCGATACTTTCATAGTCCCGAGATACTAGCAAAGCCGTCCTCACTGCGCAACCACGGCCTCATCCGCTTGCCGCAGCGCCTCGAGTATCGGCGAGAGCGCTCCACCGAGAATTTTCGGGATGTTGGACCACGATTCCTTAATCCGGTGATCAGTAACCCGATCCTGCGGGAAATTGTATGTGCGGATCTTTTCGGATCGATCTCCTGTGCCGACCTGCGCCTTGCGGTCGGCCGCGCGCTCCCTTGCCTCGCGCTCATCCTGCTCCTGCTGGAGTTTGCTGAGAAGGAGCGTCATGGCTTTTTCCCTGTTTTGCGCCTGACTGCGCTCGGAGGTGCAACGCACGTCGATGCCTGTTGGCTTGTGCACGATTCGGACGGCGGTCTCCACCTTGTTGACGTTTTGCCCGCCGGCGCCGCCCGAGCGGCTCGTCTCGATCTCAAGATCCGTTGGATTGACCTCCACCTTGGTGCGCTTGTAGATCGGAAGGATGACGACCGATGCGGTCGAGGTGTGAATGCGGCCCTGCTTTTCGGTGGCCGGCACCCGCTGCACGCGGTGCACGCCGGTCTCGAACTGGAGCGTGCGGAACACATCCTGGCCTTTCACCTCGAACTGCGCCTCCTTGTAGCCGCCGAGAGCGCCGCGCGATTCGTCGAGCGCTCGCCAGTTCCATCCGCGGGTCTCCGCGTATTTTTTGTACATGAGCGCCAGTTCCTCGGCGAAAAGCGAGGCCTCCTCGCCGCCGACGCCGGCGCGTACTTCGAGCACGATTTCGTTGGGCCATTCGCGCTCGTTCGGATCCCCCACTATTTTTTCGATCTGGAGAAGCAACGCGTCCTTTTGTTCGGCAATCTCCGAAAGCTCCTTTTCGGCAAGATCTTTCATGGCGGGATCAACCTCGGCGAGGTCGGCTGCGTCGCGCTCCGCGTCGGAGAGGCGCTTCCACTCCTGCACGAGAAAAGAGACGCGGTGGTCGTCTTGGTATTCGAGCGGATTGAGGCGTTCGGTATGCATGCAGCAAGTATACGCCGCGCCCCGCATGATGCGGGGCGCGGCACGAGGGTCGTTATTTCTTTTTGGCAGCCTTTGGCTTTGCGGCGGCGGCGCGCTTTTTGAACTTGTCGACGCGTCCGGCGGTGTCGATGGTCTTCGCTTGTCCTGTGTAGAAGGGGTGCGAGGCGCTCGAGATTTCCACCTGGTAGAGCGGATACTCTTTGCCGTCATCCCACTTGTCGGTCTTCGAGGTCTCCACGGTCGAACCAATCAAAAAACGCTTCCCCGAGGTGGAATCCTCGAAGATGACCGCTCTATAGTCTTTGGGGTGAAGATCCTTTTTCATTGTCGGCACACTATAGAGGAATCGGGCTGAAATATCAACGTCCCTCAAGAATGTCGATCTCGGCCTGGATTTCATCGACATGCTCCATGACCGAGTCGCCGTACCGGGCGTTGGCGGCTTTGTTCCAGTTGGCGCCGGCGAAATACTTCAGAGCCGCACGGCGCTCAGCCGTACGCGTCCCCTCATCGGCGCCGTTGTCCTTCATGAGGAAGGCGGTCGCGAAGACTGCGGTGCGCGCATTCCACGGATTCGGGAATGTCTCTCCGCTTGCCGCGGCAAGGCGCGTCTTGTAGAGCATCCAGGTCGAAGGAATGAACTGCGCCGGGCCCATGGCTCCCCCGTACCCGGAGCCTTGCGGGCACGACACCGGCGTGTTGGACCAGTCGCGGCCGAGTGCTTCGGTGATCGTCTGGAAGGGGGTCGTGTCGCGCGGCGCCTTCATCACGTTGGAAATGGCGCGACCAGTGTTCTTGCCGACGCCGCCGCCAGTGAGGAGATTCGTTACGTAGCACGAACCCACGTTGACTCCGAGATCGGATTCCTGCGTCAGAATCGCGAGCACGAGCGCGGGCCGGACGCCCGTGGAAGCGCTCGCTGCTTTGGCGTATTCGTACGCCGTGCCGAAGGGAATCGCCTCCGAGTCGCGCAGTCCAAAGAGCGCTGCGCGGATCGCATCGGCCTGGCGCTGCTTCTGCGCAATGATCTGCTCGTACGATTTTTCAACGCCCTTGGTGGCAGTCAAAATCCCCTGCTTTTCCTTTTCGTCGCGCTCCACGGCCTGCTTCGCGAGTACCTGCGCCGTGCGGACTTTCTGCGCCTCATCTTCTTCCTCTTCGAGCGCCTGTTTGCGGCCCGAGAGATCCTCCCGGAGCGCCGAAATCTGCGCAAAAGAAACGTCGAGCGATCGCTGGATTGCCTCGAAGTTGTCGATATCCTGAAAGAGATCCGAGAGCGATCCGCCGAGCGCGAGCTCGACGATCGTGAGGTCGTCGATCTCGCGGGTGCGCCGCAAAATCTGCGCGAGCGATTCCTCGCTGCGAAGCGCCTTCGCGTCGAGCTCGCGGATCGCGGATTGCTTTTCTGAAATGCCGCCCTGGAGCTGCTTGAGGGCGAGGTCGGTCTGCTTGATCTGGAGCTGGGCGGTCTTAATCTTATTGTCGAGAATCGAGATGTCGCGCTCAAGCGACGTGCGCTTTTTCTGAAGCTCGCTCAAGGTGCCTTTGTTGTTGGCGATATCGCGCTCGATCTGGTCGAGCTCCGCCTGGAGGCGCGCCCGCTCGGCCGCATCCTGCACCTGCGCCCCAAGAGAAAGCGGCAGGGCCGAAAGGAATAGCAAAAGGATGGCACACAAAAAAAATCTCCGCGCGAGCACCATACTACTTATAGACAGCAGTATAGCAGTTTTCTTTCTTCACTCTCAAAAAATCCGCGCTACTCCTTCTTCTCCTCCGCTGGGGCTTCGCCTCCCTCGGCTTCCTTCTTCTCCTCTTCGCCGATGATGACCGTTTCGGGTGCGGGTGCGACCTCGATCGGCACTTCCTTAAACTCCTTCACCGATGCGACGATTTCTTCTCCGTGCGTGATGAGCGATGCGCTTCCCGGAAGCTTGATCTGCGACGCCGCGATGTGATCTCCCACGTTTGCGAGCGAGGAAAGATCGACTTCGAGCGTGTGCGGAAGCTCCTGCGGCGTGACTTCGATCTCGACTTCGTGGAGCGTCTTCACGACGATGTGGCCCATCTTTTCCGCTGGTGCCTGTCCAACGAACTCGAGCGGAACCTTGATTTTCACTTTCTTGCCCTTTTCGATGACATAAAAATCCGCGTGCAAAAGTTTGCCGGTAACCGGGTGGAACTGCGCATCGTGAATCAGCGTGTCCTTTTCAGAGCCCACGCCCTTCAGCACGACGATCGTGGTCTCGCCCGCTTCCTTCCAGACGTGCTGGAGCCGGAGCGCTTCCACGGCGATCGGGGTCGACTCCTCTTTGGGGCCGTAAAAAATAGCAGGCACGAAGCCTCGCTTTCGCAGCTCCTCGGGCGACTCCGCCGCGTCGCGCGCTTTCACTTCAAGCGTCAACATAGTTTCAGGATTATACGGATTCTGCCCCCAAATGCAATGACGCCGTGCTACACTTTTCCCTATGTCATTCGACGTGCTGGCGATCGGAGATACGACCATCGACGCCTTTATCAAGCTCACTGACGCCGTCGCCACCTGCGACGAACACGGCGAGCACTGTAAGCTGTGCCTGCGATATGCGGACAAGGTGCCGTACGAATCCGTCGAGGTGCTCGCGGGCGTCGGCAATTCCGCCAACGCCGCGGTCGCCTGCGCGCGCCTCGGCCTCTCAAGCGCACTCCGGGCTTACGTGGGCGACGATCGTGAAGGCACCGAGTGCATCGAGTACTTCAAGAGCCAGCATGTCGACACTTCTCTTGTTGAACGAGCGCCGGGCGTGAAGACAAATTACCACTACGTGCTCTGGTACAAAGCCGACCGCACCATCCTCATCAAGCACGAGCGCTACGCGTACGCGATGCCGGCGACAACCCCGGAGCCGAAGTGGGTCTATCTCTCCTCGATGGCCGACAACTCGCTCGAGTACCACAAAGAGATCGCCACGTATCTTATGGCGCATCCTGGTGTGAAGGTCGCCTTTCAACCGGGCACCTTCCAGATGAAGCTCGGCGTCGACGTGCTGAAAGACATCTACGCACGCTCAGAAATTCTGTTCTGCAACAAAGAGGAGTCGCAGCGCATATTGAAAACGCAGGAGGACGACGTGAAGAAGCTCCTCGAGGGAATCCGAGCGCTCGGGCCCAAGCTCGCCGTCATCACCGACGGCCCCAGCGGGCTCTCCGCTTCAGACGGCAACGAGCAATTCCATCTCCCCATGTATCCTGATCCGAAGCCACCGGTGGAGCGCACCGGCGCGGGAGACGCCACATCTTCAACGACAGTCGCCTATCTCGAGAAGGGTCTCTCGCTCCAGGAGGCCCTGAAGCGCGGGCTCATCAATTCCGCAAGCGTGGTGCAGCACGTGGGCGCTCAAAAGGGCCTGCTCTCGGCAGAAGAGATCGAGGAATGGTACGTGCGGCGTCCCGCACATTTCGTAGCCGCACCTCTCTCATAACGCCGGGATTTCGTAAATCCCGATTCCGCATGGAGTTTTACCACGCACTCAACAGGGGCGTTGAAGGCCGCAAACTCTTCCTCGACGACAGAGATCGTTTTCGATTCGTGCACGATCTGTGGGAATTCAACGACTCTGCACCTGCACCCGAATTCTCCCGATATCGGGATTTACGAAATCCCGATACCTTGCCCGCACGTGAGCGCATCGTTGATATTCACGGTTGGTGCCTGATGAGCAATCACTACCACCTCTTACTCTCCGAGTGCCGCGAGGGAGGCCTTTCCTACTTTCTTCGAAAACTCAACGTGGGATACGCCAACTATTTTAACGAAAGATATGAAAGGCAGGGGTCCTTGTTCCAAGGACGAACGAAGAAAATCCTCATCGCGTCAGACGCACACTTTCTTCACATTCTGCACTACATACACCTCAATCCACTCGACTTCCTTCGAGCGACCCGTGATTGGCGCGCCGGGCGCATTGTTGGTCGCGGGCGAGCGATTGAGCACCTACAGAAGTATCGTTGGAGCAGCTATCTGGACTATTGCAGCCGAAAAAATTTCCCCTCCGTCGTTACAACGGAGTTGTTCGTAGATGTCTTCAAGAACTATGAAAAAGTGATTCGTTCCTACCTACAAGATATGGAGTTTGACGACGTACGTCCCCTGCTGCTTGAGTAGTTTCGGCCGGATTACCGGGATTTACGAAATCCCGGTGTGGGTGATCGCCGGGCGGCCGCGCGGATCACCGCCTCTTTGATCGCGGTGTGAGACATGCCGAAGTGCTCGATAAGCTCCTGCGCCTCTCCCGACTGGCCGAAGCGATCCTGCATGCCGATAAACTCGATCGGCACCGGAGCCTCTCGCGAGAGGAGCTCGGCGATCGCGCCCCCGAAGCCCCCGTGCACCTGGTGCTCCTCCACGGTAACGACCGCACCCGCGCGCGTCGCCTCGCTAACGATCGTCTCCCGGTCGAGCGGCTTCACCGTGTGCACGTTGACCACGCTCACCTCGGTACCTTCGGCCTCCAGATCGCGCGCCGCAAGGAGCGCCTGATAGAGAAGAGAGCCTGTCGCGAAAATCGCGACCGATGGATTTTTGGATTGCCAGAAGAGCTGCGCCTTGCCGATCTGAAACGGCGTATCGGGAGTCGTCATGACAGGACTCTTTTCCCTGCCCCATCGCATGTACACGGGAGTGCCGAGCTTGGCAGCCGCGATCGTCGCCTTCCTGCCCTCCTCCGAATCGCACGCGGAAATCACGGTAAAGCGCGGGATCGCGCGCATCATCGCGAGATCTTCGAGCGCCTGATGCGTCGCGCCGTCGGGGCCGACGGAAACGCCCGCGTGCATGCCGCAGACGATGACCGGCACGTTGTTGATCCCGATCGTGGTGCGAATCTGCTCCCAGTTGCGGCCCGGATTGAACGCCGCGTAGGAGGTGATGAACGGAATCTTGCCGTAATTGGCCATGCCCGCCGCAACCGTCGCGAGGTTCTGCTCCGCGACGCCCACCTGCACGAAGCGCTCGGGAAATGCCTTTTCGAAATGGTGCGCCTGCGTGCTCTCCGCGAGGTCTGCCGTCAGCACGACGACGCGCTCATCGGCTTTTCCCGCTTCGACGACCCCTTTGCCAAACCCTTCGCGCGTCGAAGCCATCGCGGGCTTCTCGAAGATATTCTCGGCGAGTTTTGCGTCGGGATTGATCATACGTTGTTTCCTTTTTCGAGCTCTTGTAAAAACATGGCTTTCTGCTGATCGGCGGGAAACTTGTCTGAGGGGCCCTTGCCGGGCGGCGCGCCATGCCAGCGGTAGTCGTTCTCGATAGAGGGCACGCCCTTGCCCGGAGTCGTATGGGCGAGGATCAGCGTCGGTTTTTCCTTGATCGATCTCGCCTCGTCGCATGCGGCAACAAACTGCCCCACGTTGTGGCCGTCTATGGGGATCACGTGCCAGCCGAACGCGCGGTACTTTTCATCAAGCGGCTCGAGCGGCATCACGTCTTCGGTATTGCCGTCGATCTGGATGTTGTTGCGATCCATCACCTGCACCAGATTGGTCAGCCGGTATTTGGCGGCAAACATCGCCCCTTCCCACGTGTTGCCTTCCTCTTGCTCGCCGTCGGAGGTGAGACAAAAGACGCGAAATGGTTTGCCGTCCATTCGCGCGGCAAGCGCGTAGCCCGCCGCCTGCGAGAGCCCCGAGCCAAGCGGCCCGGAAGTAGTCTCGAGCCCCGGCAACGATTCGCGCTCGGGGTGCCCCTGCAAGCGGGAGCCGAATGTGCGCAAGGTGAGGCACTCCTCCACCGGAAAGTATCCGGCGTGCGCCATGGCGGCGTACCGCACGGGCGTGATGTGGCCGTTGGAGAGGATGAGGCGGTCGCGCTCTGCCCATGCAGGATTTTTCGGGTCGTGCTTCAGCACATGAAAATAGAGCGCCGCGAAAATATCCGCCATGCCTAAGGGGCCAGCGGTGTGCCCCGACTTAGCCGCGGCGAGCATCTCGATGATCGTCTTTCGTATCTCGAGGGCTTTTCCTTCGATCGCTTTTATTTCGGCGTCGGTGATGGCGTTCATACGGCGACGTTGATGAGATTGAGGCCCGTTTCCTCGTCGAAGCCGCGCACGAGGGGCTGCGTAACCTCCCACATGCACACCTCGAGCGTGAGCGCGACGACCGCTTTCCTTACATGCCCGCCGATCGTCTCGAGCGTTTCGTCGCAACGGGAGAGCACGGCGTGCACATGTGGCGAAGGCAGCTCGTTGAGCTCGGTGATGTTGCCGTCCATGCTGGAAACTTCAAACGGGCCCGCCTCCTGCCGGAATACGTACTGCCTCGTCGGAAGGTCGTAGTATCCGATCTCCACGTCTTCGACGGCGCCGATGGCCTGAAATTGCGCCCAGTGGATCTGATGCTCCTCGCAGTAGCGGCGGAGCGTCGCGATCAGCTCCTCGCCCCGCTCGAGTACGAGAAAGGTACCGTTGTGAATCTGCACGGCCTGCATACACGGAGTATACCCCGTGAGATAATGAAAATCACCGGGCAGTTTCCCACAGAAAGTCTATGCGCCTCATGGATATGCGTGCGCGTTCGCGTATCTATCTCACGGGGTAGAGCCCGATTTAGCGGGCGGCGAGAGATTGGAGCGCCTCGCGGACGGTCCTTTCCTCCACCGCATGCGCATACTCGCCGTCAGAGGTATCCACTGCTCCGCGGGATTGGAGGAGGACGAACTGCGGCACGCCAGCCCTCGTTTTTTTGTCAGCCTTCATCGCCTCCAGTATTTTTTCTGTGGAGAATTGCGGTACGTCTCTTTGGAGAATGCCCAAGCGGGAAAGAATATCGACGATGGCTGCCCTCTCCGTTGCGGACAAGATGCCGAGCAGCTCGGCAATTTTCATTTCCACGAGCATGCCATACCCCACCGCAAAGCCATGCGGCAACGAGTACTCGGAGAGGAGCTCGAACGCATGCCCCACCGTGTGCCCGAAATTCAAAATCTGCCGCTCGTTGCCCTCGCGCTCGTCACGGGAGACGACTTCCGCCTTGAAAGCGATCGAGCGTGCGACGAGATCCAATAGGAGGTCGGGCCTCCCGAGCGGATTATTGAGATCAAGCTCTTCGGCAAGCGTGAGCGCCTCCACGTCGGAAGTGATGAACGACTTCACAGCCTCCAAAAGGCCGCTCTGAAACTCCCGCTCTGGGAGCGAGCGCAAAAAATCGAGATCCGCGATCACGGCTTTCGGCTGCGCGAAGGCTCCGACCGTGTTTTTGCCGTACGGCGTGTCGACGCCGACCTTGCCGCCGATGGAGCTGTCGACCATAGCAAGGAGCGTGGTCGGCACATGCACGTACGGCACGCCGCGCATGTACGTGGCAGCTACGTAGCCTCCGAGATCTCCCGCGACGCCACCGCCAAGCGCGATCACGAGTGTGTCGCGGCCAAATCCCTTTTTGAGAAGCTCGTGCTGCACCCGCGTGGCCGTCTCCTGCGTTTTGTTTTTTTCTCCGTGCGGAAAGGTGAAGAGCTCGGCCTCGAAGGAAATCGTCTGGAGCGTGGCCAGAAAGCCCGGGGCGATCGCGCTCCCGACGCGGTCGTCGGTGATGATCGCGATGCGCCGCTTCCGGGCCTCTTTTTCGAGCACAGCCTTCAGTTCTTTACTGAGACCGAAACCCACGAAAACGCTATACGCGCCGCCCTGCGTCGTTACCGGAATCTCGCGCACTCCCTCGCTACGCATGGTGCTTTGCCATCTCGCGGATCAGCTGCTCCGTTTCTTCCCAGCCCATGCACGGGTCGGTGACAGACAGCCCCTCGCGATCGATTGTCTCCGGATCGAGCGATTCGATCTTTTGCGCTCCGGGCTTCAGGAAGCTTTCGATCATAAAACCTTTCACCAGTTTTTTCACTTCCGGGTTGACGGCGCGTACCGCCAAGACCTCCTTCACCACCATGGCCTGCCGGCTCGGATCTTTGACGCCGTTGAAGCGGCAGTTGTCGTGGCTCGCGTCGACGATGATCGCCGGATTGTGCACTTTCTGTTTTTCAAAAAGCGTTTTCGCCTCCATGACATGCTCGACGCCGTAGTTGGGGCCGTCGGAGCCGCCCCGCAGCACGAGGTGCGCGTACTTGTTGCCCTTCGTCTCCACCTGATTGCCATCCCACACCGCGTGGTGCTTGTGCTGCGCCGCGACGATGCCGTTGACGGCCACTTCGATCGATCCCGTCGTGCCGTTTTTCATGCCGACCGGACAGTCCGTGCCCGAGGCGAAGATGCGGTGCTCCTGATCTTCCACACTGCGTGCGCCGATCGCCATCCACGAAAGCAGCTCCGCGAAACCTTTTGCGTTGTGCGTGAAGACCGCCTCATCCGCGATGGGGAGGCCCATCTCTACCGCTTGCACCATCATGTCGCGGCAGTACGCGGCACCCTCTGGAATGTCAGGCGCCTGAAACGGATCCGGCTGGTTGACCGGCCCGAGCCAGCCCTTGATCGTCCGGGGCTTTTGGATGTACACGCGCATGACGAGCTTGATCCGCTTCTCGACGTCGGCGGAAAGATTCTTGAGCCGCTTGGCGAACTCCAAAACCGCCGGCGAAGGCCACGCGGAGCAGGGCCCCACGATGAGGAGAAGTCGATCATCGCGGCCGTCGAGGATTGTGCGGATCTCGTCGCGGTCAGCGAATACTTTTTTTTGAGCGCTCTTTGAGAGCGGGTAGCGCGCGATGATGTCGTCGATCTGCGGCAGCTTCCTGACGACCGTGAAATTCGCGTCCATCAAGGGAGCTTAGCGCTCTCGCACTGCTTTTTCAAGCACAGGCGCGTACGCCGCGCTCTCAATGTCTCGTTGGAGCCATAAACGCTCCTGTTCGATTCCCTGCTCCAAAAACATCGTGAGGCCCGAGATCGTCGTCGCACCTTTTTCCTTCGCGGCACGCAGGAGCCCCGTCTCGAGCGGCGCGTACACGAGATCGAAAACCGCCGCACCAGAGCGGATGAGCGATGCATCAACTGGCAAACCCTCATGGTCCGGCGCCATACCGATCGGGGTCGCGTTGACGATGACGTCGTATGAAGTGCGCGCAAGATCGCCAGTCGCGACAAACGTGCCGCCGAAAGCGGCAACGAGCTCCCGTGCCTGCCCTTCGTCGCGATTTGTGCAAAAAATATGCGCCCCGGCTTCCTTGAGATGGAAGGCGACGCAGCGCGCGGCGCCTCCGGCGCCTACGAGGAGCACGTTGGCTTCCGCGAGGCGCACCTGGCCGAGCGCCTTGCTGATGCCGACCACGTCGGTGTTGTATCCAATGAGTTTCCCGCCTCGATTCACAACCGTGTTGACGGCACCGATCGCTTTTGCGGTGGCATCGATCTCATCGAGGAGCGGCATGATCGTCTGCTTGTGCGGCATGGTAACGGCCGCGAGATGGATCGGAAGAGATCTCTGGGCGGCCACAAGTGGCGCGACATCCGCGTGCGCGAAGGCGAGCATCACTGCATCGATCTTCTCGCGCTCGTAGATCGCGTTGTGCAAAAGCGGCGACAGCGAGTGCTTCACCGGGTTGCCGAAAATCGCCGTGAGTTTTGTCGCGGGAGAAAAGTGCATGGTTACTGTAGGTGCGGCGCGAGCGTCTCCAGCGCTTCGATGTATCCGTGCTCCTTCTTGCCGCTTATCTGCGCGATGCATGCGGGAGCGGTCACGGAGACCGTGCGCCAGCTCTCTCGTGAGATGATGTCCGAAAGATGCACTTCGACGGCGGGAAGCTTGGTGTCGAGGAGCGCGTCGTGGAGGGCGTAGCTGTAGTGCGTGAGCGCCCCAGGATTGACGATGATGCCGCGGGCGCCTTCGCTCTCCTTCTGGAGCCAGTCGATGAGGGCACCCTCGTGGTTGGATTGAAATGCTTTCACTGTGTGCCCGCGCGCCTCGGCCTCCTTTTTCACAAGCGCTTCGAGCGCCGGGAGTGAAAGCGAGCCGTACTGCGCCGCGTCGCGCTTCCCAAGCTGGTTGAGGTTTGGCCCGTGAAGAAGAAGGATGGTGGCCATGGAAAAAGAAATCGTACTACAGGAGCGCGTCTTCGGCGAGCGCCGAAAGGCGTTGAAAAGCGGCCGCCGGATCGGGAGCGCGCGCGATGGCCGCGCCCACGCCAAAGCGCCGCGCGCCAGCGCGCACCAGATCCTTCATGTTGGTTTCGGACACGCCGCCATCGACGCTGATGGTGATTTCAGGATAGCGGTCGTGGAATGCTGCGATGCGCGTCGGCGCGCTCGGCTCGTACGGAATCCCCTGCGTGCCGATCCGCGTGATCGACATCAGGTGCACGACGTCAACGATATATTTGTGGTGCTCCATCACTTCAAGCGGCGTATCCCAGAGCATGGCGAGCCCCACCTCTGCCGCACCGTGGCGCTTCCATGCGTCGAGCGCGCCGTGCGCGTCGTTTTCGCCGGCGAAGGCCTCGACGTGCGCGATGATTCGGTTCGCACCCGCTTTGGCAAATTCGATCCCCAGAAGCCGCGGATCTTGCACCATGAGATGTATCTCGGGAAGGACGCCGACCACCATGGAAAGGTCGACGGCGCCGTATTCGCCTGCCTTTTCGTACGGCCATGTCGTAACGGGCGCGAAGCGCCCGTCGTCGATGTCGATATGTATTTCGGAAGCGAACGGCTTGATCAGAGACACGCAGGCGCGTATCTCCTCTGCGCTTTGCGGCACGCACGTGGGCACGATCGCGATTCCTTTTTCGCTCATGTGAGGGAATCGATTTGCTTGATACGGCGCACGTGCCGCTCCTCGCCCGGAAATGCGCGATCGAGCCATGCGGCGACGACCTCCTTTGCCTCGCTTTCTCTGATGAAGCGCGCGCCGAGCGAGAGCGCGTTGGAGTCGTTGTGCTCGCGGGTCGAGGCGATCATGTCGAGCGATGTGCCGCCCGCGTCTTTCTGCACGCCGGCCGCACCATAGTAGAGCGCGCACCGCACGCCTCGGAAGCGGTTGGCGACGATCGCCTCTCCTTGCCCCGAGGCGCCAAGGACGATGGCGCGGCTTTCCACGCCGGAGCGGGCGTCGTCGGAGAGTTTTTTGGCGGCGGCCGCGATGAAGTGCGGATAGTCGTCGTCTTTATCAAAAGCAAATGCGCCGCAATCTTCCGCCTCGTGCCCGAGCGTGCGAACGTATTCTATGAGCGCGTTCTTCAGCTCGAAGCCCGCGTGATCGGCCGCGAAATAAATCTTCATGCTACAGGCGCTTTGCCACCTCGGCGACGTGCTCCAGAAGCGTATGCGTGTACCCGGCCTCGTTGTCGTACCATGCCATTACCTTCACCAGCGTGCCGTCGACGACGCGCGTCATGGAAAGATCGGCGATCGCGCCGTAGGGCTGCCCGAGAATGTCGGAGGAGACGAGCGGCTCGTCGGTGATCGCAAACACGCGCTTCCATCGGTCGCTCGAAGCGGCTTTTCGTAAGGCGTCGTTGATTTCTTCCACGGTGGTCGGGCGTTTCGATACGAAGGTCACGTCGACAAGCGAGCCCGCGGGCACCGGGACGCGCACCGAAATGCCGTCGAACTTGCCTTTCAGCTGCGGATACGCGAGCGCGGTCGCCTTTGCCGCACCGGTGGAGGTGGGCACGAGGTTTTGCGCCGCAGCGCGACTCTCGCGAAGATCCTTGGCGCGGCCGCCGTCGACGATCGCTTGCGAGGCGGTGTAGCCGTGCGTCGTATTCAAAATCGCGCGCTCCACGCCCACCGCTTCGTCGAGAATGCCGACGAGCGGAGAGGCCGCGTTGGTGGTGCAGGAGGCATTGGAGGTGATGTCGCACTTCCCAAACTGCTCCTCGTTGGCGCCGATGAGAATCGTCTCCACGCCCTCGCCCTTGCCGGGAGCGGAGATCACCACCTTCTTGGCACCGGCCATGAGGTGCGCCTTCGCTTTTTCACCGTCGGTAAAGAGGCCAGTCGACTCGATTACGATGTCGACGCCGAGAGCTTTCCACGGCAGCGCCGCAGGATCCTTCTCGGTGTACACCGGCACGGTTGTGCCGTCAATCACGATGGCCTTGTCGGCGGCTGCGACGGAAAACGGCGCCCTCCCGTACACGGTGTCATATTTCAAAAGGTACGCGAGGCTTTCCGGCGGAGTGATGTCGTTGACGGCGACGAGCTCCATGTCCTTCCGGGCGTGCATCGCCCGCGCGAGCCCCCTGCCGATTCTGCCAAAACCGTTGATCGCGATTTTCACCATGCGCAGAATGATACTATATCTCCGCGCTATTCGCTCGTTGTGGATGTGGCTGTATCAGTGGTTTCTGATTCGGGCTGCGGCTCTGGTTCTGGTTCTGCGCTCGGTGTGCTTGAGGCCGTTTCTTGCACGATCGGCGCATACGGGTCGTAAATCTCCACGATGCGCGTGGCCGTGCCCCTGTTGCCGCTGCTGTCGCTCGCCTCATACCGCACCGTCCATGTCCCCGGCGCCGACGTGTCGATGGAAATCGCCGGCGTGTGGATGTCGTTGAGGTAGAGATCGATGAGGATCGACTGGCCGTCCGCTCCGGTCGCAAAGGCGCCGAGGTCGGCGTAGCGGTATCCCTTTTCGATGCGCGCCGGATTTTTGCCGAGCACCTGCACGTTGATCGTGCCGCCCGAAGCGGGCGCGGTGCTCACGCTTCCGCCACCCGAATCTCCCGAAGATGCGCTTCCGGAAGAAGCGTCAGAGCTCGTGGAAGCGATCGGCGCGGGCGGCGTCACGACCGGCTGATAGCCGGGGATCACTTCCGAGCTATCGTCGAGGAGCGCACCGACAAGCCCGCCGTATGTGGTGGCGACCGTTTTTTGCGTGATGCTCTTGCGCTCGATCGCCTGCACCTCCTTGAGGAAGGAGATCTCGCGATCGATTTTCTGCTTCAGCTGCGCCATGGCGTAGAGGCCAAGGTCGCGGTACGGCCCGAGATCGGCCTTCGAGACGTTCATCGTCTCTTCGACGATGACGTCGCGCCACACGTAATCTTGGAGCGCGATCGTTCTGAACTGATACTTCACGTAGTAGTTGTCTTGATCTTCTGTCACTTCCACAATCTGCACTTTGGGAGACCAGCTCGTAAAGTCTTTGCCCGAAATGTAGGTGTTGTCGACCGAGACGACTGTTTCCGATGCCGAGTAGATCGCCTCCGGATTCGTGGCCGCGAAGACGCCTCCCGCACCGAGGACGAGAATGCCGATCGCAATCGGCACGGCGTTGTGGTACTGCAAGAAGTGCCAAAATGACATGGTCCCTTTCAGTATATAAGAGGAATGCCTCTCGCGTGGCATTGTCCCCACGAGTACGTCTTGTATTTCATCGCGTAGTGCAGAAAAGGTCGAACGACCGCCCGGCCGTCGCACAGAAACGTTTATACTCCCTCGTGTTTGACCCGAAAATAAACTCCGCCCGCAATACGAGAGCCTCGGCGCACGAATGTCGAAGATCTACAGGCGCGGATTCGCAGAGACTGAGGGCTCGCTCGCCTTGCGAGCGGTCTTCCTCGAGCACAGCCTGCGCGACGGCAGTGAGGCATGCGAGACGCCTTTCTGCACCAACCGCTTTGCAGGCACGAACCGCTCCTCCGGGATTATCGAGCGACATTCTGCCAAGAATGGCGAACGCCGTGTCGTAGCAGTACCCTTGCTGCTCTTGATTTGGGTACCCTTCGCAAAACGAATCAATGCCGACTCCGGCGACAATCCCCTCCCGCGCGTATGGCCAACTTTCTCTGAGGCAGGCGCCTTCATACTGATCCTCCCCAAACTGCGAACAATACGTGCGGACGGTCGTGGTCGACGGTTTTTGAGACATGCGTTCGATTAACAAAAAATCATCCGGTTCCAGGGGTTGGTAAATCTGCATGAAGACCCCTTCGAGACACATGCGTTGTGTACGATCGGACGTCGTTTTTTTGCACAATTGGAGCGAGCGCGGAATGTCTGCATCGGTGAGAAACACATACAGATGCCCGAGACCGTGATAGCAGATAGCCTTGTCGAGCTCGCTCGGATTCCAAGAACCTCGCGGCTCGCATGCGCGGGAGAAATCCGGTATGAGTTTCTGGAGCGCATCCTCGGTCAGCACTTCCGCTCGGAACCTTCCTCCGATGACGCCGTGCATGAACCCGTTCGAGCACAGACCGTCCGGGGGATTCAGCGGAATCGCGTCGAGCCACGCATCCGGATTGTCGGCAACGATGCGCTCTCCCAGCTTGTGCGCGAGCACATGGCAGAACTGGTAACCAGAATCTGCGCGCCGAATTTCTCGAACGATCGCGAAGATAGCCTTCAATGGCATCTCGGGATAGAGAGCGGCCACTTCGCGCTCATAGCAGAACGCATGATTCGATTCCTTGTCGCATGCGGCGATGATGGAACGGGCACTCTCAGTCGTTGTTTCGCGTACGAACGCGAATACGCCGAGAAGCAGCAGCATCGAGAACAAGAGAGGTAGCGCCGTGCTTCTTTGCATATCGCGCATCAAACAGAGCACGAAGCTCTATATTCGACGGGCAATCTGTCGCAAAGCTTCCGGGTGCGCCCGCCTCCATATGAGCGTATGTCTTTCGAGAGGCGCATATAGCACGCCCCTCTCATTTGATCACTCACGAGTGCGCAGAAGCGAAACGACGCCTCCGGATCATTTTCACCGCCCCAAAAGATTGAGGCGACCGCGTCCGCAATACATGCGTCCCGCCCGTCAGCAGCAACAATCAGCCCACACCAGGAAATCGCCGTGCGAAATTCGTCGTCGGAAAAGCGGTCGACTTTGCGGATGTCTCGCTTCCCGGCGAGCGGAACAAACTCTTTGCCGAATCCCCCGAAGCACGCGTCGCGCCAATCCTGCCGCTCCTGCGGTATCGCCTCGCAGTACGACGACGCCGTACCGAAGAAAGCCGGATCTGGCGCCCCAAGACGTGCGCCTGCCACCTCGAGGAGGCGCGGCGTCAGGTAGATGAGACAGAGTGTCTTGGTCGGATCAGGCAGGAGATCGCTCATGCAGGGTGCGAGCGCATCGTTTGCGGAAAAATAGCGAACACGAGCTTTCATCCATGCGGATCGGTCGTGGCCCCCACCGCCCACGAGCTCCATGATCGCGCCGCCCACGCACTCCGTGTACTCCTGCTGTCCATGTCCGTCGGTACCTGTCTTTTTACAGAAATCGACCGTCGCAGGAAGATCGTAATCAAAAAAGGCGAAGACGCCGTGCCCGAGGCCGTGGTAGCACATGGTGTACGCACCCGAGCGCCCGGGCGCAGTTTCGCAGGCTTCGCGGATACGCGGGAGCGCGGCCTCGCCGCCATATTCCTCGAGTGCGCCAATCACGATCGAGTGTGAGCACGCATTGCGAAAATCCTGCGAGCAGAGCGCGATTCCCTCGACACCTTTCTGCCGATAAAGTTCGTCGCCTACTGTATGCCCGAGGAGGTGGAGATCGGTTTGCGGTGGGAGGGATGCAGCACGGAGCACCTCAAAGGCGTGCTCGGCACCCTTCTCCTTCGCAAGCGCAACGAATCGGTCTTGAATTTCCTGAAAATTGCGGGCGTCTTTCCCAATACGCTGCGCGTCCCAGGCACTTGATCCTGCGTTTAGAAGAAGTACCGAGACAAGTAGGAAAATAACAACCGCCACTCCCCTCCAGATCGTCATGCGACAATTATAAACTTTCGAGATCTCAGAATTTGAACAGAACGGTGCCGATCATCTCCGAGGGCTGGATTGTGCCCCAGACCCGGCTGTCTTCACTTTGCGCGCGGTTGTCTCCCATGAGGAAATAATCTTCAGGACCCAGCTTCATTTCAAAATCCGGGCCGTTCCCCGCCTTTTCCCCTTCTTCCCATTTCTCAATGTTCGCCCCTTTCTCCTCTGCTCCCCCTTCCTCCCATTTTCCCCCTTTTCCCCTTTCTGCTGTCACCGATCCGTTCGCAATGCGGATCGTTTCGTTCGGCAGTCCGATTACGCGCTTGAGGATGATCGGGTGCTGCGGATTACGCGGATCGCGGAACACCACCGGCGAGCCGCGGAAAAGCCCGATAAGCCGCGGCGAGATCTTTTCCACGAGCAGGTAATCACCTTCCTGAAAAGTCGGCTGCATAGAAATTCCCGTCACGATATACGGCCGTATCAGAAAAGGCAGGAGCAAAATCAGAGTTGCAACAACGGTCAAGACTGGATCCCTCCGAATTCCTGGGAGGTTTAGCCTTCCAATTTTCATACGCCGACATCTTTGTATCGTAGCCAATAATCCACATGATCCTGAACTTCCCTAGCGCTCGATAGGTACCCGGGGAAAGCTCGCGGAGAAGTAATTACGTGACGGTTGTTGATATATTCTCCCAGGCTCGAATACTGATACTCGCTTACATGTCTCTGTAGTTTCCCAAAGTCGCGTGCTCCGAATTTCTTCCAATTTGGATCTTTCAATTTGGCTGGATTTAGATGAATATAGGAAAATAAATATTTAGCATACGCATCACCCTCCACGTGCGAGGCCTTAAACGTCCCCTGAAAAAGCGCGCCACTTCGCTCATGTTTTTCATTGAAATACATCGTATACGCAGTCTGTAGTCTCTGCATAAATTTCGAGATACCGCCGTCGACCAGCGGTGTCAGATACAGATGAAAATGATTGGGCATCAAACAATACGCGCCTATTGCCACTAAAGAACTGGAAGGTTTAGCCTCCCAGATCCGGCTCGAGGTTTTAGAAGAGAATAGAAAATCGATTCTTTTGTTTTCTCTATCATTGAGCAGGAAAAGGTACACCAGAAATCTTTTGTACTCCGCTGGCGACATGAACACTCGGCGTTTATCAACGCCTCTATTGTAAATGTGATAGAACTCGCCTTCTGCAAAGGTGATGCGTCTCATAGAGTGGGCGGATCGCGGCGCTCACTGGAAGGTTTAGCCTTCCAACGGGAGCGGGGCGGAGCGTCTACTGGAAGGTTTAGCCTTCCAGTGGGGGGCTTCCCTCTTGGGACGGGGAGGATGAAGAAGGACATGCCGATGAGGAAGGCGATGGCTTGGACGAAAGAGGAGACGACGGAGGCGGCGGAAGCGGCGGAGTATTTGAAGGGCTGCTCGGCAAATGCCATGTACACGTACGTCCCCCCGCTCGCATTTGCACCAGCTGCCGTGTTTCGCTGCTTGAACCCATTGGCGAGAAAATCCATATCGTTGCAGGACGCGGTTTCCGCTGCGTTGGACTCCAATCCAAAACACGGACTGATCGGATTACTCGTATCTCGCGCCGCATCGTATGTATTCCAAGAGTATCCGAGCGTGTCTGTCCGTTTGATCACTACGTACTTAGGTTTGAACCCCGTGTACACAAACGGCCCATCGGCCGAGCCGTTGCCGGTGTAGGAGCCGAAGTCGGAGAAGCCGGAGATTTCATCAAAAAGATAGGCGACATAGTTGTTGCCGCTGGTATTCACATCAGCATTGGTACCGAGCGAGAAGACGGATGCGGTCGGCGCGGTGTCGTTCCAGTAGGTGGCATCGTCGGCGGTCGCGGCTGTGCCGTTCATCAAGAGGTAATCGGTCTCCGGCGCTGAAGTATTGGCAGCGTGGTAGACCGCCCAGTCGTTGGTCGCGCCGCGGTCTTTTACGATCATAAATTCTGGTGCAGAAGAGAGCGAATGGCTGATTGTGCGATTGGCACCGGTGCCGGCGTACGGCACGATATCGAATCCGCTCGTCGGATCTTCCTTCCAAAGCCACGAGATGTAGTTGTTGCCGCTTGTGTTGAAGAGCGAATTTGTGCCGAGCGTGAAGCCGTTTTCCAAGAATGCGGTGAGTGCCGATGCCGAGCTCGTCTCAATCGTCGTCGCGTTTGAAGAAAGATACGGAAACGTACTGCGTAGCGAATCGAAGAGCCCGTGCGCATTCGCGCTCGTTCTGTCTTTTATCCATGTGAGCGTCGGCGTGAAGTCGAGCCCCGTCACCGAGAGCGCGGCCCCCGTCCCCGTGTACGTGAGCGCATCGAAGTAATCATCGGGCTGCGTAATCGTCGGCGTAGGAAGATTCGTGGTCGAGAGGGCTTTGAAATCCGTCGGTGGTGCGTATTGGAAGTACCCTCCTGCCGATGAGCGGTATGGAAGTACCGTTGCTGTTGATGTCGGCGAAGAAGACTGGCCGAAGTTGAAATTGTACGAATGAGTCTGCCCGCTGGTTTGGCCAGCACCCGCGCCAATGAAGAGCGGGCCAGTGAGACCAGTAAATGCCGAGTTCGTGCCCGCTGCCGGATCACCGCTCGCCTGCCACGTGCCATTTTTTGAAAACCAAATCTTTCCGTTATCCAAATCGAGCGCAACGCCAATAACGTCGTTGGTCGTAAAGGTGTCGCCATAGGCGCTGTCACTGCTGCTATTTCGCTTGTTTCCACCACCTGCGTACGTGTACGCGAGATAATTGCTCTCGAGAATACAGTTTTGAACGGATGACGCGCCGATGAGATATCCTCCGCTAACGCCCGTAGTTCCGGTCGGGACGATCTCGGCGTACCATTTGCCCGATGTGGGTCCGATGGAAGAGCGACCGAATGTATAACAAGCCGGCGACGCGGGAAAGCTGTCTATCGTTGCCGTGAGGTTTCCTTGAGCAGCCGTCAGATCACTCGACGAATTTGCCAGTATGTTTAGAGTCGCAGACCCATTCGTCGGGGAATCCTTGACGTTGTCGGTCGCGTCGAGGTTGTTGGCCGTCCAGTCATTGTTGTTGCTACTCGTATCGTCGCCGGGGCTGGTGGAGGTGAGCGGCAGGTGGAATCCATTAGTGCCATACGTCCCCGAATATGTCTTCGGTCGCCAGTAGCCCGATGCGTCGTATTCGCCGAAGTCGGAGGGGGTGAGTGCTTGTCCGTCGATGGCGTAGAAATCCGCAAGGTAGCCGTCGTAGTAAGAGGTCCCGCTATGCTGTTTGCCGAAAGCGTGTATGACATTGTCGAGAACGTTCACGTCCGAGTTTTGCGTCATTGATGTATAGCCGGAGCCCGACCACGTTTGTGCAACGCCATTGACCCAAAGCCGGATTCTATCCGCGGCAGTTGCCTGCGTACTGTCTACGGTAAAGACAATGTGGAGCCACGCACCTGGATCGCGAAACTTCGCGTTTGTTGTATAGCTCCAGGTCTCATTACCTGCATAGCCATACAACGTATCGCTGGTCGTAAACCGGAGGCCGTCTGCCGAGTATGCCGACCAGTTGATAAGAAATTGCTCGGTCCCCAGATTTGCCCGCTTGACCCAAAAGCTGAACGTCGCTGTCTTGCCCGCACCCGTCCCCGCAGATGAGAACGTTTTGGTTAGACTCGCACTATCGTCATCATTGAAACGCGTGCTCGATGCGATGGTGAGGTTGTACGCTTGCGCGGATTGCTGGAAGGGCTGTTCGGCGAATGCGGCGTAGACGTACGTGGCACCACTGGCATTGTAGTTGGCATCCGTCGCACGCGGCTTGAATCCGTTTGAGAGAAAATCCATCTGCCTACTTGATCCGTCGTCTGCGTTTGTCAGATTGGCGTAGATCATGATGTCGCGGAGATTACCGTCGCCAGCAGCGCTACGTCGGTTGTCCCAGATGTACCAGCCGTTCGTTGAGGCACTGTCGCTTCTTTTTACAAGCAAGAACGCCGGCTTGAATCCCGTATACACGAACGGCCCATCGCTTGAGCCGTTGCCGGTGTAGGAGCCAAAAGATGAGTAGCCGGTGGTAGAGGCGAAGAGGTAGGCGACGTAGTTGTTGCCGCTTGTATTTACATCCGCGTTGGTGCCGAGCGAGAAGACGGATGCGGTCGGAGCCGTATCGTTCCAATATGTAGCGTCGTCGGCAGTTGCCGCAGTCGAATTGAGAAGCAGGTAATCGGTCTTTGGGTCAGAGGTGTTTGCGGTGTGGTACACCGCCCAGTCGTTGGTGGCACCGCGATCTTTGATGATCATAAAGTCGGGGGCGACACCGAGCGAGTGGCTCACGGTGCGATTGGCTCCCGTGCCCGTGTAATTCACGATGTCGAAGCGCGAGGTCGTGTCTTCTTTCCAGTTCCAGCTCACATAATTGTTGCCGCTCGTGTTGAAGAGCGCATTGGTGCCGAGGGTAAATCCATTCGAGAGGAAGCTCGTGAGCGTGGTCGAGGCACCGCCGGTCTCCGCCGTCGTCGCATTGGACGAGAGGTACGGGAAGACGGAGCGGATGGCATCGAAGAGCCCGTGCGCGTTCGCGCTCGTGCGGTCTTTAATCCAGACGAGGGAGGGGGTGAAGCCGAAGGATACGCCGGTCGAGACGTAGGTAATTTTGATGATGCCTTGCGCCCCCGCGCCGCCATTGCCCGTGGTCGTTCCTCCATATCCGCCCGAGCCGCCGCCGCCGCCGTAACTGCCCCCGTTGCCGCCGGCCGAACCGGTCGGCTCTTGCCCCGAACCGCCGGCGCCACCGCCACCAGAGCCATGAGTGGCGTCCCACTCGGTACCGTTACCTCCGTTGCCGCCCGCCGCCCCCGCCACACCAGTGCCTCCGGCACCGCCTAAACCATTACCGCCCTGCCCGCCACTGGTGCCTGCAACTCCAGCACCAAGACCTGCAGTGCTAACGCCATCGGCACCCGCACCACTTGGGCCGCCGGCGCCACCACCACCCTGCCCGGCATAGTTGTTGGAGATATAGCCGCCTGTCCCGCCATTATATTTCGTACTCCCTACTGAAGCCGATGCAAGCCCGCCGGCTCCGGAACCCGTCAAGTAAACTGCACCATTGCCTGCCTTTGCACACACCGAAACAGTGTCGGCACAAGTGTTTGCTGACCCCGATGTCCGATTAAAGAATGTATCTGTTCCGGCACTACCGTTCGACCCGTTGGTCGCGCCGCCTGCACCTCCTGCACCGACCTGAAAAGTGACGTTCCCGCCGGGAGTAAGAGAAAGATTTGATACTTTTGAATAAGCTCCGCCGCCGCCGCCGCCGTGGTCGCCATCGGCAGTCCCATCACGAACGCCGCCGCCGCCGCCGCCGATTACCTCAATAGTGTTGCTCGCATTGCCCCAATCGCTCGGCACCTGCCAAGTTTTGGCCGTCGTGTCCGTGAGATATACCGTGACGGTTTGCCCGGCAGTAGATGCGGCTGCCCGCGATACAGACTGTGCGGCGCCGCTACCCGTGTACGCCACCGCGTCAAAATAATTCTTCGGCACCGTGACCGCCGGCTCCGGAAGATTGGCAGTAGAAATTGCTTTGAACCCCGTCGGAGGCGTGTACATAAAGTAGCCGCCGGCTGCCGAGTCGTAGGTAAGTGTCGTTGCGGTGGAGGTCGGATTTTTGGATTGCCCGAAAATCAGATAGCTTTCCGTACTTCTGCTTACTCCAGCATCCATTCCTACTACCGGAAAAATCGGCGTGGTGGTGGAGATGTTGGAGAAGGCGGCATTTGTGCCCGCCACCGGATCGGAAGATTCAAACCATCCGCTTTCGTCGCGGACGAAGAGTTTTCCGGCATCTGCATCGATCGCAACACCTAGGGTCAGATCGAGAGAACACGTGGAGTACGTCGGCCCATACGCCGTGAGCGTCGTGTTGTAGATGGTGCACGATTTACCGCCGGTACACGAGCCCGAATTGGCGGGTAGCCATCCCCAGCTATTCGTAGTTTGCCCTACATATTCATCTTTACTTGCGTTGGTATTTGCTACTCCTACTTCAACATTGCAAATTCCCGACAAGTTCGCACTGCGAGCTTCAAAATACCACTTGCCGCTGGTGATACCCATCGTTGCAAAATCGGTGGCGTTGGTACCGGTCCGGCTTGAATACAGATTGCCTTGAGAGTACGTCGAGATGGAAGGCTTGTTGAGCACGTTCAGGGTCGGATACATATTGGTCGGCGTATCAACCTCTTGATCCGTCGCGTTGATATTGTTGGCGGTCCAGTCGTTGTTTTGGCCGCTCACGTCGTTACCAAGATCCGAGCCGCTCGCGAAATCAAGCTTAAAGCCGTTGGTGCCGTAGGTTCCGGTGTAGCTTTTGGGTCGCCAGTAGCCGTTGGCGTCCGTCTCGCCAAACGACGATGGCGTCAGCGCCTGGCCGTCGATCAGATAGACATCGGAAAGGTAACCATCAAAGTATGTTGAGTTTGAGTTACCGAATCGCCCTATTGCATGTGGATCCGTGCCATTTACTCTCGTGTCGACGTTTTGCGACGGGTCGTTTGCATCGCGAGCGATTCGCTGGCCATTCACATAAAATATGACCCTGTCACCTGCGGTAGCTGCTGTCGTGTCCACAGCGACTACCACGTGCATCCATTGTGAAGGGTCTCGAAATACCGCGGTACTTTGTGTAGTCGGCGCGTTTGAACTGCTTTCTCGGCGTTGGAATTGGAGCTTATCGGAGTTGAAAGATATCGACGTGTGATGATCACCCGCCGTTGGTTCAGCGCTAAAGAGGATACCGTCTGTGAGATTCGCCCGCTTCACCCATGCACTCCACGTCCACGTCTTTTTATTTCCTGCGCTACTGGGCGTGCGCGACAGTCGAGCACTGTCGTCGTCGTTGAAGCGCGCGGAATTCGATATTGAATACGCGGCTTTGGCTTCCGGAAGCTGGAGGAGCACAAATTGCGTCGCAAATATCGCCAAGGAGATGAGAAGCGCGGTCGCGATACGGTGATGCCAGAGGTATCCCCCGATTGCGGGAATATATTTAGAGTTTAAAGATTTAAATGTTGGAAGCGGGAGCATATCAGGATTTTATATCACCTCCCGGTGTGTAGAGGTGTGGATGAATCTTTGAAAGCTCCTTGCGTGCATTGCGCATAAACTCTTGCGCTTCTCGCTCGTCCTTGCTCAATTCCCGTTTGCGTTGCAAACCGCTGTGCGGAGATGATTTGAGTGCCCTGATGAACGACGCGGTAAGTCTCGATGCCTGCTCTGCCAAATCATTTAAATATTTAAATGTTTGAATATTCAAATACCCTATGTCATTTGCGATGTAGAGCTGTGCCCGCACCTCGCCGCACGATGCTTTTGCAATATAGAGGTAATTCAAAAACCCCTCGCGTGTTCCCGACTCAAATCCTTCCGCGATGTTTGATACGACCGATACCAAAGCTCGCTGTATTTGATCGGTGAATCCTCTATCGTGACAACCACGAAACACCTTGTAGACTTCGCGTGCTAGTTCTCGCCCCTTTTTCCAGGCCAGCAGCTCTTCAAATCTGTGCACAGTCGCCATGCACTAGAAGTTGGTCGCGGCAGCGCCGAATACTTGCGTCGCGGAAGAAGTGGCGTAGGTAGCGATGAATGTCGCGAGGTCGCACTTATTTGCAGTCGTGGTGAGGGTTGGCGCCGTGCCGCTTTGCCAGTTGACGCTGCCCCACGTGACAGTGCGCGATCCTGTGCCGTCCTGACACACCACAAGCCGCAAGATCTGTCCGGCGACATAGTTGGAGAAGTTGATTGTGCGGTTGCCACCGAGCGTTACGCGCTGCTGGTTGCCGTCACGCCAGTTGACTGTGATCGTCGCTCCATCAGTGAGCGCGTTCTCCACCGTCGTGATGGCGCCTCCGGCACCCACGGTGAATTTCGCCCACGGACTTGAGGTGCCCACACCGAGCTTGCCGTCGCTCGTGAAGACGAGGAGCGACTGATTCGTCGTCGAAGCGATTTGCAAGAAGTTGCTTGTATCGTCGCTCGTCTCGATCGTGAGTTTGTATGCGGGCGTAGATGTGCCGATGCCGATTTTATTTTCCGCGACAATATTTCCGGTGCCAGTGGGATTGCCCGAAGGGCACGAGCCGCCGGTGCAAGACCAGAGATTATCGTCGTTGAGGAAGATGTCGTTGCCCGACGGATCGATCGTTAGATCACCCGAAGCGTCGGTGAGGAATTGCGTGTAGCGTCCGGCATCGTACGCGAGTGCGAGTTGGGCGGTAGAGACCGCATCGGCGACCGAAAGCTTGCGGAAAGGCGTCGTCGTGCCGACACCGAGGTACCCGGCGCTCGAAAGGCGCATCGCCTCGGTGAGCGAGCCCGACTGGAGCGTTGAGAAGACGAGATCCCCTTGGCCAGCTCCATAGTTCTGCTGGAGGATCGACGCGATTGCGGCCGTCGAAGTGCTGTTGCCGAGCACGTCGAGCGCTCGGAAGGTGAGGCGCGAAGCGCTCGAGGTGGCGCTCGCGAGATTCGAGAGGAAGAGGTTGTCGAAGGTGGAACCGCTCGAAGCGCCTGCAATCTCCATCTTAGCTGACGGAGTCGTGGTGCCGACACCGAAGTTGCCAGACGTCGTAAGGAAGATTGTAGAAGTTGCAGTAAGACTTGTTCCTGCTGCTTGGTAGAACGGAAGTTGTCCTTGCGTGCCGCTTCCGACGCTCCCGCCGAGACACGATCCGTTGACCGAAAAGCAGCCATCGTTGAGGTTGATGCCGTTCGCGGCAGTGGAGGTGGCACTGCCTGTCAGATTGAAAGCGGTCATTTGCAGGGCTCCGTACACTGTTGAGGTTCCACTATTTATAAAGTTGGCCACGTTGCCGATTGAAAAGACTGACGCGGGCGAGGAGGTACCGATCCCCACGAGCCCGTTGGCGTCGATAGCGAAGACGCTGGACGTAGCAAAACCCGAAGTGGAGGAAGAGATCGCAAAGAGCGGTGCCGTACCTCCCGCAGCGCCCGCGACCGAGAGCCGGGCAAAGGGCGAAGTGGTGCCCACACCGAAGCCCGTCGATGTCCAGCGCGTCAGCTCCGAGCCGCCGACGATCGCGTTGATGTTGCCGGAGACGCCGGCCGCAAAACCGGTCGTGGAATCGCCGCGGCTGACGATGATATTTGGAGTCGTTTGTGTAACTCCGCTTGCATTCAAGAGCGAGAAACCCGCGGAGTTTGTCGAGCTCAAGGTGCCGCCGGTCGTGATCGCGCTTCCCACAGTGAGTCGAGCCGTACCTGCGGAGGAAATAACGACCGAGCCACTGCTGTTGTAAATTCCCGAGTTTGAGTTGTTGGTAAAGGCGAGTGCGGGCGAGGATGCCGAGCCATCAGCGAGATAGCCGACGCCAGCGATCGAAAGCGCGGTGGTGGAAGCGTACGGGAACGTGTTGGCGGAGGTGGAGGTGACGGTAATCGCGCCGGTGGTGTCGATGGTCGTCGTTGCAGTGGCGCCGAAATACGCAGGGCCGTACGAAGAGAAGAGTGTCGTGGAAGCGCGCGGCAGTGTGGTGAGGCCGCTTACCGTGAGCGTTCCCGCACCCGAAATATTACCCGCAGTGTCGATTGTGGTTGTGGCGGTCGAACCGAAGTAGGCGGGACCGTAGGCGGAGAGAAGAGTCGTCGAGGCGCGCGGCAGTGTGGTGAGGCCGCTCACCGTGAGCGATGAGAGCACCGTGGCACCCGCGTCGAGCGTATCGGCACCGATGTTGATCGCTCCGAAACCGGTGGTGATCTGACCGCTGTCGAGCGCTCCGACCGAAGTGAGCGACGAGCCGACTACGCTTGACCCGAGCGTCGTGCCGTTTAGCGCGAGCGCGTTGTTGATGAGGAACGCGCCGCCCGAAGCGAGGTTGAGGTTGCCGCCAGTGAGCGTGATGCCGCCCGAGAAAGTAGAGGTGGCGCTGTTGCCCACGATCGAGGTGGTGGCTGTACCGCCGATACTCAAGGTGCCGTAGCTTGTTGCGGACGAGAAGGTACTGGCACCCGCGGTGAGAGCACTGGATCCGATGTTGATGGAACTAAATCCGGAGCCGATGGACCCGGCGGTGAGTGCGCCGACTGTCGTGATCGAGGTCTGACCAACGTACGTAGAAGAAATATCGATCGCGTCGGCCGTCACCGAAATCCTGTTGGCCGTTCCCACCGCATTCACCGTATTACCGCTTTTGGTGAGACCATCGCCCGCGGTGATCTCGGATGATCCCGAGAATTGAGTGAATGAGAGCGAGGTGCTGTCGAGCGTGATGGTGGCCGGAGTAATCAGGGACCAGCCGGTGTTGGCGTATGCGGTTCCCTCAGTTACGAACGTGTACATCCCGGTAATCACTTCCGAATTCTCATTGGCGTCTGACGAGCGCGACCACGCGCCAGCCGCGACTACATAGATGCCGTTGGCGCTCGCCGTACTCTGCCCCATCACCAACACGCGATCGCCCGCGATCGCCGAGACGCCATCGATCGTCTGCGTGCCGGAGAGCGTGATATTGGAAGTGGTCGCGAGGCGCACCGATGCTCTCACCGAAAGCCCCTGCGCGATCGCGTCGACGTACGCCTTCGTCGCTGCTTCTTGTGCGGAAGTCGGATCCGCAAGACCGGTGATCTTCTTGCCTCCGAATGCCACATCACCCGAAAACGTGGTGGTCGCCGCCGAGAGTGTGCCCGTAACCGACACATTGCCCGTGAAAGATCCCGTGCCATTGATGGTGAGATTGCCGGACCCGGTGATTGCGGAGCCGACGATCGAAGAGAAGGTCGCGGCACCGCCGGTGATCGGCGACGAGCCGATGTCGATAGCGCCAAAACCGCTGCCGAGCGCTCCGGATGTGAGCGTGCCGACCGTCGTGATCGACGTTTGTCCGACGTAGCTCGAGGAGATATCGACGCTGTCAGCGTTGACCGTGATGCGGTTGCTCGTCCCGACCACGTCGAGCGTGTTGCCAGATTTAGTGAGCCCACTGCCAGCCGTGATCTGCCCCGCACCGGAGAACTGCGTGAATGCGAGGAGCGAGGTACCAAGCGTAATCGGATCCGCCGTTGTGAGCACCCAGCCCGAGTTCGCGTTGATCGTGCCTTCAGAAATGAACGTGAAGAGTCCGGAGCCGACCTCCGCGTTCGTGTCCGCGTCTTCCGAGCGGGTCCACACACCGGCAGACACCGCATACAGACCGTTCTTCGTTTGGTCGGTCTGATTTTTCACAAGCACGCGATCACCCGCCACGAGCGACACGCCGTCGACCGTCTGCTCACCGGAGAGTGTGATGTTCGCCGTGGTGGCCGCGCGCACCGAATCCTTGAGGTCAAGTCCTTGCGCCACCGAATCGACGTAGGATTTGTTGGCCGCGTCGCCGCTGTCGCTCGGCGTGGCGACGCCCGTGATCTTTTTCGTATTGAGCTGTAGCTCGCCCGAGAGAGTGGTGGTCGCGGCGGCGAGCGTGGTGCCGACCGAAAGCGAGCTAGAGAGTGTGGCGGCGCCTGTCACACCGAGCGTGCCGCCGATCGAGGCGTTGTTGGTGACAGAGAGTCCGGTGCCCGTGCCTGCAGCAGTGAGCGTGCCGTCGGCGCGGAGTGTCGAGTAAAAGCGGCTCGCGCCGGTAGCTTGGAGCGTCGAGGAGGCCGCAAATGCACTCGTCAGCCCGAGCGTGCCCGCGATCGTCGTATTGCCTGTTGCGGGGGCGACGATGAAGCTGCTGCCGCCCACGGTGAAGTTGCCGGTCGTCACGTCGAGGCCATTCGTGGCGTCGACGTTGCCCGCAAACGTAACCTGCCCCGTGCCCGTCTGGTTGATAGGCCCAGTCGCAGAAAATGTGAGTGAGCTACCGCCCGAGATCGTAAGATCACCCGAGATGTCAGTGGCTACGTCGACATCGAGTCCGGTCGTGGGAGCAGCAGTGCCGATCCCAACGCGGCCGGAGTTTTGCTGCACGACGAATTTGCTGGTCTGTGCCGTGATGCCGCCCGCAAAGGTCGAGGTCGCACTCGAGGAAGTCGCGACCAGATTCGCGGCGTCGAGGAAGGAGGAGAAGCGGCCGCCGCCCGTTACTTCGAAGGGATAGCTGGGAGAAGCGGTGAGCACTCCGAGCCTTCCCGAGGAGTCGAAGGTGGATGTCGCGGAGCCGCCAAAGTATGCGCGGTCGAAGACCGAAAGCCGTGTCGTCGATGCTCCGGAGGAAAAGAGCTGCAACGCGCTCCACGAATTCGAGACGCTCGGCGACGCATAGTCGCTTCCTGCGGTGGCCACCGAAACGAGGCCGACCGAAGAGGTTTTCAAGATACCGCTTGGCGAACCGGAGACCGTAAGATTCGTCGTGCTTGCCGTGCCGAAATAGCCGGTGCCGGAAACCGAGAGCGCGGTCGACGACGCATACGGAAATACGTTGGCAAAGACCGCTGTCACGGTGATCGCGCCCGTCGTACCGATTGTGGTCGTGCCAGTCGCGCCGAAATACGAAGGGCCGTACGAGGAGAGAAGTGTTGTCGATGCGCGCGCGAATGACGCGAGGCCCGTGGCGCTCAAGGTGCCGCCCACCGAGAGGTTGCCCGATGCGTCAAGCGACGATGTCGCCGTCCCGCCGAAGTACGCCGTGCCGAAATTGGAAAAGTTCGTACTGGACGCGCCTGCGGAGAAGAGCTGGAGCGCGGTCCAGGTGTTGGCAGATGTCGTCCCAAACGCGGTGGAAAGCGTACCGGAAGTGAACACCAAACCATTGCCAACGGTCGCAGCTTGCACGCCCCCGGAGCTATTCGTCGACAGCAGCGAAGAAGGCGCGCCGGAAATAGTTAGATTGCTTGTTGAGGCAGTCGTGAAGTAGCCGCTTGTGGCGCTAAAGGCGGTCGAGCTTCCGTAGGTGAGGGTAAGCTTACCTGCCGAGTCGAACGACGATGTCGCCGTCCCGCCGAAGTACGCCGTGCCGAAATTGGAAAAGTTCGTACTGGACGCTCCCGCAGAAAAAAGCTGCAAGGCGGTCCAGGTGTTGGCATCGGAGAGCGAAGCGCCTCCACCGCCTCCCACGATGCACGTGCCGTCGACCGCAAAACAACCATCGGAAATATCGATGCCGTTTGCAAAAGTCGTGGTTGCCGAACCTGTAACCGCAAGACGTGTTGATGTCGCGTTGCCAAATGAGACGTCGCCGGAGATGCTGAGAGAGGACCCGGAAATTGATGCGCCGCTGATCGAACCGCCGGAGAATGTCGAGTTGGTAATGCTGACGCTCGAGAGGTTGTCGATACGCTGCGTTACCGCGATCATGTTGACCACGCCCCCCGAAGCAACGGGCGACGACGCGCTCGTGATTCCGTAGATCTGTGCAACAAGCTTGTTGTCGAGTTCGTTCAGCTTCGATTCCAAAATCGATTCAGTGATGCCACCGACACTCACAATACGCTCCGTCTCAATCACGCGTTCGATGACCGGCTGGTTGATGATGGTTTGCGCAAGCGCCGCGCCGCCTTGGACTGAAGGTGTGGAAGTCGCCGATCGGGGAATCACACGCACGCGCACTCCGTCGCTCGCGATATTTTGATCCGAAGCCTTCGCAAGTGTCGTGCTCGTCGCAGGATCGTGGAAAACGAGGCGGTACATGAACGAGTCGATACGCTCGTTCCACGCGCGCGCGATACCCGAAAGAAAATCATTCATGGCGCCGCCCGGGTCGTTGGCCGCGGCAGCCAATTGCTCGCGCGCCGATTCGATCAGTGAAATGTTTGACGCAGCAGAGCGAACGGCGACGCTCGCATACTGCTGATCCACGAAGGCGAACGTGCCCGCGGTAAAAAGGACGGCCACGAACACCGCGATCAACTTATGCACGAACTCCATCGCGGGCGTCAGCGCGTAGGCGCTCGTGAGCGGCGCGGTCGGAAGTTTCATCGCGATATCGGCGATGTGGGCAGCGTGCGCGTGCACGCTCGGAGAGCGCGCAATTTTTTCGAGCGCGGATTGCACGTGATAGCTGCGGTAGCTCGAATCGGCGGCGAAGCGCCTGCTCGCCGCATACTGCATGTCGTACGCGGAGCTTTTTTCGCGCGAGGCCGCGCTCGTTTTGCCGCTTCCGGACCACGCGGCTCGGTACTCCTCCTTTCGCTGCCGGGCAAGATCCTGTGCGCGCTCGGCGCGTTGCTTGCTCTGATTTTTTACAAAAGTGTCGAGCGAGTCGCTTGAGACATACCAATTCGTGCCAATCCGCCGGCCCTGGACCCTGCCGTCCTTACAGAGGCGTGCGACATAGTCGCGGGTAAATCCCGCTGTGCGCGCCGCTTCCGCAGCGGAGATATATCGTGTGCCGTCAAAAAAAATTTCGTCAGTCATAAAGACTGCCTTCAGAATTGGAGGCTTCTTGCTATCCGTGAGCCGCTTCCGATGCGACGTGAATGAATCGAAAGCTACTCACCAACACACGTCGTAGCTAGATTTTACTAGATATTTCGGGCATCCTGTTGAAAAAGGGTGTGCAAATATGGGGATAACTGTGAGATAAGGTGTTGGCAGTCACGCCACGGTGAGGGCCGGAGCGCATCAAGCGCCGCGGAATCACGTGGTGACTGTTTGAGGCTGAAATACCTCGCCATTTCTCGACCAAAGTCCAGTGCACGCCGGACGCGCAATCGATCTCGGCTATGCGAGATACGAAAACAAGGCGGAAAATCAGCGTTCGCGGCGGAACGAGACGCCCGGTACGATCAACTGTTCAAGAAAATCGCCAATCTTCGCGAGAGTGCTCGCAGCGCTCGCCGTGAGAGCCTCTGTACCCTCCCGTAGCTTCAGATTTTGTGTATAGAGGGACGACGACTTCAGCGAGACAAATCCCACTGAGAGGAATATGACGACCGTGGCAACGGCCCCAGCGAGAGTGATGGACTTACGCATTGAAGTACGGGGCGCCTTCCTGCCGACCCGGATCCCCGCGATGAGGTGCGAGGGAATGCGCTGCTCGGCTTCCCGAGGTATGTGTTTTCGAATCGGGATGGGGTGTTCGATGCCTTCAGTTTCGAGCGGCAAGGTCGGCTCGGCCGAAGCGGGAGCATAATTTTCCGCCGACGAAGCAGTTCTCGGAAGCAAATCGCGACTATCAGATACGTATGTATAAAAAGGTTCTGCTCCGTTGTATCTATATATTCCTAACGATTCCGGTTGGACCGACTGCGACTCCGGCTTTCGGAGACCAACCGATTCCGCCTGCACTGCTGCGAGGAGCGAATCCTTTTTGTGCTTATGCCCGACTATGTCCGATTTCCCGACGTACCACCGATTCCCCACCTGCCGCGCCATGATCGCGCCGCTTCGCGCGAGTTGCGAGACGTAGTCCTGGTGGTAGCCCGTCAGCTCGGCCGCCTTTGATGCCGAGATGTAGTCCTTGCCGTCAAACGAGACGAGCGCTTCAGGATTCGCGACCGGAGGTTTGCGGGGCGGCTCGGGCTTATAGCTTTCCGCACGCTGCTTGTATTCCTGGAGCGATTCAAGCGAGACGTACCAGAGCGTGCCGATACGATGTGCATCGATCTGACCCGAGCGTGCGAGCTGTCCTACGTAATCTTGCGCGTATCCGCATTCCTGCGCTGCTTTTTTTGAGGGGATGTAGGTTTTCCCGGCGACGGCGATCTCATCGGTCATACAAAAAGTATATCCTGTCTTTCACCGTGCTGATTCGCCCATGGGGACAGCGATGTCTCGGCACGGAAGTAAGCCAATCTCGGACCCGAGATACGAAATCTCGAAAGTCAGGAAATCGCCTCGAAGATCATTTTCTTGAGAAGTGCTGGATCCGCGGCTCCTTTGGTGGCCCGCATGCCCTGTCCAATGAGGAACTGGAGCGCCGCCTGCTTGCCGCTCTTGAAATCCGCCACAACTGAAGGATTAGCCTCTAGGACGGATTTCACAGAGGCCTCGAGGCCCTTCGAATCGCTGATCTGTAGGAGGCTGCGGTCCTTAGCGACCGCTTCAAGATCGCCGTCGATTCCCTCTCTCGCAACCGCAGAAATGAGATCCTTCGCTCCCCGTGACGACAATGCTCCCTGCCCCGCCATATCGACGATTTTGGCTAAACTGTGTGCCGAGATCGGGATATCGGCACTGTAATCCGAATCTCGTTTCTGGATATCTCGGAGCACGCTGACGAGATCGTTCGCGATGTAGTTGGCCGCGGTGAGACGTCGGTCCTTGGGGAGCTCTCGTGCGACGGCATCAAAAAAGTCCCCAAGAGCGCCTTCCGCAGTGAAAAGCTGGGCGTCGTCGGGCTTCAGCCCCATCTGCAGATAACCCTCGCGCCGTACGGAGGGCAACACTGGCAGCTCTGCGGCCAGCGCATCGGCACGAAAATCACCAATCTCTGAAATCTGAAGCGAGGGCAGATCCGGATCGGGAAAGTAGCGGTAGTCCGCGCTTCCCTCCTTCGTGCGCTGCGCAAACGTCTGCTGCTTCCCCTCGTCCCATCCCCGAGTCTCCTGGCGCACCTGCTCCCCGCTTTGAAGCGTCTTTTTTTGCCGCTCTATTTCGTACGCGACTGCTTTCTCCATGATCTTGAACGAGTTGAGGTTTTTGATTTCAACTTTTGTGCCGAGCTCACCCTTCTTGCCGACCGACACATTGGCTTCGACGCGCATCTCACCTTTTTCCATGTTGGCTTCCGATGCGCCGAGGTAGCGTAGGAGAAGCTGCAATTCTTTCGCGAATGCAGACGCATCTTCCGCGCTGTGAATCTCCGGTTCCGTCACGAGTTCCATGAGCGGCACGCCCGATCGGTTGAAATCGATCGTCGTCGTGCCTTCGTCGTCGCTGTGAATCGAGCTCGCCGTGTCTTCCTCGAGATGCACGCGCGTGATCGGCACGCCGAGGAGTGCTCCCCCGGAAACCAGCGGGTACTCGTACTGACTGAGCTGATAGCCTTTTGGGAGATCGGGGTAGAAGTAATTTTTGCGGTCGAACTCTGTGTAGTCGGCAAGCCGTCCGCCAAGCGCGAGACCAACCTTTAAGACGTGCTTCACCGCTTCCCTATTGATCACCGGGAGAGAGCCCGGATGCGCGAGGCATACCGGGCAGATATTTACGTTCGGCTTTTTTTCGTCGGGATCGTTTTTCGAAGTGCAGAACATCTTCGTCGCGGTCCGCAGCTCAGCGTGGATCTCGAGACCGATGGTCGCTTCGTACTCACTCATTCCCCTACTCTAGCAAGCGGGTCGAAAGATTCCAATCGCTAACGCACGATCCGCCACTTCCCTGTCGAAAGCAGGCTCTCCGCCTTCTTGTACTTCATTTCGCGCCGCTCTTTGCCGTCGGTAATCACGATCTTGTCATTGCGGCCGTACTCGGAGGCTCCGCCTGCGGAACCTGTTGCGGTAATCGCTGCCGCAGCTTTTTGCACGCTCCTTGATTCCTGCGGCGTTCCTCCCCCATCAACGAGATTCGGGAGTATGTGAGCGACCTGCGCAGCGTAAGAGCTTTCGAGATTCTGGAAGAGGCGGAGCCCCTCCTTTTTGTACTCGACCAGCGGGTCCCGCTGTCCGTAGGCACGAAGATTTACGCTCGAGCGAAGATACTCCATGGCTTCGAGGTGGTCGACCCAGAGGAAGTCGATCGTCTGCAAAAGAAAGCGGCGCATCGTCGCCGGGAACGCTTCCCCGAGCTGCGCCTTCTTTTTTTCGACTGCCTCGGCGAGAGCCGGCTCTTCTTCAGCGATGCTTGTAAGTTCTTGCTCGACCGCATCCGCTCCGCCCATAAGGAGCGCGCGGCGCCGCCCGTACACGCTCTTGCGCTGCACGTTGAGGACGTCGTCGTAGGCGAGCACGTGCTTGCGGGCGTCAAAATTTAGCTCCTCGATACGCGTCTGCGCCTTTTCGAGCGAGCGCGTAATCATACCGTTGTAGATCGGTTCGTCTTCGGGGATCTTGAAGGTGCCCATGACGCGCTTGATCACATCGGACGCGAAGATGCGCATGAGCGAGTCTTCAAGCGAAACGAAAAACTGCGTCTCGCCGGGATCCCCCTGGCGACCGGCGCGGCCACGCAGCTGGTTGTCGATGCGCCGCGCTTCGTGGCGCTCCGTGCCGAGCACGAAGAGTCCGCCGAGATTCTTCACGTCCTCGTACGCTTCCTCAGTGGCTGGGTTTCCTCCGAGCTTGATGTCGACGCCGCGCCCCGCCATGTTGGTCGAGATCGTGACGGCCCCCTTGCGTCCCGCCTGCGCGATGATCTCGCCCTCGCGTTCGTGATTTTTCGCATTGAGGAGCTCGTGCGGAATCCCCTCGCGCTTGAAGTGCGCCGAGAGGAGCTCGTTTTTCTCCACCGAGACGGTGCCGACGAGGACCGGCTGCCCCTTCTCGTGCTTTTCACGCACGATCTTGGCCATTGCGTTCATCTTGCCGTTTTCCGTCTGGAAAATGAGATCGTCATGATCTTTCCGGGCCGACTGCTTGTTGGTCGGGATCATGACGGTATTGAGGCCGTAGACTTTGAAAAATTCCTCCGAGGAGGTGGCGGCCGTTCCTGTCATACCGGCGAGTTTCTCGTAGAGACGGAAATAGTTTTGAAAGGTGATCGACGCGAAGGTGCGGGATTCTTGCTGGATCGCGACTCCCTCCTTAGCCTCGATCGCCTGATGTAGGCCCTCGCTCCAGCGGCGGCCCGGCTGGAGGCGGCCGGTGAACTCGTCGACGATTACGATCTGACCGTCGCGGATCACGTAATCCTTGTCCTTCTGGAAGAGCGCCTTCGCGCGCACGGCGGTCTCAAGGTGGTGCACGTACTTGATGCCGGCGTCGGTGTAGATGTTGTCGATGCCGAGCGCCTGCTGCGCTTTCTCGATCCCCTGATCCGAGAGCGCGATCTGCTTTCGCTTCTCGTCGATCTCGTAGTCACCTTCCGCTTCGAGGCCACGCGCGATCGAGGCGAACCGCTGGTAGAGCGATTCCGCGTCGGAAACGGGGGCCGAGATGATTAGCGGCGTGCGAGCCTCATCGATGAGTATGGAGTCGATTTCGTCGACGATGGCAAAGTGGTAGTCGCGCTGGCGAAGCTTCTCCGGCTCGTATTCGAGATTATCGCGCAGGTAGTCGAAGCCGAACTCGTTGTTGGTGCCATAAGTAATGTCGGCGGCGTAAGCTTGGCGCCGCGTGCACGGCCGCAAAAAATCGTGCATCACCTTGAAGGCACCGAGTTCGTCCCGCTCCTTATCGTCCGCCGCGTGCGACGGATCGTAGAGGTAGGAGGCCTCGTGATTGAGGACGCCGACCGAGAGGCCGAGCGCGAAATAGATCTGTCCCATCCACACGGCGTCGCGGCGGGAGAGGTAGTCGTTGACCGTGACTACGTGTACGCCCTTTCTTGTGAGCGCATTGAGATAGGCCGGGAGCGTCGCCACGAGCGTCTTTCCCTCACCCGTGCGCATCTCAGCGATGTCTCCCCGGTGGAGCACGTTGCCACCGATGAGCTGTACGTCGAAGTGCCGCTGCCCCAGTGTGCGGCGCGAGGCCTCACGCACCGCCGCAAAGGCCTCGGGCGCGAGATCGTCGAGCATCTCCCCCTTCTCGAGACGTGCGCGAAATTCGTCCGTCTTTCCCTTCAAGGCCTCGTCGGAGAGCGCGCGAACGGCCTCTTCGAGCACGTTGACCCGCGGCACGATGGATTCGGCGCGCTTCAGGGCTGCCGTGTTTTCGTCGCCAAAGAGAGATTTCCAAAATGCCATACGTAGGGGTCATCCTACCGCAAATCATCTTTTGGCGCGATTTAAAACCAGGAGCCCGCGTCGCTTAAACGACGCGGGCCTTATTTCACGGAGCAGGTCCGTAGCGCACTTTCTCTGCTGCGACGATCAGCGAGCCGACGCTGAACGGGTGCTCCAGTTCGAGCCGCCGCAAGCCGAACCGCTGGATCACGAGCTTTGCAATCTCGCTCGCTTCCCCCCATGCGAGCGGCATGCCATCGCTTACCTCTTTGGCGCGGGAGACGCTGCGCAATCGCTTGGCGAGTCGCATCACGTAGGTCTGCACGCTCTCGTCGCCAGGATTGCTTGCCGGCAATCCCGTGCCTTCTACCACCAACTTTTCTCGAATCTGCACTGAAGCAGTCATGGCGCTCTCCTCAATGAGAAAAGCCTCGTCGCTGCAAAGATCCTCTCGAATCCATTCAAGGACGAAGCTTTTGCTTTCGTGTGTACCACCTTGTTTCGCCCGCGCATCGCTGCGAAGGCCCTCTGTAGCTGGCTCCGCTCTTGCGACACCAGCGTCCCTGCTTACGGTAGGGCCTCCGTCGCGATTTATTAGATCGCGCAGCTCAGGGGTCGGTTCTCCTTCGACAAGCGGAGGATACTATTCCCGTCAACGCTTTTCTCCGCTTTTATCCTACCGGAACATAGAGAGGCGTCAACCCCTTACCACTTTTGCATCAACAAAAGTGGTAAGGGGTCAACATATAAAAAAACGATCCCTCCGGAGGGAGGGATCGTCCGAGAAAGCCCTTAGCGGCGCTTTTTCTTCGATGCCTTCTTCTTTTTCTTCGCCATATGATTTAAATTTTTGCTCGAGCTAACGATCGACCCGCATGCACGCTTTATGCGAAGATGCGCTTACATTTTTCATTATTGCACTGCGCTCGCACTCTGTACGTTTTTTATGAAATGCATGTGGATAACTTTTCATGCGTATCTATCACAAAAAAATTTAAAACAGAAAAGATTCAATGCGGAGGACGGGTGCGAGCACGCAAAAGCTAAAGCTTTGAAAACCCACGGTTTTCAATTCATTCCTCCACGGGGAAACTACAGTTTCCCCGACCCCCTTCGACACTTTGGAGCTCGTCAGAAAGTACTACCGCGTTCGCAAACAAAAGATTCAATGCGGAGGACGGGTGCGAGCTCCAAAGTAGAAAGTCTATGTGAGTGCCGCCGCCCTCCGCGCTGAATCCTTTCCTTGTAAAAGCCTAGCACCGCATATTCGTTTGACAACAGTACTTGCGCTGGAGCACGGCGGCGATAGAATATCTCTGTGAGTGTCACTTTTGTGTGGCCCTCCAAGAAAGTCGCGTAGATCCCGCCTTCGGCGGGGTTTGCGTTTCTGCACAGTACCCGAGCGAAGCTCGGGCTTGGATGCGCAGAAATGCAAACCCGGCCGGAGCTGGGGACCCGTGCGAAGCACGGGGAAGCGAGGCGGGCCCGCGAGCGCTTGCGAAGCAAGCGACTTGTGGGGTTTGCGTTTATGGGGCACCTACTAGAGAACGGGCTTGCCGCTGCGGATATCCGAAATCAGCGAATCGGCTTGCGACTTGGCGTCGGGGAAGAGCCGTCCGATCTCTTCAAGCGCGCTGATCGCGCGGGCGCTGTCGCCTTGCCCGTAGTAGGCCGCGGCGAGAGTGAAGCGTGCCTGTACATCTTGCGGATCCGTCTGCACCCGCGCCTCCCAGATGACGGCGATCTTGTCGTACCTCCCAGCCTGCGCGTACGCAGCCGTGATGCGCGAGTCGGCGGCGCGGCCGGTCGGGATCACAGGCGCTAAAAGTTCGTCGGCGAGCTGCGCCTCACCAAAACGGATTGCGGCGGCGGCGTAGTACAAGCGAGCGTCGACATTCTCCTCGAGCAGCTCGAATGCTTGCTTGTAGGTGGCAAGTGCCGCATCCACTTGACCCTGCGCGAGCTGCGCTGCGGCGATTTCATACATGATCGTTTGTTTTTTCGGCGAGAGTGAAAGCGCCCGCTGCAAAGCCGCGAGTGCACCCGCGTCGTCGCCGTATGCGCCAAGCAAGACACCCAAAAAGAGCGGCGGACGCGCGTCGAGCGGAGAATCTTCCGCCTGCTTTTGCATTTCGCTTATCGCAAGGTCGAGAAATTGCTTTTTGAGCTCATTCGGGACGCCCTGAGCATTGGAGAGCTGCGCGGTTCCCTGCACGAGCTGCTCGCGGATCTCCTGACTGCCGTACGAATTTTGCGCGAGCGCTTTTTTGAAATACTCCAGATTTTTCGTCAGACCCTCCTGCTGCGGCGCGATCGCCTGCAAGAGGAAGCGGTTGGTGGCAAGCGCCTTCGCGTTGACCGCGTATGCCACTCCCCACACGCCGATCACCGCCACGATAGCCACGATGGGCAACGTGCGGATGGGCAGCAGCGATGCACGAAGAATAGGCGCGGCCGATTGCGAGGCACGCCACGCGATGTATCCGAGCGTCGTGGCAAAGAGCAGGTAGCTCGAAATGTTGTCGAAGACAAAGAGGTTGTGGAAGAAGTATGCCGCGAGGAGACCGGCAAAGATCGAACGCTCAATCGGCGTGAAGGCGGGCCTCCAGAGTGCCGCAAACGCCGCGCCGAAGATGGAAAGGTACGCGATGAGCCCGAGAAAGCCGCCCGCGACGAGCCAGTCGAAAATCGAATTGTGCACGCGGTCAAACCACTGCTCGGCCCCATACATGCGCGGGTCGTAGTATTTGTCGAAGACGAGTGCGTAGTTCTCCTGTCCCCATCCGAGCAGCGGGCGCTCCTTCACGCCCTCCCAGGCCATGCCCCAGTTGAGGAAACGGGCCTGGACGGTGGCGTCGTTGATCGAGATCGTGGAGAGGCGGTTCAAAAAGCCGATGCCCTGTACGAAGGCTGTGTTTCGTGCCAGGAAGAGCCCGGTGCCTGCGATCACCAGTGCGAGTGCCCCAATGCCGATCCACTTCCAGATTTTTACTGAGCTTGAAGAAGTGGCGTAGAGGAGCGCGCCGAGCGCCACTCCGCCGAAGAGGCCGAGCATCGTGCCACGCGTGCCGGTAGAAAAGAGCACGAGCACGTCGAGCGCCAAGATGAACGACAACAGATATGCGCGGGTTTTCATGAGGAGGTACACCGCAAGACCGTCGACGAGGAGCAGCATCGCATACGGAAGCCATGCCGATCCCTTCACGTTGGAGGCGACGACCGCCACAGAGATAGCGACGATACCGCTCACCACGATACGCTCTGCGCTGGACCAGCGATCCTTTCCTGTCTGGTGCAAAAGCAGTGCCGCGATAAAGACATGGAAGAGCATGTACGCGGCGAGGTAAATCGGGTTGCCGAAGGTCGCGTCGAGACGCGCCGTGAGCCCGGCGGTGCCGCCCTGCCCGAGGGCCATGGCGCCGACGAGCTGCATCAGAGAGAGGATGGCCACGAGACTAGAGATCGCGAGCGAAACCTCCCAAAGCCGTCGCCACAACTTTTCCGTATTCAAAACAGAAACCGCGGCGACGAGATACGCGAGCAAGTGCGCGAGCGTGACCCAGCCGTCCATGCGCTCGTAGTTGCTCCAGAAGCTCTTCGCAGGATACGCGCCGAGCGCGTCGGCGATGCCGAGCAGAGCTACGAACGCCGCAAAGGCGAACAGAATCCACGATTTTCTAGGCCGGTACGCCGGATCAGTGAGTGCGAGCGCGATCCACGCGCCCGCCACCACCTCGACGAGGATGCGAAATGCGAAATTTTTGCCGGTGATGAACGGGAAGAAAAGAGATTGCGCGACAATGAAGACGATAAAGGGAAGCGCGAAAACGCCCCCGATCGCCACCCATCGCAGCGCGCTCTGTACAGCCATGCCCGCCATTCTAGCACGCGGAAAGAAGGAGCACGCTAGAGCGGCTTGATGCGCGTCCTCCCTGTCCCTCGCTTCGGGTACGAGGTCCTGAGCACCTCTATCACACGTACCCCACTTTCGATCGAGAGGGGGGAATCAGAGGGCCTGATCTTCTTTTCCAAGATGTCCCGGATGTGGAGCGTCTCACGATAGAAATCATCGGGCCGTTTTTTGTCAAAAACCTTCTGCTGGGGCTCCGCATCTTTCTTGCCCTTCCATCGCACGACATCACCGCGCGGATCACCGTTGCAGATCCACTCGACGAAGCCTTCTCTTCCCTGTGCGCGCGCCCACTTGCGCGTCGGCTGCGTTATCACATCCTGCACGACGCGACCCATCTTCTTTTTGTCGGTAACGAGCGTGAAGGCCGCGATCGCGTCGTACTCGACCTTCCCCTCCTTGCGCATATCGTAGACTGCTGTTACCTCTTTCCACGTCCCAAGACCCGCCTCGCGCGCAAAGTACTGCCAGAGGTGCAGCGCGTGCGAGTGCTCTCCCGAAGCACCGCCGCCCCGAGAAATGAAGCCTAAATAGGTGTCAGCCGGCCCGTGCAACCAGGGATGTGCCTTGAAAATGCCGGCCCAGTGCTCACGGAATTCCACATCGAGTGCGAGTATTTCGCCGGCGATTTTTTTTCGAAGGAGCTCAGCCATGTACGCACTCGCTTCCGCGACACCGTGATCGTATCCGACGAGCAGAATCGTCCCCTGTTTTTTCGCTTTTTCGACGAGCTCTTTCAACCCCTTTGCCGTCGGCTCACACAGCGGTTTTTCCAAAAGTATGAGTTTTGGTTTTTCCTTGAGTGCTTGGAGCGCGACTTTCATGCGCACGTCCGGAGGCGTGCCGATCATGATGATGTCGTACTCGCCTTTCGGCTCCTCCCCGGATACGAAGAGCTTGATTGAATCGTCCCACGAGCCATAGCGCGTGGGGTAGATTTCTTCGCGCATGCGCCGAAGCGCTCCTGAATCGATATCCGTAACGGTAACCTTCCAGCCCATGCGTCGTGACGCCTGAGTCAGATGATTCCCAATCGATCCTGCGCTGATGACTTTTACGTGCATGTATTTAATACGTGGAGTGATAGTAGACCCGGTGATACGGCGTGTCAAAGAATACCCGCGCTGGTAAAGATCCGCACCCACGCGGATTCAATGTCGTTTCGCTCTGCGTACTCCCGTATCTCCGCAAGAGTCATAAACCGAACGAATTCATGCTGATCTCGTTCCCGATGGCGTGGCTCTCCATCCCACTTACTCACTTCGTAGACCCACCATTCGTGCGAGTCAGACCCCGCGTAACAGGGATTATTTTCAATGACCTCGTGGAAGACGAGCTTCATGGCCTTTGCAGTCACGCCTGCTTCTTCAAACAATTCACGCTTCAGAGCGTCTTGCGGTAATTCGCCCTCATCAATGTGTCCCGCCACCCCGGCGAGACCTTTCGGAATTTTTTTTCGGTAGAGCACGAGCACATCGCCGCCGCGACGAAGGATCGCACCGACACTCCCGCGCGGGCACCGCATACTATCTTTTTTTCTTTCCTTTCTTCTGCTTACCTTTCTCGTACGTGAGCTTGAGACGCTCCACGAGCTCCTCCGGCGTGCTGACGATGTCAGTAAAGAGAACTTCGCGGCAGATCTCTCCGCCGTTTTCCGCGGGACTTTCTCGTTCGAGCGCGTAGATTACCATGTCGCGGCCATGTGCAAATCCGACTTCAAGCGTGGTGTTGACGCCGAGGTAACCGTTGCGGTTAAACACGAAACACACATCAGCTTTCCGGATACGATCAAAGTGCCGTAGTACAAGTTCCGGCACCTGTTTCTTGTAATCCTGCGAGGTCAAACGTTTGTGCTCGGGCATCTCACGGAAATCCCTTCTGAGATTGCCAAAATCAGGCACGAGGACGAGCGGCACACCGAGTTGCCGTAAACGATCAGCGAATTCCTCGATCTCTTCGCTGTGCCGCATCGAACCGCAAATGACTACACTTTTCATACGTTTAGAGAAGCGCTTCCCGCAGCGTCGGCGCTTTGCGGTAGCTTAAACCGATGAGCGTTGCTCCGGCATTAATGAACGAACGTACGTTCGTTGTCTCCACGCGGCCGGCAATCTTGATGATGAGGGGATATCCCTTTTTGACGATGTGATCACGCATGGCGCGCAGGTATTCAAAACGCGTATCGTCCTTGAAATCAAGTGTTGTATTCGGCGGAAGCAAAAAGTTCTCGCGCGTTGTCCAATCTTTCACGCAGTAGACACCAGATTCTGCGAGAACATCCAAAAGCCAGGGAACCGATTCTCTATCAAACTGCCACAGATACGGGATCTGCGAGATTACTTTGATTTCCGGGAGATGTTTGCGCACCGCCGCAAATTCTTGCATCAACGTGTCTTTATCGCGTTTCTGCACCGCGTGGAGATTGACGACCACATCCGCTCCTGCGGCACCTGCGCTCTTTGCGACCTTCGCTTGCGCTTCTTTGCCTTCCACACCCGAAAGGCCATCCGCAAAATCGATGAGAACTTCAGGCCGCACCGGACTGCCGGACAAGAGGGCCACGAGCTCCTCGATCTCAGCCGGATGACACAGTGCGCATCGCGCCGGCATACCGGGAGCTACAGCCCGGGCAACCTCGCTCATTTCTTTGAGCGGATTATCGTACTTCCCCAACGCGGCATAAGTATTGGCAAAAGCATATGAGAGATCGAAACGCTCCGCGGGATCGCGGATATCGCCTGGTGTCGCGGGTGCAACAGAGCCCATACGTGTGCGCACTCTAAAACAAAAGCCGTGCCTCGGCAAGAATTTAAAGATGCGGTTCTATCTCCGATACGGAGCGTACAACCGTGAAGCCGCGACCGTTCCACTCGTCGACTGCATCTCCTATACCGATAAACCTGCACCCAAAAATCTCAGCGGCACGCCGATCCCCTTCCCCATCGCCGACGAACACGATTTCGGAGCCATTCACTCTCTCGCGCTGCGCGATCGACGCAAGATTTTCTCTCTTACTGTGGGAGGAGCCGAGAAACGCTTTAAAATACTGCGCGATGCCGAGTTCACTGACCGTCCGCTCGAGCGCACCATCGGGATTATTGGAGTTGATATAGAGCGGATACTTTTTTGAGAGTCGTTCCAGTACGTTACGCACTTCTGGCAACACGCCAAGCTGCAAAATCTCGTTGCGAGTGATTGCATCGTACCGCTCCGCGTACCGTTGTACCGCATCCTCACTCTCTCTTCCGAGCCGTTTCAGAGTACTTCTGATGATATCGAAGCGGTTCCCTCGCGCCTCTGAGAATTCTTGTCGTGCAGCATCCGATTCGGTTTCGGGCACCTGTTCACCGAAATCGCTGAAAATCCTTTTGAATGCCTCTTGCTTCAGGGTTTCAGATGGCACGATCACACCATCGAAATCGAACACAACGACCTGCACCATGGTCAGTCGAATTGGTGACGGCCCCAGTTGGTGAGAGTCGTCATGCGCTCCTTTTCGGGCCTGCGACCGATCAAACGATCTTCGTATACGATCTCATCATCAGTGCGCGGAAGCGATATTTCTTCAAAGATCGCGCCCGTATCGTTCCAAAAGCGGTGCTTCACGCCACGCTGAATCGTAACCACGTCGCCCGCGTGGAGGGTTTGGCGGCGGCCGTCAATCTCGAGATCGAGTGTACCGAAAAGCACGTCGTATGAGATCTCCGATTTGGTGTGATGGTGGAGCGGGTACTCCTGCCCCGGCAGTTGCACGAGAACGCGCTTGCGGTACTCGCGATCGATGCAATCGATCGCTATCGCCCCGACTTCGCGAAAATCTTTGAGTCCGTAGTGATGTAGAAACTGTAGTTTGAAATCCACCGGGAGTGCCACCTTTGCGACGTTGAGCATAGCCTTTACCTCGTGGATGGGGTGATAGATGAGATCCCGGTTCGTAGGTTTGAAATCGCGAGCCGCGCGGGATACGGGATCGTCTTTTTTGTAAGCTTTTTCCGCAGACACTTTGCTCTCGCGAAAATCACCGCTCGAAAGTTGTCCGAATCGGATCGGGAATGCGAAGTAAATATCGCCACGTTTGATTACGGCCCCTTTTTTGAGTGCACGCTTTGCAAAGACTCCGCGTTGCTGCATCGCAAGTTCGTTTATTTCCTTGGGGTCGGTCTCCCGCTCGGCGGTACCCTCCATAGCACGTGCTTCTTCCCACGCGCGGATCCAAGCGTCGAGTTGTTGAGGCGTAGAAGAGTAGGCGTTCAAGGGTTTGTCTTTCGTCGGGATACCGACATGCCGCTCAAAGACACGGGCACCCTTCGCATAGGCGATGCCGATCGCCGACGTATTGTTGGGGTCCTCGTGGGTTGAAAATCCTACGCTGACGCCAGGATAGCTGTTGCGGAAAACCTCGATGTGCTTCAGATTCAGCCTGCTCGCGGGAGTAGGATACACTGAGACACAGTGCATGATCGCGAAGTTCGAATAACGGTGCCCCAAAAAACTCACCAGCTTGTCCACCTGAGCGAGTGTCATACCGCCCACAGAAACGACGATTGGTTTGCCGAGCGCCACCGCTTTCTCCAAAAGCGGCCAATCAGCCGCGGACGCGGATGCGATTTTTACCATGTCAACGTTGAGCTCTTCCAAGAGATCAACAGAGGCTTCGTCGGAAGGCGTTGCCATCGTGATAAATCCTGCCTTTCGCGCCGCGTCCACGAGTATCTTGAAATCTTTTTTAGAAAGCCGTGTCGAGAGAAAGCGCGCAACGTGCTTGTTGGTGCTCCCCTTTCTTTCAGCCGGATGCACAAACGTATCGAGGTCTCGGAATTGGAACTTCATTGCAGCGCGCACGCCATGGTCCTTCACGACCTGCGCACACTCTTCGATGATCCGAAGGCCATGCTTCACCGAACCACCGTGGTTGTTGGCCATCTCGAGAATAAAGAGATTCGTGAAGTCAAATGGCTCTCCACGTGCTGTCAGTTTCATGGCGGCACTATGTCCGACAAAATCCTATAAATCAAGCTCCTTTGCGCAAGCGCCTCGCGAGTAACGTCGCCGCATATTCGAGATCAGCTGGACTATCGATATTCACGTAACTCGACGGATCAGCGTGAAAGAAGGCGAGCCTTTTCCCCGATGTCGATTTCTGGACAAGAATAGTCGCTGGCCGAAGAACATCCATAGCACCGGTGTGAATGTGGGCCTTGGGAAAAAGCTGACGTGGCAGGTCGTGCGGTGTCTCATAACCCGTCACGGACGCTGGAAAGAGCGGCTCAAGATACGGGCTATCCTCAGAAAGTTTCAGTGCCTTATACGGGTGCTTCGGGGATTCGATGATAGGTCGAACAGCGTCAGCTTCGGGATGAGCCAGAAGCACTTCGATGCCACGATCAATGTCTGCCGATGTCGTGAGCGGCGTGGTGGCTCGCAGATTCAGGACGACCTCGGGCTCATATCCCTCCTCTGCCTTCAGTGTCTCTAACGCGTGAGTGAGATATTCAACGTCCGTCGAAAGATCCTGCGCAAGTTCCACTGGTCGCAGGAAGGGCACCTCCGCTCCCCACTCTTTTGCGATCTGTGCGATCTCCTCGTCGTCAGTCGATACGATCGTACGCGTCACATGCTTCGATTTCTTCGCGGCCTCGATCACCCATGCAATGAGGGGACGCCCGCTGAGAACCTGAATGTTTTTGCGCGGCACGCCCTTCGAACCGCCGCGCGCGGGGATGATCGCCAGGATTTCCATACGGGGATTGTAGCGCCGAGCGGACGATGCAGCCCTTGTCAACCACCAATTTCCATTGCAGAACGACGCGTGGAATAACCGCCTCACGGGGTGGATGTCTCCCCCGGTGCAGCGGCACCAAGTGAGACATCGTGGACCGCCTCCGTCCACGATCGGGCCTTCAGGTGATCGGCAAGCTTGATCGAAAGTGCGACGATCGTCATCGTGGGATTGACGACTCCGCTCGTCGGAAAGACGGAGCTGCCTGCGACATACACGTTATCCACGCCGTGTATCCGGCAGTCGGCATCAACGACCGACGTCTGCGGATCTTTCCCCATGCGCGTCGTACCCATGTGATGCGAAGCATCCTCATTGATGTTCCACGTGGTATCGGCTTCTAATCCGTTCGTCAGCTCTCCGATCCCAAGGCGCTGAACCTCGTCGCGAAGCACGTGGTGGAGTGCCTTGAGCGATTCTCGATCTTGCTTTCCCATATCGTGATGCACATGCGGTAGCGGCACACCAAAACAATCGCGCTTTTTCGAGAGTGTAACGCGATTCTCCGGGTCAGGCGCCATCTCGGCAAAATTGCGCAAGCGTGCCGCGCGTGTGTGTGGTGTCGCGCCCGGTACGAGCCGGTACCACAGATACTGCGCAACAGCGATTGGATGCAAGAGAACACGAGCGATACAGACGACATACATCCATGGGCCCGTCGTAAGATGCAGCGAGTCATCGGTTTCGCCTGTCTCCGCGTAGTCGCGCAAAGACGCAACGCGACGTGAAAGTAACGCCGTGCTCCACTGCAAGACACGGCTGCTTGATCGGATAAGAGCAATGAGTGACTGTACGCCGATGTTGTCCGACCACGGATAGCGCGGCTCAAGACGCGCGTAGGCAGCCACGAGACCATGCTCCTCGCGAAAAGCGGGCGCCAGCTCCATGCCCGCATACCCCGCGAACCCTTTGAAGAGGCATCCGAAATAGTACGGTAGTTCGGCAACCGGTTTCTTGAACCAAACGACGCCAGCGTTCCCCTTCGGATGATTCATGAAGTAGCGCCCGACCTGATCGGACTCGTTGCCGAGCCCTTGCTCGTACATATCGCGCGAATTGAGAAGAATGCGCGGGTTCTCGATGCCGCCCGCTGCGAGAATGAAGATTTTTGCACGCACCGATATCGCTCGACCTGATTGCGTATGTGCGGTGCACGAGGCGATATGCCGCGTACCAGGCTCTGCCTGAAGTGAAGCCGCGGAAAGACCGGTATACAGATCGGCTCTTTCCTGTTCAAAAAGGTGGCGAAACCGCTCTCCAAACCGTTGCGGACGGTTTTTGGCGAGGAAAACTTTCTCTTGTATTTTTTCCCACCGCGGCGACAGCGTGCTTTTCTCGCGCAGCCGTCGGAATCCCCCCTCTCCGAACGCCTCGGGTGAGGGAAAGTCGTACGCCGAGGTTCGGGCGTAGAGGCCACGGAGAGTTTCGTACGATATCGGCCAACCCGAATAAGGGATCCACGAGCGCGCGGCCAGATCTTCCTCTCCAAGATAGCTGGAGAGACCGGACCATGTCGTGGACGACCCGCCAAGGATGCGCTCTCGGGAGTGCACTTTGATGCGGATGCCCTCAGAGTCAAGCGCGCGGAGCGAGTCGGCCACCGCGCTTTTGCGCGTAATGCCGCTCTCGAGAACGCAGAGCTTGAGGCCCTTTGGCACCAGCTCGTTGGCGAGAGTCAACCCCGCAGGGCCGGAACCGATGATGCATACATCGTAGATCGGGATATTACTTTCGTCCACAGTATCGGCGTCGTACAGCATGGGTTTGTTTACAAACCGGGACGTTGGTTCGGTGCGTCCTCCAGAATGCACGCGTATTTCATCATACACGCGTCAGCTTTGCATTACTTTCTTGATGACAATAGCCACCCGCTCTCCCGCTTTTCCATCAAGGATGTAGCATTGCTCTTCTGCAATACGCTTTCGACCACCGGCATGCAGCGACCGATCCTTTAGATACGCGGTGAGTGCATCGAGAAGCTCGTCATACGAACGCACGAGGCTTGTTCCGCCTGATCTCAAAATCGCATCATAGTGGTCGCGATCGTAGTAGCGGCGTACTGATTTCCAATACGGGAGTTTGTCGGAGCCATCGAATCCAATCAAGATGACGGGGGCATCGAACACGGCAGCTTCAAGCGTCATTGTCGATCCGGTATTTAAAGTGACATCGCTCCAGCGCATTGTGCTTGCAAGATGTTGGATGTCTTTTGAGTCAAATTCGACGGTTCGAAGCTGCGCCTCCTTCGTAGGACCGCCGAAATGGGTGCCCGGTCGCTCGACAATGAGCCCCTTGCGCCCGGCAAGTTCCTCAGTCTTCGACTCGTAGGTGGGGTGGAGCCTGAGAAGAACCTGCGTGGGACCGAATTGTCCCTCATCAACCCAATCGAGGATTCTCGCCAGAATTTCTTTGTCATAATCCGTCATCCAATCGCCGGCTGGAGCATACGTAATGAGCTTTTTTGCCGGGTCGGCACCGATCTTTTTGAAGAAGGTTTCGCGATCGTCGGTGAATGTCGGCTTCAGATATTCGTCGTACTGCGGCAGTCCCGTAACAGTGATCCTCTCTTCGGGGTACCCATACAGTTCGATCGCTTCCTTTTTCACGATATTCGTGTGCACAATCATGTGGTCCGGAAAATAGCGTAAGAACGCCTTCGAGGTGAGGTTGTCCCATGATTTCACCATTCCGATAATGGTAGCTCCTCTCTTTTTTCCAAGCCGCATCAGCGCAATCTCGTCGCGAGCGATCATCGTCGGAGCGAATACGCAATCGGGCTTCCACCGATCGAGCACCTCGTAGACGTACGGTTGTACGGGCAGAAACGGATCGATGTACCGCAACATGTGGTGCCAGAGACGGAGGTGGCCGAGATACCGTAGGGTTGTCGCAAAAAAATATTGTGGGTATTTTCCCTTGTTCCAGTACCAGTCCACCTGACGAATGCGCATAAATCGCGTCGGGATGGAATGCAAGAAGAACTTCTCGGTTATGAATTCGACCCGATCGTGCCGCCAGAACGGACCTTTCTCTACAAAAACATCGTGTCCGTTCTCAAACTGCCTCGTGTAAAGATCGACTTTGCCTCCGGGCGGAATGATTACGACGCGCGTCTTTCCGTCCTTCGTGAGCTCCTTCACGACGCTCGTGTAGAGCAGGTTGCGCGCGATCATGCCATCAAAAAGTGGGATGAGGATCGTCTTCATACAAAATCGCAATTCGTGCGTACTTTACCATTACCGGACGGCGGGCGCACGATGTATAGTGGCCGCATGTGCGGCATCAATGGCCTGGTAGGTCGCGACGAGCGAGCCGTTGGCGCGATGAACGAGCGAACGCGGCACCGCGGACCGGACGATACGGGCATCTACTCTTCCGATTTAGCGACGATTGGCAACAACCGACTCGCGATCATCGATCTCTCGCCCGAGGGGCACCAGCCTATGAGGACCGGCGAGCGGTATTCGATCGTGTTCAACGGCGAGATTTATAACTACCGCGAGCTCCGGGCCGAACTCTCCGCACTCGGCGTGTCGTGGAAAAGCCACTCCGACACGGAAGTGATCCTCGAAGGTTACGCACAGTGGGGTGCCTCGATCACAAAGAAGCTGCGCGGCATGTGGGCCTTCGCGATTCTCGACGAAAAAGAGGAGACGCTCTTTCTCGCGCGCGATCCTTTTGGCATCAAACCTCTCTATCTGTACGACGACGGTGCCACTCTCGCCTTTTCTTCCGAAATACGCGGCCTTCTCGCGAATCCCAAGGTGAAGGGCGCGGTCAATCCGGAGGCGCTCAAGAGGCTCCTCACGCTCGGATTCGCGCTCGCTCCCGAGACAATATTGATGCATACCACGGCGCTGCTGCCGGGCGAGGAGATCGTGATCAATTTGAAATCAAAAAAACAGCGCTCACATATCAATCAATTTGAAGCTTCTGACGCGCCGACGAGCGACGAAGATCTTGAAGCGGTATTGCTCGATTCGGTGCGGCATCACCTCATCGCCGACGTGCCCGTCGGCCTTTTCTTCTCGGGCGGCACTGACTCGACGCTCCTCGCAGTCCTTCTAAAAAATCTTGGGGTGGAATTGACTACCTACCATGTCGCAATCGAGCGACGCGGGGACACGGAATACGCGGAAAAAATCGCGAAACACCTCGGCCTGACGCTTCGACAAACGACTCTCGATACAAAGAAGGCGCAGGAAGAGCTCCAGGCGGCTACACTCGCGCTCGACCACCCGCTCGCTGACACTTCTTTTTTGCCAACGTACCTTGTCTCCCAGTTGGCGAGCAAGGACGTGAAGGTGGTGCTCTCCGGAGAGGGTGGCGACGAGCTTTTCGGCGGCTACCCGCGGCATCCGGCACTCATGAACATGGCTCTCAAGAGCGGTCTGCGGACAAATCTGCCGACGGATCGTCTTTTGCGTGCGGCGCCCTCACTCCTTAGCCTCTACGGAAAGATGCAGGGAGCGAAGCGGCTTGCGGGCTCGCTTGCGGGCGATGCGTACGGCCGCTACGTCGGCGAGATAGCCTTCGGCTCTCCCCTCCGTTCAATGAGAGATATTGAACACGCGATGCATGAGCGCGTATCGAAATACGCTACGCCGGATCAGACGCTGGCGCTCGATCGTCTCTTGTACCTCCCCGACGTCAATCTTCTCAAGATCGATACCGCGACCATGGCGCACTCAATCGAAGGCCGCACTCCGCTTCTCGACCGGGAAGTTTGGAGACGTATCGGATCGCGTCCTCACAGCTGGAAATCAACATCCGCGATTTCAAAGTCGCCCTTGAAGCGCATTCTTTCGAAGTACCTCCCAGAAGAGCTGGTGCACCGCCCCAAGAGCGGTTTTTCCTCGCCGCCTGGCATGTACTTTGAGAATCCAGAACGACTCGAGGAAGCGATTCACTGGTACGGGGACCACTTTGCCGGCCTCATCCCCATACTTGACTCACTGCTGCGACGGTATTCCGGAACACAACGCGGCACACTGGCGAGGGAACTCAGCTACACACTGATCGTCCTGATGACGATACATCAGTGGCTGGAAGATAAAAACATTTCGCTCTAGCTACGTGAGAATTCCAATAACTGCAACAATCGCAATAATAGCCCAGATTGCATTCAGCACTGCGGGTTGATACGTGCGTTTATAGTAAGAAATCGCGAGGATGCCGAACGCTCCGGTGCCATTGAGCAGCTGGTACACCAGATCGGAAGGTTGAAGTACTGAAAAACTCACGAGTGCGTATGCGCCAATAATTGCTACAGTTCCGTACCAACCGAAGAGTTCAAGAAACGCCGGCATGATCGTTCGTTGAGCCAATAATGGCGCGTATTCGCATCATCGCCATGATAGCACCGAGCCCGTCCCGCGCCATGTTCAGCTTGCTCTCGCGCCCTGGATACAGCTGCTCACTCCAGTGAATAGGAACTTCCCTCACGCGAACTCCCGCCAGCTCACAACGCGCGAGAAACTCAAGATCAAAAAACCACCCCGCCTCCTCGCACCTCGCGAGGAGATCTCTACCCTTTTCGTTCATAAATTTGAGCCCGCACTGCGTATCCGCGATAGAGATACCGAGAACAAGCCGACGAAGCAGATTAAACAATCTCGAGGAGAGCGTGCGAAACCATCCTCGTTCGACGGTGCGCAGGTCAAGAAGGCGCGAGCCGACTGCCACATCGCACTCGTCGTTTTGTATACCTGAAAGAAGCGCAGGGATGTCGCGCGGGTCAGCTGAGAGGTCAGCATCGATAAAGCCGAAAAGATCCGCGTCCGAGCGTCGAGCAGCTTCCACGACCGCCGCACCTTTACCGCGCGTCGGAATCGAGATTACTTCGACGCCCGTAGAGAGAGCGCGCGCAGCGGTCTCATCGGTGGATCCGTTATCGACAACGATAATGCGGCTTCGGTGAGGAAAGCTCAAGAGAGCCTCTTTCACTGCTTCGCACGTCTTCGCAATGATTGCTGCCTCATTGTACGCGGGAATGCAGATATCGACTCGCATAGAATGAGCGCACGCGCTGAGACAGCCATACTATCGCAGCCGAAGCGAATATGAAAATCAGCGGCTCGACCGGTATTCGCAATCGCGCATCAAGCCCGAGCCCGATTGCCGTCGAAGTAAGCGCAAAAAGTCCGATCGCGGCGATAAGCACATACCGCACGGGCGTCCGCACGAGAAAAAAACCAAAAGCCGCGAGTGCAAATGTTCCGATCGTAAAGAATCTGCCCCACAGCGGAATAAACGCTTGCCGCGCAAGTTCCCCCGTAATCGCCGGTAAAGCACCAAGCCCGTTGCGCAGAATTTCGTACGTCGGTGAAATGTGCGGTGCGCCGCTATCTGTGAGGTAGCCGAGATACCGGAATTCGTAGTAGTAGCCATCGTTGAAGAAAAAAGTAGTGAGGAGTGCCGCTTCCAGCTTCAGTACCGTAAACTTGTGTTCCCACATTTCTTTGAGCGCGGCATCACGCAAAATATTCGCATTCTTGGGATCGTTCACTCCCGCGCGGGTAATCCCGAAGCGCGGCAAAGCTTCCTGCTTCAGTTTCTCCTTTTCTTCATAGTAGGGAGTGTCGTTCTCTAGTGAGCGAACGCTCGAGACGTAATCGGTGTACACGTTGCGCCATCCCTGCCCTGAAAGCGCGAACGCTCCTGAGACAGCGTAGTTTCGGACATGCCAAGGTATGAGAGACGCGACAAACACGAGAAGTATGGCGCTCGTGAGTAAAAATCGGTCGCGCCGATAGATCTGGAAAGCAATCGTACCGAACGCAAGTACCGCGAAAATCGGAAAAAGACCAGGTCGGATAAAGGCAGCGTAAGCTAAGAGCGCTCCGGCAAACACGGCATAGAGGTACGAAAGCCGCTCATGGGCGACGATTGTCGCTGCAAGACCCGCGAGAGAGAAGATCATGAATGGCACTTCGGTTTGCGGCAAAAAACTGTACATGACCGCATGAGGCTCGAATGCCAGCAGAGTCGCGGCGATCATTCCCGCGCTCTCTCCCGCCACGCGCCTTCCCAACGCATACGTAAGCATGGGAAGCAGCGCGCCTGCCAGAATCGACATGAAGAAACCGTACGCGAGGACGCCGCTTGGCAGAAATGTGAAGGGCGCGATAAGCAGCGGAAGTCCAGGTGTCCGGAACACTTCCGTTGTCGGGACGCCTTGTATCGAGGCAACAAATCCATTGCCATGCGAGAGATTAGTCGCTAGTTCGACGTATCCGATCGCGTCCCCGCGGACGAAACCCTCTATCCCGACAGTGTCAATCGCGAACCAGAAAGCGCCGAGACGGACGATAATCGCAACCGCGATGAGAACGACGAGCGATCGTGGCACCCGCATAGGATTATCGACCTTTCGGCTGGAGGAACCGCATCGGATTACCAACCGCGATTGCATTGGCGGGAACGTCTTTATCGCAAAACGTGAGCGCTCCGATCACGACGTTGTCGCCAATTTTGATCTTCCCCAGTACTTTTGCACCGGTACCGATCAGTACGTTATTGCCTATAAGTGGCATGTCATCGGGTGCTTGCATGGATTTACTGCCGATGGTCACACCATTGTAGATGTGCGCATTGCTTCCGATGACCACCGAACGGCCAATCACGATATCCGACGTATGATGAATCCTGAATCCGGGACCGATCCTCGCTCGCGGAGAGATGTCGTTTCCGAACAAGTAGTAACGCTGCTGGGCCATCACGGCCGCAAGCCGTGGGAACCGACGGTGCAGTGCGACATTGAGGCGATAGTGAACGACGCACGCAAAGTAGTGTCGCGTTATGACGTTGAACACCACATGCTTCAGCAGCATGAACGTGTTTATATCATCCGCGACATGTAGATGAGCAGCGCGCAGATCGTGGATGAGAAGCGACCGGAGCGAAGGGCCCACTGTCATGCGAGGCATCATTGCATGCTTTGAGAGCGCCGCAAAGCATTAGCGGCGCCAAAAAAGGAGTCCGGAAAGCCGCTTAGAGGCGGCTGCATAGACGATCCGCATAGCCTCCTTTTCTCGTTCGTCGGCGCGAAAAAGCTCACTCAAAAGAAGTGAGAATTCCGGTAAAAGGCGTCGCAGGCGGCGATACCGCTCTATACCGTTCCCGACGGTTGTGAAGAACACTTCCACTCCGATACCGGGCAGGCCGAAAAGAAGTATGGATGGCGGCAAAAAGATTGCCATCAGAAACGCCTTGAACGTATTCGCAAAAAGCAGAGATTGCTGCTGCTTGTATGCAGCGAAAACGGGAATAAAGAGCGCGCCGATACTGTTGGGGACGATAGAGAGCAGGAAGACAAAGATGAGCGGTATCGAGTCGACATACTTCGGAAAGAGGATGGAAACAAATGGCACGGTCAGCCCAAATGCCATCACGAGCGCGAAGAGACCGAGCGCCGCCTGAAACTTCACCGAAGCGCGCAGAATTCGCGCAAGCTGGTCTCGCTGATCGACATAGCGCGGCATCACCGGGGCGAGTACAGTCGCAAGCGGCAGAAGCGAGCTGATATGAGAGAACATGCCCATAGCAAACGAGAAGAGACCGACGGCTTCGGTGCCGAGGAAAAATTTGATGATCCACAAACGCGCGTTCTGTGCAATCGTGCCCACGTACGAAGCTCCTACGCTCCATTTACGGTGCGCCTGCAATACATCCCAAAAGCGGTATTTCCCAACGACCGTCGCTCGCGAAAATTCCCGGTAGGCGGAAAGCGACCGCGGAACGTAGACCAGTAAGACCGCGAGTTGCGAGAGAAAGATTGCGTACATGAGTCCATGGATTCCCCAGCGCCACATCACAATGAACAAAACGACGAAAGCGAGTTTAAAAGACTCCTCCACGATACTGTAAAAAGATTGGTCTAGAAACCTCAACATCACGCTCGCCAACATCTGCTGCGCAGCGCGAAGCGGCGAAAGTAGAAACGTAAATGAGACGATCTGGAGAAATTGAGCTGCATAGGGGGTACCCGCAAATTGCGCTACGGGAAGCGCTGCAAAAAAGAGAACGGCCCACGCTGAGACCCCGAGGATCAGGTTGAAGAGAAAATGCTGATGGAATACGCGACTCATTTCCCCAAAATCAGATCGTCCGCGAGCAACTGCCATGTCGGCTGTAATAGCCGCGGTGAGTCCGGGAAGAAAAACGACGCCCGCCATCGCTATGATTGAGAGCACGAGCTCTGAAAATCCGTATTCATACACGGTGAGGCCGGTGAGCACGAGAAAAACGTTCGCAAACATGAGCACCTTTCCAAGCACCACAGCGCTCGTGTTCCACATAAGACCGGCACCTACGACTCGAATAATGCTCATATCATCGGTAAATGCGCCTAAAAAGAAGGAAGCTCTCGACCGAGATCGCGATGCCGGCAATCACCTGTGCAAGGAGGTACCATACCCCGAAGTATTCCACGAAAACGAATACGAGCCCCATGTCCAAAAAGAGGTTGAAAACGGCGACGGAAAGGTGTCGCGGAAGCTGGCGCCGGATCTTCGAGGCGTCCATGCTCCGAAAGGTCCAGTACTTCTGCGTGGTAAAGCTCACCCCAAATGCGACGATGAATGCAAGACCTGAGGAGAACACGTACCAGATACCGATCCGCTCCGTAAAGAAATAGAGCGCCGCGAGGTTCACGACTGTTGCGAGTCCGCCGGAAATGAGGAAGCGCACGACGCGCGCAAAGCTTGCGCGCCGGCCCGGCCGTATGCCCGCTCGCGCGAGCACGAGGGCGATCAAGATTTCTATGCCGTGGAGCCAGTTGAGTTTTTTGCCGGTCGCTTTCGATCGAGCGCTGTAACGAATCGGCACTTCGACCACTCGTCCTGTGGATACAAGTTCGAGCGTCAAATCCACCGCGTCGAAGACGAAGTCGTCGTGAGAAGCGGATAGAAGCGCGGGAATGTGGCTGCGATGGAAGAGCTTGTAGCAGGTCGCGATGTCGGTGAGGCGCTTCCAGAAGAGCAGATTGAAGACGGCAGTCACGAGAAGCCCGCCGTAAAAATAGACGGCGTTGTAGGGCACGTTGTTGTCTTTCAAGACGCGCGAACCGAAGACCGAATCGGCGCTTCCTTCGATGATCGGCGCAAGCAGCGAGGAAAATTCTGACGGATCGTACTCCGAATCCGCATCTTGAATGACGACGTAATCGCCGGTCGCTGCGCGTAGGCCCGTCTTTATCGCTGCGCCCTTGCCGCCATTTTTCTCGTGTGTGAGCACTCGCGGCGCGGCGGGCTTCGCCTCAAGGCGCGCGAGCGCAGCCTTCGTAGCCACATCGGATCCGTCGTCGACAATGATGATCTCCTTGCTCCAGCTGGAAGGTAGTGCGGCGTGTCCGACGCGCTCCACCACCCCTTCGACGGTGGCTGATTCGTTGTAGCACGGGACGATGACCGAGAGTTTCATGTTAGAGCGTGATGGAGTACGAAAGCGAGAGCCAGGCGATATTGGCCAAGACGACGAACGCCGTGACTGCAATCTGCACGCGAGGAGGGAGGGTCCGCAGCCCGAGGCCCGCAAGAAGAAGCGCGGGCGGAGCGATCACGTACAAAAGCCGCGACGATATGTATCCCCAGAGGTAGCCGACGAGCGGGGGCAGCGCGGCCACCTGTAGGAACCTGCGGCGCCACGTATCGAGCGTCGAGAAGTGTCGAAGCCCGCGCGGCACGAGCAGCCACGCGAGTCCGAGTATGGCCGCGGTGCTCTTGATCACGTTCTTGAGGGTAAATTCCATCGCAAATCCGGGCCCTGCATTCTGCCCGTACCACGTGAGGTACGTGAACCCGTAGGTAACGTACACGTACCACTGCCACGGCGCGTGAATGAGAAGAAAGAGCGCCGAGCCGCCGAGCGCATAGAGTGTTTTCTGTTTCAGAGAAAGCGCCGGATGGAAAAGCGTGGCGAGTCCCAGGATCGCGCCGCCCACGATACTGTATTCCTTCCATAAGAAACCGACGGCAACGACGAGCGCGTTGAGCAAAAAGAGACCCGGACGCGGCTCGCGCAGGAAGCGCACGGTGAGCCACAGCGAGAGCACGAAGAAGAACCACGCACCGGTTTCCGTAAGCACGTCGACTCCGTATTTCAAGACGGGATAGCTCAAGGCCGACATGAGCGTGAGGAGAAAAGCCAACCGCTCATCCTGGAAGTATTCTCGCGCGAAGAAAAAGGTGGCGAGCGCGAGCGCGAGGTAGAAGAAGAGCGCCTGTGCGAGCATCGCTTCGTGATAGCCGATCCCCTGCCCTAAGAGCGCCACGAGCGCGGGCGCCAGGGGCTTCAGTATGCGATTATGCGCCACCTCGAAACCAGGCTCCCCGGCGAAGGCTTGTGCCGTCGCGAGGTATTCCTGGTAGTCGCTGCTTACGGTGGTCCCAAAAAGCGAGAGCTTGAGAAATGCGGCGAGCGTGGCAATGAGAAGGATCGCGGCGATCCACGGCAGCAGTGGAGAGAGACGCGCGGGCATAGGTACGGATTCTATCCTGCGGGGCGTGTCATTGGAAGCGATTGGTATATAGTTGGCCGCATGCGTTTACGCTACATCGCCAATGTGCGGCTCCCCACGGAAAAGGCGCACGGTATTCAGATCATGCAGATGTGCAGCGCATTTGCGAAGGCGGGCGCTGATGTCGAGCTACTCGTACCGACGCGAGCTACGCCAATCGAAACGGATCCGTTTGAATACTACGGGGTGCCGAAGAATTTCACGATACGCACGATCCAAAATCCGCAGCCGCGGGATCTCTGGCCCCCGCTCCTCGCCAAACTCTCTTATCTGGTGCCGCGCTACACATTTGCGTGGAGGGCCTTGAAAGACGCGCGAGCGAATCCCGCGGACGCATACTATGTTCGCGACGAAATAACCTTTCGCGTCTTCGGCAGAGCGGGCATCCCGAGCGCGTGGGAGATACACGACATGCCGCGCCGCCTCTCTCTCTATAAAAAGGCGCTGTCTCTCTCCCCGCTCGTGGTGGCCATAACGCACGGCCTCAAACGGGAGCTCGTGGAAGCGGGCGTTGCGGAAAAAACAATCGCGGTTGAGCCGGACGGCGCTGATACCGAGCGCTTTGCGCGTATTGATTCCGGAGGCGTGCGCGAGAAGCTCGGGCTTCGCGCAGAAGATGTGCTCATTGCCTACGTAGGCGGTCTCTATCCATGGAAAGGCGTACCGACGCTGATTGCGGCTGCCGAGGGACTGCCGAAAGAGGCATACGTGTTGATCGTAGGGGGAGGCGCGGAGTTGGAGGCGACTCAAAAAAGCTTCGGCCAAAAAGCGATTCGCGGCGCGGTGCTCGGGCCCGTATCACCCACAGAGGCGCCGCGATACATCGTCGCCGCCGATGTTTTCGTCATTCCCAATTCCGGTAAAGAGGCGATCTCACGCTCGTACACCTCGCCGCTGAAGCTCTTCGAGGCGCTCGCCGCCGGACGCGCGATAGTCGCGTCCGATCTTCCCTCCCTCCGGGAGATCCTCGATGAAAAGAGCGCCGTCCTCGTGCCCCCTGACGACCCTGCGGCTCTGCGGGAAGCGCTCGGACAGTTGGTGCGGGATCCGGAGCGCCGTGCGAAGCTACAGAGCGCCGCGGGCGAAAAAGCGCACTCCTTCGACTGGAAAGAGCGTGCAAAACGGATTCTGGCGCGGCTCTCGTAATCGTGCGAAAATCCCGCAATGAAACGGCGGCTCCTGGATTTTCTGGCGTGTCCCACCTGTGCGAGCGATCTTACGCTGTCGGCTGAGAAGGAGGAAGGAGCTGAAATCATTGAGGGGCTCCTGAGGTGCGCCAAGGGGCACGCGTGGCGAATTGCGGGTGGCGTGCCGCGCTTTTTGGCACCCGCAGCCGAGCTGTCCGTGCTCCAGCAAAAGACGATCCGCAATTTCGGCGACGAGTGGAAGACGTGGGACGATTTCGGCTGGAGCGATCGCGGCGCGAGCGATATAACGATCGACATCTTCCGGTACAAAGTGCTCGTGGAGAAGGGCGAGCTCGCGGGTAAGCTCGTGCTCGACGCCGGATGCGGCAACGGCCGCTACACGAAGGCGGCGCGCGATTTCGGGGGCGAAGTAATCGGCGTCGATCTCTCCGACGCCGTGGACGTCGCGTTCCGCAACATGCGGGACGACGACAAGATCCACATCATCCAGGGCGACCTCTTCAAGCTGCCTCTAAAGAAAGGAGTCTTCGACTTCATTTTTTCCAACGGCGTTCTCATGCACACCGGCGACGCTCGCCGCGCCTTCCTTTCGCTCGTACCGCACCTCAAGATCGACGGCGCGATCACGGTCCACCTCTATCACAAAGGAAATCTCGTCTACGAGTTTAACGACTGGTGGATGCGCGCCATCACCACCAGGCTGCCGCTTTCAATGATGTACAAAGCCGCCAACGCGTTCACGTGGGTTACCACTCGCCTTCCGAAAACGTTCGTCGATTACGGGCTCAACATATTTTTCCGCGCAGAGCGCCATCCGCACTACGTCTTCGACTGGTACACCGCGCCTATCGCGACACACCACACCTATCCCGAAGTGTATGGATGGCTCAAGGAGGCGGGTCTTTACCTCACGCACGATCACAACATCACGAGATACCCATGGCGCAGGTTCATACTCCCGTTTCAATTCCTTACGGTGAGAGCGCAAAGACAGAAACCGCTAAAAGATCCCGAGCATACCCTTCGCTGACTAACAGCTGATTTCGCGGCTTTTTGACTCCGCAGACTCCTCTGCTGCCGCGATAAGCTCGACAATTCGGACACCGACTTTGAGCGACGTTGCATCGTTCTCTTTTCTGCCAACAGCATCCACGAAAACTCGCATCTCCCGCGCAAGCGGGGGCTCCTTGTCGTACGCTGGATACGAAACAACACCAGCTTCAAAGAGTGCGAGTTTCTTCTCCGCCCGATCGTCGAAGATGAGAGTACCTTCCGTGCCCGTGAACGTGAGCACTCTTCTCGATATCCGCGACTCCCAGCTGACAAAGCTGAAAATGGGTATGTTATCGAATAGATACCGTGCAAACGCTGTTCCAAAAAAATCGGATTCCTCCATGGAGGAACCGACCGCGCGCACTCGCACTTTCTTTTCCGGGAACAGGGCGAGCATCATCGACAGATCGTGGGGAAGCCAATCCCAGAGCACGGATGTGTCGCTTCGTGGACGGTCATTCAGGCCCTCGCAGACAATGGACCGAAGTTCGCCAAGCCGCGGAATGAGCTCGAGTACCTTCAAAAATGCCGGGTTATGGAGATGGACGTGGCCGACATGGACGAGAGCCCTAGACCGCTCGGCGGCCACCAATAGTGCCTTGGCGTCGGCGACCGATGTCGCGAGCGGCTTTTCGATGAATGTCGCAATTCCTTTCTTTACAAGCGGCAAGGCGACGGCCGAGTGCGAGGCGGCTGGAGTGGCGACGATTGCTGCGTCGACATCTTCCGGAACCTCCCCTCCCCGCGCCACGATAACAAGCGAGACGTCGTCAAAACGAGCGAGCGTATTTTCAATATTCTTACCCCAACGCCCGTGCCCGATGAGCGCCAGTTTGACCATGCGTATTAATCGATGTAACCCGGCTCCTTGCGCGCCCATGCAACGAATCGATCGAGTCCACTTTTCAGATCCACCTGGTATGCGTAGCTAAGATCAGTCACCGCTTTCGTAAGGTCCGGACATCGACGCAGCGGCTCGCCGGCAGGGTAGGTGTCAGGATACGGGATCATCTTCATGGAGGCGCCTGGCACGATCTCGGTAAAGAGTTTCGCGAGGTCGTGCATCGCAATCTCGTTGGAGGAGTTGCCGATATTATACGCTTCGCCATTCTTGCCCTTGAGAAGCACCTGTAGAAAGCCCGTCATCGCGTCGGTAATGTAGCAGAACGTCCTCGTTTGCGCACCGTCGCCGTGAACCGAGATCGGTTTTTTGTTGAGCGCTTGGTATGTGAACATCGGGATCACACGGTGGTCGAGATGCCCCATGCCAGGGCCGAACACATTGAAAGGGCGAACTATCCTGGTCGGCATATCGAACTGCTCTTCGTAAATCGTCGCGATGGTTTCCCCGAGCCGCTTGGATTCGTCGTAGCAAGCACGGGGCCCGACGGAGGAGACGTATCCATGGTACGTCTCCGGCGTCGGAATCGCTTTCGGATCCGGATCTCCGTAGATCTCGCTCGAGCTGAAGAAAAGGAAACCTTCGAGGCCCTTATTCTTTTTGCCGAGCTCCAAAAGATTTTTGACGCCTGAGATCGCGCTCTCTATCGTCTCAAGCGGATACTTTTTGTAGTAGACGGGCGACGCGAGACCAGCTGCATGTACTATAAAGTGTATGTCTTCGCGCACTGGCAGTGGCTGCGAGACGTCACCCCATACATTGAGGATGTCTTCACGGTGGCTGTAATCAAAATGCGGGTGTTGCGTGCCGGTGATGAAGTTATCAACAGAGATGACGCGGCATGGTGTTTTGAGAACGTGATCGTTGAGATACGCAAGCACGCCGACGAGGTATTTGCCCAAAAAGCCGGCACCGCCGCTGATGAGAATCGTTTTTCCCGCGAAACGCTCCACGTCCTTACCGAGAGCTTTCGCGATCGAGGCGATATCTTCTTTGACTATTTTCTCCGACATGCGCGACAGTATCGCACACATGTACAGGCTCCTACAAGGCGCTTACACCACCTCACGCGGCGGAATCGGGAAAAGGTACGTGTAGCCGCCACCGGTCTTTTTCTTGATGTCATCGAAATATTCATGAGCGAAAACGACGAGTACGTCAGGCTTATGCACATCAAGGTGCGAGGCCGGTACGATCGGGATATGCAACCCCGGGCTGAAACGGCCTTGTTTGAGAGGACTATCGTCCACGATGAATGCGACGAGTTCAGGCCCGATCTTCCCGAAATTCGTGATCGTTGCCACGCGCGCAGGGGAACCGTAGCCCGCCACCCTCTTCCCCTCCCGCTTGTAAGTGACGAGCGCGTCTCGGAATGCGGTCGTGGAATCAGCAACCGTACGCCCGAACGTGGCCAAGCGGTCAGCGGAAAGTGTCGCCATTTCTTCCGAGAGAAGTGCTGTAACGCGGGGCGAAGTGCTACCGCTTCCCTTCTTTACCGTGACGCGAAGAGACCCGCCGTGCGGCTCAATGTGTTCCACGTCCGCAAGGTACATACCGTGCGATCGAAAAAGGCTGTCGAGCGAGCTGAGGGAATAGTAAAAGATGCGGTCGAGGTAAAAGCGCTCAAACTGGACATTTTTGATGATATTTCCGATATATTCGACTTCGATGATGAAGGAGCCATCGTCTGTCATCACGTTTTTCACGTCTTTAATAAACGTGTGGGGATCTTCGAGGTGCGTGAAGATGGAACTCGCAACCACGACATCCGGTTTGCCGTGCTTTTCGACGATCTGCCTCACGGCGTCGGCATTAAAGAATGAAGTGAGTGTTTCGAGACCCTGATCGTTCGCAATTTTTGAGACATTGATTGAGGGCTCTACGCCGAGCGTTTTCACGCTACGTTCTTTGAGAGGCTTCAGTAAGATGCCATCATTGGATCCAATATCAACCACAAACCGCGCATCCTTGAGGTTCTCCGCAAGAGCCTCAAAGTGCCGCACGAGCCCTGGATTTACGGACGAAAGGTAGTAGTAATCTTCAAACATTCGCTCGCGCGAGATAATGGTGCCGAGCTGCACGTTCTTACATGCAGGGCAAAAGAAAACCTTCAGCGGAAAAAAATCTTCCGAGTGGAACTGATCTGCTGTCGGATACTTATTTGCGAGCGGTTGCGACCCAAGATCGAGAAATTCGATCATTCCGGTGCCGCAGAGAGCGCATTGCATACCACATCCTATCGTATTCCGTCTTCCATGAAAGAACGTTTGATTGGCAGGTGGTTGTGCTTTGGTTCAAAGCCACGCAGGCGACCCTCGCGCACCCGCGCGATGATGTCTTTGGCGATACGCTGGGAAGCTTTGCCATCCCCTAGTGTGTGTTTCCACTTTGTTCCCACGATCTTCTCAAATTTTCGCAGTACGCGCCGCGGCGTGTATTTCTTGGGCTGGTCGGGGTCAAATTTCACGCTTGAGCGGACGTCGTAGATCTGCGGTCGCTCGGTTGCCTTCCGGATGTTGATAGAGGGCACGTTGAGAATACAAGCCTCTTCGCTCAGAGTGCCCGAATCAGTAAGTACACCCCGCGCGTGCGTCAAGAGAATGAGAATTTCTTCGTAGCCGATGGGGTCCACAATGAGGACATTTCCTGGAACCTTCATGCAGTACTCTTTCATCATTTTCTGCGTGCGGTAGCTTGCGGGAAAGTAGACTGTGTAAGGCATTGCCGCGACAAGCCGCAAAATGGTCTCAAACGATTTTCGTATGTGTACGTTTTCGCGTCGGTGGCATGTCATGAGCATGTACTTTCTATCCTCGATATTTCTTTTTTTGAAGAATTCCTTCGTCGCTTTCTTCTCCAGACTTTCTTTCTGCTTGAAATAAAACTCGTTGAGAATATCCACGACGGGATTACGAACGACGACAATATTACGGGGGTTGAGGCCCTCAGCAATGCCACGCTTCTTATACTCGTCTTCGTATGTATAGATGACATCGGAAATGTGATCAATGATGGTCCTGATCTTCTCTTCAGGCATTCTCCAATCGTATGAGTGCCAGCATCCTTCTATGTGCAGAATCGGAATATTAAGCTGTGCCGCCGCAAGCGCTCCCATCGCAGTATTGGTATCCCCAAGGAATACTGTCGCGTCGGGCTTCAGCTTCTCGAAAACAGGATAGAGCTGCGCGACAAGCTTGGAGACAACCTCGGCATCGGTGGATCCGCGACAATCGAGCTCTATGTCTGGTTTGCTCACCCTGAACTCGCGAAAGAAGATTCCCTTCAGATTGTCTGAGTAATTCTGCCCGGACCAAATGAGCACAACATCTATGTCCCTTGCTTGCCGAAGTTGCCGCATGATCAAAACCGCTCGGATGAGATCGGGCCGAATACCGAGTACAAACGCTATTTTCTTCTTTTTCTTTTTCATATCACCGAGTGAAGCGAACGTGTGGGAGTGGGACGATAAAACGACCCCCGCGAGAAACGAACTTCTTGTGCTTCTGGACGATTTCTCTGGAAAACGCCCAGGCGAAGAGTACTACATAATCAGGCGCTTTTCTCCCATAGAGTGAATTCGCCGAGACGACCGGAAGGTGGACACCCGGCATGCGTGTGCCTTGCTTTAGCGGTGAATCATCAACGCAGTAATCCAGGAACCTCCCGAGCCCGCAATAATTCGAAATGATCGTCGCTCTTCCGGATGCTCCATACCCAGCGATCCGTTTACCGTTTTTTTTCAGCTTTTCAAGAAGTTCAATGAGATCCTCCCTTGATTTTCTGATGCGCTGATCGAGCTTTTCGTAGGCACTCACCAAGCCATAGTTCTCATGCCTTTCTTTTTTGCGCAGTGACCGAAGCCGTGCTGTTTCAAGGCGTTTTCCGGCTCGATTCTTCTGCGCATAAAAACGCACGGAACCAGCGTGTATCGGTATGAGCTCAGCGTCGAAGAGCTCCAGGCCGTGCCTCCTAAGAAGACGGCTGACTGAAAGCGCCGAGTAGTAGTACTGGTGTTCATGATAGACCATATCGTACTGCGTTTCTTTGAGAAGGCTTCCAAGGTAGTGCACTTCGAAAATGAGCTGTCCATCGTCTTTGAGAAGTGCGGCAATGCCAGCGAATACGTCGTTGATATCTTCGACGTGCGCAAGCGTGTTGGAGCTGAAAATGACGTCGGCCTTACCCTCCTCTTTTGCGATACTCCTCGCAAGTTTCTCAGTAAAATACGTGTTCAAGATCGGCATTCCCTTTTTGATCAGAGGCTGAACCAGATTTCTTGCAGGATCAACGCCGAGAGCACGAAATCCACGCGCTCGAAGCGCCTTGATGAACGAGCCGTCATTGCAACCGATTTCCACGACGAAACGTTTTTTTGGCTCGCCGAATTTCTTCGCAAGTCTCGCGGCGATACCCTCAAAATGCCGCACAAGCGTCGCGATGACAGATGAGCGATAATAGTAGTACTTAAAAAGTGTATCTGGACGAATCGAAATGTTGACCTGCACAAGAGCGCATTTCTTGCAGAAGACGAGTTGGAGCGGATACCTTTTCTCACCCCGGATTTTTTTTACGGAGCGTGGGATAAAGCCGCCGGCGAGCGGCATACGGCCGAGATCGGCGACGTGCTTGATTTCACGACTGCCACAGGAGCGACAGGAATTGAAATAAGTATATTCTTTTCCGCTCATACGCGAGTCCGCAGATATTTCGCATCAAAACGAATTACTTCTCGAAGCGCCCTTTCGAGACTATGCGTATAATGATGCATCTGAAGCGTCTTGCCATAGCGCGACTTCAGTGTTCGAGTAAGTATGGGCCCTTTCACTTTCCTCACATGGATTCCACCAGTCATACCGGCAAAGACTCGGAGTATATCGTATTTCGATACAGGGCCGAGCGGCGCGAAGTGAACGACACCGAGCGTACGTGTCTTTTCGAAATTTTCTCTTTTCATCATCCATTCGACGAATGCTGCCAACTGTAACGTCGTACACCCAGTCCACAGATGATTGATGTACCCTGGAACGTCTCTCCCGTCTCTACGCAAACACAGCTCCAGAAGCCCCTTGTGCTCCTTCGGATCAAGACCGACTATCGAGGTGCGTATCGTTACTCCCTTCTCTCCAATCTCGCCGCGAAGCTTAGACCTTCCATACAGATCAGAGGGAGACGGTCGAGTAGTTTCGTCGGCCCGTACGGTAGGTGCGAATACCGCGTCGGTCGAAATGTGTATCACCTTGGAACCGATCTTTTCGCCCATCTTAGCGAGCACACGGGGAAATTCGGCGTTCATACGTGTGAGATCGTTCCTCGTGCCACCGCGAAGTACACCGATGCAATTCACGACGAAATCGAACTGCTGCGTCCGCAGTAACTTCGCAACCGAGTGTTTCTTCGCGTCGAAGAAGGCGAGGCCCTTTCTCTTTTGCCTTGCAGTACCGACCACTCCTTTGCCGTAGGATCTCTTCAAGCGCGCAAAAACGACACGCCCGAGCATACCCGTAGCTCCCAAAACGAGAACCCGCCTCATTGAGAACGTACGCGAGCGAGTTCGCTGCGTATTTCCGGTAGTGTCAGAAGGAGCTTCTTAAGCGCGGACCGTGAGAGTCTCGCGGTGTTCGCCGAGGTATATCCTTCCTCCGGAAGCCTGTGCTGAACGTGGCCTTTGTAGTGGTATTCGCGGTAATCAATGTGCATGCTTTCCGGAACAATCGTAAAGTATTTTTTCTGATCAATCGTGCGAAGTTTCTCCTCTCGCGTGATAAGGGCTTCGTGTATTTTTTCTCCGGGACGAATACCGATCTCCTTGATCGCCCCGCGATATGAAAAAATGTCTTTGAGAACGGCTGCGACATCGGCGATCGTCGCCGCGGGCGCTTTGGTCACATAAATCTCACCGGGCTTGCCCTTTTCGAGTGCAAAAAGCACGAGATCGATAGAATCTTCGAGGCTCATCATAAAACGAGTCATGCCTCCGTGTGTCAACGTAAGCGGCTTTCCTGCCTGCATCTGCTCTACAAAGAAAGGAATAACAGAGCCGCGCGTATACATAACGTTACCATAGCGAGTCCCGCACAGAATCGTCTCGCCATGTTGCTCGCGTGCTTCCGCGATCATCACGCGTTCCATAAGTGCCTTCGTCATACCCATGGCATTTATCGGCGCACACGCCTTATCGGTACTGAGGACGACGACACGCTCGACACGATGTTTTACAGCGCTTTCGATCACATTGTAGCTCCCCAGGATATTGGTGTAGACGGCCTGCATCGGAAAGAATTCGCACGTGGGCACCTGCTTCAGTGCTGCCGCATGGAAGACATAGTTGACTCCTTCCATCGCATGATCAATAGACGCGCGATCCCGTACGTCTCCGACAACAAACTTCAAGCGGTCATCGTGGAAGGTGTTGCCCATGTCAAACTGCTTCTTTTCATCGCGGCTGAAGATGACGACACGCTTCACCCCGCTTCTGAGGAGGCGTGCGGTGACTGCATTCCCAAAGGAGCCGGTACCGCCCGTTATAAGAATAGTTTTCCCTTTGAAACGAGAGCTGGACCGGCCCCGGGTGGCAGTCTTCATATACGTGCCAACCAACCTATACCGTACGGACGCATTCGGCAAGTAGTGCAGCCTGTCTCTCCCATGTGAATGTATGCTCGACGGATTCGCGCGCTTTCCTGCAAAGACGCTCGCGGAGTGCTGAGTCCTTCAGCCGTACCATTACTTCAAGGAACTTTTCTTCATCATCTGGCGGATAAAGAAGGCCGCTCACATCATCTTCGATAATCTTCGCACAATCGCCCGTTTCACTTGCAACGACAACGCGGCCCATGGCGAGATACTCGATCAGCTTCCCCGCTGTATTGAGGCTCGTTACCCGCGTCAGGGGCCGTGGTATTACGAGCATGTCGCAGGCCGCGAGAAACGCTGGCACTTCTTCGGGCGGAACCGACGGATATACTTCGATTTCAGGATTTTGTGTAAAACGCTTCCCCTCGCTTGAAAGAATAGCGAGTCGAAATTCCGGATGCAGTACCTTGAGCTTCTCGAATGACCTGATCAGGAATTCGATGCCCTGCCATTTGCGAAGATTCCCGGCGTACCCGATCACAAGCCCACCGCGCGGGACATACGAAGCTGGTGCCACATCTGGGCGAAACACATGCATATCGGCACCACCGAAGATAGTCACGACGTTCTTGTTATACTTCCGCAACTCTTGAGATGCCGCTTCACCGGAAGCGGTTATGAGATCGCACAGGGCGTAGAGGCGGTGCGCAAGTGCCCGATAGGCCCTGTACCTGAGCGATCCATAGCTGCCGTATTCGAGTCCTTCTTCTTCGAGAAAACCGTGCATTTCGAGAACAACCTTCGCGCGCGTGAATAGTCTAGCCAGTAAGAGATACGGCCACGTCGCTACAGTGTGCCCGAGGATCACGTCGGTCTTATTTTTTCGCATGAAGCGCACGAGGGCTATGCCTTCTTTGAGATGCTTATTGAAAAGCCGGACGTGCGATGCAGGAAGCGGCAACTCTTCGTCCCACGAAAAAATGGTGAGCTCGATCGCTTCTGTACGCGCAAGACCTGAGAGGAGGTGGGAAACCCGAATCGGCGTCCCGCGACGATCGCTGAGCTTCCCCCGATAGAACGCCACGATTTTCATACAGTGCCGTAGTGCTCCCGGGCTATTTTTGCGAGCCTATCCGCAAGATGTCGCGAGAATGCGTCCATTCTCAGGTGATCTTTGTACGCGCTTCTCGCCTTCCTTTGCATATCTGCAAATTTCTCTGGAGTCAGCGAGCGATGAAAATCGAGAAGGATACGGTCTAAATTTTGTAGATCTGTGTGATCTACGACCACGCAGAAAGCGCGGTAGTCAATTACATCTTCGAGCGGCATCACGCGTGCAGTATCTATAAAAAGCGGAACGCGACCGAGGCTTATCGCTTCATAGAAGCGCGTGGACGCATTTGCGTCTCCGCGTATGTCGAGCGCATAATCCGAGGACGCAAGATTTTCCACGAATTCCCGCCGCAGCGTTTCTGGATCCTTCTCCATGGTTACCGTGCTTCCGGAATACGAGCCACGGGAAATAATGTTCGCTTTCACCAGCCTTGAGCGACGCAACACTTGTACCGCCTTCTGGCGGAGAAAGACTCCCTTCGTGTAAGCGCCGTATCGACGATCGAAAAGCGTCGCAATCGAATACGGCAGTTTCCGAATACCCGTCCGCAGCCGCTGATAGGTCGACATCTCACTCCACCCCGCAAACCCAACACTTGGAATCGGCTCCCACGATCGCAATTCAAGCGCATTCTTATAATATCGGGCAAGGAGATCCTCGCAAAAAACCGGCATCGCTATCTCGTTCTCGCGAACATCAAAGCGATACTGTCCGATACGGAGAATGTACGCATCCTTTTCATGGACAGTACGCTCCAGATCTCCCGCTGCGTCTATAAGGAGCAATTTTTTGGCCGCATGCGCCTCTCCAATAAGAGAGCGGAGCACGGACTCGTGCTTTTCCTTGAGATGCCAATAATTGTGCGGAGGGAGTACGAAATCAGCGTCGGCTATTTTTTCAACCATCTCGAATTGGGAGGTGTCGACGGACTGGCTTTTGTACATTGCCTCGACAAAGGGTTCCAGCTTTCGCTGAGGCATTCCCCAGAACGAATACAAAAAAGGAATATAGCGAATATCGCCCTGCACGAGTGATTTGTTGACGTAGAGCCGTACGGGCTTTGGCATATTATTACCTTAGAATCTCTGCAAGCTTCGCGGAAAGAAGTACGAGCGAGTGGGTGTCAACGACGAAAGATCGCTGACGTTTCGAAAGCGCTTCTTTTTCCTCAGCCGAGAGATTGAGGGCGACTTTGAGGGCGCTTGCGACGGGCTGCGCCTCCGGGCGCTCCACGAAAAGTGCGGCAGGAAGCACGCTTCGCACCGCATCGTTGTAAGCGACCACCGTGCATCCGGCGGCCATCGCCTCGCCGATGGTCTTATCGAAGCTTCCGGAGGGAGTCAGGTTGACGTAGATCTCGTGCGAAGCAAAAAGCTCGGCTGCCTTTTCGTTGGTAACCCCGGCGTGGACGGAAAGCAAACCTGCGAGGGAGGCGGCTGCCGTGCGGATCTCGCGGACGTACTGCGAATCGGGCACTGTCGGGTCGCCGTAAAGTGAGGCGTGGAGCTGCACCTTTTGTTCCGCAAGTATGCGAAGCGCCTGCACGAACACATCCGCGTTTTTCACTTGATCCAGCCGCCCCAAAAAAAGCACCGACCGGGCTGACTTTTCCCCGCGCGGCGCAAAACGCTCCGTATCGATCCCGATCGGCATGCGGCGAGATCGCGGAAAGTGCGCCACATACGCGGCGGGCGACGTGAAGCATACGACATGGGCAAGCGCTCCCGCGATCCGCGTGAGAAGGCTCCCCATGCGGTGATTGCGCCAGAGCACTACACGCTTCCCCCACAAAAGCCACAGCAGGCTCCCGAGGAGCACGTACTCCTGATTCATATGCACGAACACTGCGTCGTACTCATTCCGCAACGTCCAGATATATCGGTAAAAGGCAAGCACGTACTCGATCCTCGAAACGCCGCGCTCTTTGCCGAGCGAATGCACTGCCACGTTGACAGGTAGTTGGTGCCTCCCCTCTCCGAGACAGATCACGTTGACCTTCTCGTACTTTTTGGAAAACTCCTCGATCCAGCGATGAAAAAAGCCGAGAACCGGATCGTCCCGGTCCACGGCCTGCGTCAGGATGAGAAGTCGCATTGTCGCAGTTTAGCGTCTTTTCCTGCCCTTCGCTTTTCCCGATCGTGCGACCGCGGGACCGTACACGCCCTCCAAGAGATCGAGGTCCTTCTTCGTGCCTGTGAGGAGATCAACGTTCATCGCCTCCATGGCTTCGAGCACCCGATGTGCGTACTTTTGTTGCGGCAGATGCTTTTTGACGTGCGAGCGGAGCGCTGCCATGTCTTTAATAAAGCAGCCGCCGCCCGCGCCACGTCCGCTCTTGTGCACCGGATTGGAGTATCGATTCGAAATCAGGGGGTCCGCCTGGATCGCTTTATTGACGACATCCCAGCTCGCGCCGAGCTTTTCCGCGAGATCGTACATAACATTAAAAAGGATCACCTGCGCGTAGCCGCTCGCGTTGTGGGAGTACTTAAAGATTTCCGCTTCGACGCTCTTGCAGATCATGGAAAACGGCGCCTTCGGCAGAATTTTCATGACGCGCTCCGCGGCGCTGTAGTGTTTGGCGTCCGTGACGGGCATGCCGACGAGATTCGCAAAGGGGTGCGCGGCGTCGTGCACGTGCGAGACGATGGAGAGGAACTCAGGATTGAAAAGGAGCGTGATCTGCGGAAACTGCTTCTGGAGCTTTTCGGTCGTGCCCGGGAGGACGGTCGATTTGATCACCGCAACCTTCCCCGCCCCCACGAGCGGCAGAACGCTCTCGACGACCGAGATGTCGAAGCCCTTCGGCGTCGTCGGCGTCCACACGGCGATGAAGACGATATCGCACTCTTTGATTTTGTCTTTATTTTTCAACCACGGCTTTTCAAGCGAGTAGCGCACGACTTCGTAGCCGCGCTCTTCAAAATTGTCGGAATACGCCTTTCCGATCCATCCCTGCCCAATAAATCCGATGAGCGGCTTTCCTTGTGCCATGGTGAGCGCGATTGTACCTCGCCTCGGATATTTCGGCTAGCCGCGCACTTCCACGCTTTTTTCAATGTCGTCGCAGTACGCCCGCACGTACTCCTCAAAATTGCGGTACGGATAATCCTGCAAGATGGCGGTACGCGGCCCCTCGCTCACCCACGCTGCGAGCGCCTCTGCGAAACCATCTTCGGAGGCGACGATCGCTCCCGCTTCTCGCGCGACGCCGACGTTGGTCGCGAGCACCGGCTTCCCCGCAGCAAGCGCCTCGACGATCACGAGTCCGTATCCTTCGTATCTAGAAGGAAGGAGCACAAGATCCGCAAGTGCGTAGTACGGGGCGGGATCGCGCGTACCTTCGAAAAAGACGCGCTCATCGATCCGCAGCTGTTTTGCCGCGCCCTTCAGCATTACCAACTCCGTCCCGTCGCCCACAATGATGAGACAACTCTCTTGGGGGGCGCTCGCCGCGAAGGCCCGAAGCGCGAGCGCGACATTCTTCTCCCTCTCCAGCCGCGAGACGACGAGAAATCGGAACGAGAATCGTTCGAACCTTTTTTTCAAAGCTTCGTCCGGCCGCGCTTCCGAAAAGCGCGCGGTATCGACGAAGATCGGGAGAGTAGTGATCGGCACTTCGAGCGAGAATTTTTCCTCGATGGAGTGCGCGATGCGGTCTGAGACGGCGCGTATGCGCGCGGCGCGCATCAACACAAAGCCCGCGAGAAACACGCGGATCCGGTTGAGGAGGCTGAGATTCCAGTATTCGCGCGAAAGAAAGTCGGTGTGCACCTGCACGTGGAGCGGTGCGCGCTTTTTGCGCGCAATCAACCACGCAGCCACGCCCGTCTCAAACGGGTCCTGCGACGTTACGACATCGATCGCCGAGACCTTTTTTCCGATTCGCAGCGCGTCAAAGACGCGAAGAAAGCGCAGGCGCGAATTCGTCGGATGGAGGTGCACGCGCCCCTCGACTACTTCGGGCGTGTACCCCGGACCGCAGAGCACCACAATGTGCACCTCGCGGAAGCTTTTCGTGTACGCGAGAATGCGGGCCCGCACGGATGATGCGTGCTCGAATACGGCCGTCTCTGTGCCTACAACGAGGAGGTTTTGTGGGGTACTATGCGGCGAATGATGCGCACGCTGCTCCGGCTCGCCACGGCCCTCGGTGCTCCCGGATTGCTGCGGTTTTTCCATAGAAACTCGCTGACGATCCTACTCTATCACGGGGTGGCACCGCGCGAGAGACGCGGCATCTACAATTATCGCGGCAAATTCATCGCGCCCGAGGCATTTCGCGAGCAGATGCGATATGTCGCGAAGCACTACTCGGTGCTGGAGCTTGATGACGCCATGAAGCGGCTCCGATCCGGCACGCTCCCCGCATATTCGATCGCGATCACCTTCGACGACGGCTACCGGAATTTCTATGAGCACGCGTATCCGATTCTGCGGGAGCTACACATTCCAGCCACTATGTTCCTCGCGACCGATTTCGTGCTGCGCAAAAAACCGCTCTGGGTCGACCGGCTCGAGTATGCGCTCGGGAAAGGATCAGGCTCGACCGAAGAAAAAATCGCCCGCGACACACGCACGCGACAGGAGTTGAAGGAGCTCCCCGACGCCGAGCGCGAAGCGCAGTTGGCATCCCTCGAGCGACAAGCGAGTGTTTCGTTTACCGACTTCGAGGGCGAGCGGGTCGTGTACGCGCCGCTTTCTCCGGAGGAGATTCGCGAGATGCGCTCTCACGGCATTTCCTTCGGCGCACACACGAAAAGCCATCCGATTCTCTCTCGCATCGAGAGATCGCGCCTCGATGAAGAAATAGCAGGATCCCGCGACGAGCTACAGCGCCTCTGCGGCACCTCATCCGTCTTTGCCTACCCCAATGGGCAGCGGGAGGACTGGAATGACGACGTCGAGGCCGCGATCCGGAAGGCCGGGTTTTCGGCCGCGCTCACCACGATCGAGGGGTGCAACACTACGAAGACGCCGCTCCAGCGGTTGCGGCGCATCGCCATGGACGGCACCGGCCTCGATCCTTCGTTTGCGGCAATAGCGGCAGGCATGAGAGGATACCTTCGCACACTGCGATCCTATGTCTGATTCCCTGCTACGGCCCGAGGTCTCGTATTTCGACAAAAAGAGCGCCGACTACCGCGCCGAGTACGACCGCACGACTCCGGAGGGCTACTCCTTCCGCGTGCGACGGGGGAAGGTGCTCGAGCTGACACCTCGGGGCACGAACGTCGTCGACATCGCCTCCGGCCCCGGCATCATGATCTCGGGATTGCGCGCGAAAGGCTGCACCGTCACCTGCGTCGACGCGGCGCCGGAGATGATCGCGCGTACCAAGGAAGAGCACGGGAGCGAGCCCGGCGTCCGCGCGCTCGTGGGAGACGCCTACTCACTTCCGCTCGGAAGCGGCGAGTTCGATGTCGCACTTTCTATGGGTTTGATCGAGTACCTGGAGCGAGAGCGGGATTTCTTGCAAGAGGCGCGCCGCGTACTGAAGCAGGGTGGCACTCTCATCATCACCTTCCCCAATTACGCGAGTCCGTGGCGCGCGCTCAACAGAGTCGGACTCTTTCTCGTGCGCGCACTGCGAGCGGTCCTCGGCCGACAAAAAATCGGCCCCGTTACGCACCGCGAATACACGCGAGAGCGCGCGTACGAGCTTTTGCGGAAAAATGGATTCGCACCGGAGCAGGCGCGCTACTACAACTTCAAACTCGTTCCCTACCCCTTCGACGTGTGGTTCCCCCGAATCACTGTCGCGCAATCACGCATCCTCGAGCCGCTCGATCGGACATTTCTCCGGTGGCTCGGAACCGGTTTTATCGTAGAGGCCCGGAAGACGACTCCGTAAGGAGCCGCAAAAATTCGGACGCGATGTCCTTGTACGTGCGTGTCTCCTTCACAGCAAGAATACGGTCGGCGTATTTTCGGTACGTATCCGGATCCACAAGCGCCTCGATACCGCGCTGCATATCTCTCTCATCCAATGGATCCACGATCACGCCAAGATCTCCGAAACGCTGCGCATATCCGGAATGCTTCGTGAGCAGAAATGGCTTCCCGGCCCGAATCGCGTCGATGACGGTATTCGGAGAGACCTCGGAGATCGAGGGCACGGCGACCGCATACGACGCTCTGATCTTTGCCTGTAAATTTTCCTGCGCGATCTTACCGCACTCGAGCTCGATGTCGGGAAAATTCTTCCGGGCCGCTTCGAATGCCCGCGTGAAGGCCTCGACATTCTTGAGCTTGATGGCGCGTCCGTAGAGGAGAAAATTCTTTTTGAGGGGAGCGGCTGATTCCGTGCGTGGCGGAAGTGCATTTTCGATCACGCGCACGTTCGACGCCTCGAGTCCGTATTCCTGCTGCCACAGATTCGCGATCCATTGTGTCGAGAACGCCACGCGCACATGGCCGAGCACGAAAGAAGCGATGGTTTTCAGGAATCGGTCGGAGGTCCGCCACCGATCCTTATGCGCATAAAAAGCCGGAAGGGGCACCAGATCCCCCGTTTGCTCCACGTAGCGCTCCCACAAAAAATCTCCTCCGACGCGCGCGACGACCGGCATGCGGCGCACGAAAGAGACGATCACCGAGGGGAGGCCGACCGTGATCACATCGAACGCAATAATGCCGTCGACGCCGCGCGTCGCCCGGAAAAGCGCGATCGTGTAGAGAAGATGCCGGAGTCCCGTCGGCACCGAAAGGTAGCGGCTGAAGGCGACCACGCGCACCTCGTGCCCGCCCTGCTCGAGTGCATCGCGAAGCGCCGCCGCATACGGCGCAGGGCCACCAACTTCTGGAGGAAAGATGTTCGCCGCGAGGCAGATCTTCATCTCGAAACTGTATCTCAAATGTGAATACGGCGCGACCGCATAGTGAGACGGGGCGCGAGGTGCGCCCCAGTCCACCGATAATCACGTACGATTACGTGATGGCTTCTCCTCGGCAACCGGGCCGAAAAAAAGCAGCGGCAGAAAGAATCCGCGATAGAGTGGGCCGTGACGGACCATGGCCTCGCGAACTTCCTGTCGGTAGGTCGGTTGCGACGTCGACTTCTCGGCGTCGGTGGTTTCCGGGTTCATACGACCTCCTTTTGGTCACGCTCCCCGCTCTAAGCAAACACCCCCGTGGCGAAAGCTCCTAATGAGTTATCCACTCGATTCGTCCTCATGTTTTCGGACTCACTCGTGGCAAGCCCCGACGAATCGAGTGTCCCGAGCAGCGCCGAGGGATTAGTGACTGGTCAACGGATTAAAAATTCGATATTTCATATCGGCAGCGATCAGACCCCAATCGTACTTCTTGGCAGCGAGCTCTCGCGCATTTTTCACGACGCGTGCCGTGAGCACCGGATCTTCCATGTATTTTTTTACGGCGCTCGCGACACTCTGCGGATTGCGCACCTCGCAAAAGAGCCCGGTCGGCTCCATATCAGGGTCCTTCTGCGGATCAGAAAGGAAATCTGGAATGCCGCCGACGGGGGTCGCGACGACAGGCACTCCCGCCGCGAAAGCCTCGATAAAGGCGCTCCCCATTCCCTCGATGATCGACGGCCGCACGAAGATGTCGGAGATCTTCAGAAGTGCCGGGAGATCCGTGTGCGAGACGTGTCCCGCAAAGAGCACCCGTTCGTGCACCTTCGATTCATCTGCGATTTTCTCGAGTTTCGCACGATCTTCCCCATCCCCCGCGATGAGAAATTTCACGTTTGGCGGCAGGTGCGGAAGCGCGCGGATGACATCTTCCACGCCGCGAGAGAGGACGAGGCGCGAGGCCGTGAAAAGAAAGATGTCCCCCATGTGCTTCCTGTATCGTGCCTTGAGAGCAGCGATTTCATCGGCGGCCACTTCGGCGGAAAATGCGCGCGTATCGACGCCGTTGGGGATCACGTGAACGGTGCGGCCAAAGCCGACCTCCTGCGCCAAACGCTCGATAAAGTGCGAGATGGCTTTTATCGCATCCGCTTTGAGATAGATCTTTTTATAGAGGGACCAGAGGAGGCGCATGAGCGGCCGCCGCTCTTTCACCTGCTGAAGTGAGTTTCCGTCCTGTAGCTCCAGCACGTACGGAATGGCGGGGTTCGCGTACTTGAAAAAGAGCGCTGCGAATCCTGCCTGATTGGCAAGCATGGCCCACGAGAGATCGAAGGGCTTCGCACGCTGGAGCGAGCGCGCCTTCAGGAATGCGGTGATCGGAAACAGAAACTTCGCAAGACGGTTTTGCCAGGGAAGGGCCCGGTCAGATACTTTCGGATTTTCCGCCGTCAACCCGATGCGGTGGACGGTTATGTTCCCGATCCGTTCGACTTTCGGGAGTTTGCTGTCGAAGCGGAGCGTGATCATTTCAAACTCATACTCGGGAAGCCGGTCGGTGATCTCTTTGATCGCGAGCTCCGCACCGCCGACGTACGGCTCGTACGCGAGCGAGAAAATGAGAATTCTCATTGTTCTTTTTTGATCGATTCGATGTAGTCGGGAAGGTTGTGCTGCGGCTTCCAACCGAATTCGTTTTCCACGCGGGTCGTGTCGGCGATGGAGTCCATACGGTTGCCCTTCCGCTCCGGCAGCATGTCGATCTTCACGCCGAACATCTGCGCAAGTTCGAGGATCGTGTAGGAGCGCTGATCCCCGAGGCCGTACTCGTCGCCTTCGCCCTTCTCCCCCACATCCACGAGGCCGCGCGCGATGTCGTCGGCGTGCGTGAAATTGCGGCGTTGCGTACCGGGAGAAACCACCGTGATAGGCTGGCCTTTTCTGTACTGCTCCTTGAAGCGACCGATCACCGAGGCATATGGCCCCGTCGAGAGCTCGCGCGGCGCATAGGCGTTGTAGAAATACGTGATTGCGTACGGGAGGCCGTACCAGTGGCCGAAGTTGCGTACCAACTCCGTATTGCTTGCCTTCATCCACGCGTAGGGCGATTGGTCTCGCCCCAAGCCGCCATCCGCGAATTTCGTGCTGGAGCCGGCGTACACGAGCTTACAGCCGCGCTTTTTCCAGTACTGCAAGACACGGAAGGTGCCGAGCACGTTGGATTCCCAGACGAGATCGAGATCGTCGAAGCTCTGTTCGACGCGCGAATATTCTCCGAGGTGGAAAATGATCGAGGGGTTTTCTTTGGCGAGTAGCTCTTCGATGTCTTTCGTGTGCCCCTCGACGTACTCGGCGCCCTTGATGTGATTGCGCTTCGATCCGATGAAATAATTGTCGAGACTGACGACGCGATGCGTCGGCAGCAATCGCTCCGTGAGGTACGGGCCGATGAGGCCCGCGCCGCCCGTGATGACAACCGTCGGCTTATCCATGCGGACAGCCTATACCGTTTCGCTTCCTTCCTCAATGATGTTCCATTCGCGCTTCGCGCTGCGCCGCGCGAGAAAAGCGGCGCCCGCGCCAAAGGTGGCGATCGCAAAAGCGCCGAGCCACCACGGCATCGACGATGCGGCAGACACGGCAGCCGTCTCTGGGGGCGCGCCGGCAACGATCTCAGGCGGATTCGGTGCTTCATCTACTTCCGGGATGGTGGTCTCATCGCGAGCGCTCGACTCACCCACGGTGAGCCATGCGGGCTCCGCAGGGAGCTTCGGTGCAGTCGCCGGTGCTTCCGCGTGCATGGAGGAGGCCGGTGGCACGATCGCTTCCCCGCTTTGCTGCCCGGCCGCAAGGGCGGTCGTGCCGTTGGGGTACTGGAGCAGCGCCGAGGAGCCGCTCCAGAATTTCAGCGTCTTTTGAGGGATGCGCAGTGTCTCGCCCGCAAGAACGACCGTACTCTCTGGAAGCGTGAAGCTCTGTCCAAACGAGCGAATGATCCAGTACGAGAGGTCGAGATCCTTGCCCGAGTCGTTCTCGATCGATACGCCACCATCCGGAAGCGCGGAAAAAGAAATGTGCGCCGGCTGCGCCGACACGACAAAGCGGTCCGCAGCGGATTCTTTGTTCTCGGCGATCGAGAGCACGACGACGTAGCGGCCGGGATAGGCATAGTGGTGCAGGACGCTTGCGCCTTCGGCAGTGGATCCGTCGCCAAAATTCCAGAGATACCGGACGTTGGTTTCGATCACCGTGCCTTCCCGATTGTATGCAAACCCCGTGAACTCTGTGTCCGCCGCCACGATCACCTCGCGGTCGTCCCCCGCCTCCGCAAAAAGCTGTGGGAGGGGTGGCGGCACGTACGAGGAAACGGGAGCGGGCGGTTGCGATGTCGTCGAGGTCGTGGGCGAAGTGGTGGCAGCGGTGCCCTCCTGCGATGTGAGCGCCCCTGTGCCGGGCGTGGGACCGGTGGCAAAGAGTGCGGTGCCTGCTGCACTCGAGCGCTGGAGGCTGTTCCCGTCTCCCGCCGCGCCCTGATCCTTCGTGTAGGCAACGGTGTCCACGACCGCGCCGTCGGCATTGATCAGCGTGATCGTGTCCGTCGTGTTGCTTAAGTCGAGCAGCGTGTCGATCACCGTCGTGACAGAGGGATAGAGGGCGCGGAACGTTGCCGCATCGTCGGCAAGAATCGCGTAGGCTCCCGACTGGATCGTGAGCGAGCCGAGGCCGCCGTTTGCGGGCGGCTCGGAGAGTACATGGTTGGAGCCGTCATTGATCTTCCAACCCACGATGCTCACCGACGAAGCACCGGCGTTGAACACTTCGATCCACTCGCGCGTATCGTCGGCCCCCACTCCGCTCGCGACGTCGTACATGATTTCGGAGATGACCACCTGCCCCTCGACAATGCTCGGGATGAACGCAGCCGCGCTCGGGAGGAGCGCGGCTGCAATCGCGAGCGCGAAGAAAGTTCTATCGATCCGCATGCTCGCTTCCTCGTAAGACCCGCTGGAGCTCATCATGAGAGATCTCACCATCGCGGCGATTTTTAGGCTGCGGCGGTCGCGCCGGCGAAGTCGGAGTGTGCGGAATCCGTGGCTCCTCTTTCAGCGGCACTGGTGCCGGCTTTTGTGTTTCGTGCGTGTGTACGTCGATTCTCACCTGAGAGACGGCCTGCGCCACCACTGGTGGGGTGTGAGTCGACGTTTCCGGTGCCACGGCACGTGCTTCCTTCGCGGCTTTGCGCGCGCGCAAAATATCGGCGGGAGAGCGAATTGCGACAGCGGGAGCCGGCGCGGATCCTGAAGCGGGAGCGTCCTCCCCCGGACGAGCCGCGTGAATCGCCGCGCGAAGCGCGGTGCGCTGCTCCTCGGGCCGTACGATGCGCACTGAGGGAGCCTGCGGCGCGGGATCGTGGGGGGTTTCGGGTGCCCGCTCTCGATTCTCGTTGTGATAACTGGGCCGGTTCTCCCGAAAGGAAGGTCTGAAGCCGTCACGCCGATCTCCCCGATCTCCCGGCCGCCTCCCAGCGTTTTTGTCGGTTTTGGGGGGCATTGCAAACTCCTGTTGCCGCTTGTTGACGTGCGCCTCCATCTCGGAGCGCGGACGCGAGTAGAGCTCACGGGAGCTTCGAACGCAGTCGTCGCGATACGAAATCGGCGGCGCCTCGATCGGCGGAATCGTTTCGGCCGAAAAGGGCGCTGAGCCGACACCATCGATCATGAGCGTGAGGTAGATCTGCCCGACACCGAGACCGACGAGATCCTCTGCGACGAAGGTGGGCTCGAATACCGTCTTCAGCACCTCGGCGTCGAACGGGCCTACACGAAAACACACGAGCGTGCCGACGTTGCCAAAAACCGCGTCGCGCACATTTTCCTCCATCTGCTCGATGTACTGGTTGGCGAGGGTGAGCGCGAGCTTGTATTTACGCGACTCGGAGAGGATGTCGGCAAAGGCTTCGTTCATCATCGACTGAAACTCGTCGACATAGAAGTAGCAGCGCGGGAGGGCCTTGAGGCGCGCCGACGGCTCGTCGGCGCGCGACATCGCGGCGAGGTAGATCTTCACGACGAGCATCGAGCCAAGCAGCGCCGCGTTGGTCTCACCCATGCGCCCTTTCGAAAGGTTGACGATAAATATCTTTTTTTCATCCATCATCTTCCGCAGGTCGAACGACGACTTCGGTTGTCCGACGATGTTTCGGATCAGAGGGTTGCTGGTGAACTGTCCGACTTTGTTTTGAATCGCCGGGGTCGCCTCGCGCGTGTAGGTATCGGTGAAGCTCGCGAACTCCTCCACCCAGAAGGATTTCACCAGCGGGTCGGTGATCTTTTCGACGACAGCGGCACGGAAGGCCTTGTTGGTGAGCATACGGTTCACATCGAGGAGCGTGGAGTCGGGGTACTCGAGGAGCGCAAGGAGCGTGTTTTGCAAAATGTATTCCATACGCGCGCTCCACGCGTCTACCCAGATGCGCTTGAGGGCGCCCATGAGCCCCGAGACGACGAGGTGTCGCTTGTCGTAGCCGACATCCTCCATCACGTTGAAGCCGATGGGGTGATCGGTGTCAAAGGGCGCGAAATAGACCACGTCTTTCACGCGATCGTGCGGCACGAAATCCAGCAGCTTTTCGGCCGTCGCCCCATGCGGATCGATGAAGGCGATGCCCTCGCCGTTCTGGATGTCTTGGATCGCCATGTTCTCCAGCATGGTCGATTTACCCATGCCGGTTTTTCCGATGACGTAGATGTGCTTGCCGCGATCTTCGGCTCGTATACCAAACATCTCCCGCTTGCCGCGAGTATGCGTCGCCGCAAAATAGGTAATGCGGCGATCATCGTCGTGATGATCGGGGTGCATGGGAGCATTATACTCCTTCCTAAGGCTCACTCACGCCTTATGCGCCGCTAGTTGATTTCGCGCTTTCGCTTTTGCGCGGCAAGATATTCCTTCGCGCTTCGTTCGTGCTTCTTATCCAGGCGCTCTTCTTCCCGATCCTTTAGGTAGTTCGGATGTGCAATCGGTGGGATTTCGATTGCGACCGGCGCCGAGGGTGGAGCGTGGTCGAGAGCGCGTGAAGCCGGGGTCTCAAGATCTTCCGATTCTTCCCGCTGTGTTTCTTTCTTTCGGGGTTTTTCCATGAAGCTAGTTGGGGGCCACGACCTGGCGCAAGCTGCTGTATTTGTTGGCAGGATCCCAAAACATGTACGAATCAAGGCCGGCGGCTTCGTTGGCGCGTATCTGGTCGCGTACCATCTGCGGCGTGTAGTCGACCGGATAGTCGAAATCCTGAAGCCACGGCCGCATTCTTTGCGCGTCGTATGCGGGCTTCGCGTACACCGCAGGGGTTGACGTGCCGATCCGGGAGTAGGCGAACGAGGCGATGGATGTCGTCGTCGCTCTCGTGCGCCGCACCGCTTCGATCATGGAAGCGTACACCACCTTATAGGGGTCGCTGTTGACGTCGGAAAGACCGGCGAAGCCTTTGTTGTAGTGCGAGGGATAGACCATGGGAGAGATGTAATCGAAGTACGGCAGCGCCCGCTCCAGAAGCTGTCCGATGCCAAGATCGTCCACGTGCACCGTCACATACCCGAAGAGGTCGGCCGACATGACAACGCCGAGCGGTTGCAATCGCTCGTGCAGGTATTTGTAGAACTCCTCGAGCGCTTCCGACTTGGTCTTGCCCTTGCTCCACGTGTAGTCGGCCTCCGCCATGGGGCCGTCGGAGGGAAAACGAATGTAGTCGAAATTGAGCTCGTCGAAACCGATCGCGTAGGATTCCTTCGAGAGCTCGACGACCGTGTCCCAGTACGGCTTCGCGCCCACGTCGACGAAGGCCAAGCCTTTCCGGTCTTTCCAGACGCCGCACGAAGTTCCTGAGCTTGTCGAAGGACATTTTTTTTGCACGGCCTCATCCGGATGGATTTTCGTGTAGTACGGATTTTGAAAAACCGTGATGCGGCCGATGACGTAGATGCCCTTCTCATGCAGCCCTTCCACGAATTCCTTCATGTCGTTGGCGCCGCATTCGTCGGAGACCATGTCTTTCAAGACGGGGTTCTCGGTAGGAAACGCGATTCTGCCGGTGTAATCACGGATGTCGATCACGATCGAGTTGAGCTCGGTTTCGTCGATCAGCTTCGTGAGATTTTCACGGAAGGAAGGCGTTCCGGCCGCGCACTGCGACATGTACACTGCCTTCACTGCGGCAGGCGTCGGCACATGCTTTGTAAGGGGTACCTCTGGCGCGAGCGAGGGCGGTGTCGATGTGGCGGATCGCACGAACGATGCGCTCGGCGGTACGGCGTATGCAGCAGCAATACCGATACCAAGAACGACGAACGTCCCTGCGAAAAGAAGTCGGCCTCTAGCGTGGCTCATGAGAAACCGTAGGACGAATATCCGACATGGAGATCGGGCTCTCCGATGCGGCCTGATCAATCCCCCCTGTGGAAGCGCCGAGCCGGCGCCGCACAATAATGCCGAGTCCGATCACGACAACGCCCGCCCCGAAAAAGAGCGCGGTGTCCCAGCTATTGGGAAGCCCCAAAAACGGAAGGAGCGCAACGAATGCACCAACGAGCATGATGACGGCATCGAGTGTCATGCGCACAGTATATCCCAGGAAGAAGCGGAGCGTATATGCAGCTACCGGGGGACAACGATCACGACGAACTCCCCCCGCACTTTCCTGCCTCTTTCGAGGCTCTCGGCGAGCTCCTCGGGACTCCCGACGAGCACTTCTTCGTGAAGTTTGGTGAGCTCCCGCGCGATCGTTATCTGCACGTGCGGCGCCACAGCGTCAATTTCCTTCAATAATTTCAAAATGCGGTGCGGAGATTCGTAGAGCACGACCGGCACGTCGCTCTTCACGACCTTTTTGAGCGCGGTTTGCCTTCCCTTCTTGTGCGGTAAAAAGCCGAGAAAGGTAAACGCGGTCGCGTCGATTCCGGCGATCGAGAGCGCAGCGGTGAGCGCAGAGGCCCCCGGAATCGCGTCGATGGTTGCTTCTGGCAACGCTTTCCGCACAATCGCCACAAGCCGCGAGCCCGGATCCGAAATCCCCGGCGTCCCTGCGTCGGTCACGTAGGCCACATGCTCTCCCCGCTCCAAACGCTCGATCACTTCACTCGCCTTTTTCGCTTCGGTCGCCGCATCGAGTCGAAAGACCGACTTGCGGAGGCCGTAGTGGTTGAGGAGCTTCAGAATCTCGCGCGTGTCCTCGGCGTACACCGCGTCGCACTCCTTCAGATTCCAGAGCGCGCGGAAGGTAAGATCGCCCATATTGCCGATGGGTGTCGCGACCACCGAAAGCTTCCCTGCCATGCGGGCACTCTGCCACGCAGGTTTACCATACGCAAACCATGATTTCCGGTTCCCACCACGAGAAAAGCAGCCCGTCTGCGTGATACGTAATTGGTCCGGTCGCTCCAGTTCAGTATCAGAAAGGTTCCGCAACGAAGCAGATGGGGTCTATCCGCCCCGCTCAATCGGCGATTTGTTCGGCCACCTTGTATATATCGCCAGCTCCCATGGTGATGATGAGATCGCGACCCGAGGCGCTCTTCAAAAGTTCGTCGCGTATCGCATCGAAGGTGTGGAGCGAGAGCACGTTTTGATTTGTCTTGGCGATCGCTTTGGCAAGCATGTCGCTCGACACTTCGCCGAGATCTTTTTCGCGCGCCGCGTAAATGGGCGCGAGGATGACGTAGTCGGCCGTGGCGAGCGAGCGCACGAACCCGTCGAAGAGGTCGCGCGTGCGCGAAAAGAGGTGCGGATGAAATACCACCGTGATCTTTTTCTGGGGAAACTGCGCGCGCGCCGCCTCGATCGTCGCCTCGATCGCCGTCGGATGGTGCGCGTAGTCGTCGTACACCACGGCCCCCTGCGGCGTCTCTCCCCGATACTCGAAACGCCGCCACGAGCCCTTGAATTCCATGAGCGCGCGATCCGTGTACTCCTCCTGGAGATGCGGGAAGGCGGCGCGCGCTGCCGCTTTAGCGGCGCGCGCGTTCATGCGGTTGAACTCCCCGATCTGCTTCAGGGCCGGCACCGTTTGCGTGGTGTAATCGAGAATCGGCGCCTTCGCGCCTCCGAGCACGGCAGCAATATGCGGATCGTACGGATTCGTCACGATGATGCCGTTTTCCGGGACGCGCTCGGCGGCCTTGCGGAAGGTTTTCTGGAGAGCGCCGAGATTCGGAAAGTAGTCCGTGTGGTCGAGCTCGATATTGGTGATCACGAGGATCTGCGGTGAGAGCTTGAGGAGATGATCGCGGTACTCGCAGGCCTCGACGACGAGCAGATCCTCCGCACCCGGCAGAAAATTCGATCCGAAATCCTGTACGATCGATCCGACGACCGCGCTTGGTTTCTTGTCGCTAAAGTGCAGAATCTTCGCGAGCATGCCGGTGGTCGTTGTTTTGCCGTGCGTACCCGCCACCGCGATGGTGCGCGCGCTTTTGCTCACCTCTCCGAGCGCCTCGAAGTAGCTCTTCTGCGGGATCCCCATCTCTTCGGCTCGCATCCGCTCCACGTTCGTCTCCGGCACCGCATCGCTGTAGACGAGAAGTTTCGCATCGGCAGGAATGTGGCACTGGTCGTGTCCGATCCAGACCTCGATCCCCTTTTGTGCGAGGAGGTCGGTGGCGGGAGATTCCTCCCTGTCTGAGCCGCTCACTTTTTTGCCGCGGTGAGCAAGTAGTTGCGCGAGCGCGGACATGCCGATGCCGCCGATCCCCACCATGTAGATGGAATCCGGAATTTTCATATCCCTACTCTAGCACTTCGACTGTGTATTTCTGATTTGGGAAGAGCGAGCTCGTAAGATCGCGAAACCGTTGCGACTCCTTGCTGATCAAAAAGTGAGTGCGGGCGTCCCCGACTTCCTGCGGCCAGAACTGCCGCCTCGCACGGATCGCGACCGCTTCCGCGGGATCAAATATCTTCACGTCCGGGAGCACTGTGCCAAAGGCTTCGATGGCGAGCGGATAGTGTGTGCAGCCGAGCACCAAGAGGTCGAAATCGCTCTTTCCGGTGAAGGCGCCCTCGATGTGCTTCTTGATCTCCGCTTCGGGAGCGCCGAACTCGATGGCGCCGGCAAGGCCTTCGATCGCAATATTTTGTATCTCCTTGCCGACCATGCGAAAGGCGTCGGCGTAGATGCCGGAGCGAATCGTGGCCGGTGTCGCGCACACCGCGATCCGCTCGGGAGAGTCGCGAAGCGCGGCGACCGTGGGCCCCACCATCTCGATGAGGTGCGCGGGCGCGATCTCCAATGCATCAAAAAGCGAGATCGCGAGCGAGGCAGAAACGCTGTTGCACGCGCTCACGATTTTTTCCGCGCCGCGTTCATGGAGCACCTTGAGGCCGGCGACCAAGAGAACCGAAAGTTCCTCGCGCGATTTGGAGCCATACGGGGCGTTCTTGATGTCTCCGAAGTACAGAATGTCGGCGGAGGGAAGGTACTGCCGAATCGAGCGAAGGACCGTGAGCCCACCGACGCCGGAATCGAACATGCCGATCATGGTTAGAGATTGCGCACGAGGGCGAGGAAGAGGTCGTTGCGCTCGTATTCATTTTTGAACATACCGAACGACGCGAACGCAGGACTAAAGAGAATCACGTCGCCCGGTACGCTCGCGTCGAGCGCACTCTGGAGGGCCTCGTTGAGCGAGCCGCACACGGGAGCCAAGAGATCCTTCCGGAGCCGATCCGTGCCAGTGCCTTGCAGGAGATACACGGCTTTGCAGCGATCCTTGATGAGGGCCACGAGTGCTTGCATATTGAGCCCCTTGTCTGATCCACCGGCTATCAGGATCACATTGCGCTTTTCGCCGAGCGCCAGAAGAGCCGCGATCGTCGCTTCGGGCGTCGTCGCGTTGTTGTCATTGTAAATCTTGACGCCGCGAAGCTCTCGCACCAGCTGGAGCCTGCCTTCGACTCCCTCGAAGGATTCGATTCCAGAGCGTATCTCACTTTCCGAAAGGCCGAGCGGACGGAGCGCGGCTGCGGCAAGCGCCGCATTCTCGCGGTTGTGTTCGCCTACGATCTTCAGCTGCCAATCCCCGGGCAGATTTTCCGGCACCTCGGTGCGCGAAAGCGCAATTCTCTCGGCGACCTTTTTTCCCGCAATCAGCGTATCGCCCTCGTTCTGGAACGCGAAGATATTTGCCTTGTCGGCGAAATAGGCATCCATATCGCGATAGTAGTTTTGATGGTCGGGCATCAGATTGCTGAAAACCGCGATATGCGGACTCATCTGAAGGTCCCCAAAGCCCTGGAGCTGCCACGAGTCGAGCTCGAGGACACAGATGTCGCCCGCTTCGATCTCGGGTAACATCGCGAGCGTGGATTTTCCGCGCACGTTGCCCCCCAGGTGCGCCCGCTTCCCCGCTTTTTTGAGACTCTCGTATATGAGAGCGCTCACGGTTGATTTGCCGCGCGTCCCCGTCACGCCGACGATGCGTGCTCCGCGCTCCGCGGCATACTTCGCAAAGAGCGCCGTCGACATGGCTACCAGCACTCCCGCTTTTTTGGCCGCTGCGATCTCGGAGGATCCGAGCGGCACGCCCGCCGCCTTGATCACAAGATCCGCATGCGTGAAGTCCTCGATTCTGTGGCCGCCGAGAGAAAAAGTGACGTTCGGATACTTCTTGAGGCGCGCAACCGGCTCCGCAAGTTCACTCTCCGATTTCTTGTCCGTTACGACAAGATGCGCGCCGCACGCCGCCAGAAATGCGGCATCACCCTCTCCTCTCCCCAGGAGCCCCAATCCCATCAGAGTGATTTTTTTGCCGGCGAAGTGCGCCCGATAATCAAGCATTGAAGCCATCATAGCACTTGTGCTTATTCCGCGAACATTCTCTAATCCGCTATCCACCTTGCGCGAGAAGCGGCGAGGAATAGAATGCGTTTCCACGATTGAGTGTCCCGAAAGGGAATCTGTCAGTCAGAAAAAGACAGATAGGAAGCGGGGCGAAATTCCCCCACTGTGCCGCAACGGTTAAAGTCCGATCTTCTTCAGTTGTCATCCCGAGCAGGAAGCAATGCGCACACTCTTACGTGCGCGTGCATAAAAAATCTCTGCTTGGGCAGAGATTTTTCGTTTCTATGTACAAACGATACGGATTCTATCTTCTCGGCTCGCTTGCGGTTTTTGCGATTGTCTTTTCGATCGTCGTGAGCGGTTACAACACGTCAGTCCTCACGCGCTCCCCAGAGAGCGACGCGGATCGCGCGACTCCGCAAGGGGGCGCGGACGTTTTGCGCACGATCGACATCTCGATCGCGGCAGAAGATCTGTCATACGAGGTAGCTGTGGCAGAAGGCTCGAGCGTGCTCGAGGCAATGCGCGCGGCAGAGCAAAAAGGCTTTCGGTTTCGTGGAACGGAATATCCCGCACTCGGCCTTTTTGTGGAGGAAATCAATGGCAAGAAAAACGCCAATGGCCGCTACTGGTTCCTCTACGTCAACGGCACCTCCTCGGAAACGGGTGCCTCGCAAACAACTCTTCGCGAAGGCGATCGTGTGGAGTGGCGTTACCAAGAGTCTCATTAATACGTAAACACATTTTTGTATGCGCGTGCGCACGTTCTCACTTTTCTGGATCACTCTTTTATTCGCCTTCCCCGCTTACGCGGCTGTATCGGTCAATGTGCCACAGCAGTGTACGGTGGTCGACTCCGACGGGATCTCGCACAGCTACAGCACTGGCCAGTACCTCGGGATTTGCGCCTTGCAGGCTGCTATCGACAGCGGCGGTGTGTCCGGCGTGAGCCTCTCGAATGCGTTCCCCGCATTCGGGCTCTTTGTAACGGCGGTCAACAGCGTCGCGGCGGACCCTTTCAGTGAGTACTGGGCGCTGTATCAAAACGGCGGCTTTGCGGCGGTTGGCCTCACGCAGATGACGGTCGCTACGGGAGATACGATCACATTTGAACTGCACGACTTCTCCGACACGTATCTCGGGAGCGAGCTTGAACTCTCGATTGCTTCGCTGGTAAGTCCAAGCCCGGTGGTGAGTGCACCGCAAGGCGGCACGGGACTCACGCTCCACGACCCCTTTGATGTCCCGAAAGCCGTTGCCTATCTCTCCGGAGTGCAAAAATCGGACGGCTCGTTCGGCTCCGACCTACTCAACGACTGGGTAGCGATCATGACGGCGACCGACAAAGCTCCGGAGCTGAAAGAGAAGCTACGATCATACATGCGCTCGCACACACCGACGCTCCAAAGCGCGACGGATTTCGAGCGGCATGCGATGGCCCTGGAGTCGCTCGGGATCGACCCATACACCGGCACGTCGATCGACACGATCACACCGATCGTCAATGCCTTCGACGGTACACAGGTCGGCAGCTCGGCGTTCGTAAATGACGACATCTTCGCCATATTTCCGCTCCTCAATGCCGGCTACACGAGCAATGACGAGCTCATTCAAAAGATCACCTCGTACATTCTCTCTCTTCAATCCCCCGACGGCTCCTGGGCAAAAAGCGTCGATCTGACCGCGGCAGCAATGCAGGCGCTTGAGGCGACCGACCTTTCGGGATCCAAAGACGCGGTGAAGCGGGCAGTGGAATTCCTGCGCACGAAACAGTCGGAAGACGGCGGATTCGGCTCGAGCCCTTCGACGAGCTGGGTGCTTCAGGCGATTCGGGCGATCGGTCAATCACCCTTCGATTGGAGCAATGGAACGTACAAGATGCCCGACTACTATCTGGCCACGCTCCAGGAGCGAGACGGCGGCGTGGAGCCTACGAGCGCGAGCGTGGATACGCGCGTGTGGGCCACCGCCTACGCCATTCCCGCAATCGAACGCGCAACGTGGGACGAACTCCTGATGAACTTCCCGAAACCGCAGCCGATCGTCGAAAATACCCCGACACCTGAGCCACTCTCGGCCAGCATCACGCCCGTAGTACCCGCGCAAACAGTCGAGGCACCTCGCCAGATGATCGAGACGAACAGTGTGAGCGAAGAAACGAGCGAGGAGCTTCAAACAGTTGCTGATACCGAGGATCCATCTCCTTCTGAAGTCGAGGCGCAAACGGCCGTTGCGGCCCTGGCATCGAACGATGACGACCCTTCGAACTTCGTATGGGCAATCGGACTTTTGCTGATCATCGGCGCTGCCTCCGCGCTCTTCATGCAAAAGCGCTGATTCAGCGCGCCCGTTTGCCGATCTTTTTGCGAGGAAGTCGTAAGACTCGCCGATAAATATCCTTCGAGGGCGCGATCAAAAGCTCACGCTTGTTGGTTCGATCGCGAAATTCTACCGGCGCGTCCTCGATGATCGCGAGCGGCTGACGCTCAGCGCCCTCTCCCATCGAGAGTGCGGCCGCGCTCGCGAGCGCGTCGGGCACGTTGACCTGTGTCACGGCAAGTGAGCGGCCAAAAAGGTCTTTCGTGCCGCGGTAGTCGCGGATCCCCTTGATACCCGCGTACCCGAGCGCGATTCCGAAGACGCCGTTGCGAAGCGGCGCGACGTGGCTATCGGTGATGATGACGCCGAGTCTTTTTATCTTGTATCGCTTGAGGAGTGCTGCGCGCACTTTCGCGGCCGCGGCAAATGAATCCTTCGGAAGCAGCACGATCTTCCCCGCCGCATTCGATTCGTCGATGCCGGCGTTGACCAAAAACGCTCCGTCGCGCACCGTGAGCCACCACTTTGGATACGATTCGATCGCCCACTCGCTCTCGGCGCGAACGAGCTTCTTTTTGTCGAACCCCTTCCCCTTCGATACGGTCCTCCCTTCCGCAAGAGCGACGATCTTCGAAGTAACTGCGAGTACCGACCCATCCTTCAGCTTCGGGACATGCGCCTCGATAAACGCGATAAGGTCCTGACCTTCCCGAAAGATGCGAGTCTTTCGCGGCTCGACTCTCATGCGGCCGGCTTCTCTCGGAGGAGCTTCAGCGCAAGGTACGAAAGCGGCGTGTAGAGGAGCCCCATCATCACCTTAAAGAGCCACCACGTGATGATGATCCGCAGGAGCGCGGCGTTGGAATAGACGCCGTAGAAGGCGATCAGCATGAAGAGCGCCGAATCGAGAAACTGCGACCATACGTTGGAAAGGAGCGAGCGCAGCCAGAAGAGCTTCTCGCCGATTTTCTTTTTGACGAAGAAAAAAGCGTGTACGTCTTGGAATTCGGCCACGGCGAAGGCAACGAGGCTCGCGAGTGCGATGCGCATCGAGACGCCAAAAATCTGCTCGTAGCTCTCTTTGGCCCAGAGCCCCGCCTCTGCCCACGGCAGCGAGATCGAGATCAGTGAGTACAGGAGAAAAAGTGCCGTCGCGAGAAATCCGCACCGCACGAAAAAGCGCGCCATCGGCTTGCCGTAGATCTCGCCGATCACGTCGGTCGTGAGAAAGACAAAGGGAAATGAAAACACCGCGACCGATACGTGGAAGCCGAGGATAAAGGGCGCAATCTTGAGGCCGAGCGTATTGGCGGCAAAGAGCGACGCGAGATAGATTGTAAGCGCGATCAGCACCTTCTTCTGCGCGGCATCAAAGTGCGGCATAGGAAAGGCGCATTATAGCGACGCTTTCTCTCACGTCCAGCGGGGAAAATCAGACGAACAGTTTCTCGCCCGATGCCCTCCAGCGCTTGTGAAGGTGCCACGCGGCAAGGAGGTAGAGCACAGCGACGGCTGCAAAGACAACACGACCGGAGGCGATCGACATGCCGATGTTGGTCCCAAGGAGACCAAGGATGCCTAGATTGAGGCCGGAGACGACGCTCACGAAGAAGGCACCGAGATCCTTACTGTCCTTGCCGCCGAAGACCTTCTGACCCCCGGTGTACCAGCGGTACAGGAGGTAGCCGGCCGCTAGACCAGAGATGATCCAGGCGAGGCGCAGGAGGAGCCACGTGGCGGGAGTCGGGAGCAGCAACAAGATCGGCGGGAAGCCGCCAATAAGGAGCGCGACCGCGGCGATTACGAGGCGCACTTCCGACCACAAAAACGCGTACTTTTCTAAAGCTGAGGGCTGCGTGTGTTTAGTAATATCCATACCGTAATGCTGACATACCCCCTATTTTCTGCAATGTGGGTGCGGGGAGACTCGATAGCGATCCTTATGGCTAGCCCCTGCTCACGAGCATCTGGTAGAGACCGCCGAAATACGAGGTCTTCCGCCACGAGCGACCGGCCATTTCGTGCGGGAGAACGTCTTTTAATTCCTGACGCCACAGATCCCACGCCGTGGGTTCAAGAAAGCCGAGAAATGGTAGGAGAATATAGCGAAGCGGGTGCCATGCGCGTGGCACACCGTAGTCGGCGATGACGATTTTTCCACCCGGCTTCAAGATGCGCAGCGCTTCGCGCATCGTTTTTTCGCGGTATTCCTGCGGCTCTTCATGCAAAAGAAAGAACACCAGCACCTGATCATACGAAGCGGTGGGAAAATCGAGTGACGCGGCATCCATGCGGAAGGTCTGCACAGCAGCGTCACGCGAAAGTTTGCGCTTTACATTCTCCAGCTGGATTGGAAGTATGTCGATTACATCAAGCGATCCACCACCTTTTTGCACACGCGCCGAAAGTCGCGGCGTCAGCTCGCCATAGCAACATGATATTTGCAGTGTCTTTCCAGAGATCACGGGGCCGAACTCTTCCAATACCCGATCCCGAAGCGTCCCATATTTTCCAAAAAGGATAAGGTTGATGAGCCACGGACGGTCCCAAAAGCGTACCGCCAAGGGGCGCACATACGCCCACCAGTACACCTCTTCGAGATAGTGCGGTGTGTCAGGGCCCATTATTTGGCGAGGAAAAATACAAATAGACCGACGCCGGAGAGAATCGTCGCAATGACGAGCACGATGGCAAGCATGGTGCCGCTCATCCTTGCAACTGCCGGCCACCTGGAAAAGAGGTATCCCAGAATGAAAAAACTGGCGACGATCACGACGCCGTGAGTCGTCCAGTGATGCCCGAGCGCCGCTTTCATGGCCTGTAGAAGCGGTTCGTATGACTCTTTCGCGATCGTAAGCAATGTATTGCCGACGATAGCAACGATCGCCGCGAGCGCGTACCCTGCTGATTTTGCCGAGAGATTCATACGTTAGATGCTGAGACGAGCTGCCATAGCTATCAGTGCGCCGGCGCCTTCGATCGCAAATGCGGAGAGCACGACAAGTGCAGATGCAGTAAGTACAAGAAGTCGCGCGCCGCGATTCATCGATACATCCTCGAAGCGGGTAACAACGACGAGGAGAAACGAGAGAATAAGCGTGATGAAGAAAGCGTGCTCCTTCGTCTCCATCACGATCGTATGCGCCAAGGGATATACACCTTTGAGAATGAGTGCTTTGTCGACGGCGTAGTAGTTGACGTACCAGTAGCCGCCTGCGATCCACGTCGCAATCATCATGACCGCCGTGAGTACGCTCCCCCAGTACAGCCGCGCCTTGTTGCGAGGACTCGCGTTCAGTGCTTCGACGAATACCCAGACAGCAGAGAGAAGGCCGATGAGGCCGGTCGTCGGATGGATCATGAGGATGAGCTTATCCATACACTCATTGTATCGCCGCAACATCGCAGAAGTGAACGTTATCCACGCGGTGGGTGCGGGGAGACTCGAACTCCCAATCCTTACGGAATACGATTCTGATCCGCCGGCTGGCGGAGTACGCCCATTTCAGAGCATTGTGGGCATGGGGAGACTCGAACTCCCAATCCTTGCGGAATACGATTCTGAATCGTACGCGTATACCAATTCCGCCACATGCCCACAATGATTTGAAAGTACCTTTCTGGCCAGTTCCGCCACGCACCCGGAAATGCCATTCTATTTGAAATCGGCGGGCACTACCAGCGTTTTTGGGTCGCTGCCATCCCAGTGAATTTCTCCGCGCACGACCAGGTTGGTGATCTTCGGCTGCCATAGAAGTTCGGCTTCGTGCACTCTGTGCGCGATTTCTTCCACTGTCATTCCCCTCTCGAGCGGTACGCGATATTCGAAAAAGGCAGGGCCTCTATCGTGCTCTTCGGTGACGAAGTGCATGGTGAATCCGGATTCCGTGATCTCGCCCCGATCGAGCGCTTCCTTCACCGCTTCGTAGAGGTGCGTGCCGTACATGCCCTTCCCACCGAAGCGCCCCCCAAATTGCGAGAGGAGCGCGGGGTGGATATTGATCGTCCGGGCCGGATCGAGCCTGTGCACGTGCTTCAGCCACCCGGAGAGTGCGATGTATTCGGCCCCCGCGTCTGCGACGATTTTTTGATAATCGGAATCGGGCGTAAAAAAGATAAAGGGAATGCCAAGCCGGTCTGCGCGCTCTCGCACGCCCCCGTGTTCGTGATTGGAAACAACCGCAACGACTTCGGCATCGAGTACGCCCCGCTTGGTGGCCTCGACGAGATTCTCGAAGCCCGAGCCTCCGCCTTCTTTCGTGCCCGACGCAAATACGATGAGCTTCGCTTGCATGTTATTCAACTGCTTCGACGGAAGCGCCGAGTTGCTTGAGACGCTCATGGAGATTTTCGTAGCCGCGGTTGATTGGGTAGACATCCAAGAGCGTGGAATCACCCTCCGCCGCGAGCATGCCGATGAGAAGGAGCGTGGCGGGCCGCAGGGCCGGCGGGCATGAAACATCGGCCGCATGCAGCTTCGTGGGCCCCTCGATCTCCACGCGGTGCGGATCGATGAGCGTCATGCGCGCGCCGAGCTTTACCATTTCCATGTAGTGCTTCGCGCGGCCCTCGTACACCCAGTCGTGTATCAGCGTCTTCCCTTTTGCCTGCGTGGCCACCGGCACGAAAAAGGGCAGATTGTCGATGTTGATGCCGGGGTACGGGCGTGGCGCGATCTTTTCGGGCGCCGCCACCAAATCCGACGCGTGGATCGTGATGTCGCGCAGAATCGTGTGGCCGTTCTCCGCGGCGTAGCTTTCGCCCCGCGAGTGCTTCAAGCCCATGTGCTCAAGCGTGAAGAGCTCGAGTTCGAGAAAATCGATCGGGCAACGTTTTATGGTGATCTCCGAGCCGGTCGTCGCCGCAAGCGCGATGAAAAACATCGATTCGATCGGATCTTCGCTCGGGTAGCCGTGCGCCTCAATCGCGATGTCGCGAAGGCCATGCACCACGAGCGTCGAGGTGCCGAGCCCCTCGATCCGCACGCCGCAGTGCTGCAAGAAAACGCAGAGATCCTGCACCATATAATTCGCGCTCGCGAATTTGATGGTCGTGATGCCGGGGATTTTCGCCGCCGCCATGAGCACGTTCTCCGCGCCGGTGTCCGACGCCTCGTACATAACGATCTCTGTCGATCGCGGTTTTGTGAGATCGCTCGATTCCACGTGGTACGACTGGCCGTCCTGGTTGCCGCTCACACGAATCCCGAGACGCGCGAGTGCGTCGATGTGTGAGCCGAGGCTGCGCTTCCCGAGGTCGCACCCCGTGGGCGCTGGGAGCTCAAAATCGCCGAGCAGGTGCGCGAGCGGGGCGATGAAAAGCGCGATGGAGCGCGTGCGGCGCGCCGCCGCTACGTCGAGATGTGTGAGGTCGACTTTTTCAGGAGGCGTGATCCGCATATCTCCCGATGGATCCCACACGATTTTCACGCCGATGCTCTCCATCACTTCCAAGAGGCGCTTCACCTCCTCGATGCGCGGCATGCGCTTCAGTACCGTCTCGCCGCGATTGAGGAGCGAGGCCGCGAGGAGTGCCAGCGCCGCGTTCTTCGAGACGTTGGTGGTAACCGTGCCGGAGAGCTTTTTGCCGCCGCTGACCTTATAGTTCATGGTGGCCATTATACTTTTTTATCTGTCCCCAGACAGCGCTACGCATGCTGTTGGCAAGAGCTATCATTGACACATGGGTGAAGGTCTCGAAGGCAAGAACAATAAAAAGATGTCGAGGGGCAAGGCCATGCTCGCGGCAATCGGTATGGTAGCTGCGGCTGAAGCTGCGATTCCTGCCAATACGGCCGGAGCGCAAACTATTGAGCAGTACTCTCATGACGAGCGGGTTGGGCAGGACCCGAGGATCGCGAGGTTGCCCAAAGAAACGACCTTATTTCAAACAGCCGGCAAGGGTCAGATGAATATTGTGGACGGGGCGACGCTCGATCCGAAGATCACCCATATCTACCAGACGACGAGAGGAGGTGCGAATATCGTTAAGAACAAGAGACTCATGAGGCCGGACATTGTGATCATACAGGAGGGTGGTGCTAACGTGGTTAGCGGCGAAGACCCTAACATCACCATCGATGGTCGCGGCAACATCAACGTCACAGGCAGAGGCAATGCCGTCAGCGGAGAGCCCGTTCCAAAGGTAGAAATGCCGGATAAGTGGCCGTTTACCGACAAAGACAACCCCTTCAAAAAACCGGGCTGGCCGTTCAATAAGTAATTTTCAGTGCGCGTGCTTGGAATCGGACCAAGGGCCTCCATCTTATCAGGATGGCGTTCTACCACTGAACTACACGCGCTTTTTTCTATCGCGGGGAATGGTAGCAAAAATGGAGCTTCGATGCTACTTTCCCCTGTAGGCCGGACAGCAGCATTACTGCCATCCCCGGTCGCACGGAGGTGTCATGGCCCACCACGGTCAAACCAAAAACAACCATCGTGCGCGCGACAACCAAAACTGGAGGCCGCGCAACGGAAACGGGAAGACTGGCAAGAGGAAGGAGAAACAGGGCGGGCATCGCAACAAATACGCGGCCCACAGCCGTGCCGCGGATCGTCAGCGCGATCTCGCGAGCGGCAAGGGCGCGCTCTTGCTCGACAGCACGCCCCTCGTACAGGAGCCTCAGCGTCAGAAGGAGCGCTGGGATTCCGGTATGGTGCCCCGCAACTGCTACCGCTCGAGTTCGGGCAACTTCGACTTCTGAACTGCCTGGCAGCAACATTCGTTCGAAGCATTCAGCCGGTCCCGCGCTTCGCGGGACCGGCACTTCCTTTTTAATATCTCTACCTCACCGCTGTGTACCCGCCACTGACGCCACGCGGCGACAAGACGATCTGCCAGAGCTGCGATTCGCGCGCGCGGAAAGCGCCTGCGCACGAAAGGAGGTAGAACTTCCACATGCGAAAGAAACGCTCGTCATATTTTTCCCGGAGCTGCGGCCAGTGCCGTTCGAAATTTTCAAACCACGCGAGCAGCGTCTTTTCGTAGTCAGCGCCGAAATTGTGCCAGTCTTCGAGCACGAAGAGCCGGTCCGTCGCGGCCGCGATCTGCGCCGCCGAAGGGAGTATACCGTTGGGAAAAATGTACTTGTCGATCCACGGGTCAGCGATCAGCGATGTGTGTTTGAAGCCGATGGCATGAAGAAGAAAGAGTCCGTCGTCCTTGAGAAGGCGGCGTGCCAGGCGAAAGAAGGTCTTGTAGTTTTTGTGGCCCACGTGCTCAAACATGCCGACCGATACGATCTTGTCATACGGCCCGTCGGCTATGTCCCGGTAATCCTGGAGCCGAATATCGACGGGAAGGCCCGCAGCGCGCTCCCGCGCGAGCGCGGCCTGTTCCTTCGAGATGGTAACGCCGACCACATGCGCGCCGTAGCGCTCGGCGGCAAAGACCGCGAAGCTCCCCCACCCGCACCCGATGTCGAGCACGCGCTCGCCCTGCTTCAGACCAATTTTGCGGCAGATGAGGTCGAGCTTCGCCTCCTGCGCGCCGTCCAAATCCTTTACGTCTTTCCAGTACCCGCACGAGTAGGCCATACGCCGATCGAGCATGCGCTCGTAGAGGTCGTTGCCGATGTCGTAGTGGCGGTACGCCACCTCTTTCGCGCGGCGCTTGCCCTGCAAATTGAGGAGCCGGTGCCGCAGGGCCGAGAGCGCGAGGGGTATCACGTTGATCGCGCGGATTTTTCGCGCCTGGCGCGAGCGCAACACTCGTGCGATGAGCTCGGGCAGATCCGCGACGTCCCACGAACCGTCCATGTAACCTTCGCCGACGGCGATAAGCCCATGGGAAAAGATGCGCCCAAAGATGCGCTCGTCGCGAATCTGCGGATCCCAGGCATGAGGGCCATCGAGCACCACGCCCGCGGGCTCAAGCAATTCCTGCAAGACTTCTTTGTGATTTTTCATGACGAAAGCGAAGCGCGACTGTGTGATTATACGCTGAATACAAAACACCCGGTCGGACAACTCGCTACCGAGGTTAAACCTCGGTACCGCGAGGCATCGCCTGCACGCCGTAGAAGTGTTCTTTTATATTTTAGCTTTGGAGAGATAATGAGCATCCGGTAGAAAAACCGCGCACACATGGAGGGCGTCATGCCACCCGCAGCACGTAGTTCTGTGAAGCGATTGCCAGCAGGTTACAAGACGTACACGTACACGAGCCCCGGTTATTCGTTCCAGGAGTTCGTCGACACCGTGAAAAAAGATTTTGGCGGCAGTCTCGAGGGACTCACATTCGGGATCTGCTATTTCAGCGGCGTACTCACTGTCCGGCGCGCCGGGTAGATCGGCGAAGATTCTGAGTCCGCATCGCGCACAGAAAACGGCGCGACCATCTCTGGCCGCGCCGTTTCCCTTATACACTCTTTTGTTCCGTCTGTTCCCTCGGTTTTGAAACGGTATATACTTATTCCCATGATAGTTGAACATCCGGACTCGCATGATGCCTTTAAGAATCCGGACGCGGCGGCAATCGATCTTGCAGTCGGGCATGCGAAAAATACGATCGAAAAGTATGGCGCGGCAGAGTGGGCAAAAGTGAAACAAGATATTCAAAAAGCGTCGCCCGAGGAGCAAATGGCCGCGGAGACGGGCATTGCATTTCTGCAAGCGATACGAGATGTCGATAAGCCCACAGCTACGCTTCAGCGAATCGCTCGACAATTACCGGAAATGGCGCGTGCTACGAAAGTTTTCGAGCAACACTCAAACTCTGATGTGGCGCACGCGATGAAACGATTGACTGATGCTGCGTATCCTTTCGCGACTCGAGAAATGCAGCAAGAAGCAGGGATTGCTTTTGGTGCTATGACACCGGAAGAATTGGAAGCGGCCCGCCAGCGGGCACTGAAAATTAGTGTTCGCTAGTTTTCCCAACCACAAAAGCGCCCTCACGGGGCGCTTTTGGTTTTCACACAACAGTAATTATCTACACTCTTTTGTTCCGTCCAAACCGAGGGACTTTGCCCTCGAGTCAGGCGTCATTTATGGATGAACGCCATTTCCCTTCCGTGCTCGATCGAGACACAGAAATCGACTGCCGGTCCTGAGCGACTCCGAAGAGTCGAAGGACCAATCCGTTTGGAATGATTCCACGAGCAGCTTCCGCTACCCGTGCCTTGTTACGACTTAGTCTTTGTCATTGAGTTTGCCTTGGTACATCACGAGGATGTGCTTCGGGCACTCCCAACTTCCCTGACTTGACGGGCGGTGAGTACAAAGCTTGAGAACGTATTCACCGTGGTGTGGCTGACCCACGATTACTAGCGATTCCGGCTTCATGAGGTCGGGTTGCAGACCTCAATCCGAACTGGCGCCGCTTTT